>CAWHCT010000011.1:0-281197 GCA_963827785.1 uncultured Flavobacteriaceae bacterium | reverse complement strand
AGGTCCTCCATCTGTTATATCAAACCAAATAACCTCATAGCCAGAATCCTTCAATTGGTTTACCCATTGAAAAAAATGATGATTCGGAATGGCGACCATTAGTATTTTCATTTATTCAAATCTAAATAATTGTTGATAGGAATTATTAAATTTATCAATTGAAAAATTTTCGATTGAATAATTAAAGGCATTTTTCGATAATCTTTCTATAATATCCTTATTTTCTATCAAATAAGTTATTTTATTTACAAAAGATTCAATTAAGTCCCCTTCATTTGTATTTTGAATTAAAATGCCATTTTTCATATCAACTATGTGTTCATGAATTCCTCCTACATCAGTACAAATAGGTATAACACCATGTATCATAGATTCCATTATAACCATAGGAAATCCCTCATAAACCGATGTTATCATCATAAAAGTTAATTTTTTATACAATTTTTTTAGTTCACTTTCATCTGTTATTTCACCTAAATATTTTGCCCCTGAATCCGTAATTTGCTTTAAGTTACTTTTCATTCCGGTACCTGCCATAAAAAACTCAACATTAGGAAATCTTTTTTTTATTCTTTTTACAACTTCCAAAAATATTTCCGGACGTTTTTCTTCTGACCACCTTCCTAAGAATCCAATATTGATTTTTTCATAGTCTTTTGATTTAAAATCAATCAAATCATGTCTATCTATATGCACTCCATTTCTAATTATTTTTATCCGATCAACAAGGTTAATTTCAATATGCCCTTCTTTATAAATATCAATAATATCTTTTTTTGCGTTTTCGTTAATTACAAGTCTAAAATCTAGTAAATCCGCACTTTCTATTAAAATCTCCTTTCGCTCATCGTTTGGTTCTAATGCATGAATTAAATCAATTCTTTTAATTGAATTATTAAAAAAAGGAAGAATTTGATAATAATAATTCGTGTTGCATCCAAAAACTGCTTTAACGGTTTTACTTTTATTGATTGCATTAGAAATACTGTTCAAAAGAAGATTATTGATAAAAACACTTTTTTTATTTCTAATGGAGTTAATTTCTATTGTGCTTGCAACTTGCCTAAATTGTTTATAAAAATTGTTTGTAGCAGATAAATGGGTGAAAATAACACAACACTTTTGTGGATGTAGCGCCTGTAAAATATTTAAATGGACTCGTTCTGCTCCTCCTGTATGATAGTAAGGAAAGAAAAAAATAATATTCTGAATGAGTAATTTTTTTTGATTGTAAAAAATAGAATGTCAAAAACCCAAATAGTGATTGAACAAACTTTATTTTGGTTTTTATATAACTAATATTAGTCTTCAATTGCTAATTTATCTTTATCACATTATTTTTTATTTGTCTCACTAAAAATGAAAGCGTAATGTAAAAATAAAAAAGGAAAGTTAGCCGAACTGTTTTGAATAGGGAATTAATACCTTGATCGTAAAATAACCAAATCAATTTTTTATTTTCCTTAATTAGATTTTTATTGCTCGGAAACATGAAATCTCGAAACCAAACTTTTAAATAACCGCTTAAATAACTCTTCAACTTTGTTTTTTTACTATCCTCTAGTTCCTTGCAAATATCGGGTATAAATAAGAGTAAACTTTGGTAATATTTATTAGTAAATAATGCCCAATTAGTAACGCTTAAATTATATATACTATCATATGAAGCATTATTGAAGACTTTAAATTTAACGTTAAACATCAATAGCGCACGAATCATCAATTCAGGATCGTTTAATCTTGGGTATCCCTCTTTAAACCCTTTTAATTTTAATAAAATATCTCTTTTCCAATAGGGCGCATAATCGACCATGGTAACCTATAACTTAAAAACTCAACCAAATATGACTCCTTATACTCTATATTATTTTTTGAAATGGTCTCACCAATTCATAATTCCCATAGGGAATACTAAAAAGTCATCATTATAATTTTCTTGAAAACTTCAAAACTCTATTTTGCTAAGCATTCTGTTCAATAAAGTATCATCTGAATCTAATAAAATAACATAATCTCCAATGCATTTTCTTAAAGCCCTATATTCCTACATGTTGAGGCACCTTTAATATCTTCACCAGGTCTTGAAAAAATTTTAAAACGTTTCATCCTTTATTTTATAATAATTTTAACACCTCTAAAGTATTATCAGTTGAGCCATCGTCAACAATAATACATTCCCAATCACTATAAGCTTGGTTAATTAGGCTATCCAATGTATTGCATATTAATTGGGATCTGTTGAAGCAGGAATTATTATTGAAACAATCATTTATTTTTTATAAACTATAGTAGATCCTGTTCTCTTGAATTTTTTCACCCCATTTTATAAAACAACTTTTTTGGAAGGTTATAAAACTTAACAATAATATTAGCCTTGTATTCAAAGACCCTTCAGAAGAATGTACTGGAAAATATCTACGAATTTCTCTTGTCTAATATAATCTAAGGAAATAATCTGGTTTGTTCTATTATCTTTATTTTTGATACACAAATAATTTTTAAAACTGATGGAGGATAAGGTCTAATATGAGATAAATCATCATAAAATCCGTTCCACATAAGGGGTGCAGAAATAATCAGATATCCATTATTTTTTAAACATCTATCCATTTCTTTGAGGTGTCTTATAGTATTGCTTGCCCTGTAGATGCTCTACGACATGACTACAATGATTTCAAATTCCAAATTGTTCATCTTCAAAAGGTAAATCTGGTAAATAACCTTGGAATACGTTTATAAAGCCTGATTTTTCATATCAGAAACTGTTTCCTCGTTGCCATCATAAAGAAAGAAGTTCCTCTTTCCAAGATGTTCGAAAACCCACCATTTCCGCAATCAATATCCAATACCATTGAATCCTCTTTTGCATACTCTCTTGCCACTTCAAAAAAGGTTCCCGATTACTCGTTAATATATTTCTTATCGATCATTTAATAATTCTTTTTTTATATTCTTAAATTATTCAATACGTAGTTCAATAAATTGTGTTGAGCCTGAATTTTTACTTCAAAATTTGGTGCTTTTTTATTTGAACTAAAATATATTTCCTTAGTAAAAAATTCGATCAATCATCAATTATATAAGCTTTTTTTCAAATACATCTCGTTTGCATATCAAAATTCTCGTGAATACAAATCTAAAAAAATCCAATTTTTGCTCTTGTTTAGATTTTTAAATTACTTAAAATTTTTAATCAATCATTAAAACTTATCTGGTTTGTTAAAAATAAACTTTATTAAATATAAAAATCTTTTAATAGCATAATAATATCAATTAAAAATTTTTTTAATATTCTAAATAAAGATACTAGAAATCCTTTAGATAGCAGCTAAAAAACTAATATCCTGATGCCAAAGTTGATAATTTCCAATAACATCATTTTTAAACCTAAAATAATTTTGTTTTTTGGTTCTTTTAATCTCATAACAAAATATTGATTCAACAAAATCAATTTCATAACCATTTTCAAGACTCTTTTTGACCATTCTTTATCCTCAAATGTTGCAACATCTTCCCTAAATGGATGCTTTTCCCAAACTTTTTTATTAAATGCAGATCCCGAAAAAATTAATCCCGATCTATTTGGATCACTTTTAGCATGAAACTTATTAATAAAATTCTTGTAATCATTTGAACTATGTAAACATCTTAATCCTGCCAAATTTGGGTTCTCATTAAACTTCTTGGAAATTAATTTAAAAAAGTCATGACTTACAGGATATGAATGTGCACTAAATATAACTACAATAGGATACTTAGCCTTTTGTGCTGCAAAATTAGCACTTCCTCCATAAGAGAATTTTTCTAATGGTCTCGAATCTAGCATTATATTTTTTTGAAATCTTTTCACTATTATCAGCTGAGAGGTTATCGATAACTATAATTTCGGCAATATCATCAATATATCTTTCGGTTAAATTTCTTAACAGAAATTCCAAGGCTAATTCTTGATTTTTATTTCGTATTACTACCGATATCATTTTACCAATACTTTATAAATAGGATTTGCCTTAAAATTAATCCTATTTTTATATTTAAGAGCACGTTTTTCAATCAAATGCCAGGAAAAATATCCACATACTATGGAACCACAAAGGGAAGATGCCATTAACTGATATGTATTGAATTCAAAAAAATGCATTAATGTTTGCTGAATAGGAAAGGCATAAATATAAATACCATAAGACATATCTCCAATTTTTCGAAAATCACTTAATAAGGGTATTGGCATAAAACCTATTAGCAAAATAACCATTGTAAACACAATATGCTTTATGTTTCCGAAGTAATTAAAATAAATGGAAATCATTAAAATAAGAATCATAATCAATGCTAAAATCAACGTAGAATATTTCCCTTTGGCTATTAATTTTTCAAAACTCAACGAAGCTAAAAGACTACCTGATATAAAAAAGGCACTAAAATTTAGAATATGATAACCTTGCATACCCAATACGGAAGATCCTGAAAATCTGTCCAGGAAATAGATTGTAAACTAAAAATACAGTTGCAAAAGACAATCAGTAAGCAATACCTTTATTAATGTCTTTTTATTTCTAAAAAAATATAGTACAGCAAGAGCTATATAAAGCGAAAACTCATATCGTAAAGTCCATAAAGAACCATTGATGGAATGATAAGCATTCGTATCAAAGACCCCTTTTATGCCAGATTGAAAACCATATAATGTCAAATTATTAGGCAAATATGTATAAAATTCCTTGTTTCTAAAAAAAGAAATGTCTCCTAAATAAACAAAAGGGACTAAGACAATAGTCAATAATAATAACACAAATAATCCAGGAAAGAGTCTTAAAAAACGTTTTATCAAATAGTTACCGAGGCTAGAACTTCTTTGCAGACTTTGAAAAATGAAGAATCCACTTATTACAAAGAATCCATTTAATCCGATGCTTGAGTATGAAATTTGTCCATTAGTGATTTGAAGAATCCATTCCGAGCTTTGATTATCACCAGACAATGCGAAAGAATGGGATACAACTACAAGAATAGCGAAAACAAATCTTAAAAAATCAAAATTGTTGTTCTTATCAACTCTTATATTCGCCTTAGTCGTCATCTATTATTGAAATATTTATTAATCTTGATTTTTATTTCTGATAACAACTGAAATCATTTAGAATCTATTTTTTTTCATTAACTTTTTAAATATTCTATAAGGTTTAGTAATTATTTTACCAATTTTATATTCAATTGAATTTTTAATTTTTATTTCGCTTGATCTATAGGTTTTTAATTGATGAAAAAGTACTGTCATGCAATTTTCAAAATCTTTTAAATAAATTTCCTTATGTTTTTTAAAAATATATTCCTTATTAGTTTCAAAATGATTGTTTATAGTATCAACCAACATTGATTTTTTTGATTTTCGATAATAAAACAAAAACTCTTCTACAATTTTATAATTCCATCCATGTTTTGTAATTGCAATCCAAAACTCCCAATCTTCAAAACCATTTTTCATATTTTCATCATAACCACCTACTTCTTCCCAACATTTTTTTCTGAATAAGGATGTTGCTATTAATTGATTTAACAAAAAGTAAATAATGGTAAGTGTTGTCCCTATGGTTTTAACTCATAAATTATATTATCTATTTATTATCAAAAAATTTGCTGTAACAGGAAACAATTGCTAAAGATTCATCTTTAATTAATTCTGGAACCAATGTAGTTAAATAATTTTGATGAAGAATATCATCTGCATCTAATGGTAAAATTAATTCTCCTTTACTAATTTTAATTCCTGCATTTCTTGCACTAGATAAACCTCCATTTTCTTTTTCTAAATATTTAAATCTGTTTATCCTTTTTGCACCATTTATGAGCTATTTGCTTCTGTATTATCCGGACTTCCATCATTAACAATTATACATTCCCAATTGGTATAGGTTTGATTAATAACAGAATGTAAGACTCATCCAAAAAATGAGCTTGATTATAACAAGGAACTATAATTGAAACTAGTACATTCATATTTAAAATCTCTTTAAAAATCCCAGTTTTACTAACAATTTTATAATTCTAGATTTTCTCAAATTACTAATTATGTCATTGTTAACCAATATATCTTCAATATCTTGATATATGCAGGATAATCAGTTTTTAAAACTTGTTGTATTTCATTAAATTTAATTGATCTATTTTCTGGATTAGAACTCATTCCACCCAAATAAAATGTAGAAAATATAGTATCTATTTTTTTATATGTTAAATTATATTTACAAATTCCATCAATAAAAAATTTCCAATCAGAGACTATTTTAAAATCTTCGTTATAAAAATTTGTCTTCTCAAAGGCTTCTTTTTTAATAAAAGTTGCCGGATGTGGCAATGTATCTTTTACAAAATAAGAAAATGACAATGTTTCTGGATATTCTTTAATAAATACTTTATCCTTTTCTACAACTTGAAGATTAGAATAAATGATATCCACATCTTTTAAATATTTATGATTTTTTTCTAGAACTTTATTGTCATAGAAATGATCTCCACTATTTAAGAAAATCAAATATTCACCATTGGCCTTTTTAATACCTTTATTCATTGCATGATAAACACCATTATCTGGTTCACTTATCCAATAATTTATATTTTTCGATTGACTTTCTAAATATTCTATCACTACCATCTGTGATCCACCATCAATAACAATATACTCAAATTCTTTCCAAGATTGTGATGTACACACTCTCAACGGTCTTTTTTAACCCTTCCAGATTGTTGTAGTTTATTGTTATAATGGATATTTTTGGCATTAAAAATTACATCTTGTTTATAGTTATATAAAAATGGGAAAAGTTTTTGTCTAAGCCTAACTAAAGGGAAATATTTTATACTTAATTTAGAAAATATTAGTTTGGGATTATTAGAATAAATATATCCAATAATAATATGTAAGCAATTACATTTTTGGTTTCCCTAAATTTAAAAATCCATATCCATTTTAACAAAGTATCAATTTGTTTAATAAGATATTTTATTTTTTCCAACTCCAAAAAACTACTGATTCATACATTTTCACATTATATATTTCATATAAATCTTCTCTATTAAATATATTATTGTCATGAATACCTCTCTTTGCTAATGGTTGAATCAATTATTCCAGATTTTAACTCGAATTTCAATGCCATTTTGAATATAACATCAGAATCTTCAGCTACAACCAAAGATTCATTAAAAAGTCCAATAGCATTCAAAGACAGATTTTTTAACAGTTAAACCATCTAAATGTATATAACCATATTTACCGATACATAGAGTTCAAAAAGATCCTCAGGATCTATTTTTTTTGTTACAGTACTTCAATTTATGTTTTCCTAACTCTGATTTGTTGATTTCACGATAATAATGAAATCCAACGGCATTATAAACTCCATCAATATTTTTATTGTTCTTCAAAGATTATTTGATCTTTAGAAAATCTATTGGATAAATAAAAATCATCTGCATCCAAAAAAGCAATATAATTTCCTGTTGCCTCTTTTATTCCCAGATTCCTACTTGCAGAGCGGCCTTGATTAGATCTATTCTTATGATGAAATATTTTAATTTTTGGATTAGAGTTTTTTAGATTTTCAATAATTTGAAGCGTTTTATCTGTACTTCCATCATTTATTACAACAACTTCATTCACTTCAGACTGTTGTATAGCAGACATTATCGCTTTTTCTATAAAGCTCTCCACATTATATGCAGGAATTATTACCGATATTGAAAGAGCCATCAATATTTTATTAAAATTATCATTATCTATACAAAAATGGAAAAAGTTTCTGTCTCAATCTTACAACAGAGAAATATTTTATCCATAAATTAAAAATAAAACCCTTGGTGAATTAATAAACAAATTAGCCCAATAACTTATATCTTTTTTTAATCCAATTTTGATTTTAAAAACTAAAACTACTTCAAATAAGGATCAATTAAAACCTTTTAATAACATTTTAATATTTTTTTTTATCGACTTAGGTATTAACCTTAAAACTCTTGACTTGAAACTTTTTGTTTGAAATACATCTAACAATAAATACTCTTCTATTTGCAAAGGACTCTGTTTTCTAGAATTCTTTTTAAACTTTTTGAAAATTAATTTAAACAAACTAGTAGGCACCCAACTAAGGTTAAGGCTATTCATTTTTATGTATTTAGAAGAACTAATGTGAAAACAATAAAAATTACCATAATTATCAAAATAAATTTTCTTTAAGTAACGCCCACCTAATGGAGTATCGTACATATCATATCCATGTTCTTGGCAAATACAATCGTCGAATGACTCATTATCAAATATTTTATTCAGTCTTATACTTTTTATTTTTTCCTGTTCTTTATAAGCCTTATAAGCTCTCATTTCAGTAAAGGCAAAGTCTGGATATATTTCAAAATCCATTTTTTGTTCATTTAAATAATCTTCATCAACAAATAAATCATTAATTTTCTTTACATAGCCATCTACAACTTGAAAAGAAGAAATATATCCATTCATACATATTCCGTTACATTGCTCAGTACAATCAAAATCTTTAAACTTGTATTCCTGTTGATCCAAATTTGATAAAATCATATTATCTGAATCAAAATGCCAAAAAGAGTTTATATTATTCCTTTTGATAAAATCATGTATGTAAAACCACCTCTTAAAAACAAATTTTGTCCAAAATTCCTTCTTATGTTTTACTCCTGCAACATGGTGATAAACTTTTTCAAAATTTAAAATTTCATTACTGGTATTATAATCTTTAAAATAGTAATGTTCTACATTGGCTTTTCTTGCTATTCTTATATTATTCTCATCTCCTAGCAAAATCACTCTGCTCTTAGGATTAGTTAATTTAACTTGCTTTAAAGTATAATTCAAATATGGTGAATTGCCATAATGGCAAAATATAATACATTTTTTATCTTTTATTTTCATCCTTTTCAATACTTATTCAAAAAATTGTTAAAATCAAATAATTAAACCTAATGTCATTTTTTCTTAAAATATTTTAAAACTTTTTTGGAGATACCTTACTAAAGGAAAGTATTTAATCCCTAAATAGCTAAACAAAAGTCTTGGTGCTCTCATATTTATTTGAACCCAATAGAATATATACTTATATTTTTTTTTATGTTTTCTATATTGCAATATCCATATTCGTCTCAAGAAACCTTTCAATTGTTTTTAATCGCAATATTGATTTTTGCAACTCCAGAAATACATGGATTCATACATTTTAAATCTATATATTTTATACAAATCTTCTCTATTAAATACATTGTTGTCATGAACACCTCGTATTGCTACTGGTGTATTTATAATTCCAGGTATCTAATTGACATTTTAAAGCCATTTTCCAAATAAGTTCAGTATCTTCAGCTACAACTAATGATTCATTAAAATATCCTACTATATTAAAAACAGAATTTCTTTACAGTTAAGCCATCAATTGAAAATGACCTTTTTTACCAGAAAGTAATACTTCAAATAATTCTTCTGGTTTAACATTTTCTGCTATACTGTAGTATAATTCTAATTGATTTTGTTCCTTTATAGTTGCTTCTCTATAAAAATGTGCTCCAATAGCATTGTAAACACCATCTATCTTATTATTTTCTTGAAATATTTTTTTATCGTTGTTAAATCTATTTGGTAAATAAAAATCATCGGCATCCAAAAAGGCAATAAAATTTCCTGTAGCATTTTTGATTCCTAAATTTCTGCTTGCAGAACGACCTTTATTAACTTTATTTTTATGATGGAATATTTTAATTTTTGGATTAGTCTTTTGAAGTGTTTCAACAATTTCTTAAGTGTATTATCTGTACTACCATCATTTACAACTATTACTTCATTAACTTCAGGTTGTTGCAATACAGAATGTATTGCCTTTTCAATAAATTTTTCTGCATTGTAAACTGGAATGATAACAGATACTCGGAAATCCATTTTGTCTTTCAAAATTTTTCAAGTAAACCCAACCTAATCAACCAATTGATTTTTTTTGATTTTCTTAAATTTCTTATCACTCGTTTTAGTCTAAAGTTTTCTTTTAAATCGTTCATCAATATAGGAAATTCACTACTTAAAACTAACTTCTCTTTCTTTTTCCATAGCTTCAAAACTTCCTTCCCTGGAACTTAATCCGCCTTGATAAGTAGGTAGAAAACACATCATCCACATGTTTGTATGTAGCATTATATTTTAACAATGCGAGAATTAAAAATTTCCAATCCGATACTATTTTTAAACTCTCGTCATAATAACCATACTTTTCAAACAAACTTTTACGTATAAAAGTAGATTGATGTGGTGGTAGATCGTTGTGCAAATATTCAAAGACAATTTCACTTGGACATTTTTTTACGTAATTATTGTCTCCATCCTTAACATTAATATTAAAATAAACAACATCCTTGTCTTTTAAATGACACATGAATTTTATCTAAAGCATTCTGACCATTTAAGTGATCTCCACTATTTAAAAAAAACAAATATTCTCCTTTTGCTTCTTTAATACCTTTATTCATGGCATTATAAATACCTTTATCCGGTTCACTTACCCAATAGCTAAAACTGTTTTTATTAGCTTCTATTACTTCTTTACTGCCATCTGTAGAACCTCCATCAATAATAATATGCTCAAAATTAGTAAAGGTTTGTTCTTGCACACTTTTAATAGTGCGTTCTAACCCAAATTTGTCATTATAATTTATTGTTATAATGGATAGTAGCATATAAAGTTTTAAAATAGAATATTATTTATCATTCATTATTTTTTTAAATAATTTAATATAATTATCGGCTTGAACTTTCTTATCGTACTTAATTACAGCGTTGTTTCTAATTTCCTGTCTTGATAAAGACACGCCATTCTCAAGGAAATAATGGATTGATGTAACTAATGCATCAACACTTATTTCGTTTGTTAATAAACCATTTTCTTTATCTTGAACCATATCAGGAATTCCACCAATCGGAAAACCAATAACTGGAGTCCCACAAAGCAGTAGATTCTAAAACCGTATTTGGCAAATTATCCATTAATGAAGGAATAATAAATACATCAGCTGAAGAATAAATTGAACTCAATAATCGTTCGTCGTTCACCATTCCGTATTGAATAATATTATCGAACCTTTCCAACTTTTCATTTTTATGACCTATAACAAATAATAAAACATCTTTCTGTTCAATTTTTTTTATAGCTCTTAGTAAAAATTCAAAACCTTTTCTATTTGTGTTTATCAAGTCAGCTACAAAAAGTATTATTTTTTTATCTAAAGGTATGCTTAATAATTCTCGAGAATAATTTTTATCTCTTATGTTGAAAACATTTGAGTCTATACCATTTGGAATGCAATGAATTGGAAAGCGACTAAAGAAGTCACTTTGTTTTAGCTCATTTGTCATCCAATCACATAAAGTAACAAAATGTAAATTTTTTACACCAGATAATGCTTTCTTTTTAATATCTAATATCTTTTTAAACTGCTCTTTCTCTTCGGTAGTAAAAACTCTTTTTACAGGAAACCCTTTGCAGTCAATACCAAAATAGTTTTCAATATAATGTTCTCCTCCAGTAAAAGGGTTCATATCATGTAAAGTCCAAACAATAGGTTTTTTGTTTTTCGCAAAAAAAGATTGATAATCCATAAAACCAGCAACCCAATGTAGGTTAATTATATCTGCTTGCTTATACAGCTCTGATTCTGTTATATCGTAATTTGAATATGGAAAGGAGAACAACTCTAAACCTTTTTTTCTTTTTTCAAGAAATAATTCTTTATCTGATTTTTTTAGAGGTTTCAAAATTTTTAGCTCTCTTAATATCTTAATGAATTTATTCTTTATTTTCCCATTTAATGATTCATCTCTTAAAGGTTCTAGAGTATAAGATTCTATATGGTTGTTTCTTTTATTAGCTAAAAGAAATTTAGAATCCACGCCAGAGTTCAATAAACCTAAATGAAGTCTAGCACATGCTTTTCCTGCTCCACCAACGTCGCTTGTATTAATTAATAAGAGCTTCACTATATTCTTCAATTATTTGGTTTATTGTAAAAAGTTTATCAGATTGATTATTTTCAGATACGTAAGATGCTATTTTCCCACCAAGGGTATAATCAATAGGTAAAAAGTTGGTTTTTAAAGATTCTGCAAATAAAACTGAGTGAAAACGCATACAAATATTCAAGTCTGATTTCATCATACTCTCTGCAATAGAATCAACTGTTGAGAGTTTTGGGCTATAGCTTATTCTTTCATCATCTTTAAAATAAGTTTTAATAAATCTTCGTGAGAAATCCCTATCATCTCCTCCAATCACAAAATTATGCATATGGTTAAATGATATTTTGCTCACATTTAACTCGTTAGCCTTTGATTTTATAAGATTAGCCAATCCTGTTTCAAATTGATTCTTGACAGATATAAACTCATCTTCTGTCATATTTCTTTTTGCATATAAATACTCCCAGTCTCTTAAATATAGTGAAAGTGTTTTTTCTTTATTCGGCTTAATTTTTACAGTAATTGTGTTTAAATATCCTTTGGCTGGATCTCCAATCATTTCTGTTTTAGAAATATTAAAGTGTTCTAATGCATATGTCTGACTATTTTTATCTCTTAATTTAATTTCATTTGAAAGCTCAAGTATTTCACCAATAGCTTTTTTGTATTTACCTTGATTTATTGGTCCAAGACCACAACCATACACAGTCCTCTTTTTATTATATTTTTTTGCCACACTAAAAGACAACAAAGGCACGTATAATTCATTTAAATCCATTAGAGGTCCTCCTCCCATTATTACTTCATCACATTTTTTTGAATATCTTAAAAACTCAAAATTACTAGAACTAACAACTTTTGCATCTATTTTAAGTTCTTTTAATGTTTGATGAGTAATGAATGGATAGAGACTGCCAACAATTACATTTAACTTATTTCCATGAATAGATTTATAATTATTAATGATTCCACCCAAAATTGCCTTATCTCCAACTGTTTCTGTGCCATACCAACCAACAATTAACACATTGTATTTTTATACTTGATAATTTAGGTGATTTTAAAAATCTTGAAAGATGTAGGAATACTTTATTAACTGAATATAATTTAAAAAACTTTTTTTGAAACTTATCTTTATAAACCTCTATTTGCTCTTTATAGGTTATACTTGAATGGTAGTCGTGAATACAATCATTACATTCTTCAGTTAGAATTCTTTTTTTCTCATCTAAATTATCTTTATAGATTATAGCAGATGACTCCTCTATTGCATTGCCAATAATTTTTGATTTTGGTGCACAATAGGCTAATTCACCTTTTGCGTTAATATTAATTCCTTTTTGATGGTAAGGACAACCAATAGTCCTTTTTCCGCCTAATAAATACATTCTGAATACTAGAATAAGTTCTTTGGTATGTCGCATTCTTTTCGTACGTGCGCTTTAATTTTTCAAAGAATAAAGCAAGATGATAACTTTCTTCGTCGGTAAAGTTTCTAATCACTTCCCCCCTGTCATCATTATATAAGCGTTTAATAAATTCCGCTACACGAAAACGTCCATAAAGTTGTTTTCTTTTGCAAAATCCAATAACTCATCAATCTCCCACAAATTGCCTTTAGAAATTGTAGCACCGAACGAAATCAGGCACCGTTTAAATTTTCTCTGACATATTTAATAACCTCTATTGCAGATTCAAAATTCCCTTTTCTACCTCTAATTTTGTCATGAACTTCTCTAAAACCATCTAAAGAAACCATCACACTAAAGGCAATACCATTTTTAATGCATAAATTATTAACCAAGTTTAGCTGTCTTTTAACATCATCAACTTTTATACAATTGGTAATAATACTTAAGTATTTCACAGACTAGGAAGAAAGTCAATACAAGCCCTAAACAACTCTACCAAATCTTCTCTCAACGTCGGTTCGCCTCCTGTAATACCAACTCCAGTGACTTCTGAATAAAATGAATCAGTAAAGATTTGCTTTAAATCTTCATAAGTTACTTCCTTTTCTTGCTTGTTCTTCCAAATATTACACATTGTACATTTGGAATTACAAATATCATTGGCGTTAAGGTTAATAACACTTGGTTTTGAACTTTTTGTGTAATTTTCTTTTTTCACTAAACCATAACCTAAATAAATGATCTTAATCTCTTTATCCAAACGATTAATTTTTTAATCATATATTTTGATAATCATATTCATTTTTAAATATAATCCAGAACCTTCCAACATATCTTCATTGCAAGAAATTAAATGATCAACTGTCTTTTTTCGACTTAACACTTCCTTGCCATTGTGTCTTTCTTTCCCTTTCGAACAAATGACTGTAGATTTGTTTTTTGCTGCCTCTCGGGATAAAAAGGGCCTACCATATTCATTTTCAATCTGTTTCATAGTTTTCAAATGTAGATTCTAGAAATAGCCTGAATCATTTGTCTCCTCGGCATAAAGTAAAGACATAAAATCAACAATATCTTTTTACCTCTCCCAAAGTATCATACAACAAGTCTTCATATTTAATAACTAAAATATTTTCATGTTTTGTTTTTTAACCATGAATTCACATGATAATTCCATCCATTTTCATCCTTTTTAAATCTGCGGCAAATAATGACTCCAATGACATATTTTCTGGCAGATAGTTTTCTCTTATAATGATAATAAGAAATAAAAACATCCCTCACATCCCCTCTTACAATGTAAATAACTTTATTAAATTTAGAATTATAACAGAATGACTTTTAACTATTCTCGGTCTTCTTTAGATCGTTCTCAAATCGTCAAAATGAACTTCATAATCCGGAATAAATTTTTTCGCAGAATGAAAAGTAATTTTCTCCTCTTTGGGAATATAACAAATTTGCCAAAATAAATCGAACCCACGTATTGCCCGACTTTAGGAAATGAAACAATAAACGTATCATCAGCATAAAGATTTTAGGAGTATCCACTGATATTCCTTTTTTTATTTGTGATATTATTGATTTAAATTTTAGCACTACTTCTGTAATTTATAACCCAATCTAAAATTGGTGCCGTGACACCAGGGAAAACATTGTTAATTTTTGAACCACTACTAGTCAGCTTTTCCACTTCAAATTCAAGAATTGTTACAGGGGCAATCAATACTTTAACATTTGGTACTCCAATATTCATAACCAATTTATAATTTCCCTGATTAAAGAAATTCTTTGGAAAAACAACTCTGGGATTCATAGTAACCAATTGATTTATCTGTTTTATCCACATCATGGGAACTGGTTGTAAAGACGTCCACTTCATTTTTAGCAGATACCACCTTTAAATTAATTCGTAAATCCTGTAAATTCTTTTCTATACTGTATTTTACCTTTACATAAATATCCTCGTCAGATAGAAATATTGAAGTCACTTTCTTTTTACTATTCAATAACTCAACAGATTCCAAAATCAAATCCTGTGATTTATTTAAGGTATTATCATGTTTATAGCTACCTGAATTATTCACCAACTTATTTTCATCTTGTAAATAAAAATCTACAGCATCATTTGTATTTCCTTCAAAAACGGTTTTACCATTTTCTAAAACCATTGCTCTGGTACATAAATTTCTTACCGCTGCCATATTATGACTCACAAATAAACTGTTCTACCTTCTCCTTTACTAATATCCTGCATTTTACCAATAGCTTTTTTCTGGAATTCGGCATCACCAACTGCCAAAACCTCATCTATTACCAAAATATCTGGTTCTAAATGTGCTGCAACTGCAAACGCTAATCGAACAGTCATACCACTACTGTAGCGTTTTACAGGTGTATCTATATAACCTGCACAACCACTAAAATCTATAATTTCATCTTCTTTTGTTCGTAATTTCAGCTTTGGTCATTCCTAAAATAGCACCATTTAAATAAATGTTTTCACGACCTGTCATTTCAGGATGAAAACCTGTACCAACTTCTAACAAAGAGGCGATACGTCCTTTGGTTTTTATTTCACCGGTTGTAGGACTTGTTACTCTTGATAATATTTTTAATAAGGTAGATTTACCTGCACCATTTTTACCAATAATACCAAGTACTTCACCTCTTTTTACTTCAAAATTAATATCCTGTAATGCCCAAACATAATTACTTTCTCCTTTAACACTTCGGTCATTACTTTGTCCAATTTTTAAAAAGGGGTCTTCCTTGCCCCTAACTTTATACCACCACCTGTTTAGATCATCTTTTAGGGTGCCTGTTCCCACAAGCCCCAATCTGTATTGCTTACTGATACCTTCGGCCTTTAATATTACTTCACTCATTATACAGTATCTATAAATGTTTTCTCGGTTCTGTTAAAAATAATCAATCCTAATAAAAACACAGTAATACTTAAAACTAAAATATATGCAAATTTATCCCAGCTAAACATACCAGTATTTAATAACATATACCTAAAACCTTCAATTATTTGGGTTAAAGGGTTATACTCTACAAATGTCGATACAAAATCCGGAAACTTATTTTTAGCTTCTGACAATGGATACGGAACAGCGGATAAATACATGAGCAAAGAAACGCCAAAACCGACCAGAACGGTTAAATCTCTATACTTAGTGGTCATTGCCGAAAGCATCATTCCAAATCCCAAACCAAGTAAGGCCATTATCAATACATAAACAGGCAACAATAAAATTGTAGCGTTTATTTGTAACTCATGTCCTTTAAACAAAAAATATACATAAAATACTAAAAATATTCCCAGTTGGATTCCGAATTTCAATAAATTGGATATCACTACTGTTAAAGGCATAATAACCCTTGGAAAGTACACCTTACCAAATATGCCTTGATTTTGAACAAAGGTATTGGAGGTTCCACCCAAACATTCCTTAAAATAATTCCATGCTGTAATTCCAGCCATATTAAATAAAAAAGGTGGCACATCCCCAGTTTTTATTTGTCCAAGATTATTAAATACCAAGGTGAAAATAATGGAAGTAAATAGAGGTTGAATTAAAAACCATAAAGGCCCTAAAATGGTTTGTTTGTAAACTGTAACAATATTTCGCTTAACAAAAAGCAATAATAAATCCCTGTAATGCCATATTTCCTTAAAATTAAAATCAATAACTTTTCGTTTAGGCGAAATTGTGTATAACCAAGTATCTTCCCTTTTTGTATTCAACTAATTTTTAGTTTTAAAATAATCCCAGGTAATTTTTAATCCATCCTTAACACTAAACTCAGGATCATATTTTAATAGTTTTTTAGCTTTTGAAATATTTGCTAAAGAGTCCTTTACATCTCCTTGTCTTGTAGGTCCATATATTGGATTAATTGATTTATTGGCAGCTTTTGACAATGTGTCCCATAAATAATTTACACTAATTCGTTCTCCACATGCAATATTGAAAACTTGATTTGCAGCTTTCTTTGGTGCAAAAAATCCTTTTATATTAGCCTGAACAGCATTTTCTATATAAGTAAAATCCCTGGTTTGCTCTCCATCACCATTTATGGTAGCCGGCTTATTCATTTTGTAAAGCATCCATAAATAAAGGGATAACTGCTGCATAAGCTCCATTTGGACTTTGTTTAGGTCCAAAAATATTGAAGTACCTTAAACCAATCGTATCTGTATTATAAGTCGTGGCAAAAACATCTGCATATAATTCATTAACATATTTTGTAACAGCATAGGGTGAGAGCGGTTTGCCAATATTATCTTCAACCTTTGGGAGCTCTTTACTGTCTCCGTAAGTAGAACTGGACGCTGCATAAACCATTCGCTTAACAGTTTTACTTTCCTTTAATGCGACCATCATATTTAAAAATCCAGTAATATTAACTTCATTAGTTGTCCCAGGATCTTTTATTGACCTTGGAACAGACCCTAAAGCAGCCTGATGGCTCACATAATCCATCCCTTCCATAGCATCTTTACAGGTTTGAAGGTCTCTTATATCACCTTCAATGAGTTCAAAGGCAGAATTATTTTTAAACTCTTCTAAGTTTTCTTTATAACCATTAGAAAAATTATCTAAAACTCTTACTTTTTTCGCTTTATACTTCAGCAGATATTCTACTAAATTTGATCCTATAAATCCTGCACCTCCAGTTATTAAAAAACTGAAATCTTTGAGATCTGTTTCGTGATATTTATTTGTATACATCATAATCTAGCGTCCACTAGGTGTTTAGGAAATAAGGATTTAACATCAAAAATTACAGCATGCTTGGATTTCATTTTGGCTAGATCCAATTTTAAAAATTCTTTGTGTGAAACTGCTAATATGATGGCATCATATTGATCTTTTAAAGAATTCGTGGATGTAATTAAATCGACACCATATTCATGCTTAACTTCTTCCGGTGAAGCCCAAGGATCATATACATCTACATTGACGTCATATGACTCAAATTCTTTCACTATATCTATCACTCTTGAGTTTCTGATATCCGGACAGTTTTCCTTAAATGTAATTCCAAGAACCAAAGCATTTGAATTTTTTATGGTTGCTCCTTTTTTGATCATCATTTTAACAGTTTCCTGGGCTACATAACTTCCCATACTATCGTTCATTTTTCTTCCGGCTAAAATGATCTCAGGATTATAACCTGATTCAATAGCTTTTTGAGCCAGATAATATGGATCTACACCAATGCAATGGCCTCCTACTAATCCCGGAGTAAAATTTATAAAATTCCATTTAGTACCGGCAGCTTCCAAAACTGCTTTAGTATCAAGATCAAGGATCCTGAATATCTTTGAAAGTTCATTAACAAAAGCAATATTAATATCTCTTTGTGAATTTTCAATAACTTTTGCAGCTTCAGCCACTTTTATTGAAGGGGCCATATGTGTTCCGGCAGTTATTATGGTTTTATATAGATCATCTACTATTTTGGCTATTTCAGGAGTTGATCCTGAAGTAACCTTTAAAATTTTGGTCACTGTATGTTTTTTGTCTCCCGGATTAATTCTTTCTGGTGAATAACCAACAAAAAAATCGGTGTTAAACTTTAAACCTGAATTCTTTTCTAATATGGGAACACAAATATCCTCAGTGGCTCCAGGATAGACCGTAGATTCATAAATTACTATATCATTTTTCTTCAACACTTTACCAACTGTCTCACTTGCTTTAATTAAAGGAGTGAATATTGGTTTGTTCAATTCATCAGTAGGTGTAGGAACAGTAATTATATAAATATTTGAGCCAGAGATGTCTTCAAGTTTATCGGTAACAAATAATCCTTTTTGTCTTACTTAAATCATTGATTAAAACACTTTTTAGGTTTTCATTTTCCACCTCAAGTGTTTTATCGATTCCTGCATTGAGCTCTTTAATTCTTTTAGCGTCAATATCGAAACCTACGACATGAAATTTTTTGGCAAATTCTACGGCCAGAGGTAAACCAACATAACCAAGTCCTATTGTTACAATTTTATGATTTTTGTTCATTGTTTTTATTTTATTTTGAGGCGTAAATCTAATTATTCGTAATATCTAAACTATTGTTTTCTTTTAAATATTTTTATTATTTTTTTTAATCTGGATTCCTCCTTATCATCTTCGTGATATCCTTTACTATAACCACCATATCCGTAACCATAGCCATAGCCGTAACCATAACCGTAGCCATATCCGTATCCATAACCGTATTTAGCTTTAATATCAAAGTCATTATAAACAAAACTCAAATTCTTAACTTCTCCTTTTTTGTATTTTTCATTTATCAAATTGAGCATTCCTTTTTTAGTGTAGTCCTGTCTTATCAAATACAGAGTAGCATCCACATATTCCACCAATTCAATTGCGTCGGCAACCAGACCTATCGGAGGTGTGTCCAAAATGATATATTCGTAGGATTTTTTGAGTTCAGCAATAAGTTTATCCATATTATCATTCATTAAGAGCTCTGACGGGTTAGGTGGTACCGGCCCGGAAGTGATAACATCTAAATATGGAATATTGGTTTTTTGTATTATATCGTTCAGGTTTTTGTCATCTATTATGTAATTGACAACACCTATATCATTTTGGATATTAAAATCACCAAATATTTTTGGCTTTCGCAAATCCAATCCTACCAAAACAGTTTTCTTTTCACTTAATGCAAATACCGTTGCAACATTTATAGAAACAAAAGTTTTTCCTTCACCACTAACTGAAGAAGTCACCATGACAGTTTTACTTCCTTCAACACTTTGCTTTTTGTACATATATTGTAGACTGGACCTGATGGCTCTAAAGGCTTCAGCTACCGCAGATTTTGGTTTTTCAAAAACTGCCAAATTATTCGAAGCTTTATTCTTACCAATCACTCCAATTATAGGAATTGAGGATAAGGATTCTACATCCTGAGGCCCATGGATGTTCTTGTCCGTTAATGTTATTATAAATGCCAAAAATAAGGGTAACAATAATCCGGCAAAAATGGCAATAAAATAATTGGCATTATTGTTAGTCCCTAATAATCCGCCTCCAATATCCTTTGCGGGATCTATTACTAAAATATCCGATATATTTGAAGCTTTTACAATACCTGCTTCGCCCAGTTTCGCTAAAAACACATTATAGGTTTGCTCACTTAAATTATATTGCCTTTGAATGGTAAGCAATCTTTGCTGGTCTTCCGGTAGTTTTAAAAATTGAGATTCTGCTTGTGACAATTTATTATTGATATCCTTTAATTGGGATTTGGTCACATTATCAGCTGCACTAATATTTTCCAAAAGCACTGCCTTAATTCCATCTATCTGCCTGTCCAGATCATCAAAAATTGAGGCATCTTTTCTAACAGAATATTCCAGCTGTGATCTTTGAACAGATAATTCATTAATTTTTCCAACATTACCAACAATATTACCTTCGTCTATCCCCGCAATGGACGGAGCGGGTATATCAGTAAAAGTTTTGCTATTCAATAAATAATTTTTTAAAATAGCATAGTAAGAAAGTTTTCTGTTCAAAGTTTCTTTTTCCAGATCATATTTTGATAATTTTCCAGTAAGAAGATTACTTTCTTCACTTATATTGTAGATCTTATTCTTCTTTCTATAGTCATTTAATTCATCAGCATTTGCTATTAATTCACTTCTAACTTTCACCATCTGATTTTCAATAAAATTTATGGTATTGGTTGCAAATTGATTTTTTCTGTTTAATTGATCTTCACTTAGGACCTGAACTGTCGTATTTAAATAATCTACGATCTTTGCTTTATTAACATCAATTAAGCTTATATTTAAAATTGATGACCCGGTGGAATTTTGAACACTTAATCTGCCATTATAAGAAGCCACAATACCATCAAAATTATTGAACCTTATAAAGTATTCATCTCCAGCTTTCGCTGTACGGTTTTCAGCGGAAGTAATTTTACCTTTCAAAAAAGGAAGATTAATTGAATCTCCAATTTTATATATTTTTGAGAATATTCCAGATGTTACATTAACATTTGAATACTTTTTAGTGAAATAATTATGAGTTGTTACAGAATTTCCCGGAAAGTCAACTTCCAATTTAAATTCATCATTATTTAAAAACTGAATTTTGATAGGTTTACCTAATAATTGTCCAAAATCGTCACTAGGATCAAAAACAAAAGGTGTGGATTTATATACATCTTCCAACCTAAACCTGCCTTGTTTAAGATATTGCATGTAAAACTTAAGCCTTTCAACTACCTTTTCATTATGAGACCTTGATTTCAGAGAAACTACCACAGTTTGCACCTTTCCTGTTACACCTCCCCAGTTAAATGTTAAACTTGTGTTGGATGTGAAAAGAGGATTCTTATCATCCTGAACAGAAATTTGAGTACTTAATCTATAACTCTTTTGTTTCCTTATATTAAGTTGATAGGCAATAACCAATCCAATACCAATACAAAGAACAAATAGCTTCCAGTAGCTTAACGCCCTAAATAAAAAAGCTTTGAAATCAAATATATTTTGTTTCTCTAAAAATTCAAATTCTTCATTCATAAAATAAACATTAGAGATTTTTAACTAAAAAATAAGTTGATACTACTACAGAAAAAATAGATGCAATCAGTAGTTAGGTTTTGAATAGCAGTTTCTCCGATACCAATAAATTTACGTTTTAAAGGCCTGACATAGATCATATCATTGGGCTGAACATAATAATATGGTGATTTTATAGCTGCAAGATCTGTAAGATCAATATGATGAATCTTTTGTCCCTGTGGATACTGTCTTATAATTAGAACATCTTTTCTGTTTCCTGTAGATTTTATATCTCCGGAATTTGCTAAAGCTTCTATTATATTAACCTTATCCTGAAACAATGTTTTAGTTCCTGCTCCTCCTACTTCTCCTAAAACTGTAAATCTCAAGACCTGCCAGTTTAACAGTAACAAACAATTGTGCTGTTTCCTTAAAATATTGTTTTAGCAATTCTGATTTTACCTTCTCTTCAATTTCCTCAATTGTTAATCCCAGTACTGAAATACTACCTAATATCGGAAATTTAATATTGCCATGATCATCCACCGTGAAACCATTAAAATATAAATCTCCTCCACCTGATGAGCCTGCACTTTCTCCAACCGGGTTAAAGATAGCTGTCAATTCAGGATCAAGAGCCTTTACCGTTATACTTAAAATATCGTTAGTCTGCACTCGGTAAGGTTGAACCAAAGATGTAATTACAAGTGAATCATTAATTATAGTTCCATTGTCTTGTAAATATACTACCTGTTTACTGGTTACGCAGGAAGAAGCAAATAAAATAAAAATTAAACCAATAGCTAAGCATAATTTTTTCATAATGAGGCATATTCTTAAGTCACAAATATAGCTTTTCATCGTGAATAATAAAACTTTTATCGGATTTTTTGGTTTTTTATCCGTTATTTGCAAAAATCGAGGAATGAACTATCTTACAGTTGAAAATATTTCTAAAAGTTATGGAGAATTAAATCTTTTTAAAGATATCTCTTTCAGCATTCACAAAGATGAAAAAATTGCATTCATTGCAAAAAATGGAACCGGAAAAACTTCATTGCTTAATATCTTAACAGGAAATGATGAACCTGACACAGGAAGTATAGTTTTTAGAAATGGATTGAAAATTTCCTATTTATCGCAGGAACCTGAACTAAATCCTGAATTAACAATTGAACAAACCATATTTGACAACGAAAATCATATACTAAATGTCATAAAAATCTTATGAAGATGCACTTTTAAATCCTGAGAATTCTGAAGGCTACCAAAAAGCATTCGAGCAAATGGAAATTAATAATGCCTGGTCATTTGAAACCCTTATACAAACAGCTTCTTTTTAAATTTAAACTTGAAAATTTACAAGACAAAGTCAGTACATTATCCGGAGGACAAAAAAAACGATTAGCATTAGTAAATACATTGCTAAATAGCCCTGATCTGTTAATTCTTGATGAACCAACCAACCACCTAGATCTTGAAATGATCGAATGGCTGGAAGAATTTTTTAAAAAAGAAAATATAACCCTTTTTATGGTCACACATGACAGGTATTTCCTGGAAAGAGTCTGTAATGAGATAATCGAACTTGATAACGGACAATTATATACCTACAAAGGAAATTACTCCTATTACCTAAATAAAAAAGAAGAAAGGATTGCACAAGAAAACACAGAAGTTGATAAAGCAAAACAATTATATACTAAAGAACTTGACTGGATAAGAAGACAGCCCAAAGCAAGAACAACAAAATCAAAATCGAGGATTGACGATTTTCAAGACATTAAACACAGAGCGCATCAAAGAAGAAAAGACCATATTATTCAATTAGAACTAAACATGGAGCGACTTGGAAACAAGATCGTTGAGATGCATAATTTGATTAAGTCCTTTGACGAGAAAATCATTTTAAACAAGTTTAATTACGGCTTTAAAAAAGGGGAAAGAGTCGGAATAATAGGTAAAAACGGAACGGGAAAATCAACGTTTCTTAATTTGATAACTGGCAGTCTTGATCCGGATTCAGGGAAAATTATTATTGGGGAAACCGTCAAGTTTGGTTATTATACCCAGGATGGAATTAAGATAAAATCCGGTCAAAAAGTAATAGAAGTAATCAGAGAATTCGGAGATTACATTCCCCTAAAAAAAGGAAGACAAATAAGTGCACAACAATTATTGGAACGCTTTCTGTTCGATAGAAAAAAACAATACGATTTTGTTGAGAAATTAAGCGGAGGTGAATTAAAACGTCTTTATTTATGTACCGTGTTAATTCAAAATCCAAACTTTTTATTACTGGATGAGCCAACAAACGACCTTGATATTGTCACATTAAATGTTTTGGAGCAATTTTTATTGGATTTTCCCGGTTGCATAATCGTTGTATCTCATGACCGATATTTTATGGATAAAATTGTTGATCATTTGCTGGTTTTTCGTGGTGACGGTATCATTGAAGATTTTCCCGGAAATTATTCTGATTTTCGGGCCTACGAAGATAGTAAACAACCAGAGATTGATACCAATGTGAGATCCACCGAAAAAAAGGAATGGAAAAAAGATAATAATATTCAACTTTCTTATAATGAACAAAAAGAATATAAAAATCTTGAAAGCAGATTAAAATCCCTGGAATTTGATAAAAAAGAATTAGAAAATAAGTTTAACAATCCGGAATTATCCAAAGAACAAATCAATGAACTTTCCAACAAACTTCAATTAATTATCAATGAAATTGAAGAAAAAGAAAACAGATGGTTTGAACTTACTGAAAAACTTGAAGATTAGTTTTGCATACTATACTTGAATACATAAAGTTTATTTTCAGATCCACTAATCAGCATGGGATTCATTCTCCTTTTGTTTATGAGTTAGTCACAAAATGTTTCTATGATAAGCAATTTTATAAAGAGTATAAAATAATAGCAAAGTACCGAAGCGTTTTAAAAAATAACAAGTCCGTTATTTCAGTAAAAGATCTAGGAGCAGGAAGCAAAGTTTTACACACTAATTCCAGAAAAATTTCTGATATTTCCAAAAAAGCAGGAATCACTAAAAAACGAGCTCAATTACTTTATAGAATTATTAAGTATTTTCAACCAACTTCAATTCTGGAATTAGGGACTTCTTTAGGAATTTCAACTTGTGCTTTAAGCCTGGGTAACCCAAAAGCTAATATTGTTACGATCGAAGGATGTCCTGAGACTGCATCAATAGCAAAAGAACAATTCAAATTCAATAAACTCAACAATATCACTTTGATCATAAATGAATTTGAAAACGAATTAAATACCTTGAAAAATAAAAAAATTGATTTGATCTATGTAGATGGTAACCATCAAAAAGAAGCTACGATCAATTACTTTCATTCTTTATTGACATGTACAAACAATGACTCATTGATAATTTTTGACGATATCCATTGGTCAAAAGGAATGACCGAAGCTTGGGAGACTATTATACAGGATCCAAATGTTACTTTATCAATTGATACTTTTTATTGGGGATTTGTTTTTTTCAGAAAAGAACAAAAAAAGCAACATTTTAAAATTAGACTGTAACAAGATTGCCTGTTTAACGTCATATAAAATATAAAAATCCTGTATCTTGCATACTTAAAATTTTAGCTGAAAAATGAGCAATGTTATTGAAATAAGAAATATTATAAGAGATTTTCCTCTTGGTCAAGAAACAGTTCATGTTTTAAAAGGGATCGATCTTGATATAGAACGTGGTGACTACATTGCCATTATGGGACCCTCAGGTTCAGGCAAATCTACACTTATGAATCTCCTAGGATGTTTGGATACTCCTACATCCGGAAGTTACATTTTGAACGGAAAAGATGTTAGTCAAATGAGTGATGATGACCTTGCTGAAATACGAAATCATGAAATAGGATTTGTATTTCAAACCTTCAATTTGTTACCTCGTACAACGGCTTTGGAAAATGTTGCTTTGCCAATGATATATGCAGGTATTTCTAAAAAAGATAGAACCAAACGGGCCGAAGAAGTTTTAGTAGATGTTGGTTTAGCCGATAGAATGGATCACAAACCCAATCAATTATCTGGTGGTCAAAGACAGCGAGTTGCAGTTGGAAGAGCATTAGTCAATAAACCCTCAATAATTCTTGCAGATGAACCAACTGGAAACCTGGATTCAAAAACATCTAAAGAAATAATGGATCTGCTAGACGAAATACATAAAAACGGAAATACAGTTATAGTAGTAACACACGAAGAAGACATTGCTGCCCGAGCTCATAGAATAATTCGGTTAATTGATGGTATGGTAGACAGTGATACGAGAAATGCATGAAAGAAGTAGTTATCTACATAATTCTCATCAGTATTCTAGCTGTTTTTGTCATTTTTAATTATAAAAAGAGTCAGGGGTCTTATAGAAACAGAAGGCAAAAAAAATTCAGGGATAGTTATTTAGAAAAAAAGAAGCAGAAAGAAAAAGATGAAAATCTACACTAAAACAGGAGATAATGGAACCACTTCATTATTTGGAGGTACACGAGTTTCTAAACATCATATAAGAATTGAGAGTTATGGAACTGTTGATGAACTTAATTCTCACATAGGTCTCGTAAGAGATCAAAACATGGATCCTCACTATAAAAATGTCCTCATTTCCGTTCAAGACAAATTATTCACTGTTGGTGCTATCCTGGCAACCGATCCTAAGAAAGCCATTCTAAAAAGTGGGAAAGAACGGTTGAACATTCCAAAAATAACATCAGGTGATATTGAATTATTAGAAAAAGAAATTGACAAAATGAATGATAGCCTGCCTCCAATGACCAACTTTATTCTTCCCGGTGGGCACCAAACGGTGTCATTCTGTCATATTGCCCGAGGAGTTTGCAGAAGAGCAGAACGTATTAGCTGTAGCTTTGAACGATATAGAGCCTTTTCAGCCTGAAACACTAACCTATCTAAACCGGTTATCGGACTACTTATTTGTCTTGGCACGAAAGTTGTCACATGACCTTCAAGCAGACGAGGTTAAATGGATTCCGAAAAAAATAGAATAAATTCAACTTAGTCTTTAATATTAACCCTGCAAAAAATGTTAGGTTAAGCAAGTTTCCGAGAAACTAATACGTTCTTAAAATTATTGTTTTAATTAATTGGATTTTTTCTTGCTTATACCAACTAAAAATTTATTTTTGCAAAAAATTTAAATGTATTACAAATGTATTGGACATTAGAATTAGCATCTTATTTAAGTGATGCACCTTGGCCGGCAACAAAAGATGAATTAATTGATTATGCAATTAGAACCGGAGCTCCTTTAGAAGTTGTCGAAAATCTGCAGGCTATTGAAGATGAAGGTGATTCTTACGATTCGATTGAAGAGATTTGGTCAGATTATCCAACCGATGAAGATTACCTCTGGAATGAGGACGAATATTAATAAGTATTAAAATTTAGTTAAAAGTCTCATGTTTGAGACTTTTTTTATACGCTTTTGTTTCAATTAACACATCACAAAATGTATCTTTGATCCACTTTAAAAGCAAAACAAAACATAGTAAAATCAATCAGCTCAAGCTGATTTAAACATAAAATTAAGAACACATGAGTTTTTTAAATTCAGTATTAAAAGTGTTTGTGGGTGACAAATCAAAACAAGATGTCAAAGCCCTCTCACCTATAGTTAACCAGGTAAAAGCATTCGAATCAGAGTTTGAAGCCTTATCAAATGATGAGTTAAGGGCGAAAACAAACGAATTTAAACAAAGAATTCAACGATGCCAGGAAAGAATATGAAGATAACATAAAACAATTAATTCAAGAGGCAGAAACCACTGAAGATATTGACAAAAGAGAAGATATCTATAATGAAATTGACAAAATAAAAGATCAGTCATATAAAGTTACGGAAGATAAACTTAACGAAATCATGGCTGAAGCTTTCGCAGTAATTAAAGAAACTACCAAACGATTTAAAGAAAATCCAACTATAACAGTTAAGGCCAGTACATTTGACAGAGAAATATCAGGCACAAAAGATTATGTTACTTTAGAAGATGATCTTGCTGTTTGGTCTAATTCATGGGATGCAGCTGGAAAACCTATTGTTTGGGATATGGTGCCTTATGATGTTCAATTAATAGGTGGCGTTGCATTGCATCAGGGGAAAATTGCAGAAATGCAAACGGGTGAAGGTAAAACATTAGTTGCTACTCTGCCAATGTACTTAAATGCCTTATCAGGCAAAGGAGTTCACTTGGTTACCGTTAATGATTACCTTGCAAAACGTGATAGTGCTTGGATGGCTCCTATATTTCGAATTTCATGGCTTAAGCGTAGATTGTATTGACAAACACCAGCCTAATTCTGCCGCTCGAAAAAAAGCTTATAATTCCGATATTACTTATGGAACTAACAACGAGTTTGGTTTTGATTACTTAAGGGATAATATGGCCAACTCCATAGATGATTTAGTACAGCGACCTCATCATTATGCTATTGTGGATGAGGTGGATTCGGTTTTAGTGGATGACGCAAGAACACCTTTGATCATCTCAGGTCAAATTCCGGAAGGTGATAGGCACGAATTCAATGAACTTAAACCTAAAGTTGATGATATTGTAAATGTTCAAAGAAAATATCTTACAGGAGTCTTAGCCGAAGCTAAAAAACTAATCGCTGAAGGTGATGAAAAAGAAGGCGGTTTCCAATTATTAAGGGTTTTTAGAGGAATTCCAAAAAACAAGGCTCTTATTAAGTTCTTAAGTGAAGAGGGAGTCAAGCAGTTACTTCAAAAAACAGAAAACTTCTATATGCAGGATAACAACAGGGAAATGCCTAAAGTTGATGCCGAATTATATTATGTTATCGATGAAAAGAACAATCAAATTGAATTATCAGACAAAGGAGTAGAATATCTTTCAGGTAAAGAAAATCCAGACTTTTTTGTAATGCCGGAAATTGGGATTGAAATTGGGAAAATTGAGGATCAAAATCTACCCCTTGAAAAAGAAGCAGAACTAAAAGAGGAATTATTTAAAGAATTTGGAGTGAAATCAGAAAGAATTCATACTCTAAATCAGCTTTTAAAGGCCTATGCCCTATTTGAAAAAGATATTCAATATGTTGTTATTGAGAATAAAGTTATGATCGTTGATGAGCAAACGGGTCGTATTATGGACGGAAGACGTTATAGCGATGGGTTGCATCAGGCAATTGAAGCCAAGGAAAATGTAAAAATTGAAGATGCTACTCAAACTTATGCAACCATTACCCTCCAAAACTATTTCCGTATGTATCGCAAACTTTCCGGTATGACCGGTACAGCAGTAACAGAAGCAGGTGAGCTTTGGGAAATATATAAGTTAGATGTGGTTGAAATTCCAACAAACAGACCTATTGCCAGAGATGACAAGGAGGACCTTGTTTATAAGACAAAACGTGAAAAATATAACGCCGTTATAGATGAAGTTACTAAACTATCTCAAGCAGGTCGCCCTATTCTAATAGGTACTACATCAGTGGAAATATGTGAGTTATTAAGTAAAATGCTTAGCATCAGAAAGGTTCCTCATAATGTCCTTAATGCTAAACTTCATAAAAAAGAAGCAGATATTGTTGCCGAAGCAGGCCAATCTGGTCAGGTGACAATAGCAACTAATATGGCCGGTCGTGGTACAGATATTAAATTATCTGAAGAAGTAAAAAAAGCTGGCGGATTAGCCATTGTTGGTACTGAGCGTCATGATTCAAGGCGTGTGGACAGACAGTTACGAGGTCGTGCAGGTCGTCAGGGAGATCCAGGTAGTTCGCAATTTTATGTATCTCTAGAAGATAATTTAATGCGTTTATTTGGTAGTGAACGTATTGCTAAAATGATGGATAGAATGGGATTGAAGGAAGGTGAAGTTATTCAACATTCCATGATATCAAAATCAATAGAACGTGCTCAGAAAAAAGTGGAAGAAAACAACTTTGGTGTTCGTAAAAGATTATTGGAGTATGATGATGTTATGAATGCTCAAAGGGAGGTAGTTTATAAACGTCGTTTTCATGCATTGTTTGGCGAGAGATTAAGGGTAGACATAGCAAACATGATTTACGACACTTCTGAAATAATTGCCGAAAGGAATAAAGATGCTAATGACTTTAAGAATTTTGAATTCGAATTGATTCGATATTTTTCAATGAGTTCACCTATAACTGAAAGTGAATTTTCTAAACTTTCAGTTCAGGAAATTGCAGGAAAGATCTATCATGCGGCATTTGATCACTATGTTGATAAAATGGAGCGCAACGCCGAATTGGCTTATCCGGTTGTGAAGAACGTATATGAAACTCAAGGCAATCAATACAAACGCATTGTAGTACCATTTACAGATGGTGTAAAAACACTTCAAGTAATTACCGATCTTGAAAAAGCCTATGAATCAAAAGGTAAGCAATTAATAACAGATTTTGAAAAGAATATAACACTGGCAATTCTTGATGACTCTTGGAAAACCCATTTGCGTAAAATGGATGAGCTTAAACAATCCGTACAATTAGCAGTTCACGAACAAAAAGATCCTCTGTTAATCTATAAGTTTGAGGCTTTTGAGCTATTTAAAGGCATGATCGAAGAAGTTAACAAAGATGTGATCTCTTTCTTGTTCAAAGGGGAGTTACCTCAAGAAACCAAGGATACTATTCAGGAAGCCAGAGCTAGAAAAAGAGAGAAATTAGAAACAAAAAAAGAAGAAATTCCTAATTTGGATGAACGTTCTGCTCAAAGTAGAGCAGCAGGAAACACTCAAAAACAGCAACAAGTGATTGAAACGATAGTTCGTGACAGACCAAAAATTGGAAGAAATGATCGTGTTACAATAAAACACGTAATGAGTGGCGAAAATAAGACATTGAAATATAAACAAGCTGAGCCACTTATAAACAAAGGAGATTGGGTTTTAATTGATGAGTAACCCTTCTATGAAATCAAAAATAAATTCCTAAAATCCTGAAGATTACTCTTCAGGATTTTTTTTATTATCTTTCAATAACTAACTAAATACTATTAATTATGAAAAATGTCTTAGCAACCATCGCAGGATTCATAGTAGCAAGCTCAGTTGTTTATTTAATAGAACAACTGGGATGGAATTTTTTTCCATTACCGGATAGCATTGATCCTATGGATCCGGAATCCTTAAAGCAAAATATTGATCTGATACCAAAGGGAAGTATGCTATTTGTGATAATTGCCCATGCTATTGGAGCTTTTTCCGGTATGATCTTAGCTGGTTTCATCTCAAAAAAATCCCTAATACCGTCATATATTGTTGGAGGTTTAATGATTCTTGCTACCATCGCAAACTTGGTTATGATCCCTTCTCCAATTTGGTTTATTGTGCTGGATTTATTAGGAGTAATCCTGGCTTTTTTCCTTGCAAGAAATTTAGTCCAATCAAAATTCATTAAGAAATAAACGAATTTACTACTTTTAGTAACTAATTCATTTATAAGCTTGACTAAACGCAAAACAAACAAAAGCGCCATTAAAGAACATTGATGGAGTTAATAATCCTGAAATAACTAACGATTTTTCTATATCCAATATTCAGAAAAAAAGAAAATCTCAACCCTCAACTGATGAATTAATCAATGCAATTCTAGTTGGCGATATAACAGCGTTGAGTAGAGCCATAACTTTGATTGAAAGCAAGAATCCGGAGCATTTAGGTAAGGCAAATGATGTAATTAAAAAATGCTTACCTCATGCTAATAAGTCGATTCGTATAGGAATTACAGGAGTTCCCGGAGTTGGTAAAAGTACTTTTATTGAATCGTTTGGAAAGCATCTTACAAAGCGAGGAAAAAAAGTGGCAGTTTTGGCCGTAGATCCAAGCAGTACAATAACTAAAGGCAGTATTCTTGGAGATAAAACCAGAATGGAAGATCTGGTAAAAGATAAAAATGCATTCATACGTCCTTCCCCTTCCGGAGATTCTTTAGGCGGTGTAGCACGAAAAACACGTGAAACAATAATTCTATGTGAAGCTGCCGGTTTTGATACAATTATTATTGAAACGGTTGGTGTAGGCCAAAGTGAAACCGCTGTTCATAGTATGGTGGATTTCTTTTTATTATTAAAATTGGCTGGTGCTGGCGATGAATTACAAGGAATAAAACGAGGTATTATTGAAATGGCGGATGCCATAGCCATTAATAAAGCTGACGGTGATAATCTTAAGCAGGCAAATTTAGCTAAGACAGAATTTAACAGAGCATTGCACTTCTATCCTGCAAAAGAATCGAAATGGCAACCAAAAGTAACGTTATGTAGTGCAATAGAGAAGACAGGAATTGATGAGATCTGGAATTTGATTTTGGAATATATTGATTTAACTAAAAAAAATAATTTCTTTCAGAAAAAAAGACAAGATCAAAACAAATTTTGGCTGCTTCAAACCATTGAAGAACAGTTAAAAAATGATTTTTTTAATCATTCAAAAGTCAAAAATGAATTAAAAAACCAGTTGTATTTAATTGAAACCAATAAAACTACTCCTTTTGCAGCTGCATATTATTTACTTCAATTAAAAAGAGACTTATAGGAAGTTTTCTTTATACCATTTAACCTGCTTATCAACAGCTTCCAAAAGTGTTGTTTGAGGGTTGTAATCAAGTAGTTTTCTCGCTTTGTCAATATTAGCCTTGGTTCTAAGTTGGTCACCTGCGCGTTTAGGAATAACATTCATTTTTATTTTTTTACCAAGGATCTTTTCAACAGCTTCTATTCCTTCTTGAGTTGTATGCTCTACTTCGGTACCTAAATTGATTATTTCACCATCCACAACTTCTTCTCTTCCAATAACGCTTATAACACCATCAACTATGTCATCCACGTCTGTAAAACTTCTTAAATGCTTTTCACTGCCCTCAAAAAGCGGGAATGCTTCTCCTTTTAAACCAAGATCAATTAATTTTGTATACATTTTCTCAGGTCTTTCTCTGGGACCAATAACTGAATACAATCTCAAAGAGCAAGCCTTCATTTGGTCCTCACGACTTTTTTGCAATACAAGTTGCTCTGCAGCCAATTTAGTAACTCCATAATGTGAAGCTGGTTTCGGTGCTTTGTCTTCCGGAAAAGTTGCTTCTAGACCATAAATTGAAGAAGTACCAATATTCACAAACAATTTTAAATCAGGCAATCCTAATGCGTAATCAATAAGATTCTTTGTTGCAATAATGTTATTTTCAAAATAATCTTCAAAGGTTGAAGTACTTGAAATACCAGGTTGTGCAGCGTAGTGAAATATATAGTTAATATCATTTGGTAAAACTTTCGCCAAGTTTTTATGCCTTAAATCGTATTCAATAACTTTAATCCCTTTTTCGGCTAAGGCTTTTTCATTCAATTTTTTTAATTCTAAACTGTAATAAGGTGAGAAATTATCTACTCCATAAACCTCATGACCTAAAGATCTTAATCTTTCAGAGGTTGTAGAACCAATAAACCCGACCGCACCTGTTACTAATATTTTCATATAAACCGAATTAGGACCACAAATAAACAATTTTTAAATCAATATAGAAAACTAAAGAATTGGTTAAAAAAAGAATATTTTTGTATTTCTTTAATTCTACAGACAGGTAAATTATCACAGAAAAAATAATGAATTACAGACTATTTCTTATTTCTTATCATAGCATTTATACTTCTAAACTTTAATTTAGGAAAATGGGGTTTAATGGAAACCAGTGAAGCCAGATATGCAGAAATAAGTAGAGAAATGGTAAATGATAGAGACTATATTCATCCTAAACTACTTGGGATTTATCATTACCATAAGCCACCTATTACCTATCAAATAACCGCTTTAGGATATAAAATATTTGGAGTTAATGAATTTGGCGCTCGTTTTTTCTTGCAATTGGCCGTTATTATCCAGTTATTACTTATTTATAAAATAGCAATTATTCTTTTCAAGAATAAAGACATAGCCTTAACTGCATCATTAATCTATTTTTCTTTACCTATCGTATTAATTTCTTCGAGAAATTTAACAACTGATGCTTATTTGAACACCTTTATTTTACTTTCTATTTATTCATGGCTAAATTGGAAACTAAAAACGCATAAACCAATTTATATCTATCTGTTCTACTTTGGCCTTGGAATTAGTTTCGAGATAAAAGGACCGGTTTCTTTAATTTTTCCTCTAGTATTTATCCTAATCTATAAACTAATAAATAAGGAATCCTGGAAATTAAAGATTCATCATATTTTAGGAATACTTTTGTTTTTTGTCGTGGCATCCGCATGGTATGTTGCGGTTGTTCTCGAAAATGAAAAACTTTGGGATTATTTCTTTAGAGATCAAATAGTTAACAGAATAGCCTCTAAATCATATAACAGAGCAAAACCATTTTGGTTCTATCTAGTTACAGTTCCTCTTATAGGTTTTCCATGGATTTTTATTTTAGGACATTACATTAAAAAAAAATGGAAGAACATTACAAACTCAAAAAATATTGAATTTGTAATATTTCTAACGGTACTGTCTTTGGTTGTTATTTTTTCCCTATTTAAAACGAAACTCATTTTATATGTTTTACCTCTATTTGGGTTTGTGGCAATTGCATCTGCCAAAGCATTACATAATTCATCAATAAAGAAGTTATTTGTGTATAATAAATTTATTTTGATCACTATAACTGTCCTACTAATTGGGATCTTAGGAATCAGATTTTTGAATTTTGGTTTTAATTTTAATTTAATTACTGCCATTATTATTTCTATGGTTTCTTTGACCAGTACTGTATTTATCTTTAAAATGAGATCACATAATCAACCGCTAAAAACAGCTATGTTAGGATTTATTTTGGGATCTACCATCCTTGTTTCAGGCACCCAGTTTTTAATACAAAACGAATCGGCTTTAAATTCACCAAAAAAAGCAATCCAATTCATTAATACAGATTTAAATGAAACTGTAAATATTCTTGTTTTCAATTACCTTTTAGCTTCTACCGAGTTTTATTCTGACAAGAATGTTATTACTTTGAATAATGGCCATAATACTGTTCAAAGAGAAACACAATTTGAAACCGATACAAATTGGGAAAGAAACTTGATAAATCTAAAAACTGAAACTGGAAAGATCCAATCACAAAAACTTTTAGAATCGCAATCCGTTGTGATCATGAGAAAACGGGATAATTCTAGAAATTATGTTAAATTCATTGAACAATATTTAAAAAATAAAAAAGAATTTGGAACCTGGTTAGTTTATTATTGATCAGTGACATTTAAAAAATGAATACTTTTGCAAAAATTAAAACGAACTAAATGAATTATCAATTAACGATTATTGTCCCTGTTTACAATGAACAAGATAATTTACTTAGAGTAGAAAAAGAACTTCTCAATTATATCAAAATCGCAAAAAAGCCTACTAAAATTCTTTTTATTAATGATGGATCTAAGGACAGAAGCCAGGAATTAATAGAAAATATTTGCAAGAGAAATGAAGCTTTTGGCTTCGTGAGTTTTAAACAAAATAGAGGTTTGAGTGCTGCAATAAAAGCGGGTTTTGATACCGTTGACACTGAATTAGTTGGTTATATAGATTCCGATCTGCAAACTGCTCCTGAAGATTTTAATTTACTTCTTGAGGAAATTGGAGAATATGATCTTGTAACAGGTGTCAGAGCCCACAGAAAGGACAGCTTTGTTAAAAATATGTCGTCAAAAATTGCAAATGGAATTCGACGTAGTTTCACACATGATGGAATGGATGATACCGGTTGTCCCTTAAAGGTTATTAAAACAGAATATGCCAAAAGAATACCGATGTTTAAAGGATTACATAGATTTCTGCCTGCAATGATCTTATTGCAAAATGGGAAGATCAAACAAATTCCTGTTCAGCATTTTCCACGCGTTGCAGGTGAGGCTAAATTCGGGCTTTGGAACAGGCTACTAGGGCCTTTAATGGATTGTTTCGCATATTTATGGATGAAAAAGAAATACATTAACTACGAAGTCGCTAAAAAAGGTTAATGAGCAATTGGATAATATATAGTGTTGGCTTTTTAGCTCAAATCCTGTTCTCTTCTCGATTGATAATTCAATGGATAACCTCTGAAAAACAAAAGAAGGTAACCACTCCGGTGCTTTTTTGGTCTTTAAGTTTAGTTGCCTCATTTTTGTTATTTGTATATGGTTATTTAAGAGACGATTTTGCGATCATGCTGGGTCAGATTCTTACGTATTTTATATACATAAGGAATCTGCAATTACAAAACCAGTGGAAGAGAATTCCCAAAATTGTGCGCATATTTTTATTCACCTTCCCGGTTTTAATTGGATTCTATTATTTTAATAATAACGTAATTGACGTGGATAATTTATTCCGAAATGAAGCCATACCTTTGTGGTTATTAATTCTGGGAATAGTATCTCAAGTAGTTTTCACCATGCGATTTGTTTATCAGTGGCTATATTCTGAAAAAAAGAAGGAATCCAGTTTACCTTTGGGATTTTGGATGTTAAGTTTAATTGGATCTTTATTGATCTTGACTTATGCCATAATTAGAAGGGATCCTGTTCTATTTTTAGGTCACATGTTAGGTGCCACAATTTATGTTAGAAATTTGATGATACTTAAGAAACATGGTTAAGGCAATTGAAAAATATCCTTTACTCACATTAAGCATCTTGGTGCTTATTATGATGCTTCCTAACCTTCATATAATGGATGTCACAATTATGGAGGCTCGTAATTTTATTTCAGCAAGAGAAATGGTAAACGACGGAAATTGGATACTTACCACCTTAAATGGAGAACCGCGTTACCAAAAACCTCCTCTACCAACCTGGATAACGGCTGTTTTCGGATATTTTTCAGGATTTAAAAGTTTGTTTTTTCTTAGACTCCCTTCTGCATTAATGATACTGCTTACAGGAATTACTGCTTATTTTCTATCCATAAATCTTTTAAATAACAAACTGCATTCCTTCTTTAATGCCCTAATAACCATTACTTCCTTTTATGTAATAGGGATAACCATTGAAGCCCCATGGGATATATATAATCACAGTTTTATGCTTTTGGCTATATATTTTTTGTGGTTAGTTTTTGAAAAAGATTCTAGACATTTTCTGTTCGTTTTAGCGAGTATTTTTATGGGATTTTCGTTTTTAAGTAAAGGTCCTGTCTCATTCTATGCACTTCTTTTACCATTTTTGATTTCCTACGGATTGATCTATAAATTCAACAAGAAAAAACTGCTAGACTTAATTATTGTTATTGCTTTAGCCTTGATCATTGGTGGCTGGTGGTTTTTATATGTAAGATTGACAGATCCGGAATCGTTTTTAATTATAACTGAAAAGGAAACTTCTAATTGGGCAAGTTATAATGTAAGACCTTTCTACTATTATTGGAGCTTTTTCACACAAAGCGGTTTGTGGACTATCCCTGCATTTATGGGATTAATCTATCCTTATTTAAATAACAAAGTTAGTAACCTAAAAGCTTATCAGTTTAGTATAATCTGGGTTTTTATTTCACTCGTTCTACTTTCAATTATTCCTGAAAAAAAATCCCGCTATTTAATGCCACTCCTTTTACCACTGGCAATAAATACAGGTTTTTATATTGAATACATCGTCAGAAAATTTAAAGACTTAAAGGATTACAAAGAAACCATTCCAGTTTATTTTAATTTCGGTCTAATTGCAACAATAGGAATCTTGTTTCCTCTTATTAGCTATGGTATTTTTAAAGATGATCTGTCTGGATTTTGGTTTAACTATATTTTTGCATCTTTATCTCTATTTATTACAAGTTTATTAATTCTGATTTACCTGAAACAAAAAGAATTAAAAAAGGTGTTTTATCTATCTGTATTATTCTTTTGTTTAATTCTGGTAACAGTTCTGCCATTATCTAAGGCATTTATAAAAAATGAGAACTATTTATCAATTTCTGAATTAAATTCTTCATCAAAAGAAATTCTTATATATAGTTTTGGAGCTGTATCACCTGAATTGATCTGGGAATATGGTGATAAAATTGCTCCATTCAGTAAAGTTTCATCAAAAACAAAAGAATTTGGATTATTAACTAAATTCAATTCTCTGCGAGAAATTGAAGCAAATTTTCAGGATTATAAGATAGATTACAAATTAACCTTTGATCTAAATCCGATGCCTGAAAACTCAAAGAAATATAAAGATCGATTAAAAACCGATTACTACATACTCACGAAGAAGTGAATTTGGTTTGAATATACATTAGAATTTTATAAAAAAGCCATCCGGAAAAAGCTCCAAATATCATTCCGCTAATTGCATCAAGTGGAAAATGAACACCTATGTAAATTCTGCTGTAAGCCATAAGAGCTGCCCAAAAGAGAAGTAGGAAAGCTAAATATTTATACTTATTTCTTAAAAGTAATCCGACAAAAACAGCAACAGCCATTGAATTAGAAGCATGACCGGAAAAATAGCCAAACTTTCCTCCACAACTCGATTTAACCAGTCGCAATAAATTTTTAGTGTCATCATCGTAGCAAGGTCTTAATCTTTGAAACCCATCTTTGAATAAATTAGTAATTTGATCTGTAAAAACTATCATTAAAGTAATTACAAATAAGGACACGAAAAAAGTTTTTCTGTTTAAGTTTTTAAAGATTAAAAATAATAAAAGTGCATAAAAAGGAATCCAGTTGAATTTTGTGGTATAAGCAATCCAAAAGCCATCCCATGTTGGTGTTCCCAGACTATTTAAAAATAAAAAAAGCTCTTTATCGTATTGAATTATTTGATCTACCATAAATCATTCGTCGTAGCGAGATATTTCTCTGTCATAGAATTCGGAGGCTAGTTTAATTAAATTTTCAGTTTCCAATTCCAGTTCCTTCTGATCTGTATTGTCAAAATCCTCCAGCCATTCCACCTCATCATTTTCCAAATTAATTATAAACCTAGGGTATTCTGTATGCACAATAAAAATGGCATTTTGATAATCTGTATTATCTCCAAGTATGAATTTAGGAAGGTCCATGCTCTATTCGTATTAATTTTTTTGTTAAATAATTAAATCTAATATACAACATTATTGCCGCAGATGTCAATCCAGCCAGTAAACCAAGCCATATACCCAAACTCCCATAGACATGCTCTTTACCTAAAAAATAACTGATAGGAAACCCTATGACCCAATAAGCAATAAAGGTAATTATTGTTGGGATTTTAACATCTTGTAATCCTCTCAAAGCACCTAAAATAACCACCTGCATACTATCGCTTAATTGAAAAATTGCCGCCAAGATCAATAGTTTAGATGCTATACCAACAACTTCTGTATTATCAATTAAATTAGTCAGATCATCTAAATCTAGATATAATTTAGGTAAATAATTATGCAATATAAAAAACATGATACAAAAGAAACTTGCAAAAATGGCTGCCAACAGAAATATCGAGAACGCAATTCTACGCAATTCTATATAGTTTTTTAGCCCTTTTTGATTTCCTACTCTTATCATTGAGGTCACACTTAAACCTATTGCTACCATAAATGTCATGGATGCCAGATTGATTGCAATTTGATTTGCTGCCTGAGGATTCTTGCCAAGAAGTCCGCTTAACCAAATGGCAGCAGTAAAAATAGCCACTTCAAAAAACATTTGCATAGCACTGGGAGCGCCCAGATCTATCAGTTTTCTAAGCATTAATTTATCCAATACAAAGATCTTTAAATCATGAAGGTAATGCTTTGACTTCTCATTCTTATTAAGGATAAACCATAAGAATAAGACCATGATTATTCTGGAAATTAATGTGCCATAAGCCGCTCCAACTATTCCTAACTGCGGAAATCCCAGTTTACCAAAAATCAGAAGATAATTAAGAATGACATTCATAATATTTGCTATCAACGTTGCATACATAGGGTATTTAGTCATAGACATGCCATCACTAAACTGCTTAAAACCCTGAAAAATAACAAGAGGAATTAAAGATGCGGCTACATATTTGAGATAAGGAACTGCCAACTCTACTACTTCTGTAGGTTGATTCATATTGTGCATCAAAGGAATACACGCTATGACCATTAAAAAAACCGCAATTCCCATTAGTGTACACAAAAATAATCCATGTTTGAATGATGATTTCCCTTTGTCAAAATCACCTTCACCATCTGCTTCTGCAATCAATGGTGTAATGGCTGTTGAAAACCCTATTCCTATTGACATAGCTATATACATAAAACTATTGCCCAAAGAAACAGCTGCAAGTTCTGCTGTACCCAACTGCCCTACCATGACATTATCAATAAACCCAACAAATGTATGCCCAAGCATACCCAACATTACAGGCGCTGCAAGCTTCCAATTATAGCTAAATTCCCGGGTGTAATCACTTAAAACCATTTTGCTAAAGTAAGGTTTAGGTTTTAGTTTTTCGAAATATTAATTACTGAAAATTATTAGGCCAACTATTTTTATTATTTCATATTTATGTAACTATTGGTTGATAATTTTGTTTATTTTCATCGGATTAAAAGTGATGAATCATCTATGATCAAAAAGGCCATTCTCTATATGTTACTTAGCACATTTGCTTTTACATTATTGAATGTGACTGTTAAAAAACTGGTGCATTATGATACCTATCAGCTTGTTTTTTTTAGGTCACTTGGTTCCTTGTTTTTTACAACAGGATTCATCATTTATCACAAATTACCTTTAATAGGAAATAACAATAAATTATTGATACTGCGAAGTTTTGTAGGATTGATGTCCATGTCCTTATTTTTTATGTCGATGAAATACTTGCCTGTAGGGACAGCGGTGACCTTACGATATTTATCACCCATATTTGGAGCCATTTTAGCTATTTATTTGTTGAAAGAGAAAATTATTCCTATTCAATGGATATTCTTTACTATCGCATTTGGAGGTGTAGTACTTTTAAAATTTTCTGATATTGAAATAAACTCTGTAGGTCTTTCATTAATAATTGGTTCTGCTTTTTTTGGTGGATTGGTTTATATATTATTGAATAAAATAGGAACAACCGAACATCCTTTAACAGTAGTCAATTATTTTATGATATTTTCCACAATTATCGGTGGCCTACTTTCCATTTTTAACTGGAAAACTCCCCAAAAAGAAGACTGGATACTTCTGTTAAGTATGGGTGTTTTTGGTTTTTACGGACAATTATATATGACCAAAGCATTTCAAATAGCCTCAGTAAATATTATTGCACCTTTAAAATATATTGAGGTTATTTTCTCAGTTATTGTTGGTGTAATTTTACTGCAAGAAGTCTATGACATGTGGAGTATACTGGGAATAATAATGATTATCCTAGGCCTTGTTCTTAATATTATTTATAAAAGAAATGCGTCCTAAGGGTTTTGAAATCAAGGAATAGTATAAGCTAATCTTGGTAAAAAAAAGATATTTATTTTCTGTTAATCAATTGGTTGATAAAATGTTAATAAAGAATAATTCGCTTTTTAATTTGTATTGTGTTAAAGTAGTACTTTAGTACCGCATTAATTCTTACATTATTCTTTATGTAAGTACTTAATTTATGAAGCTTTTTGGCTATTATTATATTTTGAGGGAATTATAATCTTTAAACGCTAAAAGGTTCAAACAAAAAGGAGGAATTTACTTTCCTCTTTTTTTTGTTTAAAAATCAATTAGTTTTTGTTTTGAGTCCTCAAATTCCCTAATGATATCTTTTACAATTTGAGCTGTTGGCTTTATATCGTGTATCAATCCTGATATCTGCCCTATTTCTAATTCACCATCCTCCAGATCGCCCTCAAACATTCCTCTTTTAGCTCTTGCTCTTCCCAGCAAAGTCCGCAATTCTTCAACAGTTGGCCCCTTTTTATATAATTCCTGAACTTCCAGAAAGAATTTATTCTTAATTAATCTAACAGGTGCTATTTCCTTTAAAGTTAGTTGGGTATCGCCTTCTTTTGCGTCAATAATGGCCTGCTTAAAAGCTTGATGTGCTGAGGATTCTTCACTTGCTGCAAATCTGCTGCCAATTTGAACTCCATCAGCTCCTAAAATCATGACTGCCAACATTGCTTGACCTGTTGCTATCCCTCCTGCTGCAATTATGGGTACGGTCAAATGTTCTTTGACCATTGGGATTAAGGTAAGCGTTGTAGTTTCCTCTCTGCCGTTATGTCCTCCTGCTTCAAAACCTTCTGCAACGACAGCATCCACTCCGGCTTCCTGTGCTTTCAATGCAAACTTTACACTACTGACAACATGCACAACAGTAATTCCTTTTTCCTTTAGCCAATTGGTCCATGTCTTGGGGTTTCCTGCTGAAGTAAACACAATTTTCACATCTTCATCTACAATAATATTCATGATCTCCTCTATATTGGGATAGAGCATTGGTACATTGACACCGAATGGTTTATCAGTCGCTTTTTTGCATTTTTGGATGTGTTCTCTCAGCACTTCAGGATACATTGATCCGGCTCCAATTAAACCTAAAATTCCGGAATTACTTGCAGCCGAAGCCAATCTCCAACCACTGTTCCAAACCATTCCTGCCTGAATGATGGGATATTTGATATTGAATATTTGTGTTATTCTGTTGTTCATTTACTCTTTTATGAGCTTAATAGTATTTGAAAGGTTACCTGATTGTAATTTTGCTATATAAATACCTTTTGATAGTGAGAAGATATCAACGCTAGACTTTACATTGTCGAAGTAGCTTTCAACAACAAGTTTACCTAAAACATCAAATATATATATAGAGACCTTTTCATCTGCCGGAACAATTAATTGAATTTCATCAGAAACCGGATTTGGATAAATTCTCAAATCCAATTCAGAATCTTCATGATCAACTAATAAAAGCCCATTTGCTAAAGCCATTTCCAGATCAGGAATTCCGTAACCCAAATAATAATCGGGATTATTATGTTGTGATGCAGATCCTCTGATGAGTTGCATAATCTGTTCATTGGTTAAAGTTGGTAAAGCCTGCCATAAGCAAACCGCTCCTCCTGCCAATATTGGAGAACTGAAAGAAGTTCCATTGGAAGTTATAATAGTATTGTTTTGTGTGATAACAAAACTGGCTTGTCCTTGTGCTACAACATCCGGCTTTTGGGTTGGTTGTGAATTGTCACCTCTGGAACTGAATGATGCATAGTTCCCATTGGCGTCAACTGCGCCAACAGTTAATACTCCGGGAGCATCAGCAGGAGCACCCACGATACCCCAACTGCTATTTCCTGAATTTCCAGCAGAATTTATCAGAAGCATCCCTTTTTCAAAAGCAATATTTGCTCCTCTGGTTATGAAAGCTGTATTTCCATCCATATCAGAAGTGGAATAATTATAATTTGGATTATCAAAAGTGGTATACCCCAGTGATGTATTTATGACATTCACTCCCAAACTATCAGCTCTTTCCGCAGCTTCAACCCAATAACTTTCTTCCACTGGGTTTTCAAAAGGTGCATCTTCTGTTATGAATAAGTAATAGGCTGCATCCGGTGCTGTTCCCACAAATTGGTCCTGTGCATGACCGGCCATATCGCTCAACACCAAGGTGCCATGGCTACTTGTTGTATTTGTATAGACATCACTATCTCTATTCACAAAATCGTAAGTTCCAAGAATGCTACCAGCATCACGTAATCGCTGAAAAGCAGACATAGTATGTACATTAGTAAAACCTGCATCAAGCACTGCAACAGTCATTCCTGTACCTGTATAATCTGCAAGGTGAAGTTTGTCGCCATTAAACATTTCTATCTGATTCAAAGCATTGCCATAATTGAAGTCAGTGCTCACACTTTCCAGTTCAAATTTGTTTTGATGTTCATTTGATCTGGCATTATTCAGACTTTTATCTGCAAAATCTATATAACTAATAAAAGGCAAACTTGAAAGAGCGTCTAAATCCGTTTTTGAACCTCTCACATGAACCGCGTTAAACCATTTTGACTTGGCCATCACCATTATTCCGGTTTGTAACTTTAATTGTGAAATATATGATTCATTGACAGGGACATCGCGTTCATCAATTACAATAGAATGCGCTGATTTTCGATCTATTGCTTTTTGAGTTAAAATAGAAATTGGATTTGAAATTGATTCTTCAACATTGTCTTTATCAGTAAGATAAACCCAGGCATCTTGTTGAGCAAAGGTAAAAATATGATAAAAGAACAGAACAAAATAAAGTAGGTATCTTTTCATCGGGCTCATAGTTTTTAATGCAATTTAAGAAATTACTCCGGAACCAACCAACTCCTCTCCTAAATACCACGCCGCAAATTGTCCTTCGGTAATAGCAGACTGAGGCTTTTCAAACTCAATATACACACCTGAATCTGTTTTATATAGCTTTGCTTTTTGAAGCGGTTGTCTGTAACGTATTCTGGCCATTACTTCCATTGATTCATCATTTTTTAATTTCAGATCTTTTCGGATCCAATGCAGTTCTGCATTGTCAATAAATAATGCTTTTCTGAATAATCCAGGATGCTGTTTACCTTGTCCTGTATAAATTATATTTTCTGTAACATCGGTGTCAATTACAAATAAAGGCTCTGGAGTACCTCCAACAGCCAAACCTTTTCTTTGACCTTTTGTAAAATAGTGAGCGCCTTGATGCTTACCAACAATTTTTCCGTCATTGGAAGTATACTTCAATTTACTGGACAAATATTTCAATTTCTCTATTTCGGAATCAAAATTGAAATTTTTCTCAGCATAGAATATCTTTTTCTTTAGGTATTTCAACAATAACTCCTTCTTTTGGTTTTAATTGTTGTTGTAAAAAATCAGGTAATTTAACTTTTCCAATAAAGCAAAGACCTTGAGAATCTCTTTTATCTGCAGTAATTAAATCCAATTCATTGGCAATTCTTCTAACTTCGGGTTTTGTTAGTTCGCCAATAGGAAACAGTGATTTTGCCAGTTGTTCTTGCGATAATTGACATAAAAAATAAGATTGATCTTTATTAGCATCTTTTCCCGCAAGCAATTGATAGATTTCTTTTTCACCATCTTTTATTATTCCTTTTCTGCAATAATGACCAGTAGCAACATAATCTGCTCCCAACTCCAATGCAATCTTCATAAAAACATCAAACTTTATTTCTCTATTACAAAGTACATCCGGATTTGGTGTTCGGCCTTTTTCATATTCACTGAACATATAATCGACAATCCTTTCCTTATACTCTTTACTTAAATCGACAGTTTGAAATGGAATTCCTAATTTATCTGCAACCAACATAGCGTCATTACTATCCTCTAACCATGGACATTCATCAGAAATTGTTACTGAATCATCATGCCAGTTCTTCATAAACAAGCCAATGACTTCATAACCTTGCTCCTTTAAAAGATATGCAGCAACGCTTGAATCTACACCTCCGGAAAGTCCAACAACTACTCTTTTCATATACATATAATGAAATGCAAAGATAAATTATTTACTGCAAGATTATGCTACGCAGTTTTTTGTAATATATTTTGTTTAACTTTTATTTAAAAAACTTTAACGTTTTACTAAGAATATTTGTTTAATCATTTTTTACATTTGTTAAACAATTATAAAAAACAGCAAAAATGAAAACTTTAAAAACTTTGAAAAATTTATCACTATTATTAGTAGTGGTTTTAGTATCATTCTCATGTAGTAATGATGACGACAACAACGACCCTATGGACATGCCACAGGAATTAAACATTGTAGAAACAGCCCAATCAGTTGATGACTTAAGTATTTTAGTCGATGCAGTTGTACAGGCAAATTTGGCTACAACCTTAAGCGGTGGTAGCTACACCGTACTCGCCCCAACAAATGCGGCATTTACCGAATTCTTAGCGAATTCACCATATTCCTCTTTGGCTGAAATTCCAAATGATGTATTAACTCAAATATTATTGAACCATGTTATCAATGGAGAAGTTATGGCATCAGATTTAATCGCAGCTGGCTCTGGTTATGCATCAACGAATGCTGACGGAGCAGGAGGAAATAAGATGAGTATTTATTACGACACTTCAAGTGGTGTTACATTTAACGGCGTATCATCTGTTATAGATGGTGGTGCTGATGTTAGTGCTTCTAATGGAATAGTCCACGTAGTTGATGCAGTTATAGGATTACCAGACATAGTAACTTTTGCTACTGCCAATTCTAGTTTCTCAACTTTAGTTGCTGCATTAACTGATTTAACTCCAGCAACAGATTTCGTAAGCGTTTTACAAGGTGATGGACCGTTTACCGTTCTTGCACCTGTCAATGCTGCTTTTGATGCAATAACAATTCCAGCCGATGAGTCAGAATTAACAAATATATTATTGAACCACGTTATAGGAACAGCTCTTTCTTCTGCTGATTTAGTAGGACTAGGAAGTGGTTATTCAAACACTTTAGCACAAGTTCCAAACAATGGTGGTACAAACTTGAGTATATATTTTGACACAAGTGCCGGTGTTTCATTTAATGGAATATCCAACGTAGCAGTGGCTGACGTCGTAGCATCTAATGGTATTATCCATGCAGTTGATGCTGTAATAACCTTACCAACTATTGCTACATTTGCAACTAGCAATCCCGCTTTAGAAACATTAGTAGCGGCTTTAGCTTACGCTGATACGGGAATGCCAACAGTTCCTTATATCAATACAGTATCTGACGCAGAAGCAGGGCCATTTACAGTATTTGCACCAACAAATGATGCTTTTGGTGATGTATTAGCTGAATTAAGTCTAACAGGTTTTGGAGAAGGTGCTGGCGAATTAAATGCAGCAACTACAGATTCTGTTTTACTATATCATATAGTAGATGCTAACGTACAATCTAGTGGATTACCAAATGGAATAGTAACAACTTTAGGTGGAGATATCACTGCAGATAATACAGCATTCACGCTGACCGATGCAAATGATAGAGTTAGTAATATAATAACTTCATTAGTTGATATACAAGGAGTCAATGGTGTAGTACATGTTATTGATAAGGTAATTTTATTCCCTCTGTAACAAATAAACAATATATAAAAATCCTCATTTATTTGTGCATAAAACTTATAAATGAGGATTTTTTGAAAGTCAAAATCAACAGTAAATAGTCAACAATGGTCTCTATTTTAAATACAATTAAAGGTGGTAATATTACCGAGAATTTAGCAAGTGGATTAACTATGACTGATGCTAATAATAGAGTAAGTAACATTATTGCTGTTGATTTACAAGTGTCTAACAATGTGATCCATGTTATTGACAAAGTAGTATTGCCGCCAATAATATCAATATTTTTTCTAAATATTATTTAGACTATAAATCTTCTGATTTTTATTGATTAATAGCAAATAGTCTAAAGGAAAAAGCTCCTTAATTTTAAGGAGCTTTTTTATTTCTTATACGGATTTTTGCTGCGTCTCGTAAAATCTTTTTCTTCTTTTAATATACCTTCTTCATAGTATTTCCAGATACCATGCTTTTTGCCATTTCTATATGATCCTTCTATCAATAATTGACCACTACTCGTGTAAAATTTTGAAGGTCCATTCAAGACATTATCAGTATAAGTAAACTCCTTTATTATAATACCATCTTCGTTGTACATAAAAGATTTTCCATCAGGTTTTCCATTCTTGTAAAGCGATCTTTCAGCAACAGTTCCATTTTCGTAATAAACCAATAATTCTCCTTGTTGCAGACCTTCATTATCATATTGTTCAGTGCGTAATATTGCATCGGAATTCTTATGATAATAAGTCCAAACTCCTATGAAATTCTTTCCCTTCATACTCCCATTGCTAATTAACTTACCTTTAGTAGAAAAGAATTTCACCTCTGCAATGTCATCTTCAGTGTTAAATTGTTTGGTTGCAGACAGCACACTTTTATTATCTATGTACTTATAAAATTTAAACAGACCTGTTTCTTTACCATGATTAAATTGACCTTCGTATCTAATGGCATTAGTCCCTTCAAAGGTCTTTTTCCAAATACCGTGACGAAGACCATCCTGATCAAATTGATTAACTACCTGACAAAAGGACGTACTGTAAATCAATAATAAAAGTATTTTTATAAAATCCTTCATGCTTTTAATAACGAAAACAGATTTATGAAATTGTTTGCAATAAAAAAGCAGCCAAAAAAGGCTGCTTAAATTATTTATTTCTTTCTTTTTTGCTGAGTTTGTTTTTGAGCTTCTGCCTGTTCCATCATTTCTGCCATTTTTTTCTGGAAACGATTTTGTTTTTTAGGCTTAGCCTTATTTACCTGCATTTGTGCATGGATCTTATCCTCATCTAAAATATAGTTCTTAATGACGATCATGATTCCAATACTGATAAGGTTAGAAATAAAATAATACAAACTTAATCCCGATGCATAATTATTAAAGAAAAATAACATCATGATTGGTGAAAAGTAGATCATGTATTTCATCATCTTCTGCATATCCGGCATTCCTTCTTGAGTTGGTTGAGACATAGCCGCTTGCTGGCCTGTAGTCATCTTCATATAAAAGAAAATTGCAACAGAAGCCAAAATTGGGAACAAACTAACATGATCACCGTAAAAAGGAATGTTAAACGGCAATTTTGCTATAGCGTCATATGATGAAAGGTCTTCTGCCCAAAGGAAACTTTTTTGTCTTAGATCGAAAGCTGATGGGAAAAATTGAAATAACGCATAGAAAACTGGTAATTGAATCAATGCAGGGAGACAACCGCTAAGCGGACTTGCACCCGCTTTATTCTGCAAAGCCATAGTTTCCTGCTGAGCCTTCATTTTATTATCCTTATGCTTCTCTCGTATTTCGTCTAACTCAGGCTTTAATATTTTTAATTTCGCCTGAGATAAAAATTGTTTGTATTGTACAAATGACATTAACAATTTTATTAAAATTGTCATGACAATAATGGCGATTCCATAAGGTAAAAAAGAACTTAAAAAACTAAATAACGGAATAAACATATGACGGTTTATCCACCCAAAAATTCCCCAGCCCAAAGGAATGGCATCTTCCAAATTCTTTTTATATTTTCTGAGAATCTTTTGATCTGTTGGCCCAAAAAAGAAACTTAAATCTTCATTTATTTCACCTGCATTCAATTCTAAAGGGATCTTAGATTCAAATATTTTAGTGCTTACAGTATCAACAGCCTCATCCATCATCAAGTTTTCAGTTGATAAAATAGCTGTTTTAAATGGTTTTTCTGTGACTAAAATCGAACTGAAAAAGTGTTGCCTAAACGATATCCATGAGACATCTTCTACAAGTTCTTCGTCATCACCCGTTGGAGATAATTTGTCAATTCTATCTCCCTCATGCTGATAAGTTAAACGTGTATAACGATTTTCATAAGCAATACTTTTATCATGTCTGAATCCTTTTAATTTCCAATCTAAATTTATCTCTTGTGAACTATTGATAACATCATTCAATCCTTTTGACTGGATAGAAAAATCCATCATATAATCCTTTGGCCTTAAAACATATCGATATTCTAAATATTTAGAAGGAGATACTTTAAGTTTCATTGAAACTATAGTGTTCTCTCCACTTTTGGAAATCCTTGGCTCAAAATAAAAATCTTTGGTATTAAGAATTCTGTTATCAGTTGTCCCAAAATTAATATTAAAGATGTTATTGTTATTTCTTATAAGATATATAGGAATTGAATCATAATTCACAAATTTCTTAAGCTTGACCTCGCTCAGATATCCACCTTTATTACTGATTTTTAATTCAAGAACATCATTCTCAACTTTTGTGAACTCGTCTTTAGCTGAAGACAGTGTAGCTGAGTAAGCAAAGGCACCATATTTACCGTTTAAATCTTGGATTTTTAAGGAGTCAGAATCCGTGTCCGGAGTTAAGGCTTCGGGTGTCAAAACAAAATCATCCTTTGTTTGGGTTTCCTTGGCTTTATTTTCAGCTTCAATTTGCTCTTGTTTAGCTTTTTCCTGTGCTTCAAGTTCTTCAGGACTTGGCTGGTTTTGCCAAAGCATAAATAATAAAATAGCAAAAATCAGGACGAACCCGATTATTGAATTTATATCTATCTTTCTATCTTCCATATTCTATATTTATTCCACATTTTTTAAATGGGATAGTCTGTCTTAGTCAACAATCTGACCAACTTTACTTTTGTGCCATACTGACACGATTCTTATTTTTCTTAAAATTTAATGCCGCTTTTACAAAAGCCACAAACAGCGGATGTGGATTGGCAACAGTACTTTTATATTCAGGATGATACTGCACACCAACAAACCAAGGATGATTGGGAATTTCAATAATTTCAACCAAGCCAGTCTCAGGATTAAACCCAGTAGCTTTCATTCCTGCCTTCTCAATTTGAGTCTTATATTTATTATTAAATTCATATCGATGTCTGTGTCTCTCTTCTATGTTTGTATTACCATAAACCTTAAACGCAATACTATCGGCTTTTAAATTACATTCCCATGCCCCAAGTCGCATTGTTCCACCTTTATTGACAATATTTTTTTGCTCTTCCATTAAGCTGATAACCGGATGAGGTGTCTTTTCATCCATTTCCGTTGAATTGGCATTGGCTAATCCTAAAACATTTCTTGCATATTCAATGACGGCCATTTGCATCCCTAAACAAATTCCTAAAAATGGCACTCTATTTTCACGTACATATTTAATAGCATCAATTTTTCCTTCTATACCTCGTTCTCCAAATCCTGGTGCAACTAAAACGCCATCTAAATGAGATAATTTAAGAATGCTATTATTTTCCTTTAAATATTCTGAATGAATAGATTCCACATTGACCTTTACTTCATTCTCAGCTCCGGCATGAATAAAGGATTCTAAAATTGACTTATAAGAATCCTGTAGCTCAACATACTTTCCAATCAATCCTATATTAACTTCAGTCTTAGGGTTATTAAAACGATTTAAGAATTTATTCCAACCTTTAAGGTCCGGTTGTGAACTTTTTAAGCCTAATTTCTTCAATACCACCTTATCCAAACCCTCTTCCAACATTAAATTAGGCACATCATAAATAGTTGATGCATCTATTGACTGTATAACAGCTTCTTCCCTAACATTACAAAATCGAGCAATCTTTGTCCTGATGCCCTCATTTAATTCATGTTCCGTTCTGCAAACCAAAATATCAGCTTGTACTCCACTTTCCATCAGGGTTTTAACACTATGCTGCGTTGGTTTTGTCTTTAATTCACCTGCAGCAGACAAGTAAGGAATTAAAGTTAGATGTATAACAATAGCATTATGCTCTCCAAGGTCCCACTTCATTTGACGAACTGCTTCAACATATGGTAACGATTCAATATCACCCACGGTTCCTCCTATTTCAGTAATAACGATATCATATTCACCGGAATTACCTAATATTTGAACACGCTCTTTAATTTCATCAGTAATATGAGGAATAACCTGCACTGTTTTACCCAAGAATTCTCCACGACGTTCTTTTTCAATAACACTTTGGTATATCCGACCTGTAGTAACATTGTTTGCCTGACTTGTAGGTACGTTTAAAAAACGCTCATAATGTCCCAGATCCAAATCGGTTTCTGCTCCATCATTTGTGACATAACACTCACCATGTTCATATGGATTTAATGTCCCGGGATCTACATTAATGTAAGGATCTAATTTTTGGATAGTGGTTCTGTAACCTTGGGCTTGAAGTAATTTAGCCAGAGAAGCTGCAATGATACCTTTACCTAATGATGATGTTACTCCTCCTGTTACAAAAATATATTTAGTCGTCATGCTGCGTTGTTAACGCGGACAAATTTAGTGATTTTGATTGAATTTTAAAGCACTAACATGCGATTGTTTATAAATATTATTTGTTTGGATATTGCCTCATTATATTTCTTACAATATCTTCTAAACCGTTGATTTTAATATCATACATCTGTTCCATCATCTTTCCCAAAGTGCTTTTTGGAAAGCCTTTTTGATTGAACCATGTATAGTAGTATTCGGGAATATCAACTAAATAGTAATTTTTATATTTTCCAAAAGGCATTTTGGTATGTGCCATTTTTATTAAAAAATCCTTTCCTGATTCTAAATCCAATTCTATTTATATTTTGATAATTTTTTTAGCTCAATTTGAATAAATTCCTGCCATTTTCTTTGAGTTTCCCTATTACGGCTAAAATTGGAATCTTGATCGTACTTTTCTTGCATGTCTTTTAATTCAGTATTGATCACATTATTTAGCTTATCTATTTCTTTTTTTATTTGGATTGAAAAAGTGGTTTTATCTATTTGGTATCTAAATTTTCTAGCGAACAATTCAGTGATATCAAAATGAAGTTGTTCATGAGCCAAAATAAAAGGACTGGCCAATTCTTTTCTGTACCATGATTGATCGGGATAAAATCTAGCCTCTATCATAGCCTTGAATTCAATTAATTTGGTTTGTGTTGTTTTTGCGAATAGATCTAATGTAATCCCGGAAACTGTGATAGCTGCTGCATCAATATTATTATTTGGTAAACCTCTAAAATCAGTCCATTTCAAATGATGTGATTCATCCCACAATATGGAATCTTCCATAGGCTGAATTAACATTGAAATCAAGAAAAAATAAAAAACTTTTAGCATTTTTTATAGAGTATCTAAAACTAAAACGGTAATAAAAAATGCTTATTGTTAATAATTTTATTGGGCTTCAACAATTGTTAAATCATTATACTTGATAATATAAATCGCAGTGTTATAGTAACCTCCAAAAAGTTTCTTTTTATAAAAAAACTTATTTTCTGTATAAATAGTTTCTGTATTTATTTTGGTTGACTCGTAAAGATTGCCTTTGTATGATAAACGCAATAGGATGTCCATAGTGAGATCAAAACCTCTCACAGCATAACTATTAGGACTAAAACCATATTTTTTCTTGTAATTCTTAACAAAAATATCTGGTTTCTCTTCATCAAAATCCTTTTTTATAGACGGGAAATGAAATTGAAGATTGGACAAGTAAATATTCGAAATGTTTTTCCCTTCAAAGGCACTGTTTTTATCTGTCGTTGCCAATACTATTTGCTTCTCTTCACTAATTAGCGAGTTCAAGATGCTGGAAACATTAGATGCAAAACCTTCATTTGAAGTCTCCAGAAAAACAAGATTCTTACCTTCAGAAAAAATATTTATTCCTTCATCCTTATCTACCATAAAATCGTCTAACAATACATAATTCAGATCCGCTCCATCCTTATCACGTTTTGAAGCTATGACCTTAGCTCCCGGAAATTTGCTTTTGAGTAATGCTGCCGAAGCTTTATTTTTTGAGTCATGGACTATGAATACTTTCTTGATCGTGGAATCCTTTTTAAAGAACTGAATAATTCTTTCCTCTAATAATTCCGATGAGGGTCTGCTTTGAAAGACATTATCACTTAGCCTTACTTCTCTGGTTATAGGTGAGACTACCGGAATATTATCATCCAACAACAAGGACGCAACCTGTTCAAAGTTATTCTGCATCAATGGTCCAATGACTGCATCGACATCATTAAAATTATTTCTTTTTATGATATTCATTGTTTCAGCCTGTTGATTTTTAGTGTCATATACATCCAATTTGGTAGAAATACCAAGTCTCTTTGCTGAATCTATTGCCATTAAAACTCCAGAATGAAAATCTAAGGATCGGCTTAAAGTTTTATCATTTTCAATTTTGAATTTAGCATCTTCAAGAGAGCTACTATTTACACTATGCAATTTAAAAGGCAGCATAACCACTAAATGTTTAACCTTAAAGTCATTTATACTATCGATCAAACTAATAACCTTATTACTTTTATTTTCTGAACTAATGAAGGTTTTGTGAGGTATTTTTAAAACCATTCCAGCTTTTAACTCTGATTCTACCAATTCCGGATTTAAACTTTCAAGTTCTTCTTTAGTTAAACCTAATTTGATATTCAACCGGTAAAACCCTTCTTTTGGCAAAACCTCATAGTAGCTGAAAGATTCATCCAAAACCCTTTCCTCATTATCTGCAATATTAGGTACATTAATTAATTGACCTTCTTTTAATCCATCTTCAATATCCGGATTAAGCGCATTTAGTTCTTCAACTGTAATTCCAAATTTGTATGCAATTCGCCATTTACCTTCACTTTTTTTAACGGTATATTGTTTATTAGCCGAATCTAATATTTCAGGCAATTTTTTGACTGTTTTGTAAATAGGGATTTGAAGTTTGTCACCTTTTCTTAAATTGTTTGAATACAGCCATGTATTATGTTTTTTGATCTCGTCCTGAGTAACATTGTATTTAGTAGCCAACCCATAAAGTGTCTCTTTCCTCCTTACCCTATGGTTCTTATACCCTACAAATTCTCTTTCTGTTAAAACTAAATCTAGGTTATCAGCATTTGGAATGATTAAAACCGTATTCTCTTTAATGCCTTCTTTTGCGTCCGGATTTAATTTATAGATATCAAATGGTGTTATACTGTATTGTTTTGCAATCGAATAAACTGTTTCACCTTTCTGAACTTTGTGAGTCTTAAAATCCTGTGCTTGAACAATTGTAAAATTCAGTAAAAATGTCAATGTTAGGAAGAAAAAAAATTGTTTCATAAACTGATATATTTTTATATACGTTGAGTTTTAATGCAAAGATTATACCTTAATCTATTCCCACTCAATTGTTGCAGGTGGTTTAGAGCTAATATCATAAACTACTCTATTAACGCCTTTAACTTTATTTATTATCTCATTGGATGTTTTTTGTAAAAATTCATAAGGCAAATTCACCCAGTCAGCTGTCATCCCATCAGTGCTTTCTACTGCTCTTAATGCCACACATTTTTCATAAGTACGTTCGTCTCCCATAACACCTACACTGTTCACAGGCAATAACATGGCTCCTGCCTGCCAAACACTGTCATAAAGATTCCACTTTTTCAGGTTTTTAATAAAAATTGCATCAACTTCTTGCAGGATATGAACTTTCTCTGGCGTAATATCTCCCAAAATCCTAATTCCTAATCCTGGTCCAGGAAATGGATGACGACCCAATAATGCTTTATCCATTTTAAGAGTTGCACCTACTCGTCTAACCTCATCTTTAAAAATAGCCTTAAGTGGCTCTACTACTTTTAGTTTCATGAAATCGGGCAATCCCCCAACATTATGATGGCTTTTTATAGTTGCACTTGGACCTCCTGTTGCTGAAACACTTTCGATGACATCCGGATAAATAGTTCCTTGAGCAAGCCATTTCACATCTTTAATTTTGTGAGCTTCATCATCAAACACTTCTACAAAGGTTCTACCAATTGCTTTCCTTTTCAGTTCAGGGTCACTTATTCCCTTTAGGGCATCTAAAAAACGCTGTGAAGCATCTACACCTATTACATTCAAATGCATATGCTTATACTGATCCAAGACATCTTTAAATTCATTTTTCCTTAGTAATCCATTGTTAACAAAGATGCAATACAAATTTGTACCAATAGCCTTATGTAATAACATGGCAGCAACAGATGAATCCACGCCGCCTGATAAACCTAAAACGACCTTATCATTTCCAATAGTTTTCTTAAGGTAGTCAACTGTTTCTTCAACAAAAGAATCCGGTGTCCAGTCTTGTTTAAGATCAGCTATATCCAATAAGAAATTCTCCAAAAGCTGTTTTCCGTCTGTTGAATGATACACTTCAGGATGAAACTGAATACCGTAAGTTTCTTCACCTTCAATTTTGTAGGCAGCATTTTCCACATCCTGAGTACTTGCCAATAATACTGCTTTGGTTGGCAGATGCTTTATTGTATCACTATGACTCATCCAAACCTGACTCCCTACAGGAATATTTTTGAAGAATTTTTCACCTTGTTTTATATAAGATAAGTTAGCTCTTCCATATTCTCTAGTGTTTGAAGGTGCCACTTCACCACCTGAAAAGTGTGCAAAATACTGGGCTCCATAGCAAACTGCCAATATCGGTTTTTTACCTCTGATATTTGATAGATCGGGATGTGGTGCATCATTTGCTCTTACTGAAAAAGGACTTCCTGAAAGAATTACAGCACTATATTCTTCAATTTTTTCCGGGACCTTGTTATAAGGTCGAATTTCACTAAAAATATTAAGTTCTCGAACTCTTCTGGCAATTAGCTGAGTGTATTGCGACCCGAAATCTAAAATCAGTACCTTGTTATGTTGCATGCGCAAAAATAGTATTAAATGTTAAAATGAAAAGTTTTGTAAACTACATTTATTCCATTGTTTTTAATATTTTATCAACATCAGAAATTTGGGTGTGTGGATTTATAAAGCAAAATCGGGCAACAGTCTCAACTCCGTCTTTAGATTTCCATTTTGTTGGAGTTACCAATGCAAATCCTTTCTTATGGTTATAATAGGTCCAATTAGTATAGTCCTCAGGCTTCCATCCTTTTCTTCTGAACAGGACACAAGACAAACTTGGTTCTCTGACCAATTCCATATCTGGATGATCAGAGATCATATTACCTGCAATATTTGCTAATTCAATACCGCGTTCTACTGCCCATTTGTATTTATCAGTTCCATGAGTTGCCAAAGAAAACCATAAAGGCAATCCTCTTACTCTTCTTGTTAATTGTATTTGATATTCTGATGGATTAAAGCCATGTGCACCTTCGTCTTTAAAAATATCCAGGTATGAACCTTCCTGAGAATGTGCTTTTTTAGCTAATTCAGGGTTCCTGTAAAGTACTGCACCGCAATCGTAAGGTGAGAAAAGCCATTTATGCGGATCGATAGTTACACTATTTGATTGCTCAATACCATCAAATAAATGCCTTACAGAATCGGCTGCCAATGCGCCACCTCCATAAGCTGCATCAACATGAAACCATATGTTTTCTTTTTTACAAACTTTTGCTATTCCTTTAAGATCGTCCACAATTCCAGCATTCGTAGTACCACCAGTAGCTACAACCGCAAATAGACGTTTACGCTGATGGTGTGATAAATTATTTATTGTTGTTTCTAATTCGTTTCCTTCCATTCTATTTTCTGAATCCACCAATAAAACATCTACATCAATAACTTTTGCCATTGCTTTTATTGAAGAATGTGCCCCATCAGAAGTAATGATCAAGCCTTTTTCTCCCTTAAAAACTTCATTCTCCCTCCAATATTCTCTTGCAGTGACCATAGCTGATAAGTTTGCAGCTGTTCCACCACTGGTAAAAACACCAAATGCTCCTTTTGGCATTCCGGTTAAAGAAACCAACCACTTCATTGCTTCATTTTCGGCAAAAATACCTCCTGCACCTTCCATCCAATAAGCACCATGAATACTGGAGGCTGATGTTACCAAATCAAACATAATGGAAGCTCTGGTTGGTGAAGCAGGAACAAATGCCAAATGTCTTGGATGATCTATCGGGACTGTTGCTTTTACCAAATCTTCTTTCCAGATTTGGAATGCTTTTTCTCCACCTATTCCATGAGAAGTCACAGTTTCTCCTATGATTTTCTTAAGTTCTTCTTCCTTTTTAGGAACACCTAATTCAGGATGTGTTTTTGTAATCCTGTCAATGGCATATTTCATGACATCTAATGTCATTTCAACCAATTCGATATCTATATTATGCATGAATAAATTGTTAAGCTACAAAGATAGAACTATAAATTCTCCGTTTAATGGCTTCTAAATTTCTAATTAAATGAGGAATTAATTTTTCTCCATAGACCAAATAAAACTCCGAAAAGTTCGCATTACGTTCCTGCAAACTTTGGTTTGGAAACAATTGATTTTGAATATCTGTTATTCTTTCAACATGATCTGCCAATTTTTTCTTTTGAGCTTTTAACAACCTTTTTTCAAGATGCTCTAATCCTTTGATCTGCTTTCGTTCCTGTGCAGAAACTGCACCTAAAAAGGATTTATCTGTTAATTCTGCCAGTTTATATAATTCTTCAAATTGTTTTTTTAAAGCTTCCTTTTGAGGTGAAAGATCAATATCTATATTGGATATGCTTCTTACCTTTTTATTGATAAAAGAGTTCTTATCCAGAAACAAATCCTTGTTTTTGATATCCAATTTTTTAAGTTTCTGATCTTGTTTTTCAGTTTTTAGCAAAACTGAATTACGTAAAAGTAATATAGGAAAAGGAATTGATACTGAATTAAAATAACTCTTTAACTGAAGCCAATAAGCTATTTCTCCACCACCACCTATATAGCACAAGTTTGGCAATATGACTTCCTGATATAAAGGTCTCATCAATACATTGGGTGAAAACCGTTCAGGATGCAATTTAATCTCTTGAATCAGTTCTAATTCCGTCCAGATTGAATCAGCATTTATTACTGAAAAAACGCCATCCGTTTCAATAATGCGTTCCCTTAATTTTTCGGTCAAGTAAAATAAGTTGATCTCTCTGGGATTAACCTGAATTGCATATTGATCATTTATTTTACTTAGTTTTTCACTTGTATTGGATACTTCTTTGAACGAAATTTGTTCTTTAATTTCTCTTTCGATAAAAGGAACAAATAGTTTTTTTAATTCTGTGTCATCAGCATCAAGAATTACCAGTCCATATCCACCAAATAATTCATTAGCCAAATATCGGGTTGCATCTGCAAGATTATCATGATCCACATAAGCATTCCTGAATAGTTCTTTTAAATATTTTGCATTAAGGCTAGTACCCAACATACTGCTAAAAGCCTCTAATACAGCATTTAAACCTTTCGTATCTAACCTGCCAACCGCTCCTTTCGATTCTCTATTCCAGCTTAGCTTCATATCATGGAAAGAAAAGTAATTAATTTCTTCAAAATCATGATCCTCTGTAGCCATCCAATAAATTGGAACAAAATTGTAATCAGGATATTTTTGCTTTAACTGTGCTGTAAGATTTATTGTGGAAATGATCTTATATAAAAAATATAGTGGCCCTGTAAATAAATTAAGTTGATGACCTGTTGTAATTGTAAAGGTATTTTCTTCATTTAAGGCAGTAATATTCTCTTTGGTAAGATCAGAAATTTCAATTTTATCGTATTGTTTATTTAAGACACCTGTTAAAATACTTCGATTCTTCAAAGGAAAAGATCTCTTTTTCTCCTGAATTTGATCTTTAAAATTTTCAATGTTGGGAAATCGATTATAAAATTGTTGAAGCGCCACATCTTCATCTAAATAATCGCAAATTAAAGATGAAAAGTAATTTGTTTCTCTAAACGGAATACAATCTTGTGGCATAGGTAACATTTAATGTAGCGTAAATATAAGATAGTTTACATAATTTCGTCTCTTAAAATAAACATAAAACATTATGGATTCATTCATTTTTTGAGTAATTTCATAGCTAAATTCAGATTCATTACTTCTATTTAATTTTACTATGAAAAAAGAACTCCATTACTCAAAAAAATCTGCAATTATCGCTTTAATTTCTTTTACATTTTTATTCTTTATAAGCCTTAATGTAGCTGCCCAAATTACCGATACAGATGCAGATTCATTTAGTGAATATAAAGGATCTGTCATAGACATATCCAACAAAAAAGCTTTGACCTTTGCGGATCTTAATGTTAAGGGCAGCAATATATCAACCATCACAAATTCAGAAGGTGAATTCCTTTTAAAAATTCCTAAAAACATTAATAACAAAGTAGTAATTGTATCCTATTTGGGATATGAAAGCTTAGAATTTTTGTTAACTGATGATGAAAATGACGATATAACAATTTCATTGGAGCCATCTATAACCGAATTACAAGAAGTTGAATTAAATGTGCCTAAAAATGCTAAAGCTCTTGTAAAATCAGCACTTTCCAGGAAAGGTGAAAATTATTATAATGATCCTGCATTAATGACGGCATTTTATAGAGAAACTATTAAAAAAGGAAGAAAAAATGCGTCACTATCTGAAGCTGTTTTGGAAATATACAAACAGCCATATACATCTGCCAGAAAGGATGCTATTAAACTTATTAAATCAAGGAAAAATACAAATTATTCACGTTTAGATACTTTGGCTCTTAAACTGCAAGGTGGGCCTTTTAGTACCCTATATAGCGATATTATTAAATATCCCGATTATGTTTTCCCTGACGGTGATCTGGACAGTTATGATTTTAAATTTGAAGAATCTACTCAAATAGATAACAGGCGCGTTTATGTTGTCAGTTTTAAACAAAAGCCAACTTTATTAAATCCAATGTACTATGGTAAATTATATATTGATGGTCAGACCTTTGCATTGACCAGTGCTATTTATAATTTGAATGTTCAGGACAAAGAAAGGGCTTCTGCCATGTTTGTCCGCAAAAAACCTAGAAATGTTGATACTTATCCCACAGAAGCCGGATATAGAGTCAACTATAGGGTAAAAGATGGAAAATGGTATTATGGTTATAGCAATATCCTACTTACATTTAAAGTCAACTGGAAGAAAAAGTGGTTCAATAGTACTTACACTTTGCAAAGTGAAATGGCCATAACGGATTGGGAACCAAATACCACTGGCGTAAACCGACCAAAAGATGCTTTAAGACCTTCTATAATATTTGCTGATGAAGCTTCAGGATTTTCTGACCCTGAATTTTGGGGAGAGTTCAATATCATTGAACCAGAAAAGTCCATAGAATCCGCCATAAAGAAGATAAGTAGGCAGGTAAAGAGGACTAAAGAATAGTTAGTTTTTTTAAAATAGAAAACATAAATTTCTTAAGAATTAATAATGTCTATTAAAAATTAAACTACTTCTGCATACAAGTCAAAGTCGGCTGCTTCAGTAATTTTGACCTTAGCAAATTCTCCTGTTTTTAAGTAATTTTTTGTAGCATCAATAAGGACTTCGTTATCTACATCCGGTGAGTCAAATTCGGTTCTACCCACAAAATAGTTCCCTTCTTTTCTGTCAATAACCACTTTAAATTCTTTACCTATTTTTTGCTGGTTCAATTCCCAGGAGATCTGAGATTGTATTTCCATGATCTCATTGGCTCGTTCCTGTTTAACTTCTTCCGGCACATCATCTACCAAATTATAGGCATGAGTGTTTTCTTCATGGCTATATGTAAAACAACCTAAGCGCTCAAATCGCATTTCTTTGACCCAATCTTTTAATAACTGGTAATCCTCTTCGGTCTCTCCTGGATAACCAACTATAAGAGTCGTTCGAATGGTCATATCTGGAACTGCTTTTCTGAATTCCTGAATAAGTTTAGTGGTTTTCGCCTTAGTTGTTCCGCGTCGCATGCTCTTTAAAATAGAATCAGAAATATGCTGTAAAGGAATATCTAAATAATTACAGACCTTTGGTTCTTTGTTCATAACGTCCAAAACATCCATTGGGAAACCTGTAGGGAATGCATAATGCAATCGTATCCATTCTATTCCTTCAACTTTTACAAGTTCTTCAAGAAGTTCTGCAAGATTTCGTTTTTTATACAGATCCAATCCGTAATATGTAAGATCCTGTGCAATTAAAATGAGTTCCTTAACTCCTTTAGACGCCAATTTTTCAGCTTCAATAACAATCTCTTCAATTGGAGTTGACTTGTGCTTGCCTCTCATTAAAGGAATAGCACAAAAACTGCAAGGTCTGTCGCATCCTTCGGCTATTTTTAAATAGGCATAATTTTTAGGAGTAGTCGTTAAGCGTTCTCCAATCAATTCATGTTTATAATCGGCTCCTAAAGCTTTTAATAACTGAGGCAATTCAGTAGTTCCAAAATATTCATCTACATTAGGGATTTCCTTTTGAAGATCCGGCTTATATCTTTCAGACAAACAGCCTGTAACAAAGACTTTGTCAACTTCACCATCTTCCTTTTTCTGCATGAATTCCAAAATAGTATTCACACTTTCTTCCTTGGCGTTATTGATAAATCCGCAGGTATTGATCACAACGATATTTCCATCCTCTTCATGTACAACATCTTTACCACTGGCTTTGAGTTGTCCCATAAGAATTTCACTATCGTACACATTCTTACTGCAACCAAGCGTTACAACGTTGATCTTATTCTTTTTAATTGATTTTGTTCTCATGCTTTTATGATCTATGATCTCTCATTAAAAGGAATGACTATTCCTTTTTCTATATAATTTTTCAATCCATTCAATAACAAAGCCCAACTAAATGAAGAATGTCTGAAATGATGATTACACTCAGGCCAATCTATATGAAAAAATCTTACTTGTACACCTATTTCTTTTTGTTCCAAATTAAAACCAAATGTTGTTGGCCTCCAATCCTCATCATTGGTTTTTGTCATTTTAATATAAAAAGCATGGTTAGGCTGACAGGTGATTACCTTTCCATACCAGTTATATTCCGGAGCAAAATAAAAATTGTATTCAGCATTTAATTCTGGAGTTCCCTTACATTTAAGAGTCCACCAATTATTTAGGTGTTCTGGATTCGAAACGGCTTCAAAAACCTCCTCTAAAGAAGATTTTATAACCAAATCATGATAAATATTAAAGCCATGGCTGACAATATCCATCATTAATTATTTAAAGAAAGAATCCACAAATTCGTATTTATTGAATACCTGAAGATCTTCAAGGCCCTCACCAACACCTATGTACTTAACAGGAATCTGGAACTGATCGGAAATACCAATTACAACACCTCCTTTTGCAGTTCCATCTAATTTTGTGACTGCCAAAGACGTCACTTCGGTTGCTGCAGTAAATTGTTTAGCTTGCTCAAAGGCATTCTGACCTGTAGAGCCATCCAGAATTAAAAGAACATCGTGTGGTGCATCGTCAATTACCTTTTGCATAACCCGTTTTACTTTGGTCAATTCATTCATCAGGTTAACTTTGTTATGTAATCGACCTGCAGTATCAATTATAACAACATCTGCGTCACTGGAAACAGCACTTTGAAGCGTATCAAAAGCGACGGATGCAGGATCACTTCCCATAGATTGTTTCACAATAGGAACATCTACTCTATCTGCCCAAATTTGAAGTTGATCGATAGCAGCAGCACGAAACGTATCTGAGGCACCCAAAACAACCTTCAAGCCTTGCTTTTTAAATTGATAGGCTAGTTTCCCAATAGTAGTGGTCTTTCCTACACCATTCACACCAACCACCATAATGACATATGGTTTTTTACCTTCCGGTATGGTATATTCAGTTTCTTCTCCTGAATTAGTTTCAGAGAGTAATCCGGCGATTTCTTCACGAAGGATCTTATTTAGTTCATCAGTACCAAGATATTTATCCTTAGACACTCTTTCTTCTATTCGTTCAATTATTTTAAGGGTTGTGTTAACACCAACATCACTAGACACCAGTACTTCCTCCAGATTATCCAGCACGTCATCATCTACTTTAGATTTTCCGGCAACCGCTTTACTGAGCTTATTTATAAAAGTACTACTTGATTTCTCTAAACCTTTATCTAGAGTTTCTTTTTTATCAGAAGAAAATATTTTTTTGAAAAAACTCATTTAGATTATTTTACCATTAATTGAATACCTCATAACAATTTTCTTGCCTTAAGAGAATCTATGAAATATTGTCATGCGAATGTAAATATAAAACAAAAGCAGCTTTCAAAATATTGAAAGCTGCCTGATTTATGCTGAAGCGATGAATTACTTTTTATTCATCCAATCATTAACAAGTTCCGGTGGCATAATGGATTCAACAAACATGTAAGCTCCAGATTTTGGAGATTTTACCATTTTTATTGCCTTTGTTAACCTTTTTGATCCAGTTTGTAATGATGCTACTGATTTCTTTGCCATGACCTAATTTTTTGTTATTCGAAATTTTCTTGTAGAAAAATTCTAATTACTTAATCTCTTTATGAACCGTCATTTTCTTCAAGATCGGATTAAATTTCTTAACCTCTAATCTGTCAGGAGTGTTCTTTTTGTTTTTTGTTGTGATATATCTTGATGTCCCAGGTTGCCCAGAAGTTTTGTGCTCTGTGCATTCTAAAATAACCTGTACTCTATTTCCTTTTTTCGCCATTGTATTTACTTTTAACCTCTACGGCAATTATTATAAAAATCCTTTAGTTTTAGCCTCTTTCAAAGCAGCAGAGATACCAATTTTGTTGATAGTCTTTAATGTTGAAGTAGCAACTTTTAAAGTTATCCATTTATCTTCTTCAGGAATATAAAAACGCTTTTTTATAAGATTAGCGTTAAATTTTCGCTTAGTTCTGTTCATTGAGTGAGAAACATTATTCCCAACCATTGCTTTTTTTCCAGTAAGCTCACATACTCTAGACATTATTCTTAACTTTAATTGTTATTATTGAAAAACGAGGTGCAAATATACAAAATCTTTGAATGAAGACAACTTTAAATTTATCAATTTTTCAAAATTTCTTTAAGTAACATTTCAAAGGCTTTATTAGATGCTTTATTGATGACCTTAATTCTACCATTTCCAAACATAAATTCTTGTGAATAAACAGAATCTGGAGTTGCAATAGCAATAATTACGGTTCCTACCTCAGCATTTGAATCTCCTTTTGTTGGACCTGCATTACCTGTTGTTGAGATGGCATAATCTGTTTTAAATAATTCTCGAGCATTTTTTGCCATGGCCTCAGCTACTTGACTACTTACCACTGAATATTTTGATATAATATCTTTAGGTACTTTTAAAATATTCTTTTTGGCTTCAGTGGCATAACTTACTACACTTCCCTTAAAATAATTTGAAGCCCCTGCATTTGTTGTAATTCGCTCAGCAATTTTGCCGCCGGTACAACTTTCTGCAACAGACAAAGTCTTTCTTTGTTCAGTCAATTTTTTACCAACTATTACCTCTATGGATTCATCCTCCTCAAAACCAACAAAAATGTCCTCAATATAGGTCAATAGTTGCTGAATTTGAGAATCCATTTCTTTTTCAATTTCTTCCCTGTTATAACCTTTTGCCGAGAGTCTCAAACGTACTCTACCCAAATTTGGCAGATAAGCCAATTTTATATATTGCGGTAAAGCATCTTCCCATTTATCCAGTCTTTCTGCAATCGCACTTTCCCCCAACCCATATGTTAGTACTGTTTTATGCAAAATGAACGGAAAATGATATTTTTCTTGTAGCCTAGGAATTACCTCATTACTTAAAAGCGCTTTCATTTCATATGGAACACCCGGAAGAGATACAAAAACCTTATCATTTTTTTCCAGCCACATTCCGGGAGCAGTACCATAATTGTTCTGCATAACCACAGCTCTTGAAGGAACCAATGCTTGTTTTCTGTTTAAATCAGAAATTGGTGTTGTAATATATTTTGAAAACAGTTCTTCAACGTGTTTTAACACAGCATCATTTTGTACTAAAGTATCATTAAAATACTCGGCAAGTGTAAGTTTAGTTATATCATCTTTTGTAGGTCCTAAACCACCTGTCAGGATAATGATATCGACACGGTCTTCAGCCTCTTTTAAGGCGTTGAGAATATGAACCTTGTCGTCTTGAATAGAAGTTATCTGATATACAGAAACACCAATTTTATTAAGTTCTTTTGAAATAAATGCCGAATTTGTATCAATAATCTGACCGATGAGAATTTCGTCACCAATGGTAATTATTTCAGCCAGCATAAAAAATTATAAATTGAAATCTGCTTTCATTTCATCAACCGCATTCTTGACCGCAGTAAGTACAATTTGCAATTTATCACTAATATCCTTGCTTCTTTGCTCATACTTTCCCCAATCCTGAACTTCAATTAGATCGTCAAGAACTCCAAGTTCAAATAAATCAATAGTGGGTTTCATTTTATGTGCAGACTGATAGGTTTGCATATAATTCTCATCGTTTACTGATTGCTCTAAAATAGCTGCATCTTCCGGTATCTCCTCTAAAAAGGTTTGCGCCAAGGCTACCACAAATTCTTCATCATTATCCGCTAATTCTCTAACTCTATGTAGTTTATAATTTTGTCCCATGTATTATTTTACTGTTATTGAAAACATTTCTTTGTTTTCTATTAGTCCTTTTAGTGTATCGTTAGCAAAAACCTTACCAACTCCTTCAGGAGTTCCCGTAAAGATAATATCTCCAATCTTTAAAGTAAAATATTTTGATACATATTCTATTATTTCATCGATTTTCCAAAGCATATTACTCGTATTGCCACTTTGAACCAGCTCATCATTTTTAAGTAAAGAAAAAGGAATGTTGTTCACATCTTTAAATTGAGATTTTGGTAACCAGTTTCCTATGACTGCAGAACCATCAAAGGCTTTACATTTCTCCCACGGCAATCCTTTATCTTTTAACTGATTCTGGAGATCGCGAGCTGTAAAGTCAATACCCAACCCAATTTCATCATAGTATTTATTAGCAAATTTCTTATCGATGTACTTTCCAACTTTCTTTATTTTTACAATGACCTCGACTTCATAATGGATATTATCAGAAAAATCAGGAATGAAAAAAGGTTGATTTTTTACCAAAATAGCTGTATCCGGCTTTAAAAAAATAACCGGATCTGAAGGTTTTTCACTATTCAACTCTTCAATATGCTTGGTATAGTTCCTTCCTATACAAATGAGTTTCATATTAGCTTAACTTGTTATTAAAATTTCTGAGTTTAATCGCTGTCAATACTTTTTTGGTATATAATGGAAAATCAGCATTTAATAACCAGCCGAAGTATCCTGGTTCCTCTTCCATTACGTCGACAACACGTTTGTTTTTATGCTTTCCAAAAGCAAAACATTCTTCTCCTTTCTTATTGTAGGAAATAAAACCGGCCAAATCTGCAAATTGTTTTCGAGAACTGAACTGTGCTAGGAACTTAGTGTCATTTTCAAGTGCCTCGTACCGTTCTATTTGCGCCTTCAATACATGATAAGTCGCCTTTGTATCGGCTTCCGCACTATGTGCGTCTTCCAGATTTTTATCACAATAGAACTTATATGCTGCACTTAAAGTGCGTTGTTCCATTTTATGGAATATTGTTTGTACATCAACAGAAACTCTGTTTTTCATATCAAAATCTATCTCTGAACGCAGCATTTCTTCGGCGAGGATAGGAATGTCAAATCTATTAGAGTTAAATCCGCCCAAATCGGAATCTTTTAAAAAATTATAAATCTCCTTTGCCAGTTCTTTAAACGTAGGTTTATCCTTAACATCATCGTCCGTAATACCATGAATGGCTATTACTTCTTTGGGTATTTTCATTTCCGGATTCACTAACCAGGTTTTGCTTTCTTCCTTTCCATCAGGAAATACTTTGAGTATTGATATTTCAACAATTCTGTCTTTTGAAATATTGGTTCCCGTTGTTTCCAGATCAAAAAAACTAATTGGTTTAGTAAGATTTAACTTCATTGAATACTATTTCTGTTAAAGATAGAGAATTTAAACAAGCCCTAATTAGATTTCGCGATTACTATCCCAGGCTTCTAAATAATCTTTAACGGCTTTTACAAATTGACCTCCAAGAGCACCATTAACAACTCTGTGATCATAAGAATGAGATAAGAACATTCTATATCTGATGCCAATAAAATCCCCTTCAGAGGTTTCAATAACAGCAGGAACTTTGCGAATTGCTCCTAATGCTAATATACCAACTTGTGGCTGATTGATTATTGGTGTTCCCATGATACTTCCAAAATTCCCTACATTCGTAACAGTATATGTTCCATCTTGAATATCGTCCGGTTTAAGCTGATTATTGCGAGCGCGATTTGCCAGATCATTGACCTTCTTTGTCATTCCAACCAAATTCAATTGATCGGCATTTTTAATAACTGGAACTATTAAATTACCATCTGCCAGAGCTGCAGCCATACCTAAATTTATATTCTTCTTTTTGATTATGGAATCTCCCTGAACGGAAATATTCATCATAGGGAAATCTCGAAGTGCTTTAGCAACAGCTTCCATAAATATGGGTGTGAATGTTAGGTTTTCCCCTTCACGCTTGAAAAACTCATCTTTGACTTTATTTCTCCAATTCCATATATTAGTGACATCTGCTTCAATAAAGCTTTGTACATGCGCTGAAGTTTGAACAGAATCTACCATATGCTTTGCAACCAGTTTACCCATTCTGGTCATTTCAATGACCTCATCTCCAGCACTCGGAATTACAGGAGTTGCTAATTTTTCAACAGGCCTTGGTTGGGGTGTTGACTCCTTCAATACAGGCTCTTGAGGTTTTGATGTAGCCGAACTTTTATTATCTAGGTAGGCAAGAATATCATTTTTGGTAACTCTTCCTTCTTTTCCTGTCCCGGGAAGTGCATCTAACTCTTCTTGAGATATTCCTTCCTTTTTGGCTATATTTCTTACCAACGGTGAATAAAATCGGGCTCCACTGGATATGAAAGGCGACACTGTTTCTTTAGAAGGCGACACTGTTTCTTTAGCAGTTTCAACAGATTTTAATACTTCGGTAACTGCGGGAGTTGACACTTCCGTAACTGCTGTTTCTAGTTTCGAAACCGGTGAACTTTCCGTTCCTTCTCCTTCAATTTCAATGACAGCTATAGTTTGACCAACCTGAACAATATCATCAACATTAAATAATTTTTCAACCAAAACACCATCGACTTCACTTGGAACTTCACTATCTACTTTATCAGTAGCGATTTCCAGTATAGGCTCATCCATCTCTATTTTGTCTCCAACTTCTTTTAACCATGTGGTTATAGTTGCCTCTGCAACACTTTCTCCCATTTTTGGTAATTTAAGTTCAAACTTTGCCATATCTGTAATGAATTCCTTTGTATTATAGTTTGGTTTGCAAAATTAATAAAAAAACATATGTTTTAATTAATAATCAACAAGTATTTAATTTTCAAAAAGTTATGACTTCACCTTTTGATTTTGAACTGTTGCTGCCAATTATAAAATTAGACTTTTTCGGTAATATTTTAAAGGTCAATTGATAATGTTTTGATAATGCAGACATTCTGTTTATTATATCTTTAAAACTGAGCTTTTTACAATCAAAAATAATTTCCTGCTTATCTTCGAGTTTATAATTATTAGAAAACAATTCAACATCTTTTTTAAGTACTGACTTTAGGGCGGTATTTATCGAATCAGATATCAACACGTAATTTTTGACATAACGTCGATTCTCTTTAGGATTTATATGTAATACTGAGATCAATTTAATGCCCATCCAAATCACTGCATCTACTAAAACATTCTTTTTAAAATGCTTTTTATAAAAAATCTGCATCGCACTATAAAATCGTTTTGCATATAGTTTATCCTTTAGGGTACTTTCACCCTTAAAATGAAGCACGGTAATATTAGGGTAATAATAATTTTTATATCCCAATTTTAAAGCCTGAAAGGAAAAGTCAATATCTTCACCATACATAAAATAATCTTCATCAAATCCTTTTATCTCTTCATATAAATCCTTTTTTAAAAACATAAAAGCACCTGCCAAAATATCAACCTCACCCGCTTCATCTTCTTTTAAGTGATTAGCATAATAAGTTTTTGAATTCCCAATCATTTTTTGAAGGGAGACAACAGCAGTTGGCACATTTCTCTTACTCTCCGGAAGAAATTTTCCAGAACCATCAATCAGCTTGCATCCAACAATACCAAGTTTATCTTTACCATCTACAAAATTCAAAAGGTTAGTGAAAGTATCTTCCGGAACCACAGTATCGGGATTTAAAATACAAATAAATTCACCTTTGGCTTCCTTTACTCCTATATTATTACCTTTTGAAAAACCGTAGTTCTCCTTATTCTGAATTAAGATCACATCTGGAAATAATTCTTTGACCATCTGACAACTATTATCACTGGAATTGTTATCAACCACAATAACTTCAGATTCAATATTCCTTGTTGCAGCTTGAACACTTTGCAGGCATAATTGCAAAAAATATTGCACGTTATAATTTAAGATAATAATAGAAAGTTTCAAAAATGCCTACGATTTTAAGGATGATTCAAAAGGAATTCTGTTCAATATGCTTCTTCCCAAAGTAATTTCATCTGCATATTCCAGTTCATCACCTACCGAGATTCCTCTTGCTATAGTTGAAGTAATAACGTCAAAATCCTGTATTTGTTTATAGATATAAAAATTGGTTGTATCTCCTTCCATAGTTGAACTAAGCGCAAAAATGATTTCCTTTATTTTACCCTCTTTTACCTTATCGACTAATGAAGTGATATTCAATTCATTTGGACCAATTCCATCCATAGGTGAAATTTTCCCTCCTAAAACATGATACAATCCTTTAAAAGAACTAGTATTTTCAATTGCCATCACATCTCTAACATCCTCTACAACACAAATGATCTCTTCATTTCTGTTGGGATTTGAACATATCTCACAGATCTCTAAATCACTTATGTTATTGCAACTTTTACAGAATTTAATTTCACTCCGAAGCGCTTTCAATGCATCTGCCAAGTGATTGGTTTGCTCCTTTGGCTGATGCAATAAATGCAGAACCAAACGCAATGCTGTACGCTTTCCAATACCAGGTAATTGCGACACTTCATTCACGGCATTTTCCAATAATTTTGAAGAGAATTCCATTGCTGCGAATTTACAATTTTTGAATTAAGAATGTTATATAATATTGTAATTTGTATTTTTAGCTGCGGAATTCAATTCATATGAACGCAACTCAGATTATTCTATTGATAGCCTCCTATTTTGGGTTGCTTATTTTAATCTCATATTTTACAGGAAAAAGATCAGGAAATGATGCCTTTTTCAAGGCTAATAAGCAATCACCTTGGTATGTAGTGGCCTTTGGAATGATAGGTGCTTCCCTATCTGGTGTTACTTTTATTTCTGTTCCAGGATGGATTGAAGCCTCCCAGTTTAGTTACATGCAGGTAGTTCTTGGATATATCATTGGATATCTGGTCATTGGAACTGTTCTTCTGCCATTATATTATCGGCTTAATCTTACATCAATTTATACTTATTTAGAGGAAAGATTCGGAAATTTTTCATATAAAACAGGAGCTTCATTCTTTTTAATCTCGCGAGTTGTAGGCGCCAGTTTTAGATTGTATCTGGTTGCAAATGTCCTTCAGATCATTCTATTTGATGAACTGGGAGTTGAATTTTGGCAAACAGTAACCATTACTGTTTTACTTATTTGGTTGTATACTTTTAAATCGGGAATAAAAACCATAGTCTGGACCGATACCTTACAGACTCTTTTTATGCTTGTTGCGGTTGGTGTTGCTATTTATTTTGTAAGTGATGAACTAAATATTTCAGAAGGAAATTTACTGGGTTATATTTTGGACAGCGACCTGAGTAAGATCTTCTTTTTTGACGATTATAAGTCCGGCACTTATTTCTGGAAACAATTCATTTCAGGTGCGTTTATCGCAATTGTAATGACTGGATTGGATCAGGATATGATGCAAAAGAACCTGACCTGCAGAAGCCTAAAAGATGCCCAAAAGAATATGTTTTGGTTCACAATTGTATTGACAATAGTGAATTTTATATTTTTAAGTTTAGGACTTCTATTGACAGTTTATGCTCAACAAAATGGAATTGATGCGCACAAAGACGATCTTTTTCCAATATTAGCAAAAAACCATTTAGGATTTGGAGTTTTTGTATTTTTCTTACTCGGATTGATTGCAGCAGCCTATAGCAGTGCAGATAGCGCTTTAACATCTCTGACTACATCATTTAGCATTGATATATTGGATATTGAAAAAAAATATGATAAAGAAAAACAAGTTAAGGTAAGAAAGCAGATTCATATTCTTATTTCCTTTGTTCTTATCCTTGTAATAGTATCCTTTAAATACCTCATAAAAGACGAAAGTGTTATTGCCAAACTTTTTGTTTTTGCGGGATATACCTATGGTCCGCTTTTAGGACTTTATGCCTTTGGATTATTCTCAAAATGGCAGGTTAGGGATAAATTAGTGCCTCTTATTGCCATATTATCTCCTGTCTTATCTTATATCATAAGTGTAAATAGTTTAAAATGGGTTGGATTTGAATTTGGATTTTTCATTCTGATTTTGAACGGATTTTTAACTTTCTTTGGTCTAATATTGATCCGTCGCAAGTAATACAAGAGTGCAGGATTCCTCATAAGGTATATTCTTTTCTTTGAGAATTGAATAGAGTTCCGGATTTTCTGTTCCCGGATTAAAGATAACTCGTTTGGGTTTCAGAGATAATATGTAGTTATAAAATGGTTTTTGCATTTTTGTGTTCAAGTAAATTGAAATGGTATCAATGTTTTTATATGGTAAAAATTCGGTTTCTATAGTTATCCCTGCAACATTACCCCTTTTTGAACCTATAGCCAGGACATCATGTTTATTGTCAATAAGACTTTCTATCGCATAATTTGAATATCGTTGAGATTTTAAAGAAGCTCCAAGTACGAGGGTTTTTTTTGTCATTTTGTTAAAAGGGAGTTAAGTGCCAATATTAGTTGTAACACTTGGTAAAAATACTCGTCTATTAATAAGTACGCAAGAACAAAATTGAAAGAAAAGTAAATTGACTTTACGATTTAAAACACGATATAAGAATTTAATAACCTGCATAATAGTTGATGGTTAGTGTTAATGTGGTTATTAATAGAAAACCCAAAGCTTTTGGCTTTGGGTTTTTGATTTCTATATAATAAATTTAATAAATTATCGTTTTCAATGTAATAATAGTCAATTATTTACAACTCGATAAAAACCTATAACAATAGTTAGTATTTAATTGATTAATAGCAAAAAAAAGCCAAAACATATAGTTTTGGCTTTTTTTATATTTTATGATTTTTACCAATTAATAATGACGCTTCCCCACGTAAATCCACTACCAAAGGCGACTAAAACAACCTTATCTCCCTCCTTTATTTTTCCTTGTTCCCAAGCTTCAGTTAAAGCTATTGGTATAGATGCCGCAGTAGTATTTCCGTATTTTTGGATATTATTAAAAACCTGATCATCACTTAAACCAAATTTCTTTTGAATGAATTGAGAAATTCTCAAATTAGCCTGATGAGGAATCAGCATATCAATATCTTCTTTCTTTAAATTATTGGTTTTTAAGCCTTCCATGATGGCTTCACTAAACCTCACAACTGCATGTTTGAACACAAAAGTGCCATTCATATAAGGATAGTATGACACATCATCAGGATCGTTGGCTTCAAGGATTTCAGGGACCCAATGCATGATACTTGGCCCTTCTACAACCAATTCTTTGGCATGTTTTCCTTCAGAATGCAAATGAGTTGAAAGAATTCCCTTGGTTTTATCCTCCTCTCTTGTCAGCACAGCTGCACCCGCTCCATCTCCAAAAATAACAGTCACTCCCCTTCCTCGAGTAGATTTCTCTAATCCACCGGAATGATATTCAGCCCCAATGACTAGAATATTTTTGTACATGCCCGTTTTTATAAACTGGTCTGCCACAGATATTCCATAAACAAAACCAGAACATTGGTTTCTCACATCCAACGCTCCAACTGTTCTCATATCCAGCATATCCTGGATTTGAACACCACAACCTGGAAAATACATATCAGGGCTTAAAGTTGCAAAAACAATAAAATCTATATCATCTTTGGTCAATCCGGAACGCTCAATAGCAATTCTGGCTGCCTTTGCTCCCATAACGGCTGAAGAATCGTTGGTTCCTTCTTTGATCCATCTTCTTTCCTTAATTCCTGTGCGTTCCTGGATCCATTCGTCATTGGTATCCATTATTTTTGACAGATCATCATTGGTTACAACATTATCCGGAAGATACTTTCCGAGTCCAATTATTTTCGAATTATACATAAGTGAGAAATTTTATAAAGGTAATTTAATCATTTCCATCCAACTTTTTATTGAATATTTTCTAAATCTTTTACCTGAATAACAAAGCAACTAAAAATAAATCCGATTTCAAAATTTTACTTGGCTGATCGTTCACCTTTAACTTTCTTTTATTAGCAGGTTTCCATGTAAATAATTAGCTTTACAAATGTTAATTAATTTTTGAATATATGAAAAAACTTCTCCTATTAGCCGTTCTTATCTTGAGTTCTTTGGGCTTTTCACAAGATAACGTTACCTATCAAAAACCGTCAAAAGAAATTCTAGAATTAGCCGAAGCTCCTTTAGCTCCATCAATTAGGATGGATAGTGAAGGTGAAAATATGATCTTTCTATACCGAAGTAATTTTAAGAGCATAGATGAGTTGTCTGAAATAGAAATGCGATTGGGTGGACTCCGAATAAATCCAAAGACCAACATCAATAGCAGACAAAGATATTATATAGATTTTAAAGTGCGAACAGGGAGAAAGGGTATTGAAAGTGATGTAGAAGGATTACCTAAAAATGGAAGATTTGCCAATTTTTCATGGTCGCCAAACCAAAAAATGGCAGCCTTTACAAATACAGTAAATAATGGTGTAGAATTATGGTTGTTGGATATAGAATCTAAATCGGCCAAACGATTGACTGATCCCAATTTGAATGCCAATACAGGTCAACCTTTTGCATGGTTAAAAGATAATAATTCAATTTTAATTAAGACGATATCTAAGGAGAAAAAAGAGCTTATTGATACTAAAACTGCTATCCCTACCGGGCCAACCGTTTCAATAAGTGAAGCAGGTGTAAAAGCTCAAAACAGAACTTATCAGGATCTGTTAAAAAATCCGACTGATGAACATAATTTTGAACAATTGGTACTTTCAGAAATACATAAAATTGATCTTAACGGTACTTCTCAATTATGGATGAAAAGTGATATGTACAGAAGTATGTCATTTTCTCCTGACGGTAATTACATAATGATCACAACCATACAAAAACCCTTTTCTTATTTGGTGCCTTACAGAAGATTCCCGTCAAAAACAGCAATTTATGACCAAAATGCCAACTTAGTTAATACGGTTTTAGAAGTACCTCTAATAGAAGATCTTCCTAAAGGATTTATGGCAGTTAGAAAAGGAAAAAGAAATATTTCCTGGCGAGATGATAAACCAGCTACCATTGTTTGGGCTGAAGCTTTGGATGAAGGTGATCCTGCCAATGAGGTACCTTATCGTGATGAAGTTTATCAGTTGGATGCACCTTTTAAAGCAGAAGGAACACTATTGTTAAAAACTATTGGGCGATTTAGGGGAATAGATTGGGGTAATGGTGAATTGGCAATTGCCTATGATTATTGGTGGAATACCAGAAACAGGAAAACTTATGTCTTTAGCCCATCAAACAATAAAAAAGAGCCTGTAGTAATATTTGATAGGAATTATCAAGACATATACAGTGATCCGGGATCTTTTGTCACCAAGCGAAACCAGTTCGATAGATATACATTAGAGTTTGTAAGGAATAAAGCATTTTTAATTGGTGACGGTTATAGCGAGAAAGGGAAATTTCCATTTGTAGATGAAATTGATCTTAACACTAAAAATACCAAACGCCTTTATCAATCAAGTTTTACAGATAAGGTTGAAAGTATCTCATCAGCTATCGACATGAATAAAGGAGAAATTTTAGTCAGAATAGAATCGAAAACAGACTATCCCAATTACTATGTTCGAAACATTAAAAAAAGGATTGCTCCCATTCCGTTAACTCAATTTGAGAATCCTTTTAGCAGCATTCAAAATGTTCACAAAGAAGTCATTAAATACAACCGTGAAGATGGATTGGAGTTGTCTGGAACACTATATCTGCCAACAAACTATGAAGAAGGTAATAAATACCCAATGATCATGTGGGCTTACCCTGAAGAATTCAAAGACAAAAGCAGTGCAGGACAAAACACAAAAAGTGCTAATGAATTTACTTACCCTTGGTATGGCTCTCCTGTTTATTGGGCAACCAAAGGCTATGTCATATTAGATGATGCATCATTCCCTATTGTTGGTGAAGGTGATGAAGAACCTAATGATACATTTATTAAACAACTAGTATCTAATGCCAAAGCTGCCATTGATGCTGTTGACAATTTAGGCTATATCGATAAAAATAAAGTAGCGGTTGGAGGTCACTCCTATGGAGCGTTTATGACGGCTAATTTGCTTTCGCATTCAGATTTATTTGCTGCTGGAATTGCAAGAAGCGGAGCTTATAACAGGACATTGACCCCTTTTGGGTTTCAAAGTGAAGAACGAAATTACTGGGAATCACCAGAAATTTATTATAACATGTCTCCATTTATGCATTGTGACACAATGAAGACACCTTTACTTTTAATCCATGGTGAAGCGGACAATAACTCTGGCACTTATCCTTTGCAAAGCGAACGTTATTTTAATGCTCTAAAAGGACTTGGAGCTCCTGTAAGATTAGTTATGCTGCCAAAAGAAAGCCATGGATACCGGGCAAAAGAATCCGTATTGCACATGCTTTGGGAACAAGATCAGTGGCTAGAGAAACACGTCAAGAACAGAATTATAGAGCAAGAAGGAACCAATTAAGAATTAAAAACCGCCAATAGGCGGTTTTTTTAATGTCAGTTTGTCACTTTTAAGTAATTGGCATTTTTGTTGTCCTATCCTAGAAAACTATTAAAATTTAAATACTACAAATCATGACAAAGGGAAATATCAATGTATCAGTAGAGAATATCTTTCCATTAATCAAAAAGTTCCTGTATAGTGACCATGAGATCTTTTTACGTGAGCTTATCAGTAATGCGACAGATGCCACGCTTAAGCTGAAACATCTTACGAGCATTGGAGAAGTAAAAGTAGACTATGGAAATCCTATCATTGAAGTTAAAGTAGATAAAAAAGGCAAAAAACTTCATATTATCGATCAGGGAATTGGTATGACAGCCGAAGAAGTTGAAAAATACATCAATGAGATAGCTTTTTCAGGTGCTGAAGAATTTTTGGAAAAATATAAAGACTCGGATAAAGATTCTGGAATTATTGGACATTTTGGATTGGGTTTCTATTCATCATTTATGGTGGCAAGTAAAGTAGAGATAATCACCAAGTCTTATAAAGATGAACCAGCTGCTCACTGGACTTGCGATGGCAGTCCTGAATTTACATTAAAACCCGGAAAGAAAAAAGACAGGGGAACCGAGATCATCCTGCATATTTCTAAAGATGAAGTTTCCTTTTTAGAGGAATCTAAAATCCGTGAATTGTTATTAAAATATAACAAATTCATGCCTATTCCAATAAAATTTGGAACCAAGGAAATCAATGACCCGGACCACAAACCAAAAACTACTAAGGATAAGGACGGTAAAGAAACTACAGAGCCTCACAAAAAAATTACAGTAGATGATATAATCAATAATCCAAATCCTGCCTGGACTAAACAACCTGCAGATTTAAAGGATGAAGATTATAAATCTTTCTATAGAGAATTGTATCCAATGCAATTTGAGGAGCCTTTATTCCATATTCATCTTAAATGTTGATTATCCGTTTAACTTAACAGGAATTCTGTATTTCCCTAAGTTGACAAACGACCTCAACATCCAAAAGGATAAAATTCAACTATACCAAAATCAGGTTTATGTTACTGATAATGTAGAAGGTATTGTTCCGGAATTCTTGACTATGTTGCGTGGTGTGATCGATTCACCTGATATTCCTTTGAATGTGTCTCGTTCTTATCTGCAAGCCGATGGTGCTGTTAAGAAGATCTCGTCTTACATAACCCGAAAAGTGGCTGATAAATTAAAATCACTTTTTAATAACAATCGTGAAGATTTCGAGAAAAAATGGAACGATATAAAGATCGTCATTGAATACGGCATGCTTTCTGAAGAAAAATTCTTTGAAAAATCTGATGCCTTTGCATTATATCCTTCAGTTGATGGTAAATATTATACTTATGAAGAGTTGTACAATAAAATCAAGGCGAATCAAACTGATAAAGATGACAAATTAGTTATTCTTTATGCCTCTGATAAGGAAGAGCAACACAGTTATATTGATGCAGCTAAAGCAAAAGGATATGAAGTGTTGTTATTAGACTCTCCAATTGTAAGTCACCTTATCCAGAAGTTGGAAAGTACTAAAGAAAATATAACATTTCACGTGTTGATGCTGATCATATTGATAACCTGATCAAAAAAGAAGACACGAAGCTTTCTAAATTATCTGATGAAGAAAAAACCAAATTAGACGAATTACTTAAAGAAGTCATTTCTTCTGAAAAGTTCATGGTTCAATTAGAAGCAATGGATAGCAATGCAGCACCATTTATGATTACTCAACCGGAATTTATGCGTCGTATGAAAGAAATGCAGCAAACAGGTGGAGGAGGTATGTTTGGTATGGGTAATATGCCAGAAATGTATAATCTTGGTGGTGAACACAAATTCTGAATTGGTTGGTGAGATCTTAAACACCAAAACCAAAAAGAAACAAGAACGTTTGATCAATCAAAGTCTAGATTTGGCAAGATTATCACAAGGCTTATTAAAAGGTGAAGAATTGACCAATTTCATTAAACGAAGTTACGAGATGATCAAATAGATGTCATTCCTGCGACTTGTGCTGAACTTGTTTCATTAAGGCAAGAATCTTTATAGGAAAACCACTTCTTAATTGAAGTGGTTTTTTTGTTTATTATACGTATCTTGAACAGCATCTAATTCACAGGGTTATTGAAATAGATTTAACTTAATAAAATGGACCAAATAAATATAAATTTAGCCGTATTAATTGACGGCGACAACATACCATCTGCTTATATAAAAGAGATGATGGAAGAAATAACCAAATATGGAAATCCAACCATTAAAAGAATATATGGAGACTGGACCAAACCTCATTTATCTAAATGGAAAAATCTACTTCTTGAAAATGCCATTACTCCAATTCAGCAATATGGATATACTACAGGAAAAAATGCAACCGATTCAGCCATGATCATTGATGCTATGGATATACTGTATTCAGAAAAGGTTAGTGGATTTTGTCTGGTATCGAGTGATAGCGATTTTACAAAATTAGCAACAAGATTAAGAGAAGCAGGCATGCTGGTTATAGGAATTGGCGAAAAGAAAACCCCCAACCCGTTTATTGTAGCTTGCGACCGATTCATCTACATTGAGATCTTAAAATCGCAAAGCGAAAAGTCGGAAACGGAAACTGAAAAAGAAAAAGGTAAAAGTTCTGTTGATAAAATAACAAAAGAAGATATCAAACTGATTGCGACCACTATTTCTGATGTGTCTGAAGATGACGGTTGGGCATTTTTAGGTGACGTTGGAAGTTTATTACAGAAAAAACGACCTAATTTTGATTCCAGGAATTATGGATTCTTAAAATTGACGCCACTTATTAAATCAATTGGAGAATTTGAAATAGAGCAACGCGAAAGTCCCAAAAGCAAGCACAAATTGATCTATGTGAAAAATAAAGAAAAACAAAGAGGCCGATATAAAAAATAGCGACTCACCGCTACACTATTTATAATTAAACCACCTTAAACTTAAGGTGGTTCTTTTTGTTAATTTTAAACGAAATTTACTCCATATCTCCCACATATTTCAGCTACTTTGGGAAAATCTGGTGGTCCTGGAGGCAACTGAGATAATTCCATGAACATATCTTCTATTCCTGAAGGGAAAACGCTTAATATAACCTTTGCTTTTTGATCACCAACAATTCTCCAACTATGAGGAACGCCTCGTGGACCAAAAGCCAGATCACCAGCTTTTAAAATAGTAGTTTTACCTCCAACTGTTATCTCCATTTCACCCTCAATAACCTTGAATACTTCATCTTCATTTTCATGTACATGAGCTGGAATACCTGTTCCGGGATCATTTTGTTCTTCAATAAGAGTAAATAATCCATTGGTATCCTTGCCCGTTAGCTTGACAGTCTGTAAATCTCCAATTACGTTAATTGTTTGTCCTTCATCCGCCCGTACAACCTTAGGGCTTAGTTTATTAGCTAAGTTCCTCATTTTGGCAGAAAGAAGATTGGGAACTACCAAAAGCGCCGCTCCTAAAGCCGACGACTTACTTAAAAATTCTTTTCGTTTCATAATTAAATTTGTTTGATTAGGATTCAACTTAATATCTAAAATAAAAAAAAATTGATAATTTATTATTTTATGCAATAATCACTCCACCGGAAAATCAAAATGTTGATCTCTGAATGGCTCCCCACGTAATGTAAAATGCCACCATTCCCAGGGATATGCTCTAAATCCATGTTTTGTCATAATACTCTGCAATAATAACCTGTTTGCTTTTTGCTGAGTCGTAAGTCTCATATAATGTATCCATGATTGTAGTCCAAAATAATCATAAGGGGTTCCCATGTCCAACTCTTCACCTGTGTCAAGATCAACCAAGGTGACATCCAGTGTACTACCACTACTATGTCGAGATTTTGTGGCAATATACTGGTCTTTAAACAAATCTTTTTTATCGACATCCGGGTAATACTCCTGCTTTTTTATGGTATCATTCAAATTTTTTGCCCAAGATATAAAATGGTTAACCGATCGTTGAGGTCTATATGCATCGAACACTTTTACAGATAAATTAAAAGTTTTCAATTCATTTTGAACCTTTTTTAATGCGTTGGTTGCCTGTAAACCTAAAATACAGACATCCTTATTGTAGCCATCGATTTTTTGTCCAACAAAATTATTATTTGAAAAATATCGCAACTCAGTTTTTATATCCGGAATCTTCTGTTTTACATATACAAAACCCTTTGGTAATTGAGCGAATAATAGGTTTGTGATAAGAACAAATAAGATGTTTAGCTTTAATTTCATGTGCGATCTAATGGTACTAATGTAATAAAATATTCGTTTATTCATTATAATACATATTTACTTTATATCAAAAAATAATACATTTTATTAAAATGTATTAAAATAAAATGTATATTTACCCTATGTATAGTAAAGAATTAACCAAAGGCACCTTACAACCTATCATTTTAAAACTCCTGTCGGAGCATGATAGCATGTATGGTTATGAAATTACCCAAAAGGTAAAGGACATAACAAAAGATAAGATCGATATTTCTGAAGGCGCACTCTACCCAATCCTACATAAATTGGAAAAGGAAGGTGTTTTGGAAACCGAAAAAGTTTTTATTGGCAAGCGAGTCAGGAAATACTACAAAGTAACCTCTCCAGGTAAAAAGGTTGTAGCAGACAAAACCAATGAAGTCTACGATTTTATTGAAACCTTGTCGTTAATATTCAATCCTAAAAAATTAGCGAAATGATTTTAACAAACACTCAAATAGACAGTATTTCTTGCGATTTAGATGGTTTAGGAATTAAATCTAACGAGCTTAAAGAGGATATTTTAGATCATATCTGTTCAGATATTGAATCTAGAGAAGGCAATAACTTTGAAGAGGCTTACCAAAGCATCATTAAAAAGTTTGGTGGCGAAAAAGCAATTGAGAAAATTCAAAAGGACACCGATTTTTTATTAGATTACAAACGCAGTTTAAGCTTAAAGCGAGCTTTATATATTTCAGGATTTATTGTTTCGTTTTTAATGAGCACAGGCATTATGTTTAAAGTGATGCATTGGCCTTATGCGGGTATGATATTGTTAACAGCTTTTGTCCTACTTAATTTTGTGCTTTTACCAATTTTCTTTTACGACCGATATACCACATCCAACCAACAACATTCATCATATTTAATAATTTAATTTCAATCAAAAAATGAGAAAAACAGTTTATTTATCAGGATTTATTGCCTCTTTTTTAATGAGTACAGGCTCCATTTTTAAAATTATGCATTGGCCTTATGCAGGCATGATATTATTAGCAGGTTTTGTAATATTAAATTTTGTGTTTTTACCAACCTTTTTTTATTATAAATATAAAAGCACTAAATAAGAGAAAAACTTAAATTAGGTATTAAAACCACCTCCATCCAGAAACTTCGGGAGATGTGGTTTTTTAGTGTGTGACATTAGTCATCAAACGAAAAATAGAAGACAATTATTTTTTTTAGTAAGATAAAACAACTAGCTCCATTTACAATTGATGTAAAATTAAATTGATATAAGTTAAATGACCGGCTCTTTTTTATGATTATTTATTTTACCCAAAGCTATCAATAGCACTCCAAAAATAGTAATGAACCCTCCGATTAAAGCTATTGGTTTCGGGAATTCTCCAAAATAAATATAAGCACCTAGTAAAACAAATAAGCCTCTGGTACTTGCAATAATTGCTTTACGTGAAAGTGGAATAAATTGTAATGCTAAATAACCTGTAATTACAGTAAGAAATGGTCCTAAGAGGGAGCCAATAAAAATATTTTTAAGGGCCCCAAATGTTATTATTAAATCTTGACGCATGACATACAATGCAATAATTGAAAATACAAGTAAAAATAAACTCCTGTTAATTGTTAATAAATTTGGATGAATCTTTTTTATCTTCATTTTTATTATCACAGCATTTACGGCACCCAAAATACTTGAATACAACACATATTGTGCACCATCAATAAACATATCTTGAATATTACTATTGCCCTTGAAACTTATAACAAAAGCACCAGATAATGCTAAAAGTATTCCCCAAAATTCCAATTTATTAAATCGTTCTTTAAGAATTACAAAACTTAGGATAATAATAAAAGCAGGTGCAATATTTCCGATAAATGATACAATAGCAGGATTAGTAATGGTATGTATTGCTTTAAAGAAAAAGTAGGTGCCTACAACTTCTATCAAACCTAAAAATAATAATACCAAATAACATCGAACTGATAATTCTTTAAATTTATAAAATGATTTTTGATGCCAGGAGTAAATCATAATCCATATAAGGCCAAATCCAAACCAATAGACGCCAAACTGCGGCAAGCTAACTTCCTTCAATGCTATTTTACTAAAGATGTAAACATTGGATAAAGCTATTACTGAAACTAAGGCTAACAAATAGCCTTTTACCTCTTGATTTTTCATAATATAAAGATAGCCTATTCAATCTCCTATATATGTAACTTTTCTTGCTTTAGGATCAGATTGGGATATTAGAATGAATATAATATCTTTTATTTCGTAATTTTAAATCATGCAAGTTATTTCAACAAACATAGCCAAACCAACCACTATTATTTGGAATGGCACATCTGTAGAAACAGGTATTTATAAAACACCTGTTCACCAGCCTATCTTTTTAGGCAAACAAGATGTCAATGGTGATACAGTCTCCGACAGAAAAGTTCATGGTGGTGAATTTAAGGCCTGTTATTTGTTTTCGGCTGACCAATATAATTTCTGGAAAAAGTTGTATCCAAAACTTGATTGGGACTATGGTATGTTAGGTGAAAACTTAACTGTTTCAAGTTTAGATGAAACCCAAATCCATATTGGCGATATATATAAAGTGGGAGAAGCTTTGGTTCAAATCACACAACCAAGGGAGCCATGTTTTAAATTCGGAGTTAAATTTGGCACTCAGGAAGTCCTGAAGCAATTTATTGAACATGGTTATCCTGGAACTTATGTTCGTGTTATTAAAGAAGGTCATGTTTGTAAAGGAGATAAATTCTTTTTGGAACAAAAAGCTAAAAACAGCTTGAGTATTTATCAGTTCTTTAACTTACTATATGCGAAGTGTAAAGATCAGAAATTGGTGGAACTGGCTGTTAACAATGAAGCTCTTCCCCAACGTAAACGAGATAAATTAAAAGCATTTTTAATATGAGCTTTCCCTGGCATTTATATCTTATGGCTATCATGTATATGATTGCAGGCTCCTTTCATTTTATTAAACCAAAAATGTATGAGCGAATTATGCCAAAATATCTTCCAAATCATAGATCTTTAGTCTATTTAAGTGGTATAGCGGAGATTGTGTTAGGTATTTCTTTATGTTTTCCCGGACTTAAAAATTTGTCGATTTATGGAATTATTGCCATGTTAATTGTTTTTTTGCTGGTTCATTTCTACATGCTATCCGGAGAAAAAGCATCAGCAGGAATTCCAAAATGGATTCTCATTCTTCGAATTCCGTTACAATTTTTTCTGATGTATTGGGCATATTGGTATCTTCAATTTTAGATTATGTTATTTACAGAAAAAATAGAGCTTAATTTACCCGATTCTGATATTACCTACTATCCTGAATTTTTTAGTGTAAAAGAATCTGAAATCTATTTTCAATACTTGTTGAAAAATGTTTCATGGCAACAGGATGACATCAAAATATTCGGTAAAACATACAAGCAACCAAGGCTTACAGCACTTTTCGCCAATAACAAAGAACCATATTCTTATTCCAATATAACTATGTACCCTGATCCATTTACTAAGGAACTTTTGGCAATTAAATCAAAAGTAGAATCGGTTATATCTGCTAATTTAACTACTTGTTTGCTTAATTTATACAGAAATGGTCAGGATAGTAATGGTTGGCATGCTGATAACGAGAAGGAATTGGGAAGGAATCCAATTATTGCTTCTGTGAGTTTTGGTGCAGAACGACTTTTCAAACTTAAGCATAGACAAGACAGTGGACTTAAAAAGGATCTGATTTTACAAAATGGGAGTTTACTTATTATGAAAGGTGAAACCCAGCACAGATGGCTGCATCAAATACCAAAGACAAAAAAAGAAGTAGCTAAAAGAATCAATCTCACATTTCGGATTATCACAAAAAAAAACTGAGGTCCCTCAACCTCAGTTCTTTCTATTTGCTATGCTTTTGTTGGTGAGATTTAGGGTCTAAATATCAACAGACATTGGCAAATATTAATTAATTAATCCATTGAACTAAAAACTATATCTTTTAGTACATGTCAAACATAAAACATAATTTTGAAACCTCCGTTTAAATACATTATAAAATCGATGAAATACACTTTTTTTTAACATAAATTGACCAAATTATATCTTTTATCGATGAAATGCACATTTCTTTAACAGTAATTCAGCCCCGAAATCAGTTGAATTTTAGAATATTTTGATTGAAATTTGCATTTCATTTTTTAAAAATTGGCACTTATTTTGTTTACTTTTCCAAAAAAATTGAATATGAAATCAAACCTTTGTCTGCTTTTTCTATTTATCGGGGTTATATCTTTTGCACAAGACCATAACTTTTCAGAAACTGATCTTAATATCAATAATTATATTGATGGTACCTTGTTAATACCAAATAATGTCAAGAAACCAAATTTAGCAATAATAGTTGCCGGTTCCGGACCAACAAACAGGAATGGCAACCAGAATTTTTTAAAGAACAATTCATTAAAAAAATTAGCTGAAAGCATATCTGATCAAGGAATAGCCACATTTAGATATGATAAACGCATAGTAAAGCAGATCCGTGAAGGTAATATAGATGAAAATATTATGTTTGATGATTTTGTTACTGATGCAAAAAGCGTTGTGGAATACTTCCTATCTAAAAAGCAGTTTCACAAAATATATATAATTGGACATAGTCAGGGAAGCTTGGTTGGTATGTTGGCGGCAATAGATCACGCCGATGGGTTCATTTCGCTTGCAGGTGCCGGTCAAACCATTGACCGGGTCATTACTGAACAGATCACTAAAACAGCACCTATGTTCTCAGAAGATACCAATCGAGTGTTTAATAGTTTAAGAGATGGAAATACTATCTCAGATTTCCCTCCTGCATTGGCCTCGGTATTTAGATTGGATATTCAACGGTTTTTAATGAATTGGATGCAATATGATCCTCAAGAGATAATTAAAGATTTAAAAATGCCCATCTTAATAATAAATGGTTCTAAAGATATTCAAGTATCTGAAGTTGAGGCGAACCTTTTAAAAGATGCTAATCCTAAAGCAGAATTAGTTATCATAGACAAAATGAACCATATTTTGGTTCCAATTGAAGGTGATACGCTTGAGAATACCAAATCATATAACGAACCTCAAAGAGAAATTTCACCAGATTTAATATCAGCAATTGTCTCTTTTATTGAAAAATAAAACTTATTTCATTCTTTTGTTCCAGACAAATCCGAAAAAATAAAGAATAGAATTTAAGATATATGTTCAAAAAAAAAGCATCTCAAGAGAGATGCTTTTTTACTAACCAACCAAACGTAATTCCTACTCCTTGTTTTATGGTAATCACTCCTTAAACAAATCATCATAGATAATTACAACAATATAGATTCAATCATCATGCCAAAATTTTATTTTAACAAAAATTTGGAAAAAATAAAATAACTATATATCTTTATGATATCATTTTAATATCATTTTAAATTATTTATCATGAAAGAAGAAAAAATTATAGTGCCAACTAACGGTTATTTAATGCTAATTGTATTTCTTATTTTATTATTCGGAGGAATATATGCTCTTATCACCTATCAAAACCCATGGTTTATTGCTTCCATCTTAATATCCATTTTCCTTTTAACTGGATTTATTATGGTACAACCAAACGGATCACGCGTTCTTTTACTATTTGGAAAGTATGTGGGAACCGTAAAACAAAACGGCTTTTATTGGGTTAATCCTTTTTACAGCAAAAAGAAGATCTCTTTACGTGCCAGTAATTTTGATAGTGAGCGATTAAAGGTAAATGATAAACTAGGTAATCCGATAATGATAAGTACGATTCTTGTCTGGAGAGTTCAAAATACTTATAAAGCAGCATTTGATGTAGATAATTATGAGAATTTTGTGCGAGTACAAACAGATGCTGCAGTTCGTAAACTTGCGAGCATGTATCCATATGATAATTTTGCTGATGAAGGCCACACAGAAGATATTACACTAAGGTCGAGCGTAAATGAAGTAAGTGAAGCCTTGGAAAAAGAAATTGATGAACGATTATCAATTGCTGGTATTGAAGTTTTAGAAGCAAGAATTGGGTATTTAGCCTATGCTCAGGAAATAGCAAATGCAATGCTTAAGCGTCAACAGGCCACAGCTATTGTCGCAGCAAGACACAAAATTGTAGAAGGTGCCGTAAGTATGGTTGAAATGGCTCTTAAAGAACTTGGAAAGAAAAATATTGTGGATCTGGATGACGAACGAAAAGCTGCAATGGTTAGCAATTTAATGGTGATTCTATGTGGAGATAAAGACGCTTCTCCTGTGTTAAACACTGGTACTTTAAATCAATAAGCCATGAAAGAATACAGAGTAGAAAAACCGAAACTAGGTTGGACCGATACTGCAAAAAAGTTGGAAGAATTCCTTAATACACATGCCAAAGAAGGCTGGGATCTTCATTCGGTCAATACCAATCAGCATGGTGTTATGAATGTGGTGTTCGAGAGAGAAAAGTACAGGTAATCACAGTAAATTATTGGATTAAGAAACTATTTATGTCAAAAAAGAAAGCATTCGCATTAAGGATAGATGAAACTATGTTAAAAGCAGTTGAGAAATGGGCGGCTGATGAGTTTAGAAGCACCAATGGACAGATTGAATGGATGCTTATGCAATATTTGAAACAGGCAAAAAGAGCTCCTAAACCAAAAAAAAATGAAAACAGACCAAGCGACTCCTAAAAAGTCGCTTTTTTTATGCTATAAATTTTGGTACTTTGCGGTTTCAAAAAAAATTGATGAATAACGCACCTCTTTTTACTGACGACACCATTGTTTTTGGTTTATTAATGTTGGCTTTAGGGTTGATATTTTATACTGAATCAATTAAAACGGGATTCTGGCCTAAATTCTATAAAATTGTTCCGGGACTATTTGTGGCTTACATGGTTCCTGCTTTATTCACAACCTTGGGATTAATTGCCCCTGAATGGGAAACTACAAGTGATGAAGGAGAAATAATAAAGCATAGCACAAATTTATACTATGTTTCCAGCAGATACTTGCTGCCTGCAGCTCTAGTATTAATGACCTTAAGTATTGATTTGAAAGCAGTCTTCAAATTAGGCTGGAAAGCATTAATTATGTTCTTTACTGGTACAATTGGAATTATAATTGGAGGTCCTATTGCAATATTAATAATCTCATCTTTCTCTCCGGAAACAGTTGGTGGGGTTGGTCCTGATGCTGTCTGGAGAGGTTTATCAACTCTTGCCGGAAGTTGGATAGGTGGTGGAGCCAACCAAACCGCGATGCTGGAAATATATGAATATAACCAGAAACTATATGGTGGAATGGTGTTTGTAGATATTTTTGTAGCTAATATCTGGATGGCCATATTATTAATTGGCATTGCAAAATCTAGAAGAATTGATAAATGGTTAGGAGCTGATACCTCTGCAATTGAGTCTTTAAAAGAAAAAGTTACAAAATTTGCAAACAGTGTAAAAAGAAACCCATCATTGACTGACATCATGATAATTGCTGCCATTGCATTTGGCACGGTAAGTTTCGCTCATTTATGTTCTGTATTTATAGCTCCTTTTTTTGATAACGTAATTGCCGGTATTGACAACATAACAACAAGAAATATCTTCACTTTTTTAGGTTCTGAATTCTTTTGGTTGATAAGCATTTCTACAATCGTAGCTATACTATTATCTTTTACAAAAGCAAAAAACTACGAAGGAGCTGGTGCTAGTAAATTTGGCAGTGTATTCATTTACATATTGGTTGCATCTATCGGAATGAAAATTGACCTTCTTTCAATATTCGATAATCCAGGTCTAATTGCTGTTGGATTTGTTTGGATGAGCATTCATGCAGGTTTATTAATTCTGATAGCTAAATTAATTAAAGCACCTTACTTCTTTTTAGCCATAGGAAGTCAAGCAAATGTTGGTGGAGCAGCCTCTGCTCCAATAGTAGCCGCTGCTTTTCATCCTTCTTTGGCTACTGTGGGAGTTCTATTGGCAGTTTTTGGATATGCAATAGGAACAATTGCAGCAATAGGTTGTACTATTTTAATGCAAATGGCAGCAACAGGCTAGTTATTAATAAAAATTAATGAGATATTTATACTCTAAAACTATTGAATTATTCAATGAAAAATATATCAATTCTTCTATTACTTTTATTAATTTTTTCATGTAGCAAAAATCAAAGCGACCTTATTGTTAAAGGAACTGTAAAAGGTTTGAAAAAAGGAACCATCTATCTACAACGTGTCAGTGATACCACCTTAATGGCAGTAGACTCTGTAAATGTCCTAGGTAATTCCAGTTTTGTATTGCATAGTGAATTGTCTACTCCGGAAATGTATTACTTGTATCTGGATAAAAATGATAATACCGAAAACCGAATTTCCTTCTTTGCTGACAAAGGTACCACTGAAATACAAACGACCCTTAAGAATTTTGTGGCTGACGCAAAGATAAATGGATCAAAGCAGCAAGAGATTCTTTCAGAATACAATAAGATGATCAAACAATTCAATAATAAGTCATTAGACCTGATAAAAGCCAATTTTGAAGCTCAAAAAGAACAGGATCTGGAGAAAGCCGATTCTTTAAAAGATGTATTAGAAAGATATAACAATAGCCGATTTAAATATGCTTTAAACTTTACAATGAATCATTTAGATAGTGAAGTAACACCTTATATTGTGCTGGCTGATATGTACAACGCCAACATTAAGGCATTGGACACCATTTATAACAATCTTGATGATAAAGTATTGAATTCGAAGTATGGATTAGATCTTAAAAAGTTTATTGATGAAGTAAAAGCTAAAGAAGAAAACCAATAAAAAAGTCTCACGATTGTGAGACTTTTTTATTATAATTTGTTGATCTTTTCTATCAATGCCCGACCTTTTTTCTCGAGTTCCTGATTTATAGACTTAAAATGTTTCTTTTTGTTTTCCGCCGTTCTATCATTCACTTTTGCGATCAGTTCATCGAATACTGCAATAGCCTCATCTATGATAGCCTCGCTTTTTTTTGCATCCTTACCAGGATTACTCAGTTCCCATACATACACCGCTTCGATAATATCACCAAGAACATAATTTATATCCTTTTTAAGGTCTCTTTTATTTGCCATAATTCAATGTTTTATTTGAGCCCAAAATTAATGATTTTTAAACATAAACCTCTAAAAGTTTAGAACTATTTGAAACAATTGAATAGTTCTTGATACAGGCCGGTAATAAAACAGTTTCTCCTTTTTTGATGAATTCATTATACGAATCTGTTTTTATTTGAGCTTCACCTTCAACACAAATGTAAATTATAAAGGAATCGTAATTATTTATTTTGTCGATTGGTTTTGAAAGTTCCAGATAATTAGTTGTAAAATACGGACAACTCACCATTCGGTTTGACCTGTTTTGAGTCTTATCATATTTCACCTTATAATTATCAGGCATATTAAAATCGATGGCGTCAATTGCTAAGTCATTGTGCAACTCGCGGGAATTTCCTTTAGTATCAACTCGGCCCCAATCGTAAACTCTATACGTTATATCACTTGTTTGCTGGATCTCGGCTAACAAAACCCCTGCTCCTATTGCATGGACGCGACCTACCTCTATAAAATATGTATCTCCTTCTTTGACTTTTTCAAAATTGAGTACACTTGGCAAAGTTTTATTGTTTAGATGATTCAGATATTTCTCTTTATCCATTTCCTGATTAAAGTCTACAATCAATTTTGCATCTTTATCTGCCTGCATAACATACCACATCTCCGTTTTTCCAAATGAATCATGACGTTCTGCCGCCAATTTATCATTAGGATGCAACTGAATAGACAGATCCTCCTTAGCATCTATGAATTTTATTAGGATTGGAAATTTGTTCTGAAATATTTTAAAATTCTTTTTACCTATAAGATCCGACCCTAATTTAGTTTGCAATTCATTTAATGACATTCCTTTTAAAGGACCATTTGTAATAACCGATGCATCTCCTTTAACATCACTTAATTCCCAGCTTTCCCCTATTTGATTTAATTTTGTTTCCTTATGTAAAACAGTTTCGAGTTTGTTACCACCCCAGATCCGTTCTTTTAAAATGGGTTTAAATTTAATTGGATAGATGGAATACTTCATAAAAAACTAACCTGAATATCTTACAAAATTCCTTGGTGTTTCATAGAGGGTAACCTCTAAATCAAGTTTTTTACTCAATTTAGGTTTTAATTTGTTGTAGATAACAACAACAATATTCTCCGCAGTTGGATTTAATTCCTGAAATTCCGGAACTTCAATATTTAAATTTTTATGGTCAAAAGCATCTTCAATTTCCGACTTTATAATATCTTTTAATACTTTCATATCGATGACATAACCGGTTTCTTTATCTATTTCGCCTGTAACACTAACTATCAATTCATAATTATGACCATGAAAATTAGGGTTATTGCATAATCCGAAGATTTTCTCATTCTTATCATTGCTCCAATCTTTTCTGTACAACCTGTGAGCTGCATTAAAATGCGCCTTTCTACTTACGGTTACTTTCATTTATTTACATTAATATGTTCGTAAAACTTATCGAAAATAATCTTAAACCATTCTGTATAAATATGTGGATTATTTTTTATGTCGCTCTTGACCATCTCCAAAGGCAGCCATTTCCAGGCGGAAACTTCATCAGGATTTATTGTAGGTTGCTCATTAAAATACCCTACTAAAATATGATCATACTCATGTTCTGTTAGGCCATTATCAAAAGGAGCCTTATAAATAAAGGAAACAGTATCTTTCAGATCCGTTTCAAATCCCATTTCTTCATTAAGCCTTCTCATTCCTGCCTCAATATTTGTTTCCCCATCTCTTTGATGACTGCAGCATGTATTAGTCCAGAGACCTGGAGAATGGTATTTATTCTTAGCACGTTGTTGAAGCATTAATTCGTTTTTATCATTAAATATAAAAACTGAAAAAGCCCTGTGCAAGACAGCTTTTTGATGGGCTTCTAATTTAGACATCAACCCAACTTGTTCATCTTTTTCATTGACAAGAATTACTTTTTCTTCATCCATAGTTTTTACTGTATGGCACAAATTTAACAAAATAGCTCAATTGTTATGTTAACAAAAACAAAAACGCTCCCAATTAGAGAGCGTTTTTAAAATGATTGTTATGCAAATTAGTTTTCTATCACAATAAATTCACTACGCCTATTCAATTGATGCTCTTCATCTGTGCATTTAACTCTATTACTGCATTTATTTAATAGTTGAGTTTCTCCGTAGCCTCTTCCAGTCAATCTGCTCGCATTTATTCCTCTATCAATAAGGTATTTTATTGTTGATTTGTTTCTTCTGTCAGAAAGCGATAAATTATAACTATCCTTACCTCTGCTGTCAGTATGAGATCTTACATCTATTTTAACTTTTGGATATTCTTTCATATATGCGAAGACCTTTTCAAGTTCAACTCTTGCATCTGCGCGTATGAAGGACTTGTCATAGTCAAAATATATTGGATTAAGATCTAAAAGTTTTGCCAGATCTGTTCCTATTTCTGCAACAGTTTCTTCAGGTACTAATTCCAAATTCAGTTTTACTTCTGCTTCTTTACTTATCTACAGTAAATGTTTCTGTACCTTGTTTATAATTTTCTTTGGTTCCAATTGCGGTAAATATTTCTTCTCCACAATCCAATTCAAAGCTAAACTGTCCATTACTATCAGAGTTTAATTCCTTAATGGTCTGAGATTTATCATTATAAACTATTACAGATGCATCAGGAATTATATCACCCGTTTCTTTATTTTTAACAGTGCCCGAAACCAAAGTTTCACAACTTGTATCTAGAGGTTCAAGTTGAACTAATTTATAAATATCATCACTTCCTCTTCCTCCTTTTCTATTAGATGTAAAATAGCCAATTTTTGATTCATCATCAATAATAAATGCAAAATCGTCTTTCGCACTGTTTAAAGGTTTCCCAACATTATAAATATTTTCTTTTGTCGGAATATTTAGGTCGGTACAAACAAATATATCAAGACCACCCAATCCCAGATGGCCATCTGAAGCAAAGTATAAGTAACCATTTTTACTAATAAATGGAAAAGTATCTCTTCCTTCTGTATTTATTTGATCTCCTAAATTTATAGGTTCCCCAAAAGTGCCATCCTCTTTAATATCAACAACATAAATGTCACTCAAACCATTAGTTCCAGGCATATCTGAAGCAAAATATAATTTTTTGTTATCAGGTGATAACGTTGGATGAGCTACGGAATATTCTGTACTATTAAACGGCAATTCGGCAATATTTGTCCAGAACTTGCCTTTTTTGGTCGCCCTGTATAACTTTAATCTAATAATCCCTTTTTTGTCTTTTTGATAACCATTATCAAAGCTGTTTCTGGTAAAGTACATTGTTTTTCCATCATTGGTTATGGCAACACTGGATTCGTTGTATTTTGAATTGAATTCTCCTGCTAACTTTTGGGCATTAACCAAATTTCCATCCTTGGAAATAGATGCGGTATACAACTGCAAAAAAGGTAATCCCGTCCATTTATGGGTCAATTTCCTTGAAACACCTTCTTCCCTGGATGAAGAGAAAATTACACCTCCATTTTGATCAAAACCCGCTGCAAAATCGGAAAATTCTGTATTGATCCCAACTGTTTTTATGCTATATCGATTTGATTGTGCCTCGATCTTTTCCAAATAATTTGGTTCATACTTCAAAGAACTTGCTCTTTTATCATTAGCATTTAAATTAGATAATTTCTCTAACCAAAGATCTGATTGTGTATACTCTCCAATTGCTTTTAATGCCTGAGAATATTTAAAATAATATTCACCCTTTACGGCTTGCAGATCATAGCCCATTAATTCTTTATACCATATTACAGCATTTTCCATATCAGCATTTTGGTAATAAGAATCGGCTAAATTAGAAAAGATCTCAGTAGATTTCTCTTTGTTGTCAATTGCTTTTAAGTACTCCTTTATAGCATTTTCATATGCATATCGTTCAAATAATTTATTTGCTTTATCTACTGTTTTGCTTTGAGAATAAACAGAATTAAATGACAGCAATAATATACTTAAGGATATTATAATTTTAACTGATCTCATATTGTTGTATTGTATAATTTTTAAAAGAACCTTGGTGATATAATCCCATCTTTACTTGATCTTAATTCATATCGTAAAATGATTTCATGAGATCCACTATTGTAATTATTCAGCTCGGTAGTTTCCCAGTCATATGCATAACCAATCATTAACCCATCTGATAACTGAAATCCAATCAAACCACTTAATGCGGCATCCCATCGATAAGCCAGTCCTAAAGTTAGTTTTTCATTTAGTAAGAGATTACCTGACAGATCCATTTGAAGCGGTGCACCTGTGACAGCTTTGAACAAAACGGCTGGTTTAAGTTTTAGATCAGCACTTAGTTCAAATACATATCCCGCAATTAAATAATGGTTAATTCTATCTTTAGCCAAATAAGAAATCGAGCTAACTTCATCGTCATAAAATTTTGTCCTCAACAATGTTGGTGCCGAATAACCCAAGTAAAACTTATCGGTATGATAATATATCCCAAAGCCAACATTTGGAGAAAACTTATTATCTATATTATTTGACACATCAAAATTATCATCCGTCGAATTTTCAGGATTAGTTCTGGTAAAATCTATATTCAATAGATGAGCTCCCGCTTTTAATCCAAATGCCAATTGACCCGTATTGGATGTATTAATTGTATAAGAGAAGTCAATATCTATGTACGTTTCGTCCTGAACCCAAATTTGATCTCGAACCAATGATACACCAAGTCCTAATTTATTATTTCTCAAAGGAGAATGAGCTGAGAATGTCATTGTTTTTGGGGCTCCATCCAACCCAACCCATTGAGTTCTATACAATCCTGTTAAGTTCAATACATCCCTTGATCCGGCATAACCCGGGTTAACACTAATAGTATTATACATGTATTGAGTATATTGGGCATCCTGCTGGGCGTAACTAATAGAGTTGAACCACACAAGAAATACAATTAAAGCTAATATTTTTTTCATCGTTAAATTTTATTTTATCCGGGAACACATATGTACTCCCGGATATTCTATATGTTTCTTTATCTATTAATATATAAAGGTCCTGCTTTACTTACTGCTTTACCATTTTTTAAATAGGTCAAGACGTAGTAGTAAACTCCAGCCGGTAATTTTTCCTTCTTCTGAATTGTAACTCTGCCATCAGAAGTACCATCAAAGAAAGGTCCCAGGTGATATGCATCTTTATCATATACAAGTACTCCCCATCTATTATAGACTTTTACGCTGTTTTCCGGGAAATTTTGTAGTCCTGCAATAATAAAGACATCATTTTTGCCATCACCATCATCCGGAGAAATAGCATCGTAAATAATGATTTCCTCGTCTTCAGGTATTAGCAATATAACTGTAGGATCATCTGTTGGGTCTCCATTACTGTTTCCAACAGCATTAGGAGTCTCGACAAGTTCATTTCCAGAATCTGAAACATCGCTTACTTCCTCTGCATATTCACTTAAACCGTATACAACAGCGCTATTCTCAACATAACCCAGACTAACATCTTCTTGAGTAATAGTATAAGTAGCTGTTGCCGTTCCTGTTTCGCCAGGAGCTAAAGTATTTGGAACAATCTCCAATCCTAATAGTTCTAAGAATTCATCGTCTACTACAATATTATCAATGACAACACTTCCTGTATTTTCAACAGTGAAAGTATATATAATTTCATCTCCAACTGATCCACCAGCTCCACTAACTGAAGCGGTTTTAGTTAAAGTTAAATCAGCAGAACAATCAGTAACTGTTGTAATTTCTAATGTGATACTATCTTCAATGAAATCACATGGATTATTTGGATTGGTTCCATCATCTATCTCATCTCCGTTGGTCACACCATCGCCATCACAATCTGCCAGTAAGTAATCTCCACCTACCACTACTGTAATATCTGATACTGTATAATCACATGGATCGTTAGGATCGGTTGGATCTTCGCCGTCAGGAGGTGTTAATTCATCTCCGTTGGTCACACCATCGCCATCACAATCGGCCAGTAAGTAATCTCCACCTACCACTACTGTAATATCTGATACTGTGTAATCACATGGATCGTTAGGATCGGTTGGATCTTCTCCGTCAGGAGGTGTTAATTCGTCTCCGTTGGTCACACCATCGCCATCACAATCGGCCAGTAAGTAATCTCCACCTACCACTACTGTAATATCTGATACTGTATAATCACATGGATCGTTAGGATCGGTTGGATCTTCTCCGTCAGGAGGTGTTAATTCATCTCCGTTGGTCACACCATCGCCATCACAATCGGCCAGTAAGTAATCTCCACCTACCACTACTGTAATATCTGATACTGTATAATCACATGGATCGTTAGGATCGGTTGGATCTTCTCCGTCAGGAGGTGTTAATTCGTCTCCGTTGGTCACACCATCGCCATCACAATCGGCCAGTAAGTAATCTCCACCTACCACTACTGTAATATCTGATACTGTGTAATCACATGGATCGTTAGGATCGGTTGGATCTTCTCCGTCAGGAGGTGTTAATTCGTCTCCGTTGGTCACACCATCGCCATCACAATCGGCCAGTAAGTAATCTCCACCTACCACTACTGTAATATCTGATACTGTGTAATCACATGGATCGTTCGGATCGGTTGGATCTTCTCCGTCAGGAGGTGTTAATTCATCTCCGTTGGTCACACCATCGCCATCACAATCGGCCAGTAAGTAATCTCCACCTACCACTACTGTAATATCTGATACTGTATAATCACATGGATCGTTAGGATCGGTTGGATCTTCTCCGTCAGGAGGTGTTAATTCATCTCCGTTGGTCACACCATCGCCATCACAATCGGCCAGTAAGTAATCTCCACCTACCGCTACTGTAATATCTGATACTGTGTAATCACATGGATCGTTAGGATCGGTTGGATCTTCTCCGTCAGGAGGTGTTAATTCATCTCCGTTGGTCACACCATCGCCATCACAATCGGCCAGTAAGTAATCTCCACCTACCACTACTGTAATATCTGATACTGTGTAATCACATGGATCGTTCGGATCGGTTGGATCTTCGCCGTCAGGAGGTGTTAATTCATCTCCGTTGGTCACACCATCGCCATCACAATCGGCCAGTAAGTAATCTCCACCTACCGCTACTGTAATATCTGATACTGTATAATCACATGGATCGTTAGGATCGGTTGGATCTTCACCGTCAGGAGGTGTTAATTCGTCTCCGTTGGTCACACCATCGCCATCACAATCGGCCAGTAAGTAATCTCCACCTACCACTACTGTAATATCTGATACTGTGTAATCACATGGATCGTTAGGATCGGTTGGATCTTCTCCGTCAGGAGGTGTTAATTCGTCTCCGTTGGTCACACCATCGCCATCACAATCGGCCAGTAAGTAATCTCCACCTACCACTACTGTAATATCTGATACTGTATAATCACATGGATCGTTAGGATCGGTTGGATCTTCTCCGTCAGGAGGTGTTAATTCATCTCCGTTGGTCACACCATCGCCATCACAATCGGCCAGTAAGTAATCTCCACCTACCGCTACTGTAATATCTGATACTGTATAATCACATGGATCGTTCGGATCGGTTGGATCTTCTCCGTCAGGAGGTGTTAATTCGTCTCCGTTGGTCACACCATCGCCATCACAATCGGCCAGTAAGTAATCTCCACCTACTACTACTGTAATATCTGATACTGTGTAATCACATGGATCGTTAGGATCGGTTGGATCTTCTCCGTCAGGAGGTGTTAATTCGTCTCCGTTGGTCACACCATCGCCATCACAATCGGCCAGTAAGTAATCTCCACCTACCACTACTGTAATATCTGATACTGTGTAATCACATGGATCGTTAGGATCGGTTGGATCTTCTCCGTCAGGAGGTGTTAATTCGTCTCCGTTGGTCACACCATCGCCATCACAATCGGCCAGTAAGTAATCTCCACCTACCGCTACTGTAATATCTGATACTGTGTAATCACATGGATCGTTAGGATCGGTTGGATCTTCTCCGTCAGGAGGTGTTAATTCGTCTCCGTTGGTCACACCATCGCCATCACAATCGGCCAGTAAGTAATCTCCACCTACCACTACTGTAATATCTGATACTGTATAATCACATGGATCGTTAGGATCGGTTGGATCTTCGCCGTCAGGAGGTGTTAATTCGTCTCCGTTGGTCACACCATCGCCATCACAATCGGCCAGTAAGTAATCTCCACCTACCACTACTGTAATATCTGATACTGTATAATCACATGGATCGTTAGGATCTGTTGGATCTTCTCCGTCAGGAGGTGTTAATTCGTCTCCGTTGGTCACACCATCGCCATCACAATCTGTTGCAGGGTTTGATGTACAAACATCATTATCCTGAATGGTTCCGGTTGCTGAAACGCCTCCTATAGTTAAGTCATAGAACTCATCATCTTCATCTAACAGATCATCAGTCGTTCCTGTGGTCACCGTAAAAGTGGTTACACCTGCAGGTACTGTGATCAGTCCTGAAACTGAATCATAGGTCACGCCATCACTGAAGATCGCTGAACTGTAATCCGTTGCACTGTCTGTCGTGTTATCTACTAAGGTAAACGTGTAGGTCTCATCCGTTGCACTCGCGCCGCTCATCGTTACCGTATGAACTAGGTCTGTTCCTTCCAATTGAGAATCTGAAGTTACCGTAGATACCGTTACTGTATCATTATCCTGAATGGTTCCGGTTGCTGAAATACTATCTATTACCAGATCGTAAAATTCGTCAGCTTCTGATAATGTATCATCAACTGTTGGAACTGTTACCGTAAATGAAGTTACTCCTGCCGGTACTGTGATCAGTCCTGTAACCGAATCATAGGTCACTCCATCACTGAAGGTCGCTGCACTGTAATCCGTTGCACTGTCCGTCGTGTTATCAGTAAGGACATAAGTAAATGTTTCATCCACAACACTTGCCACATTTAGAGTTACCGTATGTACTAAATCACCACCTTCTGTTACAATAGCATCTGTAACCGTTATGATAACGACAGAATCTCCATCGATAATCGTACCTGTTGCTGAAACGCCACCTATAGTTAAATTATAGAATTCATTCCCTTCGGATAAAGCATCATCTATCGTTGGGCTAGTTACTGTAAAAGTGGTTACACCTGCAGGTACTGTGATCAGTCCTGATACTGAATCATAGGTCACTCCATCACTGAAGGTCGCTGCGCTGTAATCCGTTGCACTGTCTGTCGTGTTATCTGCTAAGGTAAACGTGTAGGTCTCATCCGTTGCACTCGCGCCGCTCATCGTTACCGTATGAACAAGGTCTGTTCCTTCCAATTGAGAATCTGAAGTTACCGTAGATACCGTTACTGTATCATTATCCTGAATCGTTCCGGTTGCTGAAACGCCTCCTATAGTTAAGTCATAGAACTCATCATCTTCATCTAACAGATCATCAGTCGTTCCTGTGGTTACCGTAAAAGTGGTTACTCCCGCAGGTACTGTGATCAAGTCCTGATACTGAATCATAGGTCACTCCATCACTGAAGGTCGCTGCGCTGTAATCCGTTGCACTGTCTGTCGTGTTATCTGCTAAGGTAAATGTGTAGGTCTCATCTGTTGCACTCGCTCCGCTCATCGTTACCGTATGAACAAGGTCTGTTCCTTCCAATTGAGAATCTGAAGTTACCGTAGATACCGTTACTGTATCATTATCCTGAATGGTTCCGGTTGCTGAAACGCCTCCTATAGTTAAGTCATAGAACTCATCATCTTCATCTAACAGATCATCAGTCGTTCCTGTAGTTACCGTAAAGGTGGTTACTCCCGCAGGTACTGTGATCAAGCCTGATACTGAATCATAGGTCACTCCATCACTGAAGGTCGCTGCACTGTAATCCGTTGCACTGTCTGTCGTGTTATCTGCTAAGGTAAACGTGTAGGTCTCATCCGTTGCACTCGCGCCGCTCATCGTTACCGTATGAACAAGGTCTGTTCCTTCCAATTGAGAATCTGAAGTTACCGTAGATACCGTTACTGTATCATTATCCTGAATGGTTCCGGTTGCTGAAACGCCTCCTATAGTTAAGTCATAGAACTCATCATCTTCATCTAACAGATCATCAGTCGTTCCTGTAGTTACCGTAAAGGTGGTTACTCCCGCAGGTACTGTGATCAAGTCCTGATACTGAATCATAGGTCACTCCATCACTGAAGATCGCTGCGCTGTAATCCGTTGCACTGTCTGTCGTGTTATCTGCTAAGGTAAACGTGTAGGTCTCATCCGTGGCACTCGCGCCGCTCATCGTTACCGTATGAACAAGGTCTGTTCCTTCCAATTGAGAATCTGAAGTTACCGTAGATACCGTTACTGTATCATTATCCTGAATGGTTCCGGTTGCTGAAACGCCTCCTATAGTTAAGTCATAGAACTCATCATCTTCATCTAACAGATCATCAGTCGTTCCTGTAGTTACCGTAAAGGTGGTTACTCCCGCAGGTACTGTGATCAGTCCTGATACTGAATCATAGGTCACTCCATCACTGAAGATCGCTGCACTGTAATCCGTTGCACTGTCTGTCGTATTATCTGCTAAGGTAAATGTGTAGGTCTCATCCGTTGCACTCGCTCCGCTCATCGTTACCGTATGAACAAGGTCTGTTCCTTCCAATTGAGAATCTGAAGTTACCGTAGATACCGTTACTGTATCATTATCCTGAATGGTTCCGGTTGCTGAAACGCCTCCTATAGTTAAGTCATAGAACTCATCATCTTCATCTAACAGATCATCAGTCGTTCCTGTAGTTACCGTAAAAGTGGTTACTCCCGCAGGTACTGTGATCAGTCCTGATACTGAATCATAGGTCACGCCATCACTGAAGATCGCTGCACTGTAATCCGTTGCACTGTCTGTCGTATTATCTGCTAAGGTAAACGTGTAGGTCTCATCCGTTGCACTCGCGCCGCTCATCGTTACCGTATGAACAAGGTCTGTTCCTTCCAATTGAGAATCTGAAGTTACCGTAGATACCGTTACCGTATCATTATCCTGAATGGTTCCGGTTGCTGAAACGCCTCCTATGGTTAAATCATAGAACTCATCATCTTCATCTAACAGATCATCAGTCGTTCCTGTGGTCACCGTAAAAGTGGTTACTCCCGCAGGTACTGTGATCAAGCCTGATACTGAATCATAGGTCACTCCATCACTGAAGGTCGCTGCACTGTAATCCGTTGCACTGTCTGTCGTATTATCTGCTAAGGTAAATGTGTAGGTCTCATCCGTTGCACTCGCTCCGCTCATCGTTACCGTATGAACAAGGTCTGTTCCTTCCAATTGAGAATCTGAAGTTACCGTAGATACCGTTACCGTATCATTATCCTGAATGGTTCCGGTTGCTGAAACGCCTCCTATGGTTAAATCATAGAACTCATCATCTTCATCTAACAGATCATCAGTCGTTCCTGTGGTCACCGTAAAGGTGGTTATTCCCGCAGGTACTGTGATCAGTCCTGATACTAAATCATAGGTCACGCCATCACTGAAGATCGCTGCACTGTAATCCGTTGCACTGTCTGTCGTGTTATCTACTAAGGTAAATGTATAGGTCTCATCTGTTACGCTACCACCTGTCATTGTTACCGTATGAACAAGGTTTGTACCTTCCAATTGAGAATCTGACGACACAGTAGATACCGTTGGCTGGAAGAATGTCACGGTTGGATCATTTGTCGCATCACCGTCATTCGTTCCATCACCATTATTACTCTCTGTTGTCTCGTTATTAGTTACAGTATTACCATCACCATCGACATCTGTATCGGAAACATCACTAACATCGTCTGTGCCAATCGGACTGTCACCCGTGGCTATTGCACTATTTTCAATATACCCTAAATCGAGATCTGTTTGAGTAATAGTTTGTTCGGCAGTAACTGTAACGCTCGCTCCAGGAGCTAAGCTTGCTATCGGACTTCCTGTTACGACTCCACCATCTGCATTTATATCTGTAATTTCAATATTTGTTACTGTTACATTGCCTGTATTTGTAACCACAATATCGTAAGCTATTACATCATTCTGTACTGAACCTGACGTAGTAATCGTTTTGGTTACTGTTAATTCAGACGAACCCAATTCTCTCCAATCCGGTTCGTTTCCTGGATCATCATCATCAGGGAAATCTCCTGCCACCTCTCCAGTGTCAGTTGGATTGTTTTCTGAATCTGTTGCTAAATCAGTACTATCATATGCGTCATCTAAACCATCTCCGTCAGAATCGGAACCACTTGGAGGTGTATCAACTACATTATCTCCATCTGTATCATATGCTTCTAAATTATCAGATTTACCATCTCCATCAGAATCAGTATCCAAATAATCCGGACCATCAGTCCCGTCAATATCAGCTAAAGCTGGATCGATAGGTGTACCGTTTGTATCATATGCATCATCTACACCATTATTATCTATATCGTTTCCACTAGGAGCAATATATCCTGATGTTGTCTGACCTTCAATATTGTCCTGAATTCCATCGTCATCTGCATCGATATCCAAATAATCTGCATTGTCGTTTGGATTACCATCAGTATCCAATGGTGCAGTACTTACGCCTCCATCTGGTGTGTCTTCTGCATTGTCTGGTATACCATTAGTCCCAACTGAACCATCTACTTGTCCATCATTGTTAGTATCTAAAGAACCATTTCCTGTTTCTACCACATCGTATAAACCATCATTGTCTGAGTCCAGATCTAAGTGATTTGATATTCCATCTCCATCAAAGTCATAAACATCCGGCACTCCATCACCATTGCTATCTGTATAGTCGGTTGGTGATCCGTCTCCTGTTCCATCATCGGTCGTATCATTCCAGTTTGGTATACCATCACCATCTTCATCGCCATCTGGATTATTGCCTCCTGATTCTACAACATCCGGGATTCCATCGTTATCATCATCAAGATCTGTAATATCATTAATTCCGTCATTATCAACATCGTTGAATGTATCATCGCGATAATCCACATCTCCTTCTAGGAATACATCTAAATCTGCATCCGGGAAATTGTCTGTTTGAGTATCATCCAATGTCCCGTTAGGGTCAAGGAAAGTATCACCAGCCGTGGTATCATCATAATTATTATCAAGACCATTAGCACCTACAGTACCATTGGTCTCACCATCAGAATTGGTATCTGCTCCTCCGTTTCCTGCTTCAACTATGTCATATAATGTATCATTATCTGAATCCAGATCTAAATAATCCGGTGTATCTGTGCCATCTGTATTTACTGCTACAATTGCAGTACCTCCATTATTAATATCATAACTGTCGTCTAAGCCATCTCCATCGGTGTCTGATCCACTTGGAGCAACATAACCGATTGTTGACTGACCTTCAACGTTATCCGGAATGGTATCGTTATCTGAATCTAAATCGAGATAATTATTCTGTCCATCACCATCGGTATCTGGTATATCAAGAGGCGTTCCTCCTAAATCAGTATCCAGGTTACCATCTTGGTCATCATAAGGATCCAGGGCATCTATCATACCATCGGCATCCGAATCATTCGTAGTACCCGATCCATATTGTCCGTTTCCATCTCCATCAATTCCTCCAGCTTCTATAACATCTGCAATTCCATCGTTATCAGAATCCAGATCACGATAATCGTTGTTTCCATCGCCGTCTGTATCAATAGGTGTCAAGCCAGTAGGAGAAACTCCCAAAGGTATTCCATTGGCGTCCACTTCTGTATTATCCAGGACTCCTGTTCCTTCCATTCCATTTCCATCAGGATCATTTGTTCCACCTGCCTCAGTATAATCCGGAATTCCGTCATTATCTGAATCCAGATCAAAATAATCAGGCACACCATCACCATCGAAATCTGATGGATTAGTTCTTGGATCATTATCACCATCTAAATTTGCATCTTCATCTACATCAAGAATACCATCATTATCATCATCAAGATCTGTAACGTCTGGAATGCCATCATTATCTTTATCCTGTGAACTTAGTTCTCTCCAATCTCTGTCTCCTCCAGGAGGATCTATATCTGGTTGATCGGTAGGTAACTGATTATTATTAGTCCCATTTAAAGGATTTGAAGTGTTATTTAACGGATCACTTGCCGGATCAGAATATTCAAAATCATCATGCAAGCCATCACCATCAAAATCAACAAATAATCCCGGATCAACAATTCCATTATTATCAAGATCCAATGGACCGTCAATGGCATTATCTGTTGCATTTTCTAATATATCATATGCATCACCTACATTATCCAAACCATCCGAATTTGTATCCGCATAGTCCGGTGCACTACCACCATCAGTGTTTGTATATCCAATTCCAACTCCACCATTGTCAACATCGTAAGCATCGTCTATTCCATCTCCATCTGTATCAGACCCTGTTGGTCCAACATAACTGAATGTACCTTGACCTTCTATATTATCAATTATACCGTCATTATCAATATCTATATCCAAATAATTTGGTACACCATCTTCATCTCTGTCTTGATTAAATCCGAAACCTCCTAGTATGTTACCCGCAAAATCTGGATCATTAGTATCTGCTAGTCCATCGCCATCAGCATCAGTTGGAATTCCTGTGCCAACAATACCGTTGTTATCTCCATCGGATACCTGGAAATTACCTTCAAAGGTATCTGGAAGACCATCTCCATCTGAATCTAGATCGAGGTAATTAGGTATTGAATCTGAATCTGAATTCAATAAAGTTGGGAAATTAACTTCCCCATCAATTGGGTCATGCCATCCATTTCCATCTAAATCAACAAAGCCGTCTATCTGTCCATCATTATCTGAATCATTATAGGACGGATTATTTGAAAAAGCCTCTGTTGTATCAGTAATTCCATCATTATCTGAATCTACATCCAAGAAATTATATAATGTCAAACTTGGATTATTGTCATATAAAGCATCTGTATTTATTGGTAAGTTGATTAAAATACCACTATCCGCAGAAGTTTCAACTTCATCAGCTAAACCGTTGGTTCCATAGGATGCTGTGTCAACCAATCCATCGTTATTTGCATCTGTATTACCAGCTTCTAAAACATCTGGAATAGCATCGTTATCTGCATCAAGATCTAAATGGTTTGGAATACCGTCACCATCAAAATCGTATATATCTGGTATACCATCGCTGTTTGAGTCAGTGTAATCTGTTATACTACCATCTCCTGTACCGTTATCTGTTGTATCTTTCCAGTTAGGAATTCCATCACCATCTTCGTCTCCATCCAACTCATTTCCACCTGTTTCTATAAGATCTGGAATACCGTCATTATCATCATCAATATCCGTAATGTCATCTATTCCATCATTATCCTGATCTCCTAACACTATATCAGTATCAGAAATCGCAGTTGGGTCGTTACCTAAAGTTCCTAATACGTCATCATACGTTACTGTAATTGTGTTTCCTTCCTGAGTATTCAACGTACCGTCGTTGTTCGTACCGGCTGTGGCTCCAAATGTTGTTCCTACAGTACCTATGAAGATTCCTGTGTCTGGTCCTGTCTCGGTCAAAGTGATCGTCTCTATTTCTCCTGTAACATCATTCACTACCTGCACATCTACCGTCTCAGCTACGCCTGAATTCGTGTTCAGATCGTTGTCTGTTACCGTAACTGTTAAAGTGTCGCCTGGTATGGTCGTGTCTGTAATATCTACTGTACCCGTGTCTCCACCGGTTACTGTGTCGGTATCACTTACCGCTGCAGGATCGTTACCCAACGCATCAAAGGCATCATCATAGGTCACTGTTAAAATATCACCTGCTTCTGTATTGAACGTACCGTCATCATCTGTGCCGGCCGCATTGCCATATGTCGTATCTACTGTCCCTTCAAATACTCCTGTATCAGGACCTGTTTCTGTTAAGGTCACAGCTTCACTCTCGCCATTATCACTGACTACTGTCACTACTATGGTCTCAGCTACGCCTGAATTCGTGTTCAGATCGTTGTCTGTTACCGTAACTGTTAAAGTGTCGCCTGGTATGCTCGTGTCTGTAATATCTACTGTACCCGTGTCTCCACCGGTTACTGTGTCGGTATCGCTTACCGCTGCCGGATCGTTACCCAACGCATCAAAGGCATCATCATAGGTCACTGTTAAAATATCACCTGCTTCTGTATTGAACGTACCGTCATCATCTGTGCCGGCCGCATTGCCATATGTCGTATCTACTGTCCCTTCAAATACTCCTGTATCAGGACCTGTCTCTGTTAAGGTCACAGCTTCACTCTCGCCATTATCACTGACTACTGTCACTACTATGGTCTCAGCTACGCCTGAATTCGTGTTCAGATCGTTGTCTGTTACCGTAACTGTTAAAGTGTCGCCTGGTATGGACGTGTCTGTAATATCTACTGTACCCGTGTCTCCACCGGTTACTGTGTCCGTATCGGTTACTGCCACCGGATCGTTACCCAACGCATCAAAGGCATCATCATAGGTCACTGTTAAAATATCACCTGCTTCTGTATTGAACGTACCGTCATCATCTGTGCCGGCCGCATTGCCATATGTCGTATCTACTGTCCCTTCAAATACTCCTGTATCAGGACCTGTTTCTGTTAAGGTCACATCTTCACTCTCGCCATTATCACTGACTACTGTCACTACTATGGTCTCAGCTACGCCTGAATTCGTGTTCAGATCGTTGTCTGTTACCGTAACTGTTAAAGTGTCGCCTGGTATGGTCGTGTCTGTAATATCTACTGTACCCGTGTCTCCACCGGTTACTGTGTCCGTATCGGTTACTGCCACCGGATCGTTACCCAACGCATCAAAGGCATCATCATAGGTCACTGTTAAAATATCACCTGCTTCTGTATTGAACGTACCGTCATCATCTGTGCCGGCCGCATTGCCATATGTCGTATCTACTGTCCCTTCAAATACTCCTGTATCAGGACCTGTCTCTGTTAAGGTCACATCTTCACTCTCGCCATTATCACTGACTACTGTCACTACTATGGTCTCAGCTACGCCTGAATTCGTGTTCAGATCGTTGTCTGTTACCGTAACTGTTAAAGTGTCGCCTGGTATGGACGTGTCTGTAATATCTACTGTACCCGTGTCTCCACCGGTTACTGTGTCCGTATCGGTTACTGCCACCGGATCGTTACCCAACGCATCAAAGGCATCATCATAGGTCACTGTTAAAATATCACCTGCTTCTGTATTGAACGTACCGTCATCATCTGTGCCGGCCGCATTGCCATATGTCGTATCTACTGTCCCTTCAAATACTCCTGTATCAGGACCTGTCTCTGTTAAGGTCACATCTTCGCTCTCGCCATTATCACTGACTACTGTCACTACTATGGTCTCAGCTACGCCTGAATTCGTGTTCAGATCGTTGTCTGTTACCGTAACTGTTAAAGTGTCGCCTGGTATGCTCGTGTCTGTAATATCTACTGTACCCGTGTCTCCACCGGTTACTGTGTCCGTATCGGTTACCGCTGCAGGATCGTTACCCAACGCATCAAAGGCATCATCATAGGTCACTGTTAAAATATCACCTGCTTCTGTATTGAACGTACCGTCATCATCTGTGCCGGCCGCATTGCCATATGTCGTATCTACTGTCCCTTCAAATACTCCTGTATCAGGACCTGTTTCTGTTAAGGTCACATCTTCGCTCTCGCCATTATCACTGACTACTGTCACTACTATGGTCTCAGCTACGCCTGAATTCGTGTTCAGATCGTTGTCTGTTACCGTAACTGTTAAAGTGTCGCCTGGTATGCTCGTGTCTGTAATATCTACTGTACCCGTGTCTCCACCGGTTACTGTGTCCGTATCGGTTACTGCCACCGGATCGTTACCCAACGCATCAAAGGCATCATCATAGGTCACTGTTAAAATATCACCTGCTTCTGTATTGAACGTACCGTCATCATCTGTGCCGGCCGCATTGCCATATGTCGTATCTACTGTCCCTTCAAATACTCCTGTATCAGGACCTGTCTCTGTTAAGGTCACATCTTCACTCTCGCCATTATCACTGACTACTGTCACTACTATGGTCTCAGCTACGCCTGAATTCGTGTTCAGATCGTTGTCTGTTACCGTAACTGTTAAAGTGTCGCCTGGTATGCTCGTGTCTGTAATATCTACTGTACCCGTGTCTCCACCGGTTACTGTGTCCGTATCGGTTACTGCCACCGGATCGTTACCCAACGCATCAAAGGCATCATCATAGGTCACTGTTAAAATATCACCTGCTTCTGTATTGAACGTACCGTCATCATCTGTGCCGGCCGCATTGCCATATGTCGTATCTACTGTCCCTTCAAATACTCCTGTATCAGGACCTGTCTCTGTTAAGGTCACATTTTCGCTCTCGCCATTATCACTGACTACTGTCACTACTATGGTCTCAGCTACGCCTGAATTCGTGTTCAGATCGTTGTCTGTTACCGTAACTGTTAAAGTGTCGCCTGGTATGCTCGTGTCTGTAATATCTACTGTACCCGTGTCTCCACCGGTTACTGTGTCCGTATCGGTTACTGCCACCGGATCGTTACCCAACGCATCAAAGGCATCATCATAGGTCACTGTTAAAATATCACCTGCTTCTGTATTGAACGTACCGTCATCATCTGTGCCGGCCGCATTGCCATATGTCGTATCTACTGTCCCTTCAAATACTCCTGTATCAGGACCTGTCTCTGTTAAGGTCACATCTTCACTCTCGCCATTATCACTGACTACTGTCACTACTATGGTCTCAGCTACGCCTGAATTCGTGTTCAGATCGTTGTCTGTTACCGTAACTGTTAAAGTGTCGCCTGGTATGCTCGTGTCTGTAATATCTACTGTACCTGTTACTCCGTTTACTGTTAAATTAGCAGTAACTTCCTCAGAACAAATATTAGCTTCATTTAAAAATATGACTTTATATATGTTTCCATCATCGGAAGAAACCAGGTTTGGAGTTGTATAACTCGCATCTGTACCACTTGCTACGGTTCCTGTGGCTCCGGAAATATTCGTAAATATGGTTCCACCATCGGTACTTATTTGCCATTGATAGGTCACATTAGTACTTGCTGTTGTTACAGGATCTGTAACTATCACTGCAGTTGAAGCTGTGGCATTAAAAGTTGCAGTTTCATTTACTAATGCTGTTTGATTTGTTGGTATAACATCTATTGTTGTTGTTACTCCTTGAAGATAAGTATAACCTGCAGCAATAGTTGCCGGTTGTGTATTATAATCATTCCCTGTAATTCCCGCTGCAGTTACTAAACCATTTCCGTCAACGACAGGTGTTCCAGATCCGTAATTTCCATTATTATCAGCATCGGCATTGGTATTAGCATAAGCTTCATCTGCATCATTACATCCATCACCATCACTATCTGCATCTAGATAGTCCGGTATTGTATCCCCGTCAGTATCAGGTGCATTATAAAACACGTGAGATGGGTCATTATAAAGATCTATTCGGCATTCATCAAATCGAATTGAGTAATATCTATCGACTTGGGAATTTAATGACTTAGCTCCTCCAATTGTAAAATAGAATAAGTTAATATCCCTTTTCTGGAAAAATACCCTGTACGGATTTGCAGTATCAATTGGTTCAATTGGTGCACTACCAGATCCATTCGCTATGAACTGAATAACTCCACCTCCTAAATCTGAGGCAATGACATTTGTTGGATTACCTATACTGTAACCCACTATATTTTGTACGCGATAGTACTCTCTAAGCCCTGACCCACTATCAATATCCTGGATGAATCCACCAACTCTCTCAACATTAGCATTAGTTGAAGTTCCTGTTAGAACAAACCGAACTTCAAGTTGAATTGATAGGTTACCGGTTGAACCTGAGGCATATCTTAATTGTGGTTGAAGTGCGTTATTGTCACCAAGGTTTTGATCGATAGATAAAACAGTTACTGATGCACTTTTTTGAGCTATTCTAACAAGTGCATCCAATCCTGTTGCTACATTAGAAAAGCGATATTGTGCGTTTAGTGTACCTGGTCCAGATCCAGTGGCTGCGACGTAAGTTCCACCTGTAAAATTATAGTTTAATCCTGTACATACTCCAGCACCATTGGTAAAGAAGCCATAGCCTTCAGTAACATCTGTAAGACCATCATTATCATCATCCTGGTCTTCCGGGTTAAGCACAGAGTCTCCATCAACATCTGTTGGAGTTGATTTATCTCTAAAATCAACATTCCCACCAGAATTTAAATCACCATCTGAATCCGGTAATGCTGAAGTATTATTTATTGTTCCGTTTGGATCACCATAATCAGAAGTTGTATCTATATTATTATCTAAACCATCACCATCTGAATCCGTTCCTGATAGTGTTAATCCTGCCTCTATGGTGTCATTTGCTCCTTGATTATCTGAGTCTAAGTCCAAATAATCCGGTTGATCGACTGTATCAGTATTAACAGGAAGTAAGCCCAGTTCTTCACCATTAAAATTATATGATACCGGCAATCCATTGGCAGTGACATCAGGAATTCCATCTCCATTTGTATCCTGAGGAGCGATATAACCTAAAGTGGTTTGTGCTTCATTATTGTCAGGAATACCATCACCGTCTGAATCCAGATCTAAATGATTTGGTATGCCATCGTTGTCTGGATCCAGACTGGCACAAACACCAAAACCATTAAGTGCACAAAAATCGGCATCTTGAAAATTAACAAGTCCGTCACCGTCTGAATCACCAGAAGGATCAAGTCCACCTGATTCAATAGTATCTAATATTCCATCGTTGTCATCATCAATGTCTGCAATATTTGAAACACCATCATTATCAGAGTCTAAACAACTGAGTATCACTGTTGAAAAAGCAGAACAAGCTCCTGCCGAAACAGTCACTGTGTAAGTACCAATTGGTAAATTAGAAATTGTATATGGCGATGGTTGAGAAGAAACACTCCCACTTGTGCCATTACCGTTATCCCAGGCTATATCATAAGGGCCAATATTACCTAAAACATCTACCTGAATTTGTCCATCAACCCCAGGACCAAAACATACAGTATTATCTGTACCGGTTAGAGTAACATCTAAAGGTACGATTGGTGCTGCCCATTTTAATCCTATAGAGCCTCCTCCATTATTTGTCACATTTATAGAAACATTAAATAGATCTTCTGTTGTTATGAGTGCCCAATTGCCATTGGCAGTTCCTGTGACACTTCCGAAATTGTATGAATTTGTACCGGAATCATAAGCTGGAGCACTGTGAGGCGGTGTTGTTAATGAATTATCGAAGTAATTTAACCAAGCTGTAGTTGCACCTGATGCCAAGGTTGCATTCAAAATTGCATTTTCCCCGCCTGATGCCAACCCATCTATATCTGTAAATGTTATGAGTGTTCCTGCCGGTAGATATCCATTAGCTAGACCAGTAAAATCATAATTAAGTGTCCATCCATCTGAAAAACCTGTTGAAGAAAATGCATTTAATCCTCTTCCATAAACATAATATGTATTACCTGAGTTATTGGCAATAGCTCCAGGACCGAAATCGCTAAATTCCGTTATTCTAGATCCTGCTGCAAAGAAAGCATTTGATTCTGTGCCTGCATGATCCTGAGTATATGTTAGAGTTGCATTACCAGCCCAATCCGGATCGATTATATAATCTTCCGGAATATAATAATTATCAAATGTAATATTGAACGTTTCTGTTCCTGTTGGGAAGGTTTGGTTATAACCTCCTGGCTCTCCATTAACGACTGCATCCGGAGGGAAAGTTCCTGAGGGATAATCTGTTGTAGGAAAAAGAGATGCACCAGTTGTTCCAGTAAGTAACAAGGCTGCATATGGATTTTCAATAGTTGCAACTGTAACAGTAGACTGAGTTGCAGGACATCCCGAAGCATCCGTGACCGTAATTGTGTAATCTCCAGCGGCTAAACCAGAAATATCCTCAGTGGTTGCACCATTACTCCAAGATACTGAGTATGCTCCAACTGTTCCATCAATGGTTACATCTATAGATCCATCGTTTGGACCATCTGCACAGCTTAAATTGTTTACAGTACTATAAATTGAAATACGATTCATAACCACGGTTATACAATTACTAATTTCTGTACAATCAGTTCCGTTTGTGGTTACTCTTCTGAAATATGAAGTTGTGTATATATCACCATGGTCGTAAGTTTCTCCTGTTGCACCCGCTATATCTGTAAATCCGGTTGTACAATCTGTTGTACTTATCTGCCATTGGTAAGACAAAGTACCTGAAGATACTATTCCGGGAGCACTACTCGTAAAGGGTGCAACATCGAAAGAGCCCCAACACAAATTTTGGTCTGAACCTATTGAACCACTATTACAACAAGCTGAATTATCTAAATTATCCGTTACGGCAGCTGTTGTACTTTGAGGACTACCCGTATTTGTTGGTATTCCATTTGCGTCAACAGAACCTTCATCTGCATCAGCTAAATTATTGCTACTAGTTAAATCGGCAGCAACAAATGTACCACCACCTTCAAGTGCATCAAAACATCCATCATTATCACTATCTATATCAAAACTATCAATAATTGAATCTCCATCAGTATCAAATCTATCATCAACACCATCTCCATTCGCGTCAATAAAACCTGCAAAATCCGGATCTATATAATCCGGAATCCCATCACTATCTGCATCTCCGTCTGGATCTGACGGTAATTCATCAGTATCCAATATACCATCATTATCATCATCTAAATCAACACTATCGGCATATCCATCATTATCAAAATCACAATTTGGAAGTGTATATGGTGTTGGAGGCGAACTTACTTCATCTCCATAAAACCATGTGTTAAGCATCCGTTCATTCCCATAATCATCCGTAGTTGTGGTTGTTGAGTTTCCTTGCCCACCAGCTGGCGCAGGAATGCCTATGGTATTATCACCTGGAGGATTAGAACCGTTCCATTTATGAGTTGGACCTACTATACCGTCATAATATCCAGACCGAACAAACCCACCTGTTGTACTGTTATTTGGTGTAGAAACAATGTTTGAGTCATCCCATCTCATTAATTTATTCTCGAGCTCCGGGGCAACAGACGAAACGGAAAGTCCATTGGGATTTAATTCTGCATCATCCATAGGTACGCTAGTACGCCCTCTTAAACTTGTTACAGTTACAGTTGTTAATATGCCGCCTGAAGTTGGATTTCCTAATCCATCGAGACCATCCCACACTATTACAAAGTTTCCGGCAGGTTCATCGAATCTTTCTATTACAACGTCTTCCGTACCTGATTGATATCCCGAAACTCCATTAAGATCTAATGTAAGGATGATATCAGCAGATTCCTGAATTTGAATTGGAAAATAATAAGACCCAGGACACCCATAAATATTACCAATGATTATTGGTGTTGATGTGCTTTCCGGTATAAAATTAGATTGATCTGGTGATGATATAAAAACCGGATAACCATTTTCAAGTGCCGATCGTGTATTTCCTGTTGCCCCTCCATATGATAATGAGGACCTCGTATTTGTCCAAACATTAGCAGCATCATTATCATCATCTACAACACCAAATTTATTCATTGATAATAAATAACCATACGGTCTAAACCCATCTTGAAACTCCACTTTCACTATGATACTATCATCTGTAAACGCGTAAAACGTTCCTTTGAAATCATAATCAATAGATGCTACAAAATTTGAGGGATTATAAGTTATAAAACCCCATTTTCTAGACCAAACTCGACCTTCTACCTGATTATTGGAAGCATCTGACACCGTGAAATCGAAATAAGTTAAAAGTACCTCTCCGCCTGCAGTGGTTCTAGTGGCTCCTCCGTCATTACTCTTATATATTTCTAGGTAATAATCACCATTTACAAAAGAACTATTGGCGTTCGGGCTAAAGACTATTGGATTATATCCGGTTGGAGTTGCGCCTCCAATATTAGGCCCATCAATAGCTTTGTCATAGGTATCGATATAACCAGCATCACCGATTGTAGTAGTAAATAAAGTAGGGCCAAATACAACATTCCCTGACGGATCTTTTACTTGATAATATAAATTATTAAGCACGGGTAATGGGCTTCCTGTTCTTTCTCTTGGGTTTACACCAAAATATAAATTCTCAGTTGTATAATCAGCAATCCTAAAATGTAATCTTTGAGACGCAGGAGAATTTAAGTAAGGCCCATATGAACCATCATCTGTAATATACATAGCCACTCCATTATTAGGATCTGGCATAGCCTGTTTAGTTCCGTCTGCCAATGCAGAAAAAACAACACCTAGGATAAAAAATAAGTTGAAAACTAAAGTTATAATTAACTTAGAGAATCGAGTAGACATCTTCATGATATTAGGGTAAAATTTATTAAAAAACTTCGTTTTTTTTTAATACAATTATTTGCCAAAAATATCTAACCGTTTATGGTCACAATTGACAAATTAGGCAAATATACATAATTATCGATGAAATGCAAATAATTTCGACTAAAAGTTAATTATTTTATAATTTGTAAGTTTTATAGTACTATTATAGATTAATTTTAACCACATATTAATTTAATTATTTGTCCATAATATTGAAAAATTATTATCTCGCAATTTCATTTTTTATCCATTATATTTGCCCCCTAATAAGAAACTAATGAAGTTTATTGATGAAATAAACAGAAGACGAACATTTGGGATCATATCCCATCCTGATGCGGGAAAAACAACTTTGACCGAGAAGTTGCTGTTATTTGGAGGTGCCATTCAAGAGGCCGGAGCCGTGAAAAGCAATAAGATTAAGAAAGGTGCAACCAGTGATTTTATGGAAATAGAAAGGCAACGAGGTATAAGTGTAGCTACATCTGTTTTGGCCTTTGAATATAAAGGTATCAAAATAAATATACTGGATACTCCCGGGCATAAGGATTTTGCCGAGGATACTTTCAGAACTTTGACCGCTGTTGATAGTGTAATAGTTGTTATTGATGTCGCAAAAGGTGTGGAAGAGCAGACTGAAAAACTGGTAGAGGTATGCAGGATGCGTAACATACCAATGATCATTTTTATAAATAAGCTTGACAGAGAAGGAAAGGATGCTTTTGAATTACTGGATGAAGTTGAACAAAAATTAAATTTGCATGTTACGCCACTTAGTTTTCCCATTGGAATGGGTTATGATTTTAAGGGAATATATAATATATGGGAACATAATGTTAACTTGTTTAGTGGTGACAGCAGGAAAAATATTGAAGACACCATCGAGATCAAAGATATTGGAGATAAAAAACTAGAAGATTTAATTGGTAAGAAATCTGCCGATCATTTAAGAGAAGAATTAGAGCTAATATATGGTGTCTATCCAAAGTTTGATAAAAAAGAGTATTTAGACGGAAAACTGCAGCCCGTTTTTTTTGGTTCAGCTTTGAATAATTTTGGGGTTCGTGAATTATTGGATTGTTTTGTAAGTATAGCTCCTACTCCAAGGCCTAAACAAAGTGAAGAACGATTAGTTAAACCTGACGAAAAGGAATTTTCGGGTTTTGTGTTTAAGATACATGCCAATATGGATCCCAATCACAGAAACCGTCTGGCTTTTGTAAAATGCGTTTCGGGAGAATTTAAAAGAAATACGCCGTATTTACATGTAAGGCATAACAAAAAGGTAAAGTTCTCCAGCCCAAATGCCTTTTTTGCTGAAAAAAAGGAAATTGTGGATGTATCTTATCCCGGTGATATTGTCGGCTTACAGGACACAGGGAACTTTAAAATTGGAGATACACTTACAGAAGGTGAATCCATTCACTATAAAGGAGTACCTAGTTTTTCTCCTGAGCATTTCAGATATATCAATAATGCCGATCCAATGAAGGCCAAACAACTGGCAAAGGGAATTGACCAGTTAATGGATGAAGGTGTCGCCCAACTTTTTACTTTGGAACTTAATGGCAGAAAAGTCATTGGGACGGTTGGTGCTTTGCAATACGAAGTTATCCAGTACAGACTGGAACATGAGTATGGAGCAAAGTGTACTTACGAAAATTTAAACGTGCACAAAGCCTGCTGGGTTGTACCTGAAAATCCTAAAAATGAGGAATTTAAAGATTTCAAAAGAGTTAAACAACGATTTTTAGCCATGGACAAGCAAGGACATTTGGTTTTTCTGGCAGATTCTGCATTTTCACTGCAAATGACACAGCAAAAATACCCAAGTATCAAGTTCCATTTCATTTCTGAATATGAGTAAATTATTTAAGAATTTATTACTATCCATAAAATGTGATTGGTCAATAAATAATGGTTAATTACAATTTGTAGGACATTTCTTTAAACATCTGCACTTTATCGAATAATTATAATTTTTATCGGCGTTTAAACTGATTTTTATTAGTTTAGTTTATTCATAACCCCAAAATGAACAATTATGAAGCCTATTAATGTTTACAAGAACAGCGAAATCTCTGTTTCTTTTGATGCAAAAAAATGCATTAACTCCCAATTATGTGCGAAAGGTTTATCAAGTGTAGTAAGGAACTCATTATTACCTTGGAAGGACGTAAATTCAGCTGAATCTAAAAGGATTTTGAATCAGATAAGAAAATGTCCATCAGGAGCATTAAAAGCTGAAAGAATCAAACAAGAACTGGCGAAAGCTGTTTAAAAGATATAACAACCCGTCTATTTGATATCATTATAATTAATGGTATTCCAGTTAAAAAATACATTTATATTGTTTTGACAGTAGAATATTATGGTTTTGAAATAAAAAAATTATCAATACCTATATAAATAAAAATCCCCTGAAAACTTTTCTGGGGATTTTTTTATGCTTGACCTGTTGGATAAAAATTAATGGTGTTGGAGGTTGATCAATTAAAATATTTCGATCAACTCTAATATCATTTTATATCGCTGATATTTGATTAAAAATATTAAGCCTGTCCAGTTGGACCGAAATTAAGAGGAATTGGAGGTTGCTCAATTAAAATATTTCGATCAACTCTAATATCATTTTATATCGCTGATATTTGATTAAAAATATTAAGCCTGTCCAGTTGGACCGAAATTAAGAGGAATTGGAGGTTGCTCGTAATCTTTGATTTCACCATGAGACTTTTCAAATCTGTGAACATTATCATTCAATGCCTTTAAAAATCTTTTGGCATGCTGAGGTGTTAAAATTATCCTAGATTTAACCTTACTCTTTGGTACACCAGGCATAATACTAACAAAATCGACAACAAATTCTGATACAGAATGATTTATAATTGCCAGATTAGAATACGTGCCTTGTGAAACGCTTTCATCCAGTTCAATATTTATTTGTCCCTGTTTTGGTTTTTTTTGATCTTCTGCCATAGTTAATAAATATGTGATACTGAAACGAGTTCAGTATAAATTAAATTAACCAACTCCGCAAAAGCGGAGTTGGAATCTTATTTAATTATAATTTAATTCTTGTTTAGCCTGCATCATTTGGTTAAACTCCTCTTTAGATCCTACAATAATATTATCGTATTCTCTCATTCCGGTACCGGCAGGAATCTTATGACCTACAATTACATTTTCTTTAAGGCCTTCCAAAGTATCAATCTTACCATTTACAGCTGCTTCATTAAGCACTTTAGTGGTTTCCTGGAAGGAAGCCGCAGATATAAATGATTTAGTTTGTAACGATGCCCTTGTAATACCTTGAAGAATTGGAGTTGCAGTAGCAGGTTTTGCATCCCTTGCTTCCACTAACTTCTTGTCTTCACGTCTTAGAATGGAGTTCTCATCTCTAAGCTGTCTTGGTGAAATGATCTGTCCGGGAATTATATTTTCTGAGTCTCCGGCTTCAATCACTACTTTCATTCCGAATATTTCATCATTCTGCTCAATAAAATCAGATTTGTGAACAAGCTGATCCTCCAAGAAGATAGTATCACCTGAATCAATTATCCGAACTTTACGCATCATCTGCCTTACAACAACCTCAAAATGTTTGTCATTGATCTTAACACCTTGTAAGCGATATACTTCCTGTACTTCGTTTACCAAATATTGTTGCACTGCTGATGGACCTTTGATATTCAAAATATCGTCCGGAGTTATAGAACCATCAGACAATGGCATACCCGCTTTAACAAAATCATTCTCTTGAACCAGGATCTGATTTGACAACTTAACAAGGTATTTTTTAATCTCTCCTAATTTGGATTCAATAATGATCTCACGATTACCTCTCTTGATTTTTCCAAAAGAAATCACACCATCTATCTCACTTACTACAGCAGGATTTGATGGGTTTCTTGCTTCAAACAATTCGGTTACACGTGGCAATCCACCTGTGATATCTCCTGTTTTTGCTGACTTTCGCGGAATTTTAACCAATATCTTACCAATATTAATTTTCTCACCATCGTCAATCATTAAATGCGCTCCAACAGGCAGGTTATATGAACGAATGATCTCTCCTTTTGTATCTTGAACATGAAGTGTAGGGATCAACTTCTTATTTCTTGATTCTGAAATAACTTTTTCCTGGAATCCGGTTTGCTCATCAATTTCAACCTGGAAGGTTACACCTTGCTCTATATTCTCATATTTAATTTTACCTGCAAATTCAGAAATTATTACTCCGTTATAAGGATCCCATTGACATACAATATCTCCTTTTTTAAGTTTAGATCCATTTTTAATGAAAATGGTAGAACCATAAGGAATATTATTAGTACTTAAAGTAATGCCGGTCTTTTCATCAATCAACTTTAATTCTGAAGTACGAGATATCACAATATCAACTTTATTTCCTTCACTATCTTCGCCTTTTACAGTTCTGAGATCTTCGATTTCTGCCTTTCCGTTAAATTTGGCCAATAATTTATTCTCTTCAGAAATGTTACCAGCAATACCACCCACGTGGAATGTTCTTAATGTTAACTGAGTACCAGGTTCTCCAATGGATTGGGCCGCTACAACACCAACTGCCTCACCTCGTTGAACCATTTTATTTGTTGCCAAATTACGTCCGTAACAATTTGCACAAATGCCTTTAAGAGCTTCACAGGTTAATGGTGAACGAACTTCAACACTTTCTACGGCAGATTCTTCAATAACTTTTGCAACAGGCTCATCAATTAATTCGCCAGCCCCAACAATTAATTCCTCGTTTATTGGGTTGTAAACATCATTTAAAGAAATTCTACCTAGAATTCTTTCTTCCAAAGTTTCAACAACTTCATCACTTTTCTTTAAGGCTGTTACTTCAACACCTCTAAGGGTTCCACAGTCCACGCTGTTTACTATAACATCCTGCGATACATCAACCAAACGACGTGTCAAATATCCAGCATCTGCCGTTTTAAGTGCAGTATCTGCAAGACCTTTTCTAGCTCCGTGAGTAGAGATAAAGTATTCTAAAATTGATAATCCTTCTTTAAAGTTCGATAAAATTGGATTTTCAATGATCTCACCTCCACCAGCAGTTGATTTTTTAGGTTTAGCCATTAATCCTCTCATTCCGGTAAGCTGACGAATCTGTTCTTTAGATCCCCTTGCTCCGGAATCAAGCATCATATAAACCGAATTAAACCCTTGCTGATCCTCACGAATACGCTTCATGGATAATTCTGTAAGTTCTGCATTGGTAGATGTCCATATATCAATAACCTGATTATAACGCTCATTGTTAGTAATAAGACCCATGTTATAATTGGCCATAATTCCATCCACCTGTTTATTGGCAGAATCGATCATGGATTGTTTTTCCTTAGGAATAATAATATCACCCAAACTAAAGGATAATCCACCTTTAAAGGCAAAATAATATCCTAAGGTTTTTATCTCATCAAGAAATGCAGCTGTTTCAGGAATACTGGTCACTTTTAATATATTACCAATAATATCTCTCAGGGATTTCTTAGTAAGTACATCGTTAATGAATCCTGCTTTTTCAGGTACTTTCTCATTAAATAATATACGCCCTACAGTGGTTTCAATAATTTGATTAACCAATTCTCCTTTCTCATTGAAGTCTTTTGTTCTTACTTTTATTCCAGCATTTAGTTCCACTTTTTTCTCGTTATAGGCAATAATAACCTCTTCCGGAGAATAAAATGTCAACCCTTCACCTTTCACTTTAACATCATCTGTTGATTTACGAAGCTTGGTCATGTAATACAATCCAAGTACCATATCCTGCGAAGGAACAGTTACCGGAGATCCATTAGCAGGATTTAAAATATTATGAGAAGCTAACATTAGTAATTGAGCTTCCAAGAATAGCTTCAGGTCCTAATGGTAAATGCACAGCCATCTGGTCACCATCAAAATCGGCATTGAATGCAGTACATACCAAAGGATGCAACTGAATCGCTTTTCCTTCTATCAATTTAGGCTGAAACGCCTGAATACCAAGTCTGTGTAACGTTGGAGCACGATTTAAAAGAACTGGATGTCCTTTTAAAACATTCTCTAATATATCCCAAACTACCGGTTCTTTTTTATCTATGATCTTTTTTGCAGATTTTACAGTTTTTACAATTCCTCTTTCAATTAATTTTCTGATAATGAAAGGTTTGTATAATTCTGCTGCCATGTTTTTTGGCAATCCACATTCAAATAACTTCAATTCCGGTCCAACAACAATTACTGAACGTGCAGAATAATCAACACGTTTACCGAGTAAGTTTTGACGGAAACGACCTTGCTTACCTTTTAATGAATCGGATAACGATTTTAAAGGTCTGTTTGAATCGGTTTTTACAGCTGATGACTTACGAGTGTTATCGAACAAAGAGTCAACAGATTCCTGTAACATACGTTTTTCATTTCGCAGGATCACTTCAGGAGCCTTGATCTCAACAAGTCTTTTCAAACGATTGTTACGAATGATAACTCTTCTGTATAGATCATTTAGATCGGAAGTTGCAAAACGACCACCATCCAATGGTACCAAAGGACGTAATTCAGGCGGAATGATTGGAACAACTTTCATGATCATCCATTCCGGACGATTTTCTCTATTCTCATTTGCCTCTCTAAAAGCCTCAACCACTTGAAGACGCTTTAAAGCCTCTGTTTTACGTTGTTTTGAAGTTTCATTATTTGCTTTATGACGAAGTTCAAAAGATAAGGCATCCAAATCTATTCTGGCCAAAAGGTCGATCAAACATTCAGCTCCCATTTTGGCGATGAATTTGTTTGGATCTGTATCTTCAAGATACTGGTTTTCCTGAGGAAGAGATTCCATTATATTCAGGTACTCTTCTTCGGTAAGGAAATCCATTTTTTGAATAGGTTCTCCTTCAGCATTAATAGCATTACCGGGTTGAATTACTACATATCTCTCGTAGTAAATGATCATATCCAATTTCTTAGATGGTAATCCTAATAAATAACCAATTTTATTTGGCAATGATCTGAAATACCAAATATGAGCAACCGGAACCACAAGATTAATGTGTCCCACTCGATCTCTTCTTACTTTCTTTTCAGTAACCTCCACTCCACAACGGTCACAGACAATTCCTTTATATCTTATACGTTTGTATTTTCCACAAGCACATTCGTAATCCTTTACAGGACCAAAAATTCGTTCACAGAATAAACCGTCACGTTCGGGTTTATGAGTTCTATAATTGATAGTTTCAGGTTTCAACACTTCACCGCGTGAAGCCGCTAAAATGGATTCTGGTGAGGCTAACCCAATAGAGATCTTATTAAATCTCACTATTGTACTTTTTTCTTGTTTTCTTGCCATAATAAATGGTGCTATCGAATTATTTTGTAAACTATTATTCTTCTAATCTTATATCCAATCCAAGACCTTTCAATTCATGCATTAACACATTGAAAGATTCCGGTAATCCCGGTTCTGGCATTGGTTCACCCTTAACGATTGCCTCGTAAGTTTTTGCTCTACCTATTACATCATCAGATTTAACTGTAAGGATCTCACGCAAGGTACTGGATGCTCCATAAGCTTCAAGTGCCCAAACTTCCATTTCTCCAAATCGCTGTCCTCCAAACTGTGCTTTTCCACCAAGAGGTTGTTGCGTAATTAAAGAGTATGGTCCTATTGAACGAGCGTGCATTTTATCGTCAACCATATGGCCTAATTTTAGCATATAGATAACTCCTACAGTTGCGGCCTGATCAAATCGATCTCCTGTGCCTCCATCATACAAATAGGTATGACCATATTGAGGTACTCCAGCTTCATCTGTAAATTCATTAATTTGATCTAAAGTAGCTCCATCAAAAATTGGAGTAGCATAGGTACGATTCAATTTTTGTCCAGCCCATCCAAGAACGGTTTCATAGATCTGTCCAATGTTCATACGAGATGGTACACCTAATGGATTCAATACTATATCAACCGGAGTTCCATCTTCCAGGAATGGCATATCTTCCTCACGAACAATTCTGGCAACAATACCTTTGTTACCATGTCTCCCTGCCATTTTATCCCCAACTTTAAGTTTTCTTTTCTTGGCAATATATACTTTGGCCAATTTGATTATTCCAGCTGGCAATTCATCTCCAACAGATATTGTAAACTTCTCACGTCTTAATGAACCTTGGAGATCGTTTTCCTTGATCTTGTAATTATGGATCAAATCAGCAACTAGTTTATTGATTTTATCATCTGTTGTCCAGGTTCCTGAAGTTAAGTGAGTGTAATCATCAACCGAATTCAACATTTTTAAAGTGAATTTCTTTCCTTTAGGAAGAACTTCTTCGCCTAAATCATTAAATACACCTTGAGCTGTTTTACCATTTACAATTGCAAAAAGCTTTTCAACTAACACAGCTTGTAACTCATCAAATTTTGCATCATATAACTTTTCAAGTTGCGCAATATCTTCTTTATCCTGTGCTCTCTTGCGTTTATCCTTAATGGCGCGAGAAAATAATTTTTTATCAATTACAACTCCATCAAGTGATGGGGAAGCTTTCAAAGATGCATCTTTCACATCACCTGCTTTGTCACCAAAAATGGCTCTCAGTAATTTTTCTTCAGGAGTAGGATCGCTTTCTCCTTTTGGAGTAATTTTTCCAATTAATAAATCCCCTGGTTTTACTTCTGCACCTATACGGATCATTCCGTTTTCATCAAGGTCTTTTGTAGCCTCTTCACTTACATTAGGTATATCATTTGTTAATTCTTCATTTCCTAATTTCGTGTCTCGAACTTCAAGAGAATATTCATCAATGTGAATTGAAGTAAATATGTCATCTCTAACTACTTTTTCGGAAATTACAATTGCATCTTCAAAATTATATCCTTTCCAAGGCATGAAAGCAACTTTCATATTTCTACCTAATGCCAACTCACCATTTTGAGTCGCATAGCCCTCACAAAGAACCTGACCTTTAGAAACTTTATCACCTTTTTTAACAATTGGTTTTAAGTTAATAGCTGTTCCTTGATTGGTTTTTCTGAATTTTACCAGAGGGTAAGACTTGACATTGCTATCAAAACTAACCATGGCTTCATCTTCGGTTCTTTCGTATTCAATTACAATCTCGTTTGCATCCACATACTTAACAACGCCTTCTCCTTCTGCATTAATCAAAACTCTTGAATCTGAAGCAACTTGACGTTCCAATCCCGTACCTACAATTGGTGCTTCCGGACGTAACAAAGGAACGGCCTGACGCATCATGTTAGATCCCATCAAGGCTCTGTTGGCATCATCATGTTCCAAAAATGGAATTAAAGATGCAGAAATAGATGATATCTGGTTTGGCGCCACATCTGTATAATCAACACCAGAAGGATCCATTACAGGAAAATCTCCTTCTTGTCGTGCAATAACTTTATCGACAAGTATCTTTCCTTTCTCATTTACAGGTATACTTGCCTGAGCGATGAATTTTCCTTCCTCTTCCTCTGCGCTTAAATATATTGGTTCACCTTTTATGTCAACCACTCCATTTTCAACTTTTCTATATGGTGTTTCTATAAACCCTAATGAATTCACTTTTGCAAAAACAGAAAGTGAAGATATTAAACCAATATTTGGTCCTTCAGGAGTTTCAATAGGGCATAATCGGCCATAATGAGTATAGTGAACGTCACGCACCTCAAATCCGGCTCTTTCTCTCGATAAACCTCCAGGTCCTAAGGCCGATAAACGACGTTTATGAGTGATCTCAGCCAATGGATTTGTTTGATCCATAAATTGAGATAACTGGTTTGTCCCGAAGAACGAATTGATAACAGATGATAAAGTCTTAGCATTGATCAAATCGATAGGTGTAAAAACTTCGTTATCACGCACATTCATTCTTTCCCGAATAGTTCTAGCCATACGAGCTAAACCTACACCAAACTGAGATGATAACTGCTCTCCCACTGTTCTAACTCGACGGTTTGATAAGTGATCTATATCATCTATCTCCGCTTTTGAGTTTATCAACTCAATTAAATATTTTATAATGGTAATTATATCTTCTTTGGTAAGAACCTGTTTGTCCATACCAATATCAAGACCTAATTTTTTATTCATCCTGTAACGCCCAACTTCACCTAAACTGTATCGCTGGTCACTAAAGAATAATTTATCGATTATTCCCCTAGCAGTTTCCTCATCTGGTGGTTCAGCATTACGCAGTTGACGATAGATATGTTCTACTGCTTCTTTTTCAGAGTTAGTAGGATCTTTTTGCAAGGTGTTATGAATTATTGCATAATCTCCTTGCTGAGCACTTTCCTTATGAAGAAGAATAGTTTTTGTTTCTGCTTCAAGGATTTCCTCAATATTATCTTTATCAAGAATTGTATCTCTATCTAATATAATTTCATTTCGTTCAATTGAAACAACTTCTCCTGTATCTTCATCAACAAAATCTTCATGCCAGGTATTCAACACACGAGCTGCAAGTTTGCGGCCTATCACTTTTTTAAGGCCTGATTTTGATACTTTAACCTCTTCAGCCAGATCGAATATTTCAAGGATATCTTTATCACGTTCAAATCCTATTGCTCTAAAAAGTGTTGTAACAGGTAATTTTTTCTTTCTGTCGATGTAGGCATACATAACACTGTTAATGTCTGTAGCGAACTCGATCCACGATCCTTTGAATGGAATAACTCTAGCCGAATATAATTTAGTACCATTTGCATGAAATGATTGTCCAAAGAATACACCAGGAGAACGATGTAACTGTGAAACAACTACTCGTTCTGCTCCATTGATACAAAAAGTACCACTAGGAGTCATATAAGGAATAGTACCTAAGTATACATCCTGAACTATGGTTTCAAAATCTTCATGCTCGGGATCTGTACAAAATAATTTTAATCGTGCTTTAAGAGGCACACTGTATGTAAGTCCTCTTTCAATACATTCTTCAATTGTATATCTTGGCGGATCGATGAAATAATCCAAGAATTCCAGTACAAATTGGTTACGTGTATCAGTTATTGGAAAGTTTTCCATGAAGGTATTATATAAACCTTCGTCTCCTCGTTCTTCAGATTTAGTGTCTAACTGAAAAAAATCCTGGAAGGATTTAATTTGGATATCCAAAAAATCAGGATATTCAGTTCGGTTTTTAATAGATGAAAAATTTAGTCTTTCTGCTTGTGTTGCCATCATCAATGAACGAATTATTGTTAAAATAAAAAAATTGGTGCGTATGTTATGATTGTATACGCAAAAGGGTTTAGGTCACAGAGGATATGTCTCCGGACCTAAACCATAAATTGTTGGTTAGCTAAGCTTACTTAAGCTCAACCTCAGCTCCTGCTTCTTCTAACGAAGATTTTAAACCTTCAGCTTCATCTTTAGAAACTCCTTCTTTAATTGGACTTGGTGCATTATCTACTAATTCTTTAGCTTCTTTTAGCCCTAAACCAGTTAATTCTTTAACTAATTTTACTACTGCTAATTTTGAACCACCAGCTGCTTTAAGAATTACGTCAAATTCTGTTTGCTCTTCAGCAGCTTCTCCACCACCAGCAGCAGGGCCAGCGGCTACGGCTACTGCAGCTGCAGCAGGCTCAATACCATATTCATCTTTTAATATATTAGCTAACTCATTTACTTCTTTAACTGTAAGGTTAACTAATTGTTCTGCGAAATCTTTTAAATCTGCCATTTTTCTATCGTTTTAATAATTTTTTAATTTAATATAATTGTAAAAAGTGCGTACTGTTTAATTTATCCCTCTCTTTGAGATAATGTTTTTAAAATACCTGATAATTTTCCACCACCTGACTGAAGAGCCGAAATAACGTTTTTAGCCGGAGATTGTAATAATCCAATAATTTCTCCAATTAACTCTTCTTTAGATTTGATGTCAACTAACATGTCTAATTGCTCGTCGCCAATGTAAATTGATTCCTCAATAAAAGCTCCTTTCAATAAAGGCTTCTCTGATTTTTTACGGAATGCTTTAATTACTTTGGCTGGAGCATTTCCAGTTTCAGAATACATTACTGAAGTATTACCTTTTAATGTTGAAGGTAAATCTCCGAAATTTCTATCTGAAGCTTCCATTGCTTTTGCAAGCAAAGTGTTCTTTACGACTGCTAATTTTATGTTTGCTTTAAAACAAGCACGACGTAAATCTGAAGTAGTACCGGCATTTAACCCAGAAATATCTGTTAAATAGATATTTGTATTATCTGCTAGTTGTACCGTTAACTCTTCAATTACTTGTGATTTTTCTTCTCTTGTCATAATAAAAGTCTTTAACTACTATACAGCTGCTTTTGGGTCAATTGCTATACTAGGACTCATGGTACTTGACATATATATGCTTTTCACATAAGTTCCTTTTGCAGTGGTAGGTTTTAATTTAATTAATGTATGTAATAGTTCATTTGCATTTCCAGCAATTTTGTCGGCACTAAAAGATGCTTTTCCAATTGGTGCATGAACAATACCGGTTTTATCAACTCTAAAGTCAATTTTACCAGCTTTTACTTCACTAACTGCCTTTGCAACATCCATAGTCACTGTACCTGTTTTAGGATTTGGCATTAAGCCACGTGGACCTAATACACGACCTAAAGGACCTAATTTACCCATAACGCTAGGCATAGTAACGATAACATCAACGTCTGTCCAACCTCCTTTTATTTTTTCCAGGTATTCATCTAAACCAACATAATCAGCACCAGCTTCTTTTGCTTCTGCTTCTTTATCTGGAGTAACTAATGCTAATACCTTCATGTCTTTACCAGTACCATGTGGAAGAGATACAACACCTCTAACCATTTGATTTGCTTTTCTAGGATCTACACCTAAACGTACTGCTATATCAACTGAAGCATCAAATTTTGTATTGGTAATTTCCTTTAATAAGAGCTGAAGCTTCCTGAACTGAATAAAATTTATCCTTTTCTATTTTAGCTACAGCTTCTTTTTGCTTTTTTGTTAATCTTGCCATTTTTAATTTCTTTATAAAGATTATTTTGGCGCGTTTCCGGTTACGGTAATTCCCATAGACCTTGCGGTACCAGCAACCATCTTCATTGCAGATTCAATTGTAAATGCATTTAAATCTACCATTTTATCTTCAGCGATTGTTTTGACCTGATCCCAAGAAACTTTAGCTACTTTTTTTCGGTTTGGTTCACCTGAACCTTTTTTAACTTTGGCCGCTTCCAATAATTGTACAGCAGCTGGTGGAGTTTTAATTACAAAGTCAAATGATTTGTCTTTGTAAACAGATATAACCACTGGTAAAACTTTACCTGGCTTATCCTGAGTCCTAGCATTGAACTGCTTACAGAACTCCATTATATTAACTCCAGCAGCACCTAAAGCGGGTCCAACCGGTGGCGATGGATTCGCAGCACCTCCCCGAACTTGTAACTTAACTACTTTACCTATTTCTTTTGCCATTTTTAATAATTTAGTTTAATGTGATCTTCAAATTGGAAGCAAAAGATCTCATCTATTTCAATGTAACAATTATTATATTTTTTCAACCTGCATATAACTTAATTCTAATGGTGTTTTTCTTCCAAAAATCTTAACCATAACCTCAAGTTTACGCTTTTCTTCATTAATTTTTTCAATAGTTCCATCAAATCCATTGAATGGACCATCTATAACTTTTACAGTTTCTCCAATAGTAAATGGAATAGCGACATTAGCATCTGAATCAACATTAAGCTCATCAACCTTACCAAACATTCTATTAACTTCTGACTGTCTTAATGGCACAGGATCTCCTCCTTTAGTCTCACCAAGAAATCCAATAACATTTGTGATCGATTTAATAATATGTGGGATCTCACCGCTTAAATTAGCTTGAATCATGATGTAACCCGGAAAATAAACTTTTTCTTTGTTAATTTTTTTTCCGTTTCGGATCTGAACTACTTTTTCAGTAGGAACCAATACCTGATCAACATAATCCTCAAGTCCTAACCGAGCAATTTCATTCTCAATATAAGTCTTGATCTTATTTTCCTGACCACTTACAGCCCTAACTACATACCATTTTTTATCGCTACTTACCTCTGTCATCTTTATTAACTAATCCACTTAAAATATGCTTTTATCACTCCACTAAATACAGTATCTACTCCCCAAATTGCAAGAGAAAAAATGATAGAGAACACAGCTACAAGAATAGTTAAACTTTGTGCCTCTGTCCAAGATGGCCAGGTCACATGGTTTTTTAATTCTTCGAAGGATTCTTTTATATAATTTATAATTCCTGTCATTACATCTTTAATTTGCACGGGTTGAGAGACTCGAACTCCCGACACCTGGTTTTGGAGACCAGTGCTCTACCAACTGAGCTAAACCCGTAAATATAAGTCAAGGCATTCCGAATTTCGGAACACCTTTTTGACTTCATATTTATACACTAATTTAGTCTAAAATCTCAGTTACCTGACCAGCTCCAACTGTTCTTCCTCCTTCACGAATTGCGAAACGAAGACCAACATTCATTGCTATTGGTTGAATTAACTCAACATTAATTGTTAAGTTATCTCCAGGCATAACCATTTCCACACCTGATGGTAAAGAAATGTTTCCAGTTACGTCAGTTGTACGAACATAAAATTGTGGACGATAGTTGTTATGGAAAGGAGTGTGACGACCACCTTCTTCTTTCTTAAGGATATAAACCTCTGCTTTAAATTTAGCATGAGGAGTTACAGAACCTGTCTTACAAATTACCATTCCTCTGCTAATATCTGTTTTTTCTATACCTCTTAATAAGATACCAACGTTATCTCCAGCTTCACCTCTATCCAATATTTTACGGAACATCTCAACTCCTGTAATAACAGAAGTTAATTTTTCAGCTCCCATACCAATGATATCTACACTGTCTCCAGTATTTGCAACACCAGTCTCAATACGACCAGTTGCAACAGTACCACGACCAGTAATTGAGAATACATCTTCAACCGGCATTAAGAAAGGCTTATCAACATCACGAGTTGGTAATTCGATCCAAGTATCCACTGCATCCATAAGTTCCATAACTTTGTCCATCCATTTAGGCTCTTTGTTTAAAGCGCCTAAAGCAGAACCAGCTATAACAGGAGTATTATCTCCATCGTAATCATAGAAAGAAAGCAGATCTCTGATTTCCATTTCAACAAGCTCTAATAACTCATCGTCATCAACCATATCAACTTTGTTCATGAAAACAACCAATCTTGGAATACCAACCTGGCGACCTAATAAGATGTGCTCACGAGTTTGTGGCATTGGTCCGTCTGTGGCAGCAACAACAATAATTGCACCATCCATCTGAGCAGCACCAGTAACCATATTCTTTACATAATCCGCGTGACCAGGACAATCAACATGTGCATAGTGACGATTAGCAGTTTGATATTCAACGTGTGCAGTATTAATTGTAATACCTCTTTCCTTTTCTTCAGGAGCGTTATCGATTTGATCGAAATTTTTAATTTCAGATAGTCCCTTTTCGTGTAATACAACAGTAATAGCAGCTGTCAAAGTAGTTTTACCGTGATCAACGTGTCCAATAGTACCTATATTTAAGTGTGGTTTGGAGCGATCAAAATGTTCTTTTGCCATGATTTAAAATTTATTCTTAGTTATATAATATTAGTGTTCAATTTTATGTTTTAAAAGAGCCAATGACGGGATTTGAACCCGTGACCTCTTCCTTACCAAGGAAACGCTCTACCCCTGAGCTACATCGGCGTAAAGTGTCGAATCTCCTTTAAAGAGATTCCTGCCTTCGCAGGAATTAAGAGCGGGAGACCGGGTTCGAACCGGCGACATTCAGCTTGGAAGGCTGACGCTCTACCAACTGAGCTACTCCCGCAATTTTTTAACATCCATAATTTTAATGTGGGGAGAGCAGGATTCGAACCTGCGAAGACGTAGTCAACAGATTTACAGTCTGCCCTCGTTGGCCGCTTGAGTATCTCCCCCAAATAAAATTTTTCAGTCTTTTAAAGAACTTGGGCCGAAAGAGGGACTCCATTCGACTTCGCTCAGGATAAACTTTTTGTCCCTCAAGTAATTAATTCAATGTTCTTAAAATTAACTACCTACCTAAGCATCTTCATAATTTCAAGAGCCGATAGAGGGACTCGAACCCACGACCTGCTGATTACAAATCAGCTGCTCTAGCCAGCTGAGCTACATCGGCTTTTATTAACTTATTTGCTCATAAAAAAAGCCCGCTATTTCTAACGGACTGCAAATGTAAATATTTATTTTTTTAATCAAAACATTTTTCGATAAATTTTGGTCATAAATAATTTCTTATTTTTTCTTTCCTTTTTTTAAGTTGTCTTTCTAATGTATCTATTGCCAAATCTGTACCTTCTTCAAATGTTCTACTTTGTTTTTTTACTACAAAACTATCACCTGGAACGTTTAATCTAACTTCAAAAATTTTGTTGACCTTTTCACTAGTATTATCAAGCTTTAAATATACGTCGGCACCTATAACTTTATCATAATATTTGTCCAGTTTGTTTAATTTAAGTTGAATAAAATTAATTAATTTTTGATCTGCATTAAAATTGACTGATTGTGTGTTGACTTTCATACGCGTAGTTTTAATTAATTAGACAATCTATTAGAAATAAAAATTACTTTTTATTTCTGGGATGTGCATTTGTGTACACTTTTTTCAATTCTTCAATGCTGTTATGAGTGTAAACTTGGGTTGCAGCTAAGCTTGAATGACCAAGCAATTCCTTTACAGCATTTAGATCTGCTCCCTGATTAAGTAAATGAGTTGCAAATGTGTGCCTTAAAATGTGCGGACTCTTTTTTACCTTATTGGATGCTACACTAAAATAATCATTAATAATTCTGTAAACAAGAGTTTCATATATTTTAACTCCTTTTTTAGATAAAAAGAAATATTCATCGTTTTTAATCACTTTTAACTTGTTTCTACTCTGAATATAATTATTTATTGTCTGCAATACCGGATTTATTAACGGAATTATCCGTTCCTTATTTCTTTTACCCAATACTTTTAATGTTTTATTTTCAACATCTATATCTTTTACTTTTATTTCGACCAGCTCAATTCTTCTAATTCCTGTTGAATAAAATAGCTCAATGATCAATTTATTTCTAATACCTTCAAAAGATGAATCGTGATTCAAGTCCTCCAATACGGAATTCATTTCGGATTCTGAAAATGGTATCTGGATCTTTTTAGCTGTTTTTAATGCTCTGTGCTTTGCCAAAGGGTTAATCTGGATGCTTTCAATCTTTAAGAGGAATTTGTAATAGGAGTTTAAAGAAGATATTTTACGATTAATAGTCCTGTTAGATATTCCGGATTCAACTAAATCGATTATCCAGCTCCTGATTTGAGAATAATTTACATCTTCAATGGAACTGCTTCCGAATTCTCCATGAATAAATTTTAAAAACCCTTCAAGATCATTATTGTACGCATTAACTGTATGCTTTGAATAATTTTTTTCTATTGAGAGAAAATTTGTAAAGGATTTAAAATTCATTGAATATTGATGAGATACTAAGTTACAAACTTAAGAATTGATATGGATTCAAGGTAAAAAAAAATTCCTGCTCAGGCAGGAATTTTTTATGTATTTATTCTCAAATAATTAAAGATCTTCTTGATCTCTTAATCTTTGAATATACTGTGCTTTTTGAATTTGAGCTCGTCTTTCAACAGAAGGTTTTGTAAACTGCTTGCGAGTTTGTAACTGACGCTTAGTACCAGTTTTATCAAATTTTCTTTTGAAACGCTTTAGCGCTCTGTCTATATTTTCTCCTTCTTTAATTGGTATTATTAACATAGTCTCTTAACCTCCTCTCTTTTAGATTTCCGTTCCAATAATTCACATAGCTATCGGAATCGGGATGCAAATATAGGAAGTAATTAATAATTTACAATTAATAATGAAATATTTTTAATTCTCATGTTTTGCATTAGCGATTGAGCTTGTTGTATGAGCTCGTGAAACATTTTGTGATTTTGCTAAAAAGGCGCTTCGACAAGCCGAGTGTGACAAAATGTTTTAAAGCGAGCAGCGAAAGCGCGACCACACTAATTGTGTGGGAATGCCCAAGTAATTATTTTAAAATATTACGGGATATTACCATTTTTTGAATCTCTGTTGTTCCTTCGCCTATTGTGCACAATTTTGAATCTCTGTAGAACTTCTCCACGGGATAGATTTTGGTGTAACCATAACCACCATGTATTTGTACGGCATCATTGGATATTTTAACACAGGCTTCACTTGCATACATCTTTGCCATAGCACCCAGTGTTGTCATGCGTTCTCCTTTATTTTTTTTGGTTGCTGCCTTATGTAATAATAACTCTGATGCTTCAATTTCAGTGGCCATATCGGCCAGTTTGAACGATATGCCTTGGAAACTTGAAATTGGCTTACCAAACTGATGTCTTTCTTTTGAGTATTTTAAGGATGCTTTAAATGCTCCTTTTGAAATCCCGAGAGATAATGCACCTATTGAGATTCTGCCACCATCCAGCACTTTTAAGGATTGTACAAATCCTTCACCTACTTCACCCAATATATTGTCTTTATGCACCCGACAATTATCAAAAACCAACTCGGCAGTTTCACTGGCTCGCATGCCTAATTTATCTTCTTTCTTACCACTTGAAAAGCCTTTGGTTCCTCTTTCAATGACAAATGCTGTCATTCCCCTGGAATCACCTTTTTCTCCAGTTCTTGCAATTACAACTGCTATGTCTCCGCTTTTACCATGAGTAATAAAATTCTTGGTTCCGTTTAATACATAATAGTCGCCATCTTTAATTGCTGTTGTAGTCATATTTCCTGCATCACTACCCGTTCCATGTTCTGTCAATCCCCAGGCTCCTATCCATTCTGCTGAAGTCAATTTTGGTAACCATTTGTGTTTTTGGTCTTCATTTCCAAAGTAATAGATGTGTCCTGTGCATAAGGAGTTGTGAGCCGCTATTGATAAGCCTATGGATGGATCTACCTGAGATATCTCATCGATTATTGCAATATATTCATGATATCCTAAACCCGATCCACCATATTCCTGAGGAATAAATATGCCCATGAAACCCATTTCTCCAGCCTTTTTGAATACTTCAACCGGAAAGGTTTGAGCCTCATCCCATTTCATAATATTGGGTCTGATGTATTGCTCTGCAAAGTCTCGTGCAGACGCAGCAATTAACCTTTGTTCTTCTGAATAATCAAAGTTCATTTAACCTTATTTTAGCAATTTTTATTCTAGCGACAAATATAATTTAATTATATCAATTTTATGGACTGGAAAATCTTTAACTTTTGTTAATTCTTCAAAAGATTTGAATCCCTCCCGTAAGGTTCTTTGTTCGATTATGGCATGAGCCAGATCATAATCAATATGTTGAATTGTAACCAATTGTTCGACTGTTGCAGTATTCAGATTTATTAATTGAACTTTTCGAGGTGTTTTAACTGTAAAATCATTCGTGATTCGTTCAATGACCTCCGGAGTTAATCCATAAACATCCTGCAATTGAACATCGGCAATGAAACCCCCTACAAAACGATTCCTGTATCTTATAATCCGTTCTGATAATTTTTCTCCTATTCCATTCACCCTTTGTAGTTGTAATGCCGTAGCCTTATTCAAATCAATTTTTTGAGAATCACTTTTTTTGTAATTTGTTTGATAACTGCTAGAAGAATTAGTTTTAGGATTGGTGACCCAATCCGGAAATTTGAAGTACGGTGAAATCACATTTAAAAGAGAATCGGAAACTCGTGTAACTTGCTGAAACTGCTTAGCTGAATTGATCCATCTATCCTGTTTTCTAAATTCCAATAACCTGTCTATTTCTTCAACATTCATCCCAAGGGTATAACCTTTATAATCGGTGATGTAATTTGGATTGAAAGGATAGATTTTTGGTGTGTTATTCTCAATCTCAACCAATTTAAGGGAATCGATCTCTTTCTGAAACTTATCTAATTCTTGATTATCATATTCAAATTCTTTTGAAGAAAAATCTACAAAGAAGTAAATACATAATAACCCCAATATGAGAATAACCAATAAAAAAATCCCACTTTGTTGTCCTTTAGAAAACATAAAGTGAGATTTAAAATAATTCATCTGATTAAATAATTAAATCAATCTTCAGTTAAACTCTGATAAATTATCCTTTTCTAGCCTTGATCGCATTCAGGTATTTATTGAGTTCTTCTTTGACTTTTGGTGCTAGTATTACAATACCAATCATATTGGGAACCATCATAGCAAAAATCATTGCATCAGAAAATCCAATAACGGATCCTAAACTTGCAGCTGCTCCTATAATGACGAAAACACAGAATATAATTTTGTATGTATATTCCATTTTTTTTGATCTTCCAAACAGATATGACCATCCTTGGAAACCATAATAGGACCAGGAGATCATTGTACTAAATGCAAATAATATTACTGCTAAAGTTAACACGTATGGAAACCAGGATATCACAGACTCAAATGCACCTGATGTTAATAGGATTGCCTGCGCATCATTTAATGAGGCATTTTCTGCTACAACGTTACCTGTTATGATCAATACTAAAGCTGTCATTGTGCAAACTACTACAGTGTCTATAAACGGTTCTAACAGAGCAACCATACCTTCACTAGCCGCATATTTAGTTTTTACCGCAGAGTGTGCTATAGATGCAGAACCAATACCAGCTTCATTAGAAAAAGCTGCTCGCCTAAATCCTTGAACCAATACACCAACTGCACCTCCCATAACTCCTTCTGGACTAAAAGCTCCATAAAAAATTTGCATAAATGCATCTCCAATCATATCATATTTAGAAATTAATACAAATAAGGATGCAGCAACATAAATTACTACCATAAAAGGAACTATTTTATCGGTTACTTTTGCAATGGATTTTATTCCTCCAATAATAACAATACCGACAAGAATTGCCATTACTAAACCAAATAACCATCCATAACCATGAAGAAATGAATTTTCTCCTCCAGTAATATTTTCTACTAATTGAAACGCCTGATTAACCTGAAACATGTTGCCTCCACCAAAGGAGCCTCCAATAACAAAGATTGCAAACACAAATGCCAATACTTTTCCTAAACCGCCTAGTCCTTTAGATTTCAGTCCCTTTGTCAAGTAATACATTGGCCCACCATAAACAGTCCCATCATCTTCAATATCTCTATATTTCACACCTAGTGTACATTCTACAAATTTTGATGCCATTCCCAAAAGGCCGGCAACTATCATCCAAAAAGTTGCTCCTGCTCCACCAATTGAAACCGCTATAGCAACACCTGCAATATTCCCTAATCCAACCGTTGCCGACAATGCTGCTGTTAATGCCTGGAAATGTGAGACCTCTCCCTCATGACCTTCAACCCTTATCGTATCTGGATTATCATTTTCATCTGTAAATGGTAATTTCCCTATTTCTACTTTATGATCTTTCCTTTCTTCTAAATCGTCATATTTCCCTCTCACAATATTAATTGATGTCCAAAAAGCGCTGAAATTGATAAACTTAAAATAGATTGTGAAATAAGATGCCCCTAAAATTAATGGAAACAAAACCCAATAGACATTTATTTCTTCTGAAAATGGTATCTGATAAAAAATAAAATTAACAAACCATCCTGTAGCATTACCAAACCATAGATCAATCTTTTCGTCTATTCCCAATTCCTGCATCTCTTGAGCAACGATTAAAAAAGGAATAAAAAAGGTCGTTAATGAAAGAAGATATTTCTTCATGGTTTATTACAGGTTAGTTAGTATTATAAGATTAAAGTCAGCAAGATGCTAAAAAAAAATGATTTTTTAAAACATAAGCTCTAAAAAAGGGAATGAGAAACTAAATGTTATACAGATTATTTAGTTTATCAATTTGCTCTGGTCTACCTAATACAATTATCTTGGAATTTGGAACTAATAATCTGCTGGCATCAGGGTTAATGGTGTATTCACCTTCCGGACTTTTATAGCCAATTACGGTACATCCGGTCTCATGTCTGAAATCTAAATCTTTGATCGATTTTGGTTTAGAAGAGTCATATAACATTTCAACCGGTACTTCCTCTATATTGATTCCATCCTTACCAACAATGGTTAAATTATCAATAAACTCGACCAAGCCAGGAATAACCACTAGAGAAGCCATATGGTCACCACCAATCTTATCCGGAAGAATCACATTATTAGCTCCTGCCAGTTTTAATTTGTTATAGGATGTTTCCTGAGATGCTCTACTTATTATGTGAAGTTTTTTATTGATCTGCCTTGCCGATAATACAATAAATAGATTATCAGCATCATTTGGAAGAGCAGAAATTAAAGCACTGGCACGATCTATACCAGCCATATCAAGTATTTCATCTTCATTAGCATTACCTTCAACAAAGGGTACGGTTTCTGATTGGCTCTTATCAATTAAATCCTTATCCTTTTCAATAACAACAAAAGGTTTTTTATACGCCAATAATTTTGTTGCAGCCTGTTTTCCGTTTCTTCCATAACCGCATATAATTATGTGGTTTGACAGACTTTCAATTTTTTTCTGCATCCTTTTAAGTTTTAGTTCTTCAATATTATTTTTACTTAATATATATTCCGTAATTATTGATAATGCGTATCCTACAATTATAATACTAGCCAAAATTAAAAATATGGTGAATATTTTAGAAAACTCATCTAATGGCTGTACCTCACCAAAACCAACTGTAGTAATAGTTATTACTGTCATGTAGATGGAATCAATCCAGGAATAATCAGAAATAAATTTATAGCCCAGAACACCAATTACTAATATGAACACCAGCATAAATAAAGCTAAATAGATCTTGGTCCTGAAAAAGCTAAACAGTCTTACCATATTTAATTAGAGATCAAAAACAGAATTACGTTTTGTATATACCAGATCTTTTATTTTCATCCAAAAGGCTAAAAAAAGATACAAAGCAAAGCCAAAACCTACGGTGACAAAAGTCAGGTACATGAAAGTGGTACGAACAACCTTTGCCCTAATACCAAATCTGTCAGCAATGCGCTGACATACGTAATATCCATGCTTTTGAAAATAGAGTAATGGTTTATATATTGCGTTCATGCCTGCAAATTAATGATTTCTTGTTAAAATACTACTACCAATTGCACATTGCAAGCATTTATTTTTATCACAATATTCATTTTTGAGTTGGATCAATGCCTGTGATTGTAAAGCGTTTTTTGAAACAGATTTTAGTTCATTGAATTTTTCAATTACCCTGTTCTTTTCTGACGGAATTTCATAAATTAAATTTAATATAGAATCTTCAACATCTTTGCCTAAAAAATGGGCATGGCTAAACTTTATGGGTATTAAAGTGTTAATAAGAAGGAGATCAATGAACGATCTTGAAAGGATTTTCTTTGATGATTTTGATTGCTTGCCGAATGTGTAATGAGTTTCCCAAAATTCTGAAGTGTTTATTTTAAAAAGATCATAAAACGCTTTCATTGAATCGATCTCGATCACCTTTGAGAACAAATTTTGATGCTGATGAAGTAAATTGGCTAATTGAGATATTCTTATTGTTGGAAAATTTGGCGGTCTTAACCTAAAGAACTGTAAAGGAGTAACATTATCATTTGACAGACTGAATTTTTGCTTCAAAAACTTATATTCCGACGCAAGTTTATTGAAATATGGGTCTTGAATATCTTCAATCAATAACCCTGACTGACCATAAAAAAGTGCCTCCAGACTTGTTAAATTTGGTTGAAGTTTTCTGATAATATTATAGTCTATTGAATTGGCTAAACTTAAAAACGCTTCGCCGTTAACTTTTAAGCCAAAATTTTTGGCTAACATTTTAAATAAAACCGCTTCCCAATCATTTGCTGATGATTTGAGCAATAATTCTAAATTCTGAGATTTTCGTTCCAGTCGCTCAAAATAAACGCGTTCCAGCCACTTGCTGATCGTAAAGTCATCTACAGAATTAAATTCATTTTCGCAATTGATCCATTTTTGTGTTCGTGAGAATAATTTATTGTAATTGTTTAAGGCATTTTGAGACACCAAGGATTTTAATTCCAGTGCAGGTATTTTTGTTTGGTCCTTCCTGAAAATATCTGAATCATGCTCCCAAACCACATGGAGGATCACATTGTCATAGGCCTTATCTTTTTCATGATTATGCACAAACCAGTCGCTGCTTTTTACATGGATCTCAACGTTGCCCGCCCACAATTGATTATCAATCTTTATTTGTGCATTAAAAAAATCCGGTCCCGAGTTCAAGTTGTGCTGTCCTATTGAGACTATTTCAATAATTTCCTCATTGGTAGTTTCCAAACCAGAGGTTTTAAACTTTTTAAATTTCCAGATGTGATGTAAAAAATCTTCCTGCATTATAGAAATAATAATACAAATTTATCATAATTAAGCTAAAAAAATATCTGAATTTGGAGGAAAATCGTGTAACTTAGATTTAGTTCTTTTTTTGACAACTTATACAAAATTTGTTCGGGAATTAAGACTGTTAAATTGATATTGTAATAGTTTCAACATTATGGCCAGAAAGACATTTGGAACATTTGCCGGAGTGTTTACTCCCACAACATTAACTATATTAGGAGTAATCATGTATATCCGTCAACCGTGGGTTGTGGGTAATGCCGGAGTACTTGGGGCTTTAGCAATAGTTTTACTTGCAGTGGCCATTACCTTGACAACAGCATTGAGCTTATCTTCAATAACAACAAATATTAGAATTGGCAGCGGTGGAGCCTTTAGTTTGATATCACAATCACTTGGGTTGGAAATTGGGGGAGCAATTGGCATTCCATTTTATTTTGCTCAAGCTATTGCAGTTGCTATGTATATTTTTGGATTTCGTGAAGGAATGCAAACACTTATACCAGAATTTAGCCCACTAATTCTTGATCTCTTAATTTTTGGTCTTGTAATGACAATTGCTTTTATAAGCACCAGTTTTGCATTTAAAATTCAATATGTCATTCTAGGAGTTATTGTATTATCCCTGGTTTCTATTTACGGATCCTTGTTTGTTAATGAATTGAATTTTAATTTTGAATGGTTTGGCAAATATCCGGGGTCTGTCGAAAATGATTTTAAGGGGTCCTCTTTCTGGATTGTCTTTGCGGTTTTTTTCCCAGCTGTAACCGGGGTTATGGCAGGAGCTAATATGTCGGGTGATTTAACTAATCCAAGGAAAAGCATTCCTGTTGGCACGATATCTTCGGTGATCTTAACTACGATAATTTATATCAGTTTGATATTTGTAGCTGCAGTTATTGCCACACCTGATGAATTAGCTAAAAATTACAATGTTTTTATTGATAAATCCTTATTTGGACCGATAGTTCTTGCCGGGTTATTAGGTGCTACACTATCTTCCGCTCTGGGGTCATTTGTCGGAGCTCCCAGAATTCTACTCGCATTGGGAGAAAAAAATATTTTGCCGAAAAGTCAGAAACTTGCAAAAACTTCAAAAAATGGAGAACCGTTTAATGCCATGATAATAACAGCTGTCATTGTTTTATTTGGAATTTCATTACGAAATTTAAATACAATTGCTCCATTATTGACCATGTTCTTTATGATCACTTATGCCATGGTGAATGTTGTTGCTCTTGTTGAACAAACATTGGGTTTACCAAGTTACAGACCAACTTTAAAGATTTCTCTTATTGTTCCAGCCATTGGAGCCTTTGGTTCTATTGCGATAATGTTTGTACTTAACGTTATTTTTGCTTTATTCTCATTGATATTTATTGTAATATTTTACTTGTATCTGGTAAGAATGAATATCAAATCGGCTGCAGGAGATTCCAGAAGTGGGCTTTTTACAGCCTTAGCCGAATGGGCAACGAAAAAGACAAATAGTTTAAGACATGATAGAGAGGTGAGGTCTTGGCGTCCAGATTTGCTAATTCCTGTTACCTTGCCAAAAGAACTTAGAAGTTCCTTTAAACTTATTCACTCAATTATTTATCCAAAAGGTTCAATAAAAATACTGGCACTTAGAAATGAAAATGAAGCTGAACAACGAAATTTAGAAAATTTTCTTAAGAATGCTGTGTCTAAGTTTAAAGAGAGTGATCTATCAGTATCCTATACAGTTATTGATAACACAGATTTTAATACCACTGTTAATGTAAGTATGCAATCATTGAATGCGGCTTTCTTTAAACCGAATATAATTTTTGCAAGTATCGATTCGGCTACTTCCAATTTAAATTATTATAACAAACTCCTGATAGATGCGAAGCGGAATAATTTTGGAATGATAATTTATATCCCATTTTCAACGGCAAGTCTTGCAATTGAGAAAAGTATAAGTTTATGGATGACTAATATTCCTGAGAACTGGAAAGAGACCTTTAGTGTTAGAAATAATAATTTATCGGCTTTGATCTCACTATTGATCTGCAGAAATTGGAAAGGTACGATTGATGTTAATATTCTTAATAATAATCCAAAATTAGTTTTTGCCCAAAGTGATATAGAAGATTTGCATACGATGATCAGATTTCCAAAAAACACTGCAATTAGTTTAAAGAAAGGCGATTTGCTTGAAAACGTAAATAAAGAACGAAATACAGATATAAACATTTTCAATATTGAAAATGGAATGAAAATAGAAGATATGGTCACAATTGTAAATCAATCCAGAATATCGGCCGTTTTTTGCGCCGACTCAGATTTCGAAAATGTATTGGTCTAAAAGATTTAATCTTCTTTCTCGATCAATCGTAATTTGAATCTGGATAAATGTAACTATCGCATAAATATTTCTATTATCTTTTTAGTGATTAAACAAAACTATTTTAAAAAAGTCAGGTCAAAGACTAAAACAAACGCTCTTGAATAAGGACATTGATCTTATAAAAAGACTTAAGGATCCCAAGCAAAAAGACAAAGCTTTCAGCGATCTTCTTGATCAGTATCAAGAGCGACTGTATTGGCATATCAGGAAAATAGTACTTACTCATGACAATGCCAATGATGTGCTTCAAAATACCTTCATCAGAATTTTCAAAGGAATCAAAAACTTTCAGGAAAAAAGCACATTGCATACATGGATGTATAGAATTGCCTATAACGAATCCATGCGTTTTTTGGAGAAGAACAAAATTAAAACATTGGTATCCCTGGACCAAGACAACAATTCATACATCAATAATTTAAAACAGGATGAGTATTTTAATGGCGACGAGATTCAATTGAAACTCCATCAAATCCTTTCGAGGCTATCAGAAAATCAAAAGCGTGTTTTTCAAATGAAATATTTTGATGACTTGAGCTTCCGGGAAATCTCAGAGATTCTAGACATAAGTGAGAATACTTTGAAATCATCCTATTACAGCGTAGTTAAAACAATTGAAGAAAAAATTCTGGCTTAACCCCAAACAAACTATTTTATAAAATAAGGGTCAAACAAATATTATGAAGAAATTAAAAAAACATCAAGACGATATAAACAGGCTTCACAAAGACAAGTTGGGAATGGAAGTTCCTGAAGGATTCTTTAAAAAGTCGAAAGAAGATATCATGAATGCGGTAACAAAAGAAGAACAACTAAAACAAAAGGTGATCTGGCTTCGCCCTATGATTGCATATCCTGTAGCGGCCGCATTAGTATTAGCTTTTGCTATCACATTCTGGCTTCAAAATAACAATTCTGAAGTAACTAATCAGATCACAGATACAGATGACATAGAATTAATCAATACAGCATTATCCCAGGATGATTTCTTGGTTTCATCCTTATTGGTTTCAGATTCAGAAATGGACCAATTTTTAGATGATTATATCCTTAATGAAATTGTTGTTGAGGCAGAACTATCTGAGCAGCAATTAGAAAATATATTTATTAATTCTCTTTTTGTTGAAGATTCATTAATAAATAGTTACATAGATAATAACCTGATTGAAAATGTAATTTTATAAGTTAAAACAAACTATTTCAATCTTTAAAGTTCTAATAAGTAAAACAATATAAATATTTAATCATGAAAACAACAGTAAAATCATTAATCGCAGTATTCAGTTTTATAATGCTTTTAACTTCAAGTACTTATCTTTTTGCTCAAGAAACTGATTATGGTCCAATCATGAACCAGCTTTCACAAGAGCAACAGGAAATGCTTCAAACTCAACGTCAGTTGATGGTACAAAACAGAGAACAACTTCGCGCATCATTAACCGAAGAACAATTAGCCATTTTGCAGGATCAAACTCAAACAAGAGAACAAATAAGACAAAGGTTAAGAGATTGTTTTACTGATGAACAAAACCAATTGGTTCAAAACCAGGAAGGACAATTACGTCAGGTTAGAAATCAGTTCAGAAACTCATTGACTCAAGAGCAAAGACAAATGCTACAAGAACGTGTACAACAAACCAGACAATCAAGGGATCAAGGTGAGATCAGAAATCAAAACGGATTTGGAAGTGATGGTGAACGTCCGGGAAGAAATGGAACAGGACAAGGTTCTGGAAGTGGAAATGGTAATGGAAATGGTGGAAACTAAATTCAATTGAATTATGGGGTCTTATCAAAAAAGATTCAAACTAGAATTAAGTTTAATATGGTTGCTGCTGTTTACAGTGGCAACCACTGTTAGTTCTTATGCTCAGGTAACAAATGACGAAGATGAAATTGATATACTTCTTGATGAGTTATTTTTTAACGACCAGCAATTTATTGATGAGATCTTAGACTCTTTTAACACCCACAACTTCATTTATACAAATGTATCATTCAACAGCAACACCTTCTTTTCCGGTCGCGATTCCGGAATCGATCAATTTAATTTAGTCCCGCAAATATCTTATTACAGTTCCTCAGGATTTAATGTGAGTGTTTCAGGCATTTATTACGAAACATTTGAACCAAACTGGGATTTTACCAATGTATCTGTTGGTTATTTTAATACAATAGGGAAAAATAAACTATTAACTTATAATGCAGGATATACCAGATATTTTTATTCTGATGGATGGGACACCTTCACAAACTCCTTAGATTTAAGCATAGGATTACGAACTAAAAAACGAAACCTTGGCACAAAACTGGGAGCCTCTTATTTGTTTGGAACCGATCAATCATTCCAGTTAGTATCCAGTAGTTACGGAAAAATCAATATTACCAAACAAAAGAATTTTTCATTAAAGCTGACACCTAAACTCAATTTTATCCTTGCTCAACAAACAATTGCGTTGGAGCAATTAGTAGGTCAAGGTGATCAGGTGACTACCGAATTTGTATATAATGATATTTTTGATCTGTTAAATACACAAATTAATATCCCACTATCCTTAACAACCAAATCCTGGGATATTGAACTGGGTTATAACATAAACTTTCCTTCTCCCTTAGAATCAGAATCTGATTTAAAAACAACAAGCTTTATTAACATTTCTATTGGTTATTTAATTGATTTGGATAAGTGATTCTCATTTGAAAGTGCAAGAAAAAACTACTAACTTCGTTTAACGTGTGATATAGATCATTAGTGCTGTCGCGATAGCTATCGGGATCGTTTCAGTATTAAAACTTTCCATATCATTAAAGTTGTGCAACATTTAATACCAACCGACTGAACAATGAACGAAGATGTAAATAAATATCTAAATGGACTTGAAAGCTGGAAAGCGGAATTGACCAAACTTCGTGGAATTATCATTGAATGCGGACTGAAAGAAGAATTCAAATGGATGCATCCTTGTTACACAGATAATCGAAAAAATATTGTTCTAATCCACGATTTTAAAAGCTATTGTGCGATTTTATTTCATAAAGGGGCATTGCTTAAAGACTCTGAAAATCTACTAGTTCAGCAAACTGAAAACACGCAATCAGCGAGACAAATCCGATTTACTAGCCTACCTGAAATTGAGGAACTTGAAATAAAGATAAAGGAATATATCAAAGAAGCAATCAGAATAGAAAAATCTGGACGGCAAGTAAAAAAGAAAAAGACTTCGGATTATGAAATTCCAGAAGAATTAGAGCAAAAGTTTAAAGCAAGTGCGAAATTTAAAAATGCATTTGAGAATTTAACTGCTGGAAGACAAAAAGGCTATCTTTTACATTTCGCCAAACCAAAACAATCGGGAACAAGGATTTCCCGAATTGAAAAAAATATGGATAGAATTTTTAAAGGAAAAGGATTAAACGATTGTGTTTGTGGGTTATCAAAACGAATGCCTAATTGTGATGGATCTCATAAACAATTAGAAGAATAAAAAACGTTGCACAATAATGTATAAGGGAAATTAAAACGACCATTTATACTCAACGTTAAACGAAAGCCTAGTATTTAATGAACATAACCCATCTTCTTCATCCAGTCGTCATTAAACATTTTACCCACATAGCGACTGCCATGATCGTGAAATAAAACGACTACCACATCATCTTTTTTAAAATGCTCCTTTAGTTGAAGCACTCCTTTTATAGCAGATCCAGCAGAATTGCCAAGGAACATACCCTCTTCTTTGGCCAGTCTTTGAGTATAAACGGCTCCATCTTTATCGGTTACTTTTGTGAAACCATCAATTATCTTAAAATCAACATTTTTGGGTAAAATATCCTCACCTATTCCTTCGGTTACATAAGGATAGATCTCTTTTTCGTCAAAGATTCCTGTTTCATGGTACTTTTTAAAGACACTGCCATAGGTATCTACGCCCCAAATCTTGATATTTGGATTTTGCTCTTTTAAATATCTCCCAACACCTGAAATGGTTCCTCCTGTTCCTACGCCAACCACAAAATGAGTGATCTTGCCTTCAGTTTGTTTCCATATCTCAGGACCTGTACTTTCATAATGAGCTTTGGTATTGCTTAAATTGTCGTATTGATTTGCGTACCACGCATTAGGAGTTTCTTTGGCTAATCGTCTTGAAACAGAATAATAACTTCGTGGATCATCTGGTTCTACCGCAGTTGGACAAACAACCACTTCTGATCCCATAGCTTTCAAGATATCTACTTTTTCCTTGGACTGCTTATCGGCCATTACGAAAATGCATTTGTAACCTTTAACAGCAGCAGCGATGGCTAAACCCATTCCAGTATTTCCCGAAGTGCCTTCAACAATAGTACCTCCGGGTTTCAGTAATCCAGTTTTTTCAGCATCCTCGATCATTTTAACTGCCATTCTATCCTTTACAGAATTCCCCGGATTCAATGGTTCATATTTAGCCAGAACCAAACATGGTAAGTCTTTAGTAATCTTGTTAATTTTTACTAATGGCGTATTACCAATGGTTCCTAATATATTTTCTGCGTATTCCATAGTGATTTTTTGCAGTGCAAAAATAGATAAATATTGAAAAGGACAAGTTATCTATTATATACTTTTGGTCGAGAAATTTTACCTTTTTTTCACTTACACAGAAAATAAACACTATTTCAACGAATTAATTAAACTGTGATTGAATTAATACCTAATATTATGATATTAAAATTTAATAACCCTAAAATCTATTTAACATGAAAGCAAAAACTTTACTTGTAATCAGTTCTTTTATTGGCTTTTTAGCTGCAACTTCTGCTGTAAAAGTAGATATATGTCATAATGTTGACAATAATCCTCATACCATAACTGTGGCTTTGCCTGCTGCATGTGCTCATATAATGATGCATTCGGGTGATAAATTTGGAACATGTGATGAACCTGAAAATTCAGATGCCAGATAAGAATTATAAAGAATTATTATATAAAACCCTTGATTTTGAAATCAGGGGTTTTTTTATTCTAATCGCATAGCATTTATTAGAGATATCTTTGTTATGATTATGGACGGTATTAATAACATAAGTAAAACAATGTAAAGGTTCCTGTATTAAAGGCTATCACTTATAATACATTTAAATAAACCAGAATTTCGGAAAAGTAATAAATAACGGATCCAGTGGAAATAGTCCCAAATATTTTTGATCCAGACATAATCTAAAACCCATGCAGATTCCCCAGAAAAATCCTAAACTTATAGATAGGTGACATTATAAAGAACTAACTTTTCTAATACTCCAGTTCAATTCAAATTACTTTTACTGTAGAAGTGTCCCAATTTTTTCTGGTTTGTTTTAAGCATATTCTTAACATAATTTGATTATTAAACTTAGAGGAAAAGCAAACACTTGAGCATACAGTGATGATTTAGTTGATAAAATTAAAAAGAAATTAAAATCGTCATAGATTTTAATAAATAGTGAATTTCATTTAAAAAAATTAAATCATTACATTTTTTTAATACCAACGCAAAAACAACTTAAAGAATTGTTTTCTATTGACTATGTAAGGATGAACCCCTACTGAAAGAAGCCATTAACTAAGTTTTTTTACAGGATATTCAAATAAAAGCATTTTTTAAAGATGTTTTACCTTCTTGAATTCCTTGTTATCATTGAAGAGTGAATAAATACCTCATTAATTCTGAGGTTTTACCACAACGCTGCTCCACGATTAAGACGTATTTTTACTATATACAATAGATATCCAAAAACAAAAACTAAATATTATGAAAAAATTTCCAATCCTGATAGCACTTTTGTCAGCATTCTTATTTTTGACTTGTTCCAATGACAAAATAGAAAATATTGATTTTCAGGAAATCAAAGATCCTAATTTCAGAGTAACTGAAAGCACTGTTAAAAGCAATAGTACATCCAGAACATCTTATGACGAACCATGTTTTGAACCTGTGAATTTAATTGCCGGGCAAAACCATATTGCAGGTACTGTTTCTGTTGATAGCGATAATGAAAACATTATTATTACATATCAAACGATTGAAGGATGGAGCTATAGACCTAACTCATCTCAGTATTGGGGATTGTGAGCAATCCATACCTACTACAGGTTCAGGCAATCCAAAGGTTGGTAAATTTGAACACACAGAACCACATTCTGCAGATACAAATAAAGTGATTTATATGATAGATCTAGAAGCTATGATAGCTGAGCATGATATAGAAGATCTTTATTGCTTTGCGGCACATGCTGAAGTTACTGGACCAGACAGCGAAGAAACTGCCTGGGCAGAAGGAACCGGGTTTGACGGAAACAATTGGGCAATGTATGTTGAAGCTCTATTATCTGAGTGTGATGTTGAATGCTATGATGAAACTGACACCGACAGTGACGGAATAGGCGATGAATGTGATAACTGTCCTGACACAGCAAACCCTGATCAAGCTGATGATAATGATGATGGAATAGGCAATGTATGTGAGGGTCCAACAAGATAATATGCATTTAAGAGAAGAAATAAAGGCCGTTAGTAATAAAAACTAAAGGCCTTTTTCTATTCAAACCTAATGGCTTTAACAGGAGATATCTTTGTGATAATATATGATGGGACCAATAACATAACCAGGCATAGTATGAAAGTTCCAATATTTAATGCAAATACATAACCAAGACTTAAATAGACAGGCGCCTCAGACACATAATACACACTTGGGTCAAGAGGAAACAGCCCAAAATACTTTTGAGCAAACAGTAGTCCCAATCCAATTAAATTTCCCCAGAATAGTCCAAGAATAATTAAATACGTTGCGTTATACAGAAAAACCTTTCTGATGCTCCAGTTGTTACTTCCCAAAGCTTTTAAAATTCCTATCATTTGGGTTCGTTCCAGAATTAAAACCAGTAAGGCGGTTATCATATTTATTCCTGCAACCAGTATCATTATGCCAATAATGGCATATATGTTTTTGTCAAAAATACTTATCCACTCAAAAATAGCTGCATATTTTTGCTGCACGGTTGTTGTATCCAGATTGGATGGGATGGCATGATAAATTTCTAATCCCTTCTCTTGTAAGTCATTAAAATCATCAATAAAAACCTCGAAATTCCCAACCTGATCCGTTTCCCATTTATTTAATCGCTGAATATGTTTTATATCACCAATAATAAAAGTTTTATCTAATTCTTCCATTCCGGAATTGTAAATCCCAATGACCTTATATGTAATTATACTTGGAGGCCTGTTAATATCTTGTTTCACAAAAAACGTGTTGAACTTATCACCTACCTGAAATCCCAATCTTTTAGACAAATATTCTGATATTAGAATATCTTCATTTCTGTCTTTTGAAAAATCGGGTAATTCTCCGGCTATCAAATATTCCCTAAAATAGTCCCAATTATAATCTGCTCCAACACCTTTTAAAATAACACCTTCAAAATCGGTTTCTGTACGGATAACTCCAAATTTAGTAGCGACACCTTGTATATGATTGATACCTTCAACAGAATTGAACTGCGGATAAAAGTCCTGATTTCTGGAAATTGGAATTAAGGATTCATCTGAATTATTACTATCGAACTGGGATATTCTAACGTGACCATTAAAAGATACGATCTTATCCCTTATTTTTTGTTGTAAACCCAATCCAGTAGCAATGGCAATCATCATAACTACAATACCAACAGTAATTGCAGCTATACCAATTTTTATTATTGGCGCCGATATACTACTTTTATACGACTTACTACCAATAATGCGTTTTGCTAAAAAATACTCGTAATTCAAACTAGGTTTATGCTTAAATATTTTCTCAAAAATACAGTTTTATTATTTGTTTTGGTGTTGATTTCCTGCGGAAGTGGGAATAAGTCGGAAGATGCAAGTGGGAAGCTCGAAGACCGAAGACCGGAGACGGTAATTAATGGACTGAAGACCGTTATTGTTGGAGCTAACCAAACCTCAAAGTACTTGCCATTACTTGAAGGAAAAAGGGTTGGGATCGTTGCGAATCAAACTTCGGTAATTTTCAATTCTGAAGGCTATACGCATATAGTTGATTCGCTAGTGTCATTAAAAGTAAATATAACCCAAGTATTTGCTCCGGAACATGGTTTTCGTGGTAAAGCTGATGCCGGAGAAAAAGTAGTTGATGGAATTGACACCAAAACCGGAATCCCAATTATATCGCTGTATAGTCAAAACAAAAAACCCAAATTGGAACAATTATCAGAAACAGAGAAATATGAAGGTGATATCGAAAAAGGTGTTTATAAAATAGATATGATGGTTTTTGACCTGCAGGATGTTGGAGCGCGTTTTTATACCTACATTTCTACTTTGCATTACGTAATGGAATCCTGTGCAGAAAACAACATTCCTTTGTTGATCTTAGACAGACCAAATCCTAACGGACACTATATTGATGGGCCGGTTTTAGAACCAGAAAATAGGAGTTTTGTTGGCATGCATCCTGTTCCTGTGGTATATGGTATGACCATTGGTGAATATGCACAAATGATAAATGGCGAAAAGTGGTTAATGAATAGCGTGATTTGCGACATAACTGTTATTCCAGTTAAAAATTACACGCATCAATCGGCTTATAGTTTACCCATAAAACCGAGCCCGAATTTACCAAACGATGTGGCAATTAACCTATATCCTAGTTTATGTTTTTTTGAAGGTACGAATGTAAGTGCCGGACGAGGAACTGATAAGCAATTTCAAGTTTTTGGAAGTCCTTATTTAAATTCAAAAAAAATTCCTTTTACTTATGAATTTACACCGAAACCAAATGAAGGTGCTAAATATCCAAAACACGAAGGTAAATTGTGTTACGGAATGGATCTTAGCCAATCTAAAAGATTAGATAAATTGGATTTGAATTACTTAATAGAAGCTTATCAATCTACTGAAAACAAAGAAGAATTCTTCAATGATTTCTTTATCAAATTGGCAGGAACAAAAAAGCTTCAAGCTCAGATAGAAAGTGGTTTAAATGAGGAGCAAATTAGAACTACATGGGAAAATGGTTTGCAAACTTATAAGATTATGAGAAATAAGTATTTGATATACGATTAAAATTGCATCGACTAGATCAAGACACTCGAATAAGCTATTTTATTAAGTCAATCAAAATATCAGGATAGTCTGTAATGATTCCATCGACATTAAAGTCCATCATTTGCTTCATTTCTTCAATAGTATTAACTGTCCAAGGAATAACCTTGTAGTCTACTTTTTGATATTCAACTACTGACTGTTTAGTTAATAACTTAAAATATGGACTAATAATTTCAGGTTTAAAACTCAACTCATCCAACTTTGTATTGATATCTTCATTCCCATCAACGAGTAAAGCCAATTCCATTTTCGGTGACTGTCTTTTTATCTCTTCGAGTATTTGCAAGTCAAAACTTTGCAAATTACATAATTCAAATGCATCATTTCTATTAATCACCTCCAAGACCAGTTTTACGAATTCTTTGGGATATGGTGTAAAAATTCCATATAATTTTGGTTCTGCCTTTATCTCAATATTGAATTTTATTTCCGGATTTAATTCTTGTGAAACTTTTATCACTTCATCCAAAGAAGGCTTATAAGTTTTTATTTTTTCCTGCTCAGGAAATCTGGGAAATGGTTTTGATCCGCAATCAAATTGTTTGATGCTATCAAATGTCATTTGATACAAATTGTAATTTAACTTATCTGAATCATTGATCTCATTTCCATCTTTATCTAAACATATAATCGGGTTCATATAAGGTTCGTGCGAAACAATAACAATATCATCTTTAGATATTACCACATCAAGTTCCAATGTATTAACACCTAATTCAATTGCTTTTTTGAAGGCTTCAATTGAGTTTTCGGGGAATAATCCTCGACAACCTCTGTGCCCTTGAATGTCTATTGTTTTAGGTTGGTTACAATTCATTAGAATTAATGTTATAACTGGAATAATTAAAGTATATAATTTTCTCATATTGAAAACAGCCTAATCACTGTCCGGGATAAAAGTTGGCTTTTGATAGGATTGAAATGGCTGCTTTAATAATTCTATTACCCGGCCATTCTTGATTTCATCCGGAAAAACGTCAACTCCATAGACCAATTGTTCTCTGTCCATTTTCATATAAGTTCCAAATAGTCTATCCCATATTGAAAAAATATTGCCGTAGTTTGAATCTGTAAATGGTAATCTATAATGATGATGAATCTTATGCATGTCCGGAGAGATCAGAACAAAACTCAACAGATGATCGATCTTTTTTGGCAATTTGATATTGGCATGAGTAAACTGAGTAGCAATCAATGATAAGGACTGGTATAGCATAACAATAGCTATTGGAGTTCCTACTACAAATACACCAAATAAGGTAAATGCAAAACGTATTAAACTCTCAAGAGGGTGGTGTCGGTTGGCTGTAGTTGTATCCACTTTATGATCTGTATGATGAACTAGATGTATCATCCAAAGCGGCTTTACTTTATGTTCCACATAATGAGCCAGATAAGCCCCAAAAAAATCTAAAAACAAAACCCCTAAAATGCCATATAACCATAGTGGCATTTCCGGCAGCCAATTTATAATTCCAAAATTATTGACCTGAACCCAATCGGCAGATTTCAATAATAAAAAAGCCAAACCAAAATTTATAATAACGGTAGTTAATGTGAAAAAGAAATTGGGAATAGCATGTCTCCACTTTTTATAATTGAATTTAAATAAAGGAACTGCTCCTTCCAGCAACCAAAAAAAAGTTATTCCTCCAACCAGAATAATACTTCTGTGAAGGGATGGAATGTTTTCAAAATAGTTTAGGATGGTTTCCAAGAAACTATGAATTATTCTTTAAAATCAAATCAGCTTTATTTAAATAACTTTCTAATAGATCATTTTTCCATTTAGATGCATTTTCTTCGTCCTTAATTTGTTTATATGCTGTATAGGTTAAAAAAGAATAAAATGAATGATTATTTTTTTCAATGTCTTTAGCATCAATTTTTTTTAACATCTTCAGCGCCTTTTCTGGATGATTTGAAATAATTTTTTCCTGTATTTCAAACAATTCAATTTTTTGCTCGTAAACAATTTTATTTTCTATATCACCGGATTTTAAAAACTTTTTAGAATCTTTAATATAGTCATGAGAAATTCCTAAAAAATCTGACACAATCTCATCATTTAAATGCAAACAAAAATCCTGATATTTTGAGGCTAATCTAAGCGAAGTAACAAAGCTAGAATTCTGATAATAATTAAGTAAATCTCGTTTTAAAAAAGACATCTTAATCGCATATTTGTTTAGTAAACTTATTACTTCATCCTTTCTTTTATAACTCATGCTGCTATACAACACCTTACCATTTCCATCCATAATAAATATGTATGGAATACCTTTTACTCCATATTGAGAAGCTAAATCTTTATTCGTATCAATATCAATCTGCACAGGCACATAATTTTCCATCAACATTTTAACTTCGTCTTTACTCCAGGATTCCGTATCCATTTTTTTACAAGGCCCACACCAAATAGCCCAAAAATCTACAAGCACCAATTTGTCTGAAGCCATGGCCAATTTTTTCGCATCTTCAAAAGAAGTCATCCAATTACTTGCTAATGCTGAATTTATTGAAAGAATAGCTAGAAACAGGATACTGAATTTTTTCATAATTGTAAACATTTAAAAGATTTTCATAAAATTAATGTAGGAAATATATTGATTTTTCAACATTACTTAAAATTTTTAAGTAACACTTTTAATATTTTTTTTATTTCCTCCAGTATATTAAAACCAGACTTATATATGTGTTACGTCTGATAAGGATTAATACTCTTGTGAAATAACGATTAGTTTCCAAAACTCTTATAATGTATTTTTTATTAGTAATTCAGCTTTTTTCAAATCTAACAATGAAACTTTATTTTTCCATAAATTCGCATTTTTTTCGTCATTTAATAATTCAAATGCAGTGTAATGCAAGAAGTTGAATAAAGATTGATTGAAACTATAAATTTCTGAATTATTGATTTTTTTTAATTGCCTGAGTACCTTCTTTGGCTTGTTTAAAACTAGATTGTGTTTAATTCTTAACAGTTTAATAGCTTGGGTGGAAATCATTTTATTTTGTTCATCACCCGATTCCATATGATCCTTTGCTTCATCCAAGTAAATCTTTGATAGTTCGATAATTTCAGTTCTGATTTCTTTTTCTAAAAAATTTGCAAAATCAACATACTTTGCTGCCAGATAATATGATGTAAAGAAATTTCCTTCTGTTGAATATGAAATTAACTCTTTATTTAAAAAAGAAGTATCTATTGAATACTTCGCTATAAATGAGGATATATCAAGTAATTCATAGTTCAAGCCAGACAAATTAGTATTAAGAATATTGCCATTCACATCCATAATCTTAATACTATCATCTCTAAATTTCAGTATATAGCTCTCTTTTCTTTTATTTTTTATTTCGTCATATAAATCCGGAAAATTAGACTCACTAATTATAACTGGCACAAAATGATTCCAAATAATTTCATTCAAACTTTCGTTATCGAACAAATTCACTATTATAGGTTTCCCATGGTAATCATTTATTAAAACAGGATATGGTTCTAATGTTGTGTCTTCCCATATGGCAAAAATCAACTTGTTTTGAACCAATGCCAACCTTTTTGCGACATCCAAAGATGTCATCCATTCCTGTGCTTGGCAAAAATTGAAAACATTAAATATTAATAGAAAAAATAAAATAGTTTTTTTCATAATAATTTGACCACATTTAGCATAAGATCATCAAAAATTAATCCGCTTTTTCATTTCTTCAACAATATTAAAAGCAGCAGGACAAATGGCTACATTTTTTAAGGTAAGATTTGATATTTGATGAAACTTCTTGCGGTCAGTATGTGGGAACTCTCTGCATGCCTTTGGTCGGACCTCATAAATTGAGCAATAATTGTCTGAGCCTAAAAAGGTACAAGGAACATTTTGCAATACGTAATCTTTCTCTTCATCAACCCTTAAATATTTCTCAGTGAATTGTTGTGGCTTGAGTTTTAAATGTTTCGAAATTCGCTCTATATCCTTAGCAGTAAAAAGAGGTCCAGTTGTTTTGCAGCAATTGGCACACTCCAGGCAATTTGTAAGTTCAAATTCAGCTTCATGTAATTCCTGCATGATGTAATCCAACTGCTTAGGTGGTTTCTTTTTTAGTTTGGTGAAGAATGTTTTATTCTCCTTATGCTTATCTTTGGCAAGCTTTGGGAGATTATTTATGATGTCTTGCATAAAGCAAATTTAATATAATAAAAAAGATGCTGAAACGAATTCAGCATGACAACGTATGAAAGACCTTTTTGGACAAGCGCTGTTAGATTACCAAAATGGTAATTATACTGAAGATATTATAACTTCGACCAATATTTCTGAAGACGATATTTTACCTGTTCCTTACCTTTTCAGAAATTATAAAGAGATGCCGTACATTGAGAAAAAGGCTTTGGATTTGGCTTACGGCAATGTACTCGATGTTGGTTGCGGAGCAGGAGGTCATAGTTTTTACCTACAAAATGAAAAAGGATTAAATGTTAAAGCGATCGATATTTCACAAGGTGCCATTGAGGTCTGTAAAAAAAGAGGTGTTAAGAATACTGAAATCCTGGATATTTTAGATGAAACAGAACAATTTGACACCATTTTACTGCTGATGAATGGAACCGGAGTTTTTCAAAAACTGGATCAGGTCACCAAATACTTGACCCATTTAAAAAGTTTGTTAAATTCAAATGGACAGATTCTTATTGACTCAAGCGATATAAAATTTATGTATGAGGATGAAGATGACAGTTATTTTGATGAAAATGATAATTATTATGGCGAATTAGAGTATTACTTAGAATACAAAGGCCAAAAAGAAGAGCCATTCAATATGTTGTATTTGGATTTCCCACTCCTTAAAAAAGCGTGTTTTGCTGTTGACCTAAAATGCATAATGCTCACCGAAGGTGAGCACTATGATTATTTGGCTAGAATTTATTTTTAACCATTTATTTTTCCAAACTAAACCCCTTTTCAGATAATTTTTCAATGACGCTTTTATAAAGATCGGCACTCCACATTTCAGTTATCTGCATCATTGAAGCGTTTATAGAATCCTGAGAGCCCACTATCTTTTGTCCTGTATCACTTTTGTAAAATTCATTGAGGACTGCTTTATCACCCTCATTTAATTCTGTTTGGCTGTTGATCATTTTCTTTCCAGCTGTTGTTCCGTAAAGAGCATTCATATTTTTTAAATCCTGATGATTAAAATGTCCTCTGTATGCAGAAACTATCATCTGGCTTAATTCATCCAGAGTACCCGTTTTCATTTGTTCCAATTCTTTCCAAACTTCATTTGGTACATTTAAAACTTTATATTGGTCTTTAAGATGAGTAAACATTTGATCTACAACACCATCGTAATAATTATAGGTTCCGTTATTCTTTAAACATAGCTTAACATCTTCGCTGTATTCGTCTACTTGGCAGAACGATGTGGTTGTGATAGTAAGTGCTAAAAAGAAAGTTAATAAATGCTTCATATCTTGTATTTCGTTAAATGTATGCTTTTTTTCCGTATTGAAATTAACAATTACTGTGCCACACCACCTAAATAGGTCTGAAGTGCTTTAATATTTGGTATCTCTTCAGTTGAGACTTTCATAATATCTTTATCTAAAATGATAAAATCGGCAAATTTACCAGCTTCAATGCTTCCTTTTTCATCCTCTTCAAAATTAGAATGTGCTGCCCAAATGGTCATACCTTTTAACGTTTCCTCCCTGGTTAGAGCATTTTCCATTTGGAAACCTCCATCTGGATATTGTTGTAGATCTTGTCTTGCAACGGCTGCGTAAAAGGTATAAAACGGACTCACATGCTCAACAGGGAAATCGGTACCTAAGGCTATTGTTCCAGATTTGTTTAACAAATCCTTGTAGGCATAAGCGCCTTTAATACGGTCTCCTAATCGTTCATCTGCCCAATACATATCACTTGTGGCGTGTGTTGGTTGTACTGATGGAATGATATTCTCATTCTCGAAATAATCAAAATCGTTATCTGTGATTACTTGAGCGTGTTCAACTTTCCAACGTCTGTCTTTTTTATCTTTTAAAACATTTTGATAAGTTTTCAGGACAACTACATTAGCAGAATCTCCAATAGCATGAGTATTCATTTGATACTCAGAATTTGCAATACGATTTGCAACTGCTAAAATATCATCTGGGTGCGTAACCATCGCACCGAAATGATTGTGTTTATCTGAATATTCTTCTTTCAAAGTAGCGCCTCGTGAACCTAAAGCGCCATCTGCATAAACCTTAACAGAACTCACATTTAATTTGTCTGTTTTTATTTTTCCTTTTGGTAAATAATAATCCAGGTTTTCTTTCTTGTTAGAAACCATTGCATAGACACGAATGTTTAGATCTCCTGTTCGATGTAAACTATCAATCAATTGAATAACATCCTTATTCAAACCAGCATCGTTAACAGTTGTTAATCCATAATCGAAACATATTTTTTGAGCATCTTTTAAAGCTTGAATCTTGGTTTTGGTTGATGGTTTTGGAATGATAGAATTAACCAAGTACATAGGATTATCAATTAAAACCCCTGTTAGCTTTCCATCTTTTATAACGACTTCTCCTCCATCTACTTTAGTATCAACCGAAATTCCAGCCATATCCAACGCCTTTTGATTTGCTAAAAGTGCATGACCATCAATTCTTCTGATAGATACAGGAATGTTTGGAAACAATTCATCTAATTTTTCTTTTGTTGGAAATTCTTTGATTTCCCAATCGTTTTGATCCCAACCTCTACCAAGTAAAAAACTAGTTTGTTTTTCCTTTTGGAAGACTTGCAACCGTTCTAAAACCTCATCATAACTTTTTGTTCCCACCAAATCAACAACTTGCTGATTCATTCCTAAACCATAAAAATGGCAATGTGCATCAATAAATCCCGGAACAATGGTTTGACCATTGGCATCTATTACTTCTTCTGATGAATAGTTTTTCTGAATAGCCTCAGAAGTTCCAACCTCCATGAATTTCTCATCTTTTACAGCTACTGCTTCTGCTTTGTTGAAATTACCATCTACTGTATAGATATTGGCATTGTAAACTATTAAGTCGACTTTCTCCTGGCTTTTACAAGAAGTAAAAATTATTAGAATTATTACTATTAGTTTTTTCATATTAGGAAGTTAATTCGGTAAATATAAAAAAAGCGTTCAATTTATGAACGCTTTATGTTTTATGGATGTCTCATCAAGTGTGGAATGACATAGTCATTAAACGTTTTTACCATTCATCGAGGTGAATCCTGTTTTCATCATATCTGTAATCCTCTCCTAAGTCCTCTGCAGGCACTCCAATAGGAAAAATAGCAAAAGGTTTCAAGTTTGCAGGTATTTTGATAATCTCAGTGAGGCCATCCAGACGAGGTTTGACAGACCATAGAGCAATCCAAACAGTACCAAGTCCCAAGTCATGTGCTGCCAATTGAAGGTTTTGCGCAGCACAAGAACAATCTTGCGGATAAAACCCTGGAAAACCTTCTTTACTCGGGTCAGCTATAATTAATATTGCTACCTGTGCTTCTTTAAACATTGCATTTCCTCCATCTATTTTATCAGCGATCGCATTTAATTTTTGCCTGTCTCTTATAACCACAAAATGCCATGGTCGACCATCGCCAGCGCTTGGTGCTTGCATAGCTGATTCCAATAGTACTTTTATCTGATTATCAGTAACAGGTGCGTTTTTGAATCTACGAATGCTCCTCCTGCTCATTAATGCTTTAATTGTATTCATGTCTGGGTTTTATTAAATGATTAATTTACTTTATCTCAATACATTCCGATAAAAAAATTCAGAATACTCGAACTGACGTAAATTTAAATGTAAAAATAATAAAAGCGTTCAATTCCGAAGACTCGGAAGAACGCTTTTTGTGATAAGTGAATGAGATCCTGAAGCAAGTTCAGGATGACACAATGTGTCAAAAATCGAACTTATAGGTCGCTCCTGCTAAGAACTGGATTCCCTGAACCGGAAAATTCAAATATCGCTCATAATCCTGATTGGCAATATTATTGGCCTTCGCGTACACCGAAAACTGATCGTTTATTTTATAACCTAAATGTGCATTAGCATCAAAATAACTATCTAAATTGATCCGCTCCGTTGTGATTGTGGATTCATCGTTTAACCTGAATTCATCTTTTCGTTCTCCAGTATAAAATAAGTTAGCTCCCATAAACCAATGTTCATCAATTTGATAATCCATAAATAGTGATCCTTTAAAATCGGGTAAATTCCAAGGTTGCTCCTCTGCATCCACATCATACGCAAAATATTCGGCCTTAATGCCCAATGTAAAATCTCTATTTACATCTACATTCAATTCACCAAAAAGGTTTAAAGTCGTAACATCGTCATAAACGATTCCGAAGGAATTTCCATAAAAATAATCTTCATTATCAATAGGATCAATGTATGCTAGGTTATTCTTGTAAAGGGCTTTATCTTTTTCGTTATAATAACTCCCTCTTAAGTTATAGCTCATGCTATTTGACAATTTACCCTTTAAGCCAATAAATGCCTTGTACTGTTGATTGGTAGGCATGATGAACAATGTAGGAGAAACATATGGGTTTTCCTGAGCAAAATCATAATATGAGTTCTGGATAAGATCACCTCCAATGCCACCATAGGCTATTAAAATATCATCAACCAATCTATAGGAGGCGTTGATTTTTGGGTAAATGTAGAATTTGTTATTATCAGCTTCTGAATCATTAAAGTAGAAAAAGGAAGCTCCAAAATTAACGGTCAGATTGTCTTGTTTTATTTGATAACTAGGTGCAAAGCCAAGTTGAAAATTGCCATAATTCAATTCATCGGCAGAGTTATAATTTCTATCAAAACTTCCACTTAAGTAATCCAATTTTATATCGGCCGCAATTTCATGATCTCCAATTTCAAAATCAAAATCAGATTTGACCACTAATCTATTCTCTCCGGATCCCTGATCATCACTAAAACGTCTGAATAAAAAACTTCCATTGTTAACAATTGCCGGATCAAAATTTATTTCTGCTCCAAAATGAGCCGTATTAAAAGCATGCCCCGGATTGATCCCGTCAGCATCTGTTTGGCTGTAAATAGATTGGTCTATGCCGTACCAATTGAATTTTTGATATTGGTATCCTGCCTCAACATTCCATGAATAGGTACTTAAATTATTTTTATAGTTGACATTAATTTTAGAATCTGAAAAAGAATCGTCCAAAAATAATCCTTCAATACCGCCTTGTGAGGAGTGATGATTGATATAACCACCTACACTCTCTGTATCATTAAGCGCATGATTTAAGTATAATTCGCCTAAAATAGTAGTATAACTACCTACACCTACCGATGCATAATTATCAAATAATTTTTCCTTTTCTGCCTTGTCAACATCGGCTGCTTTTCCCTTTGCCGGCGTAAATGTGGAAGCCACAGGAAAAGAAAAGATATTGTATTTGACTTCTTTTTTAGTTAAGGTCTCTTCATTGCTGATAGCTGGTGTTTCCTTCACTTTAAAGGCATCAGAAATTGTTGGTGCATATGGCTTTACAACATTGACAACATCGGTGTTAATTGTGTCGTTTTCCCTTCCCTGCGAGAATAATTGATTGACACTTATAACTAATGCAAAAACTATTATTTGTTTTAGGTATTTATACATTTCTTGTTTTTTGATTTACGATTGACGATTTTTGATTTACTGCTAATTGTGACTGAATACTGCAAACTAATCGGTTTGTACGGACGAATTAGTTTTAGCTTCTTCTGTCTTAATCTTGCTTAATTCTAATTGTGCTTCAGATACCAAATCATCGAACTCCTTGAAATTATTAACAACACTTTCTAATATATAAGTCGCCTGATAGGCATCATTTAGAGCATAATAATTTTTTGCCATGACTATCAATCCCTTGGCTCCAAAATATTTATATCCCGAATAATCCTTTGCTAGCTTTTGAACTTTTACGTTGGACTCTTTGTATTTACCATCTTTATACATGAAATAAGCATTGTAATACAAAGCCTCAGCAGCTAAAGAACCTGTTGCAATTTTTTCAACCTCAGCATATGCTTTTCTGGCTCTAGTTTCGTCGTTGATTTTTATTGCAGCTCTCGCTATGAACACATAGGCATCACTTTTTACTTTATTGTCTATATTGGAATTCTGCAGCACTTTTTCCGCATATTCAATGGTTTTGTTTTGATCTTGTACTTCAAAATAGGCCTTCATTAAATTGGATTGTGCAAAAATGATATTTTGAGGAAAATTGGCTTCAGATTCTAAACGTTTCAAATATGGAATAGCCTGATTCCAGGATTTTGCTTCTAAAACAATTTGTGATAATCGAGCTAAAGCTTCTTCTGAGAATTCATTTTGAGATGCCTCAACTACATACTTGTAATGAGGAGTTGCGGTTTCCTTTAGATCCTTTTTATAATACAATTGAGCAATATAAAAATGAGCTTGGAGTGCATGCAATCCTTTAGGAAATTCGATTAAATAGCCGTTGAATTGCTTAATAGCCTCATTGGTATTATTATCTAAATATTGTTTTTCTGCAGCTTCATAAGTTGCATTATCCAAATCGGCATCGGTAACCTCAACATAATCCAGGGTTTTTACCCATGATGCATATTCATTGACCCGACCCAGATCAATATAGATTAAACGCGCAGTGGCGACTGCCTGAACCGCTTCAGGTGTTCCGGGATACGTCCCTGCTACTTTTTTAAACTTGATCAAAGCATCTTCATTTTTATTGGAATTATAATACACTAATCCTTGACGCAATAGGGCTTTAGAAACAAATGGACTCATTTTGTACTCAGAATTCAATCTGTTATACATTTCCATTGCTTTTTCATTTTGATTGGCCTTGACATAAGAATTACCCAATTCATACATAGCGTCATCACGTAATTTTGAATTAGGATACTCCCTGATAAAATTCTCAAGATCAGTAATTTTTTTTGTGGATTGACCAATATATCCGTAGCTCACGGTCTTTTGAAAAAACGCATAATCTGCTTCCATTTCACCAACATCGATAGCCTTTGAATAGGCTTCAATTGCCTTAGAATAATTACTAGATACAAAATGGGCATCACCCAATCTTAAATAGGCATCGTTCAATCTTACTTTATCATTTTTGTAATTAATCACAAATTGATTGAAATACTCTGTAGCTTGACTGTAATTTTTTAGCTTAAAATAGGTATATGCCAGATTATAATCTATGTTCTCAAATTCAGGAGTAGAAGATGCTTTTGAGCTCCCTAAAAACTGTTTGAAGCTTATTAATGCATCGTCATAATTGGTTAAATTATAATCGGCTTCAGCCCTCCAAAACGTTGCTCTTGTGGTAAAGGTTTCGTCTCTGGGTTCTTTTATTGATTTTTCAAATAGATCTCTTGCTTCCAGATATTGTTGTTCATTGTACAATTCAATTCCTCGGTAAAAGGCCACTTTTTGATAGGCCACTTTATTTTCAAAACTGTTCTTTCCTTTTAACAGGGTCAAAGCCTCTTCATAATTTTTTGATGTGATATAGGAATCGATCAATAAAGTTTCAATTTCTTCCTTATAACTGGTATTTGGATATTTATTCAAGTAACCTGAAAGCACTTGAGGAACCGATTGATATGGATTTCCAATTTCGTAACTGATCTTGGCATAATTCAACCAGGCATCTTCCTGAATTTTTTCATCAAAATCCATTTCTGAGGCATTTCTAAAGGCATTTAAAGCTTCCTGCTTCTTATCAAGGTTTATATAACTTTCTCCTAAATGATAATAGGCATTTTGAGCAACGCTGTTTTTTCCGTCAATAATTTTATTGAATTCTGAAATTGCTCTATCGTAATCTCCTTGTTTGTAATACGCATAGCCTAACTGGTAGTAATCTGTATTGTTCCATCTACCTCTCTTTCCTTTGTATTTTGTTAAGTATGGAATAGATTCAGCATATTCATTTAGGTTAAAGTAACTCTCTCCTATTATCTTGTTAAGTTCTGAAATTTCGTTAGCATCACTGCTAGGCAATTGCTCTTTTGCAAGATCTATCGCTTCTTCAAATCTTCCTAATTTAAAATTCAAATCCGCCTGATAATAAGACAGCTTTTCTTTGTATTTATCTTCATCACTTACCTGATCAAAATACTCATTGGCCTTATCATAATCATCAGTTTGATAGGCCATGAAACCAATATAATATTTTGCCTGAGACCCATATTCAGGAGACGATTCAACTTGGCTTAAATATTTCTTTGCATCGTTATAATTTTTAGTTACAAAAGAGGCATAGCCATAATTAAAACTGTATTTTTCATTTTCTTTTTTAGCCAAAGAATTTTCATCTACTTTATTGTACCACTTTCTGGCTTGCGCATAGTTATCATTTTCATAATAATAGTCGGCAATATCAATAAATGCCGTATTTCTTTTTGTACTAGTTGGGTATTGATCTACAAATCTTTGCACAAGATCATCAGCGTTTTGCTGATTTAAACGTACTGCACAATTGGCTATATAATAGGCACAATCTGATTCGATGACCTCATCATCAGTCTTGGATTTAATCTGATTAAAAACAGATTGAGCTGCTAAATATTGACTGTTATTATATAGGGCAAGTGCTTTTTGATAATCTACAAATTGACTTGTATAGGATGCTGATTGTTGCGACTGAATACTGAAACTAAATAGTACGGTAATCAGTACTAATAAGGCAAATTTTTTAGTCATGGACTATAGCTTTTTTATTAAAATTCAAAGATAAATTAATCTAATCCCTATAACGATTGAATTTCATTATAATTATACTGATTTTTAAAAAGTAGAAAAATGATTCTTTTTTAATCTCATTTTATATGATACTTTTACAGCATATTTAAGTTTAGATTATTCACTATGTCAAATTCTGTTCTTAGTTTAAAAAATGCTTCTATTTATCAAGGCAATAGTTTAATATTGTCTGAAGTCAACGTCGACATCAATAAAGGCGAATTTGTCTATTTAATTGGTAAAACAGGATCTGGTAAAAGTAGTTTTATGAAAACCCTTTATGGGGATATACAATTAACAGAAGGAGAAGGTGCAATAGTTGATTATGATCTAAGAACCCTAAAGGAAAACGATATTCCTTTTTTGCGGAGAAAATTAGGAATCATTTTTCAGGATTTCAAGTTACTACCAGACAGGACCGTGAATGAAAATTTATCTTTTGTATTGAAAGCCACAGGGTGGAAAGATAAAAAAGAAATGGGTACAAGAATTGAAGAAGTTTTAGATAAAGTTGGTATGAAAACTTCGGGATTTAAATTTCCTCATGAATTATCAGGTGGTGAACAGCAGCGAGTTGCCATTGCTAGAGCTCTTTTAAACAATCCTGAACTCATTTTAGCCGATGAACCAACAGGCAATCTGGATCCGCAAACCAGTATTGAAGTTATGAAGGTTTTACAGGATATAAATAAAAATGGAAATACAATCCTAATGGCTACACATGATTATGCCTTATTACTTAAATACCCAAGCAAGACTTTAAAATGCGATGAAAACAAGGTGTTTGAAGTGGTTCAAAGAAAAAGCTAAAGAAACACATAGATGCTTTCAATTTTAATTCCAACTTATAATTACAATGTTTATCCATTAGTCCAAGAACTTGAATCACAAGCATTAAAGGCTAGTATTAATTTTGAGATCATTTGTATTGATGATGGGTCCTTTTCAATTTTAAACGAAGAGAATCAAAAAATAAATACACTTATTAATTGCAAGTTTATTGAGAATAAAAAGAATGTTGGACTAAGTAATAATCGCAATGAATTAGTTAACCATTCCCAATATTCAAATTTATTGTTCATTGATGGAGATTCCGAAATCATCAATAAGGAATATATTAATCGATATTTAAAAACCCTTACTAAAGAAACTGATATTATTTACGGTGGCAGAATTCATCCTGATAAAATTGAAAACTCAAATAATAAATTACGGTGGAAATATGGCAGACTCATTGAAGACAAATCTGCTGTAAGGAGAAAAAAAAATAGTTACAAAACTTTAATGTTTAACAATACCCTTGTTAAAAGGTCTTGTTTTGATGCCATTAAATTTGATCAATCTATAACTAAATATGGCCATGAAGACACATTATTTGCATATCAAGTTGGATTAGCAAAACTTAATGTTATACATATAGAAAATCCAATAATGCATGGCGATATTGATAATGATACTACATTTTTGAAGAAAACTGAACATGGACTATTGAATTTATTATACTTGTACAAATCAAAAAAAATAAATCCAAATTTTGTCCGGATTTTAAAACTGTACGTGTTGATTGATACAATAAAAATGAGAACTTTAGTTTCTTTTTTCTTTTCTAAATTCAGGATAAGTATGACTAATCAGCTAAAAAGTACTAATCCATCAATGTTTTTATTCAAACTATATAAAACAGGATTTCTTTGTTCTTTAGAAACGTAAATAAATTTAATTTACACAAAGAATTTTTTGCCACGATGATGCGATATTATCAATATTGAATTTTTCAACACTACTTCTGGCTTTTTGCTTACACCAAACATATAATTTTTCATCTGTGACCATTCTATTCATTGCACTTTTTAACGCTTCAAAATTTTGATTTTCAACTAGCAAACCATTTTGTTGATGGTTAACAATTTCCTTTGGACCAGTCTCACAAGCAAATGAAATTACTGGTGTTCCGCAAGCCAATGATTCTATCAAAACATTTGGAAACCCTTCTCTTTTACTTGTTAAAACTAAAAATTTAGCCTTACTCATATATTTATAAGGGTTTTTTTGAAAAGGAATGATTTTTACTAAATCATGTAATTCTTTACTAATTATCGCTTTCTTTAATTCATTTTCAAGAATGCCTTCACCTATAATTAACAATTTTATCCCTTTATATATTAAATCAGATTCGGAATAAATTTCTATGAGTTCTTTAAATTGCTTTAATTTATCTAATCTACCAACAGCTAAAATAAACTCTGAGGATTCAATAATTTCCTTAGTTTTTAAATTATCTATTTCTTTAAAATCTATTCCATTATTGATTGTTACAATATTCTGTAATAAATACCGCTCTCTAATTTTATTTTCTATGTCTTTAGAAACAACCATAATTTTAAAAGTGTTTTTATAAAAACTTCTAAATACAAAAAATGGCCTTGGGAAGTAATTATCTATTTTGGACTCCCTAACAGTAAATATTATATTTCTAGGGTCTCGATAAATAAAATTGCATATCATAAACTCACGAAAAAAGTTAGTTCTTCCACGAAAATCAATAATAAAATGGAAATCATTCCTTTTAATAATTCTGCGGAAATTTAAAAATTGATAGTATTTATTAATAATTTTATAAGATGTATTGTCTTTGTTTAATGCAAAATATTCCCCTTCATAAGTAAACTTTTTTACAGCATATAAAGTAAGAAATGTAACTTCATAACCCAACTTATTAAGTATTAAAGAAAGCATAGCAGCCGAACGTTGAGCACCACCTTCACTTAGGTTTTTAACAACAATTGCTATTTTTTTTCTTTTCATGTTTTGCCAATGTTATTCAATAATGTCAACCACTGTTGGCCAACAACATCAATTGAATATTTTTGTACGCTTTTTAATGCGTTGTTCTTGCAATGCTTATACAAATCAAAATCATTGAACATTTTATCCATACCAATAGTTAATGCTTCAATATTTTGATTTTCAATTAAAAGTCCATTTTCTTCATGGGTTATCACATCCTTAGGCCCAGTAGGACAATTAAATGCTACCACTGGAACACTACATGCCAATGCTTCTAAAACCACCATAGGGAGGCCTTCAAATTCACTTGATAATACAAAATATTTAGATTTTGAAAAATATTTGTAAGGGTTTGATTTATATCCTAAAAAATGAATTAATTCAAAAACCTTATTCTTTTTGGCTTCAGTTTTTAAATATTCAAGCAATTTACCTTGTCCTAAAATAACCAGATGAATTTTTTGTTTAGGAAGTACGGATTTTGAATAAGCATATATTAATTTATCAAACTGTTTAATATTAACGTCATATGACCCTGCTCCAACTATGTATTCAAAATTTAGGTTAATTTCTTCCTTGGCTTTAACTACTATTTCATCAATATTTATAGGGTTAGGTAAAGTTCCAACATTTTTTAACTTAGGATATTTGAGTTTGGTTGCTAGTTCCATTTCTTTTGTTAAAGCCAGTAGTCTAAAGCAACTTCCATAAATTATATATGTCCAAAAAGTCGATTTTGGTAAATAAACATCTAGTTTAGAACTATGAATTGTATAAATTGTTTTTTTTCTATTATAGATAAACCTTGAAATTAGAAATTCTTTTAGTATACCTTTCCTAAATCTAAAATCAATTATAAAATCAACGTTTTGATGCTTCATGTACCTTTTAAAGACGATAAAACGCTTGATTTTATTAAAAATAGTCATCCGTTTACTTTTCAATTTTCCAAGATTTAACAATGCTCCAGAAAAATCAAATCCTAAATCATCTTGCAATATAATATTATGTACCTCTAAATTCTGTTCATGTAAATAATTAGAGACAATGGACATTACTCTAGCACCTCCCCCTATATGCAAATGAAAGCCAACTAGCGCAACTTTTTTTTTATTCATTTAAAAAAATATTTTTTCAAAAATAAATATTTAATTCATCTATTCTATGTTTATTATATTCTATGTTTATTTGTTTTAAATTTTAAAACCAAAATTAGTTTTAGTTTATGGTATTACTTTCCGTACATCTTATAACGTATAATAATGAAAAACATATTGAAGAAACTCTTCAATCTATTATAAAACAAAAAGTAGATTTTAATTATGAAATTGTTGTGGGAGATGACTGCTCGACAGATGGCACATTAAAAATTATCTACAACTATGCAGCAAAGTATCCAAATCTTTTTAAAGTATTGAAAAATGAAAAACAATTAGGTATTCTTGAAAATTTTAAAACGACTTTAGATAGATGTGATGGCATTTATATTTTTGATATTGCCGGTGATGACATACTAAAAACAACCAATGCTTTACAAAAAATGACTAATGCATTTAAAATTAATGACAACTTAGGATTTATAGATTCGGGATTTGATAGTTTTATTGAAGAATCTAAAACTACAATACCTTTCAAAAACAAATTTATTATCAATAGCTCGAAGGAAGTCTATAAAGAAGCTGTATTGTTGGGAGAAATCATCCCTATTGGTCATTGTTACAGGAAAGAATACCTGTATAAATATGTTGATTTCAAAACCTATTTAAAAATGAATGTAACTATTGAAGATTATCCCATTTTAGTTGATATGATCATGAATACAGAATTTGAAAGAATAAATGAATCATTGCTTATATATAGAGTTCACAGGCATTCACATTCACACAATCAAAATATCCAACAACAGATTTTTCAATCAAATCAAATTAATGACTTGTTTAATTTTTTTTCAAGAAAATATGATTTTTCAGAAAAACTCAATAATAAATTCTCAAATTATCATTACAAAACACTGTTATATTATGCCCGAGTTTCTAACAATAGTAAAATGGCTAAAACAGTTTACAAAAAAATAAAAAATAAAAGTCTAAAAGATTGGATTCGTTTATTAGGAAGTCAGTATTTGTTTTTTAGAAAATTAACAACTTTAAGAAACAAACTAGGATTATTTAGATAGAAATGCATTTAAATCTACTATGTAATCATCCTTATCATAAATTTCCGAGGCAATAACCAGACAAATGGCACCAGAAGAAAACTCCTCTAACTCCCTCCACACCATATTAGGAATTAGTAGGCCTTTATTAGGTTTATTTAAGGTAATAGTCTGTTGATTTCCATTTTTATCTTTTAAAACAACATCAAAACTACCACTAATAGCTATTAATAATTGTTGTAATTTTTTATGCGCATGACCTCCTCTATAAGATCCACTTGGCACATCATATAAGTAATATACACGATTAATATCAAAAGGAATGACATCATTTTCAATAACTGAAAGATTTCCTCTTATATCTGTTATTTTTGGAATATCGATTATTTTAATACGATCTATACTCAAAATTCTATTTTCCCTTAATTCTCTGTTTTAACTCCTTAATTAAATTAGTTTTTTTATCTAAACTAATAACACTAAAAATACTTGATGAAAGTATAAAAACCAACATTAATGCATATTTTAAATATAAATTATCAAAATAAGTTGCTAGGAAAGCCCCAAAGCAAAAAATTACACATACTGACAATACCAAATAAAACTCTTTACTAAAGGTGAAACTATATTTATTATTCGTGATTAATTTTATTCCAACCAAATATACTATGTAGTAGATTAGATAACTAATTCCTACACCTGTAAGTCCTCCGTAAACATATCCAAAAATACTCATCAATAACAGCAAAAAGATTAAAACCAACTTCAGTTTTTATATATAATTTTGAATCTCCTTTTGCTATAAGAATAAAGCCCATAGACCAAGATACCGCCTTAAATAAAGTTGCTAATATTCCAAATGTAAGTATGCCAATAATTGGCATAAAATCTTTAGTAAATAGAATGCTTATTATAAATGGTATAAATGCCAGAAAAATAACAATTACCGGAGTTAACAGCAAAATAGCCACATAAGCCTGTTGATTTACAACTCTTAGCATTTTATGCTGCTCAGTTACAATAGAAGATAATCTTGGAAAATAATCCTTACTCATTGCATTAAAAATAACACCTACATAAGCATTAATGATTATAAACGCAGCATTGTAAAAACCTACTTCGTCAATTCCTCCTTTATTAGTTATAAAAATTTGAATACCATAAATACTAATAATAGAAGCTACACTTCCTAAACTCAATACAAAACCCAACCTAACCATAGATTTGCCGTGATTTAAAGTTTCCTTTATTGAAAGTTTAGTTCCTTTTATAATTTCCTTTTTAGAATAAATCCAAGAAAAGAAATATGTCAATATTGAAATTGTAATTATTGCCGGTACAATTCCACTAATTCCAAAATAATAATACAATGGAATAATGACCAATAAACTAGTAAAACTAGCCCATAAAGATGCTTTTGCAAGTTTTTTTAACTTTCTTAATCCTTGTAATACGGCAAGATTCCCAACTGTTAATTGATTAAATAACACAGCTAAAGACAATATCATAAATGAAAAGGTGTGTGATGAATTTCCAAAAGCTAATTGACTTAACCATGATGATAAAATAAAGGTGATAAAAGCTCCTACTAAACCCGTTATCCAGGTTAAACGAGTTAGAATATTTACAATTTTTAAGGTCTTTATTTCATCCTTTTCTTTTGAAGCCGAAATCTCTTTTACAGCACTTATATCTAATCCTAATTTTGTAAAACCTATAATTACATTCAAGGTTGAATTTAAAACACCTACAATACCTATTCCAGCTGGACCAATTAGTATGGCAGCCAATTTAGATTTGATAATAGAAATTAAAACACTTAAAACTTGAACCCCACTAAATAAAGATGTTGTTTTAATAATGTTGCGGTATGAGTCTTTACTATTCATCTTGAATAATCACGCATAAAATGAACTTCCAAAAATTAATAAGAATTAATTATATCTATTACAAAATTCACCTGCTTTTCCGTCATTGTTGGATATATAGGTAAACTTACAACTGTTTTATGAAGTTTTTCCGTTATTGGTAATTGTAATTTTGAGTATTCTTCCAATGCTTTTTGTTTATGTGGGGATATTGGATAATGAATTGAAGTTTCAACTCCACATTTTTTCATGTATTTAATAAACGTATTTCTATTTTCAACTCGAATTACGAATTGATGAAATACATGATCATTAGCACCATTAAAATATGGTAAATCAACTTTTGAATTGGTAATTCCACTTAGATATCTGCTGGCAATTGCAATTCTATTAGTATTATCTGAATCTAACGTCTGCAATTTTATATCCAGAAAAATTGCTTGAATTTCGTCAAGACGTGAATTAACACCTTTTACTTCATTTACATATTTTGAAGGCGTTCCATAATTTCTAGTCATTCTAACCATATCAGCCAAGGCTTTGTCATTAGTTGTAATACCTCCACCATCACCCAATGCACCTAAATTTTTAGTTGGATAAAAACTAAACCCTGCAGCATCAGCGAAATTACCCGCTTTTTTCCCTTCTTTGTTTTGTGCACCGTGAGCTTGCGCTGCGTCTTCCACAACCAATAAATTATACTTTTGAGCAATTTTATTAATCTCAATCATATCTGCTAGTTGACCATATAAATGCACTGGCATTATTACCCTTGTCTTATTAGAAATTGCATTTGGAACTTTTTCTATATCTATATTAAAAGTGTGCTCTTCTGGCTCTACAAAAACCGGTGTTAACCCTGAATTAATAATTGCCAAAATGGAAGCTATAAATGTGTTCGCCTGGACAATAACCTCATCCTTTTCTTGAAGTATCCCTAAGGCAATATAGGACTTAAATATTATGGTAAGTGCATCTAAACCATTTCCAACTCCAATACAGTACTTAGTGCCGCAATAGTCTGCAAAATTATTTTCAAAATTTTTAACACCATTCCCTAAAATATATCTTCCTGAATCTAAAAATTTCAGAAAAACATCTTGGAACTCTTTATTGTAGCGACAATTTATACTATCCAAATCAAAAAACTTAATCATAGCCCAAAGTGTCAAGTTTAATATAGTTTTTAGTTTCTATGGTATAAAAATCTTGAATTACACTTCGAGCGCCAAAACTTTCTTTCCATTTTAACAGACCTAAATTTAATTTTTGACCTTCTTTTTCATTTGATATGCCAAAATCAAAAAACTTTTTGTCTTTAAATACATCATTGATTAAAACATCAAATAGCAAGTCCAAACTCCCAAACTTTTGTCTGTCTGTATCGGCAGATATATATTGAACATGAGCCACATTATTTGTTTCAAAAACGGTGGCTCCTGCTACAATTCTATCTCCCTTAAAAACATTGAATTGCCTTATATTCTTTGGAAATAACCTCTTTAATTGTATTATCTCCTCAATAGAATGAACTGGAGATACATTGTGATTAGTGCGCAAGTTTGGAATTAATATTTTATTCCAAAAAGCTTCGAATTCATCTTGTTCTTGAACTATTAAATTTTTTGAAGTTGCTCTTTTTAAACCACGCTTTCTGTTTTTAGAATTTATTTCTAACCTTCTAGAATAATCTATAACTGAGAGAATATCTCTTCTATTCAATGTAGCTTTAGTTTTAAAAAGCAAATAATCAATTTCGTCACCAGGCAATAAATTGTAAATTTTCGGAATTATTTTAATTTGAAGGAAACCAATATCATTTTGCTTTAAATAATATAACAATTCTCGAAAGCAAGAAAGAACATCATTAAATTCAACATTCATATCTAACACCAAACCACCATAAGATAAACCTTGATGAGAGAAAACCCCTATTTTACCTAAGGAAGCAGGCATTAGACCAATTAATTTACCTTCTTTAAAAATAAGTAAAGAATAATCATGGAACCTATCCTTATGATAATCCATAAAATCACGGTTAAATAAAAAAGTAGCATTTTTGGCTTTTGCCACAAATTCATTCCATATAGATTTGTTATTAGGATTATATTTTTCTACTGAAAAAATGGTATAGAGAATTATTTGATTTAAATAGTGAAAATACTAATTTTTAATCTATTTCAGATTTTTGTTCCTTTTAATTAAATAAAAAAAATAAAGTCTTAAAAATTAGTTATCAATATTATTCCTTTGGAATGACATTAAATAACGGTGTTCCAAAAATCAACAGGATAACACCCAAATAAGTCGAGTAAGTTACAAAGTGAGCTATCGTAGCTCCGCGAACCCCAAAAAGATCAATAAAATAAATGCTTGAAAAATAGATAAGGGTTACAAGAAAAACTTCTGTTATCATATAATGCCAAAACATTTTCTTCGCTAAAAATTGATAAGCAATTACCACCGACAGTACTTTTACAAAATCCCCTAATAAATACCAAAAAAACAGATCTTCCATTGCTTTAAATTCATTCGAGAATAACAATGTAATTATAAAGGGCCTCAAAAAGTATATTAGCACTAGTCCTAAACCAAAAACCGGCATTAGTGTTTTATAAAAATTAAAAACTTCCTTTCTAAATTCTTTTATTTTATTAATTTCTGAGAATCTTGGTAAAATATAAAGAGCTAACAAGGAGTTTACGAACATAAGGTAATAAGTGGATATTCTGTTCATTCCCTCCCAGTATCCTGCTTCCTTCATTCCTATATTCTCGATAATATAATTTCTTATAATAATGGTCACAAGAGGTAAAATAATAGCCGTAATCAATGCCATTAAAGAGAAAACACTCAATTTTTTTATAGTGCTTAAACTAAAATTACTCGCTTTAACTTGAGAAGCCAGACTCTTTCGGTTGATAATTGCAACCAAGGTTATCAAGAAAATGATGGATGGTGTTATAACCACAGATAACAAGGCTCCATCAATATTACTCTGCCAAATTAAAATTAAGGTAATTGATAAGCCTAAAATTTGACCTATAATATTGATAACCAGTAAAATCTTATATTTTGAAAATCCATTGATTATGGAAAAACTGAACATATTTAAGGAGTAAAATGGGACTGCCAACGCAATGACCTTAAAAATGTATGAATAATTATAAGCTCCAAAAATCCAATGATTCAATGTCTCTGCATTATAATAGCAAAAAAATGAAACAATTGTGGTAGATATGAACCCCAGGTAAAAAGCAGTTGAAATAGTTTTACTTAGTTCGACTATATTGTTTTTAAAATCGGAAACATACTTGACAACGCCATTATATAAGCCCAAAATAGAAACTGAATGGATAGAACTTAACAAATTACGCAAATTCCCTATTAAGGCCATTCCCTCAGGGCCTATAAAAACTGCAATTGCCTTTGTGGTCAATACACCTGAAATAATCCTAATTAATACAGAAGTAGAGTTAAGAGAAGCTACCCGAACAAGTACATTATTATTTATATAGTCTAGTAATCGTTTCAATTAATTTTAATTTTCTGTTCTATATTTCTTCTTTGTTTTAAAATAGAATTTCAAATGAATTAAACCATTAAGTAATAATTATTAAAAACGATTTACAATGAACAAATCTTTTTTTGAATAGCGCTATTTGAATTGTGAAATACGACTATTTTATGAGCAGTGAAAATACTAATTTTTCCTGAGAATAAGGTAATACAAATTAATACTTATTATAGCGGAATTTGTAATTATAATGGGCCAGGAAGTTACCAGTAAAAATCCATAGGCTACAAAAAAGGCACAACCAATGGAATTAACAATTCTGAGCTTTTTGACATCTTTCATCAAAAATGAAATCAACAATAAAGCCATAGCTATATACCCAACAATATCAGTTATTGTGAATTCAAATAATTCCATTCTTAATTTGCCTTTGAGCGCTTTCTATCAACCTCTTTTAAAAGAATTTTTCTCAATCGCAAGTGCTTTGGGGTAACCTCAACATATTCATCTTTTTGAATATATTCCAGAGCTTCTTCCAAAGAAAATTTTATTGCTGGAACTATTTTTGCTTTATCATCAGCACCTGATGACCTTACATTCGAAAGTTTTTTAGTTTTGGTCACGTTTATAACCATGTCATCTCCTCTGGAATTTTCTCCAATTACCTGGCCTTCATATATATCTTCACCCGGATCAACAAAGAATTTTCCTCTTTCCTGTAATTTGTCAATAGAATAAGGAATCGCTTGTCCTTTTTCCATTGAAACTAAAGATCCGTTTTGACGTTCAGGAATTCCTCCCTTTACAGGTTGATATTCTTTAAAACGATGCGCCATTATTGCTTCACCTGCTGTTGCTGTCAATAACTGATTTCGTAACCCAATGATTCCTCTTGACGGAACCATAAATTGGCAAACCATTCGATCGCCCTTTGCTTCCATACTCAACATTTCACCTTTACGAATGGTAACCATTTCAATTGCTTTTCCAGATACTTCCTCCGGTAAATCAATTGTCATTTCTTCAATTGGCTCACATTTAACACCGTCAATTTCTCTTATAATTACCTGAGGTTGTCCTATTTGCAACTCATAACCTTCACGACGCATCGTTTCAATCAAAACAGATAAATGAAGAACACCTCTGCCATAAACCATAAATTTATCTGCACTATCCGTTTCTTCAACTCGCAAAGCAAGATTTTTTTCAAGCTCTTTATCCAATCGCTCTTTAATGTGTCTTGAAGTCACATATTTACCATCCTTTCCAAAAAAAGGTGAATCATTAATTGTAAATAACATACTCATTGTAGGCTCATCAATGGCAATGGTCTTTAATCCTTCAGGATTTTCAAAATCAGCAATAGTATCTCCAATTTCAAATCCTTCCAAACCTACTATTGCACAAATATCTCCAGCCTGAACTTCCTCAACTTTTTTGCGACCAAGACCTTCAAAAATATGTAACTCTTTAATTTTAGATTTTACTATACTTTTATCTCTTTTTACCAATGAAACATTCATTCCTGGCTTTAAGTTCTCCTCGTTGCACCCTTCCAATAGCAATTCGACCAGTAAAAGATGAATAATCCAATGAAGTAATTAGCATTTGAGTTGTTCCTTCTTCAATTTTAGGTGATGGAATATGCTCAACAACCATATCCAATAAGCGGTTCAATATTAGTCGTTGGATTTTTCCAATCTCACTCATCCAACTGTGTTTTGCCGATCCATAAACGGTTGGGAAATCCAATTGCCATTCCTCAGCACCTAGTTCAAACATTAAATCAAAAACCGCTTCATGAACTTCATCAGGAGTACAATTTTGCTTTATCCACTTTATTAATAACCACACATGGTTTTAAACCTAAGCTCAATGGCTTTTTGCAATACAAATCGGGTTTGTGGCATAGGACCTTCAAATGCATCTACCAACAGCAAAACACCATCGGCCATATTTAGCACACGTTCTACTTCACCACCAAAATCAGCGTGACCAGGTGTATCAATGATATTAATTTTTGTATCCTTATAAATAACAGAAACATTTTTAGAGGTAATGGTAATTCCTCTTTCGCGTTCCAGATCATTGCTGTCAAGAATCAGATCACCAGTATTTTCATTTTCACGAAATAAGTGGCAATGGTACATGATCTTATCAACCAAAGTGGTTTTACCGTGATCAACGTGAGCAATAATTGCGATATTTTTTATGTGTGCCATAACCTTGCCTTTATAAGCGTGCAAAGGTACATATTTTATTTGTTATTAAATTATAGTTAATTATTAAAATTTGTTATATATTTATTAAAATTGAACACTAGGGCCTCTTTATAATCTATTCGTTATTACATTAAATTAATAAACTATGAAAATCATCAATAATATGCAAAATTTATTCCATATTTGTATTTTATTACGGTTATAGCGTATTGGTTTACAGATGTTAACCGCAGTGAAGGAATTACTGCGTATCCAATTTTATTATTTGGAATTCCATTTTTATGGCAGATCTTAAACCTAATAAAAAACTTAAATTTTTCCTTAGGAATTACCTTTGTTTGTCATTTCCTCGTATTTAATTCTGGCCTATTTGTCAGATGTATTTAAATCGTTTCATCTTCTGAACAAAGCTCAAAACCTTTATTATCTATGGTGGCTTTTTGTGTCTGCTAATTTTATTATGGCACTCTGGATTATTAGAAATAGTTTAAAACGAACTTTTTAAATGATTATCTTTGGGGCTTAAATTTGAACTATTAAACTCATGAACCTTCAAGATATTCCGAAATTAAAACATAATAATTCCAACAACTTTTTTCTTTTGGCAGGACCATGTGCCATTGAAGGTGAAGATATGGCTTTACGCATTGCAGAAAAAGTTGTTTGATAACTGATAAGCTTGGAATTCCTTATGTTTTTAAAGGAAGTTTTAAAAAAGCTAACAGAAGTAGAATTGATAGTTTTACTGGAATTGGAGATGAAAAAGCCTTAAAAATTCTCAGTAAAGTTTCCAAAACGTTTAATATCCCAACTGTAACAGATATTCACGAGGTTTCTGATGCTGAACTTGCAGCTCAATATGTTGATGTGCTGCAGATTCCTGCATTTTTAGTCCGTCAAACCGATTTGGTAGTGGCGGCTGCAAAAACAGGAAAAGTTGTCAATCTTAAAAAAGGACAGTTCATGAGTCCTGAAGCCATGAAACATGCCGTGCAAAAAGTTAAAGATGCAGGAAATGATAAAGCATGGATAACTGACAGAGGCACCATGTTTGGTTATCAGGATATGATCGTTGATTTCAGAGGAATTCCTACCATGCGCCAATATGCTCCTGTCATTTTAGATGTAACGCATTCATTACAACAACCTAATCAAAGTTCAGGAGTTACTGGAGGACGTCCTGATATGATAGAAACCATTGCTCGTGCCGGGGTTGTAAATAATGTAGATGGCTTATTTATAGAAACACATTTTGATCCGGCTAATGCCAAAAGTGATGGCGCCAATATGCTTCATTTAGATCATCTAGAAAAACTGCTTACCAATTTGGTTGCTATTAGGAAAGTGGTTAATTCACTTTGATCTTATCAAATCTTATGACTAACATTATAAGATTGATATTATCTCCTAAAATTTCAACACTACTTATTTGGGGAATATTATTTATATGTTTGTTTATTCCTGGATGGATCGAAGTCTTACAGATTTGGTGAATTTAGATGGATTTGGAAATATGGGAATCTATTAACTAAAGCAGCTGTAAATCTAATGCTTTTTTGGTCCTTTTTACTACCTATACTAATCTGGTCCAAAGACAAGAATAGCTTCAAAACTAAAAAGGTTTGGGTGATTTTAGTTTTTATACCATTTCTTTATCACTTGATATTGTTAATTCTAACAGTTTTTCAAAATAATTATTAAAAAAAATAAATTTATCTCCTAGGGATGAATAAATATTTAATTAGAGTTTTTGTTTATTCCGATACCTACAAGAATAAAAAAGACCTATAAGGTTTTTAAACTTTATAGGTCCAATTTATTACTAATGAGATTCCTGCTTTAGCAGGAATTAATTACCCACATTTAGAATGTCCACAGCTTTTGCACTTTAAACAGCCTTCTTCAAATACCAATCCTTCCGGATCACTGCAATTAGGACACTTTTTGTCTTTTGCCTGGGTGCCTTCCGGAACAAAGCGTTTTAAAGCTCGGGCCACACCATTTTTCCATGTATTGATATGCTCGTCGTACAAATTCAAATTCTGGATAAGATCAACTACATAGGCCATTGGCATACCATGACGCAATACACCAGAAATTAGTTTAGCATAGTTCCAGAATTCTTTATTGAAGGAACGTGATAAGCCTTCAATGGTTGTTTTATAACCATCACTGTCAATGTATTGGAAATCGTATCTAGAAGTGCCATCTTCATTTCTATTCTTTAATACCCAACCTTTTTCAACCCATTGTGGCAAATTAAAAGCGTCTTTCATTTTTCCGGTGAATACTTCATAAGGTCTTCCTTCCACCAATCCAATTACAGCTAACCATTTTTCCGATTCGTTATGAAATCGCACTATTTCGGCCTGTACTTTGTGAGGCCTTTTGGTAACAAATGTTTCTGTTAAGTATTTATTTTCTTCTACTTTATTATCCTTTGTTGACACCAAAATTCCACTTCTCGAACCATCTCTGTAAACAGTGATTCCTTTCAATCCTTTTTTCCATGAATCCACATAAATATCCCCAACAAGGTCAACAGTAACATCTGTTGCTAAGTTAATAGTTGAACTAATAGAGTGTGTAGTATACTTTTGGACTAACGCCTGCATTTCTACCCGCTTTCTCCAATCAATCTCCGGTGCGGTTGCTCCAGCATAAGGACTTTCTGAAATTTCGGTTTTGCCGCTTGCATTCATCCAAGTTTCAAGATTTTTATGATAAACTGTAAACTCCTCAAAGGCATCACCTAGATCATCTACAAAGTCAATTCTAGTATTTTCATCACTGGTATTCACTTTTCGTCTACGAACATAGGACAGCATGAATACTGGTTCTATCCCTGAAGATACTTGGGCAAGCATACTTAATGAACCTGTTGGTGCAACTGTACTAATGGAAATATTTCTTCTACCATTTTCCATCATTCTTTGATACATTTCCGGGAATTCTTCATTCATCATTTGCACGAATTCAGAAGTGTCTTCAATATTTCTGTTAAAGCCTTCGAACTGTCCTCTTGTAATTGACATATCAATGCTACTATCGAATTCTGCAGACATCTTTGTCTTCATTAATTCATCAACAACAGTCAATGCATCATCAGTATCGAATTTAATTCCTAAAGCAGCTATGGCATCTGCCAAAGCTGTAAATCCTAATCCTGTACGTCTCCCTTTTCTACCTGTTTCAGCCAATAATTTCCATGTTTCTCTTTCTGCATATTTAATATGATCTGGTTCAGGATCAGCATCAATTTTAGCAAGAATCTTTTCAACGGCCTCTAATTCAAGATCAACCAAGTCATCCATCAATCGCTGTGTTTCGTATACAACTTCATAGAATTTTTTGTAATTGAATTTTGCTTTTTTGGTAAATGGTTCTTCAACAAAACTGAACAAATTAACAGCTATCAATCTGCAGCTATCACCACCTTGCATAGCAATTTCTGAGCATGGATTTGTTGAACTATTTTTAAATTCCGGATACACGGAAGATGTTGAATAATGGTGTTGTCTGTCCCAGAAAATCAAACCGGGTTCAGCAGTATTATGAGCACATGTGATAATTTTATTCCAAAGATCTTTAGCCTCAATCTCTCTTGTATATCTTGGTTCCTTACTATCAATTGGCCATTGAAGTGTAAATTTATCATCATTCACAACAGCATTCATGAATTCATCTGACAAACGAATGGATACATTAGCACCCGTAATTTTAGAAAGATCTTGTTTAATGGTCACAAAATCCTCAATATCAGGATGCTTTACATCTAAAGTTAACATAAGAGCTCCACGACGTCCGTTTTGAGCAACTTCCCTGGTTGTGTTTGAAAAACGATTCATAAACGAAACAGCTCCAGTTGTAGAGCCAGCTGCATTGGAAACGGAAGCATCTTTAGGTCTTAATTCTGATAGGTCAACTCCGACTCCACAACGTCTTTTAAACAATTGGGCCAATTGCTGATCTGTATAACATACTCCTCCATAAGAATCTAAAACTGAAGGCACAACTATACAATTTGATAATGAAGCGATTACCTCATTATTACCTAAACCATACATGACACTTCCTTGAGGAATCACATATTTAAAATCTTTAAATAGCTGATAAATCTTCTCAGTAGTTAAGGGTTCTCTATTCTTGCCATATTTTGATAAATTATCTGTTGAACTTTCGCTAATCAGGTATTTACTTTCTATTCGCCCAAATTGCTCAGCCATTCTACGATGCATATCATCAGGTGATCTTTCTAAATAATTGCCATTTTTGTCTTTTAAACAATATTTATTGATCCACGTAGTGGCAGCCAATTCGTCATTATTGAAATAGTCTAATGATTTGCTTAAAACATCTTGATAGGTGTAAATTTGTTGCAGTAAAGTGTCTTTACTCATAATGCTATTAATTTTTAAAAATTTGATAGGATAGCACAAAAATAAGGTACAAAAAACCACCTAAAACAAAGTCATTTTTATTTTAATAACAATTACAGTTGAAAACTTTTAAGTAGAAATTTTTGGAATAATAAATAATAATTTTTTAAATTAAACGAATTCAAATAAGACCTTATTTTTTAGATCGTTACCAATTTATAATATTAGGTTCTTGATAAGAACTTAAATAAAATTGAGCCAATTAATAAATTAAATTCAATTAAAACTTACTTAAAATATCAATTCCTAAAAAACAGGCAACATTTTATTAAAAATTTGTTTACTAAAAAAATACTTACTACGTTTGCCCAGTTAAATAAACCAATGACATTTTTTACATTACATCATCATTCTCATAATTGCTCTTAGGCGATAGGAAATTGATATGTGTAATTAAAACATAAAATTTTTAAAATCCGTCTGAGCAAAATCAAGACGGATTTTTTATTTCCATCCAAATTGATTTTACTCAGATATAATAAATAATAAAATGAGTAAATTAAAAATAGCTATTCAAAAAAGCGGACGACTTAACGAGGATTCCTTAAATCTACTAAAAGATTGTGGGATCAAGATCGACAATGGCAAAGACCAGTTGAAGGTAACGGCTCGTAATTTTCCTATGGAAGTGCTGTATTTACGCAATTCTGATATCCCCCAATATATTGAGGATGGTGTCGTGGATATTGCCATTATTGGTGAGAACATCTTGATTGAAAAAGAAAAAGATACTGAAACTGTTCAAAAATTGGGCTTTGCCAAATGTAGAGTGTCACTGGCAGTACCTAAACGAATAGAATCAAACACTGCTGATTATTTTAATGGTAAAAAGATAGCAACATCCTATCCAAACACTTTAAATACTTTTCTAAAGAAGAATGATATCAATGCCGAGATACATGTAATTTCCGGCTCTGTTGAAATTTCACCAAATATTGGTTTAGCCGATGGTATTTGCGACATTGTAAGCTCTGGCAGCACCTTGTTTAAAAATGGCTTGCGTGAAACACAGGTTATTTTAAGATCAGAAGCCGTTCTGGCAAAGAATATAAATCTTGATTCTGATAAAGAGGCGATCTTAGATAAATTCCTTTTTCGAATCAAAGCAGTACTGCGAGCCAAAAATTCAAAGTATGTTTTAATGAATGTCCCTAATGATAAAATAGAAGAAGTGAGTAAAATTCTTCCAGTTCTAAAAAGTCCGACTATCATGCCACTGGCACAAGAAGGCTGGAGTTCACTCCACTCTGTTATAGACGAAGACAAATTCTGGAATAGTATTGACGAATTAAAAAACGCCGGAGCTGAAGGTATTTTGATTGTTCCAATTGATAAAATGGTATTGTAATGAAAATGTTTAAGTATCCAAATAAAAAAGAATGGCAGACCTTATGCGAGCGACCAGCTTTCGAACAGGAATCGCTCAACAGTTTGGTGAATGATATTTTATTGGATGTAAAAATCAATAAAGATTCTGCTCTTTTAAAATATTCCGAAAAATTTGATAAAGTTGTTTTAGAAAGTATCGAAGTAACTCAATCTGAAATAGATTTTGCAAACAATCAAATCAATCAAGATTTAAAAGATGCTATCAATTTAGCAAAGCACAACATTGAAACCTTTCACGCGTCTCAAAAAGAAGAAGAACAAATCATTGAAACCACAAAAGGTGTAAAATGCTGGAGAAAATCTGTTGCTATTGAAAAAGTCGGATTGTATATTCCAGGTGGTTCTGCTCCTTTATTTTCAACTATTTTAATGTTAGGAATTCCTGCAAAATCTAGCTGGATGTAAAGAGATTATTTTATGTACACCACCAAATAAAGAAGGCAATATTAATCCAGCTATATTATATACTGCAAACTTGGTTGGTATTACTAAAATATATAAAGTTGGAGGTGCTCAAGCTATTGCAGCCATGGCTTACGGAACAGAAACCATTCCACAGGTTTATAAAATTTTCGGACCAGGAAATCAGTTTGTTACTAAAGCAAAAGAATTGATTCAGCAAGAAGGTGTTGCTATCGATATGCCTGCTGGTCCAAGTGAAGTTTTAGTGATTGCAGACAAAACCAGTAATCCTGAATTTATTGCAGCAGATTTGTTATCTCAAGCTGAACATGGAGCAGACAGTCAAGTGATTTTATTGTCAGATGATGAAGAAATCATTAACAAAACTAATTCTGAATTAGAAAAACAAATGAAGCAACTGCCACGTCAGGAAATAGCAACTGAAGCTTTGAAAATAAGTCGTTCTATTCTTCTAAATTCAATTGATGAATGTATTGAATTCAGTAATTTATATGCTCCTGAACATTTAATTTTTGCAACTGATAACTGCTTCAGATTATATAAATAAAATAACAAATGCAGGTTCAGTATTTTTAGGAAAATACAGTTGTGAAAGTGCTGGTGATTATGCAAGTGGAACCAATCACACCTTACCAACAAATGGTTATGCAAAAAATTATAGTGGTGTTTCTTTGGATAGTTTTGTAAAGAAAATCACGTTTCAGAATTTAAACAAAGAAGGTATCAAAACCATTGGTCCAGCTATTGAATTAATGGCAGAAGCCGAAGAATTATTCGCTCACAAAAATGCGGTTACAGTAAGATTAAAAAGTATAAAGAATGTTTAATTTAAAAGATTTAGTCAGACCAAATATATTATCACTTAAGCCATACTCGAGTGCTCGAGATGAGTTTTCGGGTGACGAAGGAGTATTTCTGGATGCCAATGAGAATCCGTTTGGAACCTTGAATCGCTATCCTGATTCGTATCAAAAAGAATTAAAACAAAAACTTTCTGCATTCAAAAATATACCAACTGAAAATATTTTCATAGGTAATGGCAGTGATGAAATAATCGATTTGACTTATAGAATATTCTGTAATCCAGAAATTGATAAAGCATTGACCTTCACTCCTACCTTCGGAATGTATCAAGTTGCTGCAGACATTAACAATATTGAATTAATAAAATTACCTTTAGATGATGATTTTCAAATCAATACTGATCATCTGAAACCTTATCTAAAAGATGATAATCTAAAACTCATTTTTATCTGTTCACCAAACAATCCAACAGGAAATTGTTTTAGTGAAAAAGATGTTGAATTTATCCTAAAAAACTTCAAAGGAATTGTTATAATTGATGAAGCTTACATAGATTTCAGCACAACTGAATCCTGGTTAAAAGCGCTAAATCAATTTCCAAATTTAATAATTACTCAAACCTTTAGTAAAGCTTGGGCTTTGGCATCAGCTCGTGTTGGAATTGCTTATGCGAGCGCATGAAATTATACAATTTCTGAATAAGGTTAAAATGCCTTATAACATCAGTAAATTAAATCAACAAGCAGCAATTGATGCTTTGGATAATCAATCAGATTTTAAAAAGAATATTGAAATTATTTTAAAAGAAAAAGAAGCATTAATTCAAGAATTGAATCAATTGAATGTGGTAAAAAAGATATATCCCTCTGATGCTAATTTTCTGTTAGTTGAATTTGATGATGCTAATAAAATTTATCAGGATTTAGTATGCTCAAAAAATAATCACTCGAAACAGACATAAGCTTGTTAATAATTGCATCAGAATAACCGTTGGAACTCCAAATGAGAATGAGAAATTGATAAATGGTTTAATATCAATTTCGAAATCCTGAACTTGTTTCAGGAACTTTAAAATTGAATGACAATGATGAATGAAAAACTATATTACTGTTATATCTTAACTAATAAAAACAGAACTGTACTATATATTGGTTACACCGAAGATTTGAATCAAAGGATAGAACAACATCAAAATGGAACAGGAACAAGTTTTACTAAAAAATATAATGTCACACAGTTAATATATTTTGAAGAATTTAAAGATAAAAAAGAAGCAAAAAAGAGAGAAAAACAGTTGAAAAATTGGCATAAAGAATGGAAATGGAATCTTATAAAAGAAAAAAATCCATTATTAGAAACAATAGAATTAAATTAATAAGGTCCTGAAATAAATTCAGGATTATTTAACTAAAGTTAAATGAAAAAGAAAGTATTATTTATAGACAGAGATGGCACATTGGTCATTGAACCACCTATAGATTATCAATTAGATAGTCTTGAAAAACTGGAGTTTTATCCAGGTGTTTTTCAATGGCTGTCAAGAATTGCTCGAGAAATGGATTACGAATTGGTTATGGTGACCAATCAAGATGGTTTAGGAACCGATTCTTTTCCTGAAGACACCTTTTGGCCTGCTCAAAATAAAATCATTCAAGCCTTTAAAAATGAAGGAATTAAATTTTCAGAAATCCTTATTGATAAAAGCTTTCCAGAAGATAATGCACCAACCAGAAAACCAAGAACTGGATTATTAACTAAATACATTCACGGAAATTACGATTTAGAAAATTCCTATGTAATTGGTGATAGAGCAACAGATATTGAATTAGCACAAAAATTTAGGTAGTAAAGGTATTTTTATTAGTGAAGATGCTAACGATTATGCAACGCTAAAAACCACAATTTGGGAAGAAATTTACAATTACCTAAAAGCCATTCCAAGAACTGCAACAGTTGTTAGAAAAACCAACGAAACAGATATTCAGGTTGAAATTAATTTAGATGGTTCTGGACAAAGTAATATTTCAACAGGATTAGGGTTTTTCGACCACATGCTGGAACAAATCTCCAAACATGGAAATATCGATTTAAATGTAAAGGTAGATGGTGATTTAGAAATTGACGAACACCACACCATTGAAGATGTTGCCATCACTTTAGGTGAAGCATTTATAAAAGCATTAGGAAGTAAAAGAGGAATTGAACGATATGGATTTTTATTACCAATGGACGATTGTTTAGCCCAAGTTGCCATTGATTTTGGTGGAAGACCTTGGTTGGTTTGGGAAACTGAATTCAAACGTGAAATGATTGGTGAAATGCCAACAGAAATGTTCATGCATTTCTTTAAATCCTTTAGTGATGCTTCAAAATGCAACCTCAACATTAAAGCTGAAGGAGATAACGAACACCACAAAATAGAATCCATTTTTAAAGCCTTTGCAAAAGCCATAAAAATGGCAGTTTCTAAAACAGGCAATTTTTCAATTCCAAGTACAAAAGGAAGTTTATGATAGCAATAATTAAATACAATGCAGGTAATATTCGTTCTGTTCAAAATGCTTTAAACCGCTTGGGTTATGAAAGTATTATTACAGATGATAAAGAAGAAATATTAAATGCAAGCAAAGTCATTTTTCCAGGTGTTGGTGAAGCGAGTTCTGCCATGAAATATTTAAGGGATAAAGGTTTGGATGAAGTCATTTTATCCATTGAAAAACCAATGCTTGGTATTTGTTTGGGCTTGCAACTAATGTGTGAATACAGTGAAGAAGGTGATACTAAATGTCTTGGCATTTTTAATACAGAAGTGAAGAAATTTCCACCAAAAGAAAAAGTTCCTCATATGGGCTGGAATAATTTTTCTGAAGTTAAAGGTGAACTGTTCAAGGATATTAAAACAGATAATGATATGTATTATGTACACAGTTATTATGCTGAAAAAAATGAGCAAGCTATTGCAACCTGCGATTATATTTTACCATTTGCGCCGCAATGCAACATGATAATTTTTATGCGACTCAATTTCACCCAGAAAAATCGGCTGATATTGGTACGCAATTACTTAAAAAACTTTTTAGAATTATGAGAATTATACCAGCAATAGATATAATAGATGGTAAATGTGTCAGACTTACAAAGGTGATTACAACACAAAAAAAATTTATAATGAAAATCCTTTGGAAGTTGCCAAAGAATTTGAAGCCAATGGCATTGAATATTTACATTTAGTGGATTTAGATGGAGCCAAATCGAAGCATATTGTCAATCATAGAATATTGGAAAGTATTGCATCAAAAACCAATTTAAAAGTTGATTTTGGAGGTGGATTAAAATCAGATGATGATTTGAGAATTGCTTTTGAATGTGGTGCAAATCAAATTACTGGAGGAAGTATTGCTGCTAATAATCCTGATGTGTTTTTAAAATGGTTAGATACATATGGTTCAGATAAAATTATTTTTGGAGCTGATTGTAATAATCGAAAAATAGCAACCAATGGTTGGTTAGAAGCATCAGAATTAGATGTTGTTGATTTTATCAAGGATTACGAATCAAAAGGAATTGATTATGTAATTTGTACAGACATTGCAAAAGATGGCATGTTACAAGGAACTTCAAACGAATTATACAATGAAATTGTTATAAAATCAGATGTAAAATTAATTGCAAGTGGTGGTGTTTCTATCTATGAAAGATTTAGAATTGGTTAAAGAAATTGGTTGTGAAGGTGCAATTCTTGGTAAAGCCATTTACGAAGGAAATATCACACTTAAAGAATTACAGAAGTTATGTTAAAAAAAAGAATCATACCTTGTTTAGATATTAAAGATGGAAGAACCGTAAAAGGCATCAACTTTGTTGATATCACAGATGCTGGTGACCCGATTGAATTGGCAAAAAAATATGTAGAACAAGGTGCAGATGAATTGGTGTTTTTAGATATTACAGCAACCATAGAAAAACGAAAAACATTAGTAGAACTAGTCACTCATATAGCAGAGGAAATCAACATTCCGTTTACTGTTGGTGGTGGCATAAATACAATTGAAGATGTATCAGCCGTTATTAAGGCTGGAGCAGATAAAGTGAGTGTCAATTCATCAGCAGTTAAAAATCCAGAATTGATCACTGAAATTGCAAGAGAATTTGGAAGTCAATGTTGCGTGGTTGCCATTGATACCAATTATGAAAATGGAGAATGGATGGTTTTTGTTCATGGTGGACGAACTCCAACTCCATTAAAAACCATGGATTGGGTAAAACAAGTGGAAGCATTAGGAGCTGGAGAAATATTATTAACTTCCATGAATAATGATGGTACCAAATCTGGTTTTGCATTAGATCTAACTGAAGAAGTGAGTAAATGCAGTTAATATTCCGGTAATTGCTTCAGGAGGAGCAGGAACCAAAGAACATTTTAAAACCTTGTTTGAAACGACTCATGCAAGTGCTGGATTGGCAGCAAGTATTTTTCATTATGGAGAAATACCAATTCCAGAATTAAAACAATATTTAAAAAACGAAAACATAGCAATACGATGGACATAGATTTTACAAAAGGAGATGGATTAGTTCCTGTAATCATTCAGAATAATAATACCTTACAAGTATTAATGTTAGGATATATGAATGAAGAAGCATTCAATAAAACCAAAGCAGAAAATAAAGTCACTTTTTTCAGCAGAAGCAAGAACAGATTGTGGACCAAAGGTGAAGAATCTGGAAATTTTTTGATTGTAAAAGATATTCAGATTGATTGTGATAACGATACCATTTTGATAAAAGCAGATCCAAAAGGTCCAACCTGTCATACAGGAAGTACATCTTGTTTTAAAGAAGAAACTGCAAAAGGTTTTTTATACGAATTACAACAAACCATCAATGATAGAATTGATACAAATGATGAAAATTCATATACCAACAAACTCTTCAAAAGCGGCATTAATAAAGTAGCTCAAAAAGTTGGTGAAGAAGCAGTGGAATTAGTTATTGAAGCAAAAGATAATGATGCTGATTTATTTAAAAATGAAGCAGCAGATTTAATGTATCACTATTTAATTCTGCTAAAGGCTAAAGGATTTAATTTAGAAGATATCGAAAGTGTTTTAAAAGAAAGAGCAAAGTAAATTAACTCGCTCTATTCTTTTCCTGGATATTCCTCATGATTTTTGTTGCCATTCCTCTGGTGACAAACCGATGAAGACTGGCCAGAAACTTATTAAATCTCCCTGGAATGGCCAATGTTTGACCTTTCATCATAGCTCTGTAACCATACTGAGCGACATCTTTGGGACAAGCCATATTAAAACCTATTTTATTTTCTGTTGATGAGTCGGAAACTACACTTTGAAACGCTGTATTGGTTAACCCTGGACAAAGGACAGTTAAAGTAACTCCTGTTCCTTTCAGTTCATTTGCTATGGCTTCAGAAAATGATAATATATAAGCTTTAGATGCATAATATAAAGACATCAATGGTCCAGGTTGAAAAGCCGCCAAGGATGATAAATTTAATATTCTACCATAACCTCGTTCAAGCATCCCTTTCAATAATAATTTTGTTAAATGTGTAGTTGTAATTATATGAAGTTGTAACATTTCCAACTCACGTTCCCATTCAGTTTCTGAGAATGATCCGAATAAACCAAAACCAGCATTATTAACCAGAATATCTATTGGCTTTCCTTTAAGTTCCTTAAAGATTTCACTAGCTATATTAGATTGACCTAAATCCTTAACAAGCAAACTTATTTCAACCGTACAATCATTTTCAATTTGTTCTTTAGCAAGTTTAAGATTGGATTCATCTATGTCGATTAAAATTAGATCATAAGAATCTTTAGCTAACAAAATTGACAACTCTAATCCTAATCCTGAAGCTGCTCCAGTTACTAAAGCAGTTTTAATGCTTTTATTCGTTTCCATCCACATAATCTTGCAAATAGGCAAAACGTTCTGTTAGTTTACCGTTTTCGGTCATTTTCGCTCTTTCTAAAATTCCATCTTTATCATTATTAAAAAAAGCAGGAATGACATGATCATAAAACATTTTACCAAATCCACGACTTGCATTATCTGGTAACTCACACGGTAAATTATCTACTGCCATAACAGCAATGGCATCTTTATCTTTAAAATCTACTTCACTTTCTGTTTTTGGATTGTACCCATAATTTGGTTCTGCAATTGTTGAAGAACGAATAGTTGAGGCCACAGGTCCATCTACATCACAACTAATATCTGCTACTACTTTTATCTTAAAATCGGGAGATTTCATATCTTCTTTGCTATAAAAAACAGGAGCTCCTTCTCCATAAAAATGACCTGCAATAAACATATCACTTACCTTTGTAAACCTTTTAAAAGTAGATTCGTAATCTTCTGGATTATCAAAAAAATCATACATATCTAAATTTTGACCATCTTTTCGTTTGTTATAATCTAGCACATCTATTTGGACATAAACAGCCTCATCAAATTCTTTACTTAAATATTCATCTACAGTAACTTCTTTAATATTCATATGATCTAATACTTCTTTGGCACCTGCACCTACTCTGCCTTTTCCTGTTAAAACAATTTTTATTTTCGGAAGCTTGATTTTTTCCAGTTCTGATTCTAATTCGTCTCTATTTTTTAAATCTGATGCCTTTGGTAAATTGAAAGCATTATATTTTAACCCAAATGTCCTGATTCCATTGTAAGCGCCAACAACACCTGCATAATACCCAAACCCAATGATTCTAAAACCTTCTTTATTGACAATGGTCTCATGATCATATAATTCAATATTCTTTTCTAAAATTGCTTTGAGCAATTTGCGATTATAAGGTTGTTTTTTGATGGTATGACTGAAGAAAAAGTACTTTTTATTTGGTATTAATGCATCAATAGGAACTTCTTTTACACCAAGCATAACATCGTGCTTCTGATACATCATGTAGTCACATTAAATCCTAATTTTGAATATTCTGAATCCGTAAAAACCCGTACATCTGATGATTCAACAATTATTTCTGCTTCTGGAAACGTTTTAATGATCTTTTCACAGGCTTGAGGTGACAAAACAACTCTTCTGTCAGGTGGATTTTTACGTTCTTTTATTATGGCAAACTTCATATATGCTTGAATATTAATAAGTTGTAAAACTGACAGTTCTGGTTCGATTCTGACAGTCATTAAGAATGGTATAAATATTGCACTAAAGTAATAGGAAATGGCAGGTTAAACAAACTTTTTGGTAACTTTGCCAACGCTCACTGAAACTTTAGTGAAGGTGAGTTCGCGTTAAGGATTGAAGCGACATCCTTTTGCTTGTAAAGCAAAAGATATAGCTGAAAGCCTGACCTGAAGTACAACGGAAGGTAACGCTATAAAAAACATCTTTGAAATATTGGGGTCGACTGGTTTTGACAGCGAGTTTTATTGATTTGTAAGCACGTCGAGTAATGAAATTGAAACTCGTAAAATGCTATTTCAAAATTTAAACGGCGAGAATAACTACGCTTTAGCTGCTTAATCTGAATTTTAGTAAGATTAAGCCTCGTCCTACTAGGTAGGAAAGCTGAATGTCTCTTGAAAGCCTTGGTTAACGGCGTTCTTTTTGAGGCATCGTAAATGTTAACATAGAAATTGTAGCGCTTTGATGCAATTTTGAAATTAAGAAGATAAGTAATGTGTAGAGTGTTTTTAATCAGCACATTATCGAAAACCATGAAAAAACTAAACGTGTAGAAAGCCTATTGATGGCTTGTTTGGACCAGAGTTCGATTCTCGGCGACTCCACAAAATAAAATCGTAATTAACTTATTTATAGTTTTTTACGGTTTTTTTGCTTTTAGTTTAGTTAACTAGTAGACAACTTTGCTAAAAAAAGAGAGTCTTCTTAATAAATTTTGAATTTTTATTGACACTGTATACCTCAAGTATTTTAGAGCCTGATGAATTGATTACTGCTCTCTTAGTTTTTGCAGGCAATAATAAGGTTTCTCCCATTTTTATTGTTTCTGTATAGCCACCAGCAGTAATGTCTGCTTCTCCATCTACACACATGAAAATCACAAAGGAATCTAAGGACGAATAATCTTTTTCTTGATGTTTACTGATGTCTAAAATGTTAGTTTCAAAGTAATCGCAATTAACCAAATTTGCACTTTCATTTTCACGAATATTATACTTTGCTTTTCCGTTAGAATCAAAGTTTTTAGTCGCTTTTTGTGCCAACTCCGTATGTAATTCCCGCTTTTGACCTCTATCATCTGTTCTATCCCAATCATAAACTCGATATGTTACATCTGAGGTTTGTTGAATCTCAGCTGCCAATACTCCAGCGCCAATTGCATGGATCTTTCCTGCAGGGATAAAAAAACTATCGCCTTTTTTAACGGGTTCTCTGTTGAATACTTTATCAACGTTTTCAGAATTTATGTTTTGCAGTACTTCAGGATTAATGTTTTTGTTTTTTAAACCCAAAACAATATCGGCATTTTTATCACTATCCATTATGTACCACATTTCTGTTTTCCCAAAGGAGTTATGATGTTGTTTTGCCATATTATTGTCAGGATGTACCTGAATTGACAAATCTGTTTTAGCATCTAAAAATTTAATTAATAATGGAAAATTGTATCCGAAATTTTCAAAATTATTATAACCTAAAATATTTATTTTGTGTTCCTTTATTAGTTCTTTCAAATTTCGACCTTGATATTGGCCATTGCTAACAACAGAGATGTTCCCTTCAACATCTGAAATCTCCCAGCTTTCGCCAACATTAGATGTTTTGGTTTGTTTGCCGAGAATATTTTTTAGTTTGTTTCCTCCCCAGATTTTTTCTTTGAGGATTGGATTGAATTTTATTGGATATACGTTCATGGTTATTTGGGTTTTTATTTAAAATAAACTTTGTACGATAAATAATTGTTTGTTTGTTTTTAGAACTTTCAAGTATTCTATTACTGAAAATATTCTGTTCATTATTGATTTTTTGATTTTCTGCCTTTCTATCATTTTAATATCATACTCCAGGATAAAATCTTTATTTGCATTGATTGCTTTTAGCATTTCATATAAGTTGAATTGTTCTTTTTTCCTTGTGTCTGTACTAACGTAACCAATGTGATTTAATTCAAATTCATTAAATAAAAATCTGGCTCCTGCTTTAACAGCTATCGACTCTGTTGTATACTTTTTTATATCGACTAAGGATATACAACTATAATCCTCTTTTATCTCTGTTAAAAATTGATACGTTTTATCGGAACTGGCATTGTTGACAAAGCAGAATTCTATGTTTTTTGCTTGATTCAAGTGCGAGATAAAGAAATCCTTATCAATTATATCTTCGTTGTCATGGAATATGATAATAATTCCTAATTTCATTTTAAAGAACGTTTTCAGTTAATATTAAGCAACCTTTAAGTCGGTTGCTGTAACTTCCGATTTTGAATTCTTAGTCCTGTAAACCCAAGCTATTTGCGCTAATTGGAAAACTATTTTAACTGAATCTTTCATGGATAATTTAGAACCATCAGCATGAATCCATCTTTTTAATGGTTGCTCGCATAAATATGCTTTTGCTTTCTTTAAACCGAAATGGTGTGTCATTCTTTTAAAGATCTCTACATCAAAGATCCATTGTGTAACAAACTTTTCTGAAAATGCTATTTCAATTGAATCTTTACTGAAGATCTTTGCACCACATTGTGTGTCTTTAAAATCCATTTTCAATATCTTTCTGATGATGAAATTAATAGTCAAACTGATAATCTTTCTTGCTGATTCCTTTGTAATATTGGCTCCCATTCTTGAGATTCGAGAACCACTTACAATTTTAAAATCTGAACTTTCTATGGTTTTAACCAAGTCGTCAAAATCGGCTAAATCCGTTGATAAATCGGCATCTAAAAAGCCAATATAATCTAAGTCTTCTTTTTTGGCCATGTGAAGCATTCCTAATCTAACAGCTTCTGCTTTACCACCATTTTTCTCGCAGTCGTAAACAGTAATATAATCCTCTCTTCCTTTTTGTAATTCTTTTAACACCTGAAGCGTGTTATCTTTACTGCCATCGTTTACAAAACAAAGATGGTAACCTGTATTTTTTTTAACAAAATTTAAAAATTCTGTGCTTAACAAACGTTCTTCTTCATTATAACAAGGAATCACAACCCCAACGCAACGTTGTTGGATCATGACATTTTCTGATGGTTTGTTCACGTTTTCAATTTCTGGAACTCCAATCAATCGTTTAACTCGAGCACATATTTCATTCAAACTTAAAGGCTTTTTCATATAATCATTGATTCCTAAATCGAACCCAACAGTTATAGTATCATCACTGGTTACACCTGATAGTACCATAATAGGTAATTGATCATCATTTGTAATTCGGATATATCGAATAATTTCCAAACCGGAAACCTCAGGTAAATTAATATCTACAATCACTAAATCCGGATTAAAGGAATCATACGCGTCCATTCCTTCAGATGCATTGGTTGCAGTTTTAACTTGGTATCCTAACTCCTTTAATCGTTTTTCTAAAGGAAGTAATACTAATTGTTGATCGTCTATGGCTAATATTTTCATAATAATTAGATTTTTATTGTTTTTGTTGGTTCAAAAGTACTATACAAGCACTGACGAAAATTCATATTTAGCCGTAACACAAGTTTAGTGTCGACGAATGGAAGATTCCTATAGATGATTAAAAAATGAATCACTAGTTAAATTATTTATCTTTACCACATAGTTTATTAGCCTTAAATGAAGGAAACCTCGAACAAATACTTAATCGCAGCCTTACTTTTAGGATTGGTGTTTCATGGTAGTGCCATTTTTTTTACATTGGAAACTACCTATGATGCCTTAATCCATTTGTTCTTTGCAGATCATTATGCCAATAGCTGGTTCGAGCCATGGAATTACGAGTGGTATACAGGATTTACAGTACAGAGTTATCCACCTTTGGTGCATCAATCCATCGCTTTGCTATCTTACATTGATGGACTAAAATTTGGCTTATTTGCTGTTGCCATTATTGCCATTATCCTTTTTATAACCGGTGTTTATCGATTTTCGCTACTCATAACAGCAAGCAAAACTGCAGCTGGCTACGCTGCTGTTTTAGCTGTGTTTTCATCATCTTTTGTAGAAACCCTTCATATTTTTGGACAATTACCAAGTATTATTGGTATTTCTGTATTGATGCATGCCTTACCAGAAATTTATTTATGGTTAAAAACCGGCAAAAAATGGTATCTCGCAACCTCTTTGTCGCTTATTGCAGTCACTGTTACCTCGCATCACGTAACGCCCATTTTTGGAATGGTGTTCTTTATATTCCCTTTAATAGGAATGGTGATTATGGATCACTCAAGAGAAAAAGTCAACTCTATGAAGGAGGTAACCATTAGAGTCTTTTTAAATAGTTTCTTTAAACTTTTTTGGCGAATAGTAAGCTTCGGAATATTATCTTTAGCATTGATTATTACGTGTATTTTACCTTACTGGATCAATTCAAAAAACAACCCGATCACACAGGTTCCTATTCCGCATGGTTCAAGAGATAATTTTCTTGAGATTACATCATCTGGATTGGTCTTCTTTTTAATTCCCTGGGGAATTTTACTACTGCTTTTACCTTATATATTTTACAGATACTACAGCAAACGTTACTTGTTCTTCGGACTTTCCATAACCATCTTAACAATTCTAGGAACTGGAGGAACCACACCAATTCCAAGAAAGATTTTAGGCGAAACAGCCTTTAATATTTTAACCTTGGATAGATTTACACTTTGGGCAAGTATCATGTCTTTACCGTTGTTAGGCGAATTCACCTTTCGCTTTGTGGAAGGTGATTTAAAAACTTTAATTCAAGCAAAATTTGGAGCTATATACCATAGAATTATTGGAGGCATATTGGCTGGCTTGTTTGTGTTCATGGTTATCTTCACTATGAGTTTAGGCTACTTTAGACCATCACAACCTCAAAAAATTAAAATGTTGCCAATCGTGAACTTCCTCAACCAGGACGACCATGATAAATGGCGATTTTTAACCCTGGGATTTGGCGATCAAATGGCATGGTTGAGCGCACAAACCAATGCTTTGACTGTTGATGGTAATTACCATTCTGCACGACGCTTGCCAGAATTAACCACAAGACCAATTGAGCGTTTGGAAAATTCAAAATTTAAAGGTGTTGCTGGTATTGGTTCCTTACAACAATTCTTGACCACTCCAGATAAGTATAACCTGAAATACATCTTCTCTAACGATAAATTTTACGATCCCGTTCTGTATTATGCAGGCTGGCAACGCTTACAGCAATTGGAAAATGGCATTATGGTTTGGGAACGTTTAAATGTTCCTCCATTATCATCCATTTTACCAAAAGAGGATGTTGCCAAATGGCTGAAGATACTTTGGGGAGTGATTCCTTTTTTAACGGTTCTGATTGCATTTATATTGAATGTACAGATGTTTTGGGTGATAGCCTTAAAATCAAAATTGAAACCAACTCCAGACTTTTTAAAGATTCAGAATAATTACACCAAATTTTCTCATGGTGTATTAAGAATGACCCATATTTGGTCGTTCGTTTTAGCAATTATTGTTTGCTATGGCATTTACCTCTTCTATATAAAAAATGATTCGCAACGCAGTCCGGAAAATGCAGTATTAGCCTATTATGATGCACTCGATTTCAAGCAATTTGAAACTGCTCATAGTTTAATCAACCCGAAGAGTAATTTGCCAATCGCGCAATACATGTTGGAAGTTTCGGTTACTGATGGTTTGTTGAGTAGTTATGCTAAAATGGATGCGATTTCAACCGAAATCTTGAATGCTACTGACAGTTCTGCAACCTTAAAAGTAGATACACAGTGGATAACCCCTTTGGAAAAAATTGACAAAACCGATTATAAACGTGCTGTAAAACATAAAGGCAAATGGTATTTGGAGCCAGACGAGATCAACAACGATTTACCTCCAGATCAATTGTATGCAGATAATACAACCAACTATTTTAATCAGGGAAGACGACGTGTTACAACCGAACAAACACATCATGAGGATGTCTTGAAGCAACCTGTTTTAGAAATCATAACAGCTAAATTGGTTAAATATAATGGACATTATGCCATAGTTGGGGTAGTACAAAACATAGATAATGTTCCAGCAGATGTGGTGTTAAAAGGCACCTTGTATAACGATGCCAATAAAATGCTTGCAACCTACAATGCTAAGTACCACGTGAAGCACAAACTTATGCCCAAGGAAACGAGTCCGTTTAGAATTAATTTTGAAGGGATTGCCTGGTCCAAAACAGAAGATTCCATTCCAAAAACTTTTCATCCAGATGAATTTACGCCTGTTGAATTTGAAGAGCAACCAACCAAATTCAACTTGCAAGCTGCCGGAAATGTAGCCATAACCGATTTGTACAAAGATGTGGTGTTAAGTGATTTTGTAATTGATGATAATCATATTTCGGGTAATTTATTTAATAGTGGTTTGCAGGAGATTACTATTCCGCAGTTATTGGTGTCCTATTACAATGAAAATAAGGAATTGCTTTGGGTGGATCATCAGTTTGTAAAAGAAGGCATCAGGCAACAGCGCAAACAGGATTTTAATTATTCTTTATTGAAAAAAGGAAACCTTAATATCATCAATTCGAGTATGGAGAATGTTTATGTAAATGGGTTACCAAATGCATCCATTTCAGAAAAAATTGTACCGAATAGAATAGAGACTCATTCTAATGCTATGCTTCAAGAGATTGAGCATCCAGATTTTAGTTATATCAAAATTGACCTTAACACCTATATTGGAAATCCGAAATGATAAGAGAAATATTTACATATCTGTTTGTTTTTGGCTTTGTGATATTGACGTCATTTACTGCGCTTCAATATAAGAAGGACAATATTAAACTTTTAACAACTCAAACCGATTATGAGGTTGGTAGTTCTGTGATTCTGAAATTCTCTTCATCAACTACAAAACCTGTTTTGTATTTTTCCAACAGTTATGGTTCTACTTTGGTAAATCCTATTTTTGAGGATGATATACTACAATATCATATTCCGCAGCACATGAGTAATAAAATTGGTGTAATTAATTGGCAATTGTTAATAGATGATCAATCGATTTCAGGACAAATCAACATGAAACCAAAGGCGGAAGTAGCTACTATGGAAACCTATATTGGCCCACCAAGTATTGAAGCTGGTGAAACGGATTATAGTATGGTAGTAGTGATTCCAACGGATTCATTGGACAACCCAATTCCTGATAATAGCTTGATTCAAGTAAAGCATCAGTTTTTAGATTCAGAACAAACAGACGAGGTTTTTACTAAAAATTTAATCGCTTTTAAAAATATCTTTTCCTATAAGGAAAGTGGACGTATTTTGGTGTCCTCATCAGCTATGAATACCAATTCCAAAGAATTTACAATTGATGTCACTGCAGCCATTCCAACCAACTTTAATATTGCTTACAAAAGACCTCATCAATATGCGGATGGCAATCAAATTACCACGTTTAGCACATCAATCATCAAAGACAAACAAAACAACGTGGTTAGCGATGGAACCTATGTGCTGTTTTTAATAGAAGATGATAAAGGAAACATTTTGCGAACTTCAGGAACGACCATAAATGGTGTGGCTTCAGCAAAAATGATTCATCCAGATAAAGCATCTAACTGGACAGTGAAAGCCTTTATAGAAGGTATGGCAGAAAGCAATGCCATTAGCTTAAATTACAAACAAGTGATTGAAGATTTTACCGTGAATTTTTCTGAAGATGGCAGAACGATAACTGTTGGTCCCATCAAGAGTTTTATGCAGCAACTCATTCCTGATGGCTTACAAGTGAAGTTAAAGGTTTATGCTGATGAAACGCTTTTGGAATCTGAAATGAAAACAAGCAATAATGGATTTGTAATATTTAAACTGAAACCAGAAACCATCAACAAAGGAACCTACAAAATTGTGGTGGAAGTTGCCGGAATCAAAAAATCTAATACACAAAGCATATGGTAGGTTTAAACAAGAACATATTGCGTACCATTTTAATTACCTCGTATATCGTGATAGTTGCCTTATTGGTTTCTGGTGTTAGTGCCATTTTTAGTTATTTAAACACAGGAGCAGATCGAAGTACGATGCTGCACACAGAAATTAAAAAAGTAGAACAATATCTTCCTAAAATGGTTTGGAGTCCTTTAAATAACGAAGGCAGACCAATGGATTCAGAGAATTTAAATGCCATTCAAAACGATTATCTGGATGCCTGGTATGTAAGAAATGTGGCTTACAAAACCAACTTAAAAGAAGGTATTGAAGATTATTATACAGAACATGCTCGCGAAAATTTATACCAATTTATTGAGCAGAACACTGAAGAAGGGATCACAGTAGAATCAACTACTTTAGAGCATCATCCAACTTTGGAATTCTTTAGTGAAGATGGACAATTAGCGGTGATTTCAGACAATAACGTTGTTGAGTATAAGCGTATTTTTAAAGATGATAACCTAGTTCTTGAAACCGTAGAGCAATCCAATTACAAAGTTATTTTGCTTTTAGAAGATGGTTTTTGGCGCATCAGGCATTTGGTAAAAGAATCGAATGAAGATGTTCAAATTGAATCGAAATCGGTTTCAAATGACAGCCTTAACATAAAAGGCATCAATTATTATCCCCAAGCGAGTCCTTGGGATATGTTTGGTGAGAAATTTTCAATAGATTCCATTTCAAAAGACTTTAAGATCATAAAGGATGCTGGATTGAATTCGGTTAGAATTTTTGTTCAATATGACGATTTTGGGAAAGCCAATGTTAATCTGGAAAAACTAAATAAACTCAAACAAACGTTAGATGCCGCAGAAAATAATGGTATTGGTGTGGTTGTCACCTTGTTTGATTTTTATGGTGACTATTCAGTGTTGAACTGGACACTCAATCAACGTCACGCAGAAACCATTGTGTCCAAATTAAAAGACCACAACGCTCTGTTAGCTTGGGACATTAAAAACGAACCGAATCTGGATTTTGATTCCAGAGGAAAAGAATTGGTGATTTCCTGGTTGAGCAATATGATCGATCTTATAAAATCGATCGACAATCAACATCCTGTAACCATTGGATGGTCAAACACACAAAGCGCAACCATCTTACAAGATAAAGTCGATTTAGTGTCCTTTCACTATTACGAAGATTTAAATAAACTTGACGACGCAATTAAATCATTGAAAACAGAAATTCCAAACAAACCTCTCGTTTTACAAGAGTTTGGACTATCTTCTTATTCTGGAGTCTGGAAGCCATTTGGAGGATCGGAGAAAAAGCAAACCAATTACCACAAAAAAGCCCAGGAAATCATTGCAAACAATTATTTGCAATTTATGTCCTGGACACTTTACGACTTCGAAAAAATACCAAAGGAAGTCGTAGGTGGACTTCCTTGGCGAAAAAATATTCAAAAGCGATTTGGGTTTATCAATAGATCTGGGATAAAAAAAGGTGCTTTTAAATATATTTCTCAACCCTAGATTTTGGTATATCAGCTTGTTTTCCTGTGATAATACTTTCAAACTTGTTTAAATACATATTTGTGATTTTCTCCATTGGATATGCGTTGGCTGCCTTAAAGTTAGCCTGACCTAATTGAACTCTGTAAGATTCATTTGTAACAATCGCTTCAATGGCATTTGCAAGACACTCTACAGATGTTGGCTCAAAGAATTCACCTTTATAACCTTCATCTTTTACCAACAAGGCTAAATCTCCTAAATCAGGCATCACTACAGCTTTTCCATAACTGCCTGCCTGGTGCAACACACCAGAACTTCCGGTAGTTGACGTATAAGGAAAAACCACAACTGCACTTTCTTTAAATAAGGTTGGCACCTCTTCTTCTTCAACATAACCTGTAAATCTAACTTGTGGTACATGTTTGTATGCTTCCTGAACATTTGCCAGGTAACCAGGTACGTTTGGATTGTCGGTTCCGGCAATAACAACTTCAAGATCTAATCTAGTTCTGGCTCTCACTTTCTCCACTGCTTCAATCATTCCCTCTACTTTTTTGTAGGTTCCGAATTTTCCGAATGTCATAATTTGAAGTGGTCCATTTGGAATACTGTAATCTGGCTCTTCTTTAGTAACTTCAAATGTCCCGTGAGGAATCAAAGTAACGTTTTTGGCATTGTATTTTTTCTCTAACACATCAACATATTTTTGAATAGTCAATGCTACTGTATCCGCTTGCAATATCAATCTTGTTAAAGATGAACCTATAAATCCATAGATTTTTTGCATCAATTTATTGGAGGTAAATCCAGCTGAACCTAAATCAACTTCTTCTAAAATATTGTGCAATAAAACGATGTTTGGAATACCCTTTAGTTTGCAAACCAACGGCAACATTAAGCCTAGGGCTGCTGCAATTTTTTTATCTCCAAACTTCATGAATTGTAAATTGAATAATACAGCATCTGGTTGAGATTGGTTGATGGCTTTGGTAACATTAACTATGTTTAAATAGCTATTAAATTCCCAACATTCCTTTACATAGATCTTACAACCATCTTCCTGAAAAAACAAGTCTTTTTCGCCTTCGGTTTTATCAGTTAACAAGACGATTTCCGTAATGTCTTGTTTTTGTCTAAAATGTTTTACTAAATGATACGCATATTCGTTTAAAGTGACCTTGCTTGGTGGATATGCTGTTACGATTGCTAGTTTCATAATATGTGTGTTTATTCTTTATTTATTTTAATTACACTACAAATTTGCAGTTTTAAACCTAGTAAATTAGTGTCTTTAGACGGATTGCTTTGTTGTGTAGACGAGTGGAATAAAGCTGTAGATTTAGCTATTCTTCGATATTTGTGTTTAGTTTGATTTCGAATCAAAAATGAAGAAAGATACCTGAAGAACAAGTAATAGGAACATGGCTACTATTTGCATATGTACTACCTGTTCTAAACTGTTGTGAAAGAAAATCACAAGGCTCATTTGAAGCACGCCAAACACACCAGAGATAACCACAGGAATATATCGATCTAAGGACAAGTAGTAATAGGCAAAAATATTGGAGATCGCGAATAAGCCAGTTGCCAAAGCATATTGCCATAATAATGGAGCCATTGCCAAATAACTGTGTCCAAACAATAAAGTAATGGCTGTTTCCGGAAATAAAGAACAACCAAAAACTATCAGTAATGCAATGCCAGCTATGTAACCTAAATATTTAAATAATATAGGAGCTGTTTTCTTTCCTTCTTTTTTGAGTTGAACCACTGTTGGCAGTAACAGCATGACGAACATCCAGGCAATAAAATAGACTATTCGTCCAATGAGTGCCAGGGAAGCATAGAGTCCCGCATCATATGATTCAAAATAATGCTTTACTAAAAGTATGTCACTATTATTAATGATGATCTGTGTCAACTCATAAAATGCTGTGATCACAAAAAAGTTCCGAACTCGCTTAACTTTTGCCGGCTCGATAAGCCTGACCGATTTAAAATGGATCTTAACAGATCTAAAAGGCACTAAACCAAATCCCAGAGAGATTAAAATTCCAATTGCGATTACAATGGAGGATTGAATATTAAATAAAAAGATCAATCCCAAAGTAATGAGCAACCTGCTTAACATTTCGGCCTGATAGGTTATCGATAACAATTTAAACTCTTTTTTGCCTTGATATACTCCTCTGTTAACGCTCATTAAAAAATAAAGTGGCACACCTACACCAAAAATGACAAACATGCTTGAAGATGACGTATTAAATATATGTTGTAAATGATTTGAAAAAAAAATGACTAATAAACCCAGAACTATGCCAAAAACTGTTGCAAGTTTATAAGTTGATGAGATAAAATTTTTAAAGGAATCGTTCTCAAAAATAACCGAGAATTTAGCAGTAACCAGTTGAAAGGTCATCGCCACAAAGGATAACACTAACAAAAATGTTATTAATACTGCTGCGTCGGCAAATTGGGCTGGCCCTAAGATCCTGCCAAGAATAAGATTGTATAAATAATTACCTCCATTAACGATCAGCACACTTAACATGAACAACTGTTCCGGGGAAATTTTTCTGGTTTTTATCAGATTGACAACTTGCATATTTTTCTTGTTTATTGATTCAATTCTGACGCAAATATCTTGACAAACTCCATGTATGCCCTATTGATTTCGATGGATGGCAGTTTGCTGTAGATGAATGAACAGGTATTCATCCGTAACTTGCAGATATCAAATAACACATTGATTATGAACTTAAAATCTATCATATATATTTCTGTATTGTTGCTTGTTTTTAGCCTTAATGCTCAAGACATGCAAAAAGGTTTCACCTATTTAGAAACAGGTAATTATCAGGAAGCCGAAACATTTTTTAAAAACACTTTAAAAGATTATCCGGATAATAAAACTGCACGACTATGTTATGGACGAGCAGTTGGCCTAAATGGTAATTCGGAAAAGGCCAATACCATATTTACAGATTTATTGCAGGATTACCCAAGCGATTTTGAAGTCAAACTGAATTATGGTGAATCCCTACTTTGGAATAAAAAGTTCAACGACGCTAAATCCTATTTTAAAAAATTAATTGACGAAGATTCAAAAAGTTTTCCTGCTTTATTGAGCTATGCGAACACCTTATCTAACTTAAAGGAATACGAAGACGCTTTGATCTATGTGAACAATGCTTTAGAAATTTTACCTGGAAACCCAAATGCTCTAACCTCAAAAAAGTATATCTATTTAGGTTATGCTTATAAAAACCAGCAAGCACAAAACTATAAGAAAGCTGAAGCCCTGTTAACAAAAAACCTTGATTTATTTGATGATGATAAAGACACCTTATTAAATCTTGCTAACCTGTATTTAATTACCAATGAATTAGAAAGCGCTAATGCCATTTATAACAGACTCGCTGAACAACCAGAGCACAACATATTAGCACTAAATGGTTTGGCATTGGTGGCACATTTAAATGGCAAAGAAAAGTCCGCACTAAATTTAAGCACAAAGGCATATAAAAGTCTATCAAAAATTACAGACACTCTTTTAGCGCAACAAACTACTGAACGTTATGCGCAAGCCTTGATATGGAACAAAACATATAAATCGGCAAAAGCGGTTATTGATAGTTTGAAGACCCAACATCCAAACGACAACTGGGTATTGGCTTTACGAGCTACTTTGAATATTTATAAAAGTAATTTTAAACAAAGCCTGAGAGATTACAACAGAATATTAGAAAATGATAGCACCTCTTTCGATGGGAACTTAGGAAAAGCGAATGTGTTAAAAGCTCTAGGTCGTTATGATGATGCTTATACCTGGGCGGAAAACACCTTAAAATTCTATGATAACCAGAAAGATGCTGTAAACTTTATTAATCAAATGAATAATAACTTCGCGCCTTCATTAGTTTCTAAAGCAGCGCATACGTTTGATAATGGCGATAATAAAGCCTACGCATTTACTAATAATGTAGTTTATCCGTTGTCGACAAAATTCAGTCTTTTAGGAAATTATAGTTATCGCAGCACAATTAATACGGTTACAGATAATAGTGCAACGGCTAATAATGTATCCTTAGGATTGTCATACCAGATACTACCAAGGATAGTATTTAAAGGATCTGCAGGCATGGCCTCAGCAAAAGCTGAGAGTACAGATTACTCACAACTCTTAACAGATGTGTCTTTTAATATAAAATCCTTTAAGCTTCAAACCTTAGATATAGGTTATAAACGTCAGGTAGAAAGTTTTAATGCGGACCTTTTAGATCGAGAATTGGTACAAAATAACTTTTATGCCAACTACAACCTAAGCACCAATTTTAATTTGGGATGGTATACACAATACATATATACCTCTCAAAACGATAACAATACCCGAAATCTGCTATTTACATCTTTGTACTATAATCTTTTGAGTAAACCAGCTTTAAAAGTGGGCTTGAATTACCAGTACATTACCTTTAAAGAGCAAGTACCTACTATATATTTTAGTCCTGAAAAATTTAATGCAGGAGAAGTATTTATAAATCTTATTAAGGATGAAGCCGTTGCAAAGCCCAAAGCTTGGTTTTATAATTTAACGGCAGCTTACGGATTTCAATATATTGAAGATGACGCAAAACAAAGCGCCTACAGATTGCAAGGAGCATTTGGTTACAAATTCTCTCAGCGGAGTCTGTTAAATGTCTATGGCACCCATAGTAATATAGCCTCTGCCACAGCAGCAGGTTTTACCTTTACCGAAATAGGATTACGTTTCAAATGGTTGTTAAGAATTAAACCAATTTTTAGAAAATACAATTAAAGCAAATTAAGCCGCTTCATTAATTCAGGGCGTTTGGAACGGCTCACAGGAATGACATCTCTTTTGATCAGCACACTATTATCCTCAATATCAATTATTTTGCTAAAATTAATTACAAAGGATCGATGTACTTTTAGAAAGATGCTTTCTGGTAGTTTATCCTCGATCTTTTTAAGAGTAGAATGAACAGTATAGTTCTTTTCTTCAGTTTTTATATGGATGTAATCGCCTTTTGCCTCTATTAAATAAATACTCGGAATGTCTATTTTAATAAGACGCCTGTCAATGTTTACATATAGGTCGTTTCCAGATGACAACTCCACTTTATCATCTACGTTCTTGGCTTTACTTTTAACAGAAGCATTTTCCGCTTTTTGAATAGCTTTCTCAAATCGAGGCAGTGTTATTGGTTTCACCAAATAATCGACAATACAATCATATTCAAATGCCTGAATAGCGAATTTCCGATCTGAGGTAGTTAATATTATTTTAGGAGGATTTTTAAGCGTTTCTATAAAATCAAAACCTGTGAAATCCGGCATATGTATATCCAGGAAAATAAGATCGACTTCATTCTGATTTAAGTATTTTATGGCCTGAATCGCATTTGGAAACTCTTCGACTAAACTCAGGCTTTTTACCTGTGAACACAATTGTTCGATAATAGTTCTGGCAGTAGATTCATCGTCAATAATAATACAGTTCATATGAAATTCACTTAAAGAGTACTTAAATATTCCGTTATAATCTGTAGAATATTCTCAAAATCATCCTTTAATTTCAAGCTATTCTCACGCAAGTCATTTTCATAATCAGCAGCTATATTATAACTTTTTCCCAGCCCTAAAATACTAATTTTATGCTTAAGTTTATGCACATCGTCGGCTGCTTTTGTATAATTCTTTTCCTTTAAATGCTCATAGTAGATAGATTTCTCATTGGGAAACTCGGATTTAATGATCTTAATGAGTTTTTCCTCGAATTCTAATTCCCCTCCTGATAAACTCTTTATGTAAGACAAATTGGGCTTCTCCATCTTGTTATTTTTTAATGGTAAAATAAAATGTTGTTCCTTTACCTAATTCCGAATTCAACCAAATTTGACCGTTATACAATTGAACAATCTTTTTTACTATGGATAATCCGATTCCTGTGGATTCGTTATCACTAACCGATTGAAATATTTCAAATATCTTTTTGTGATATTCCTGAGATATTCCTACACCATTATCTGAAACACTGAATTGGTGAAAGTTTGGTTTATCTGAATAACCAATTTCAACTATACCAACCGGCTTATCCATATGAGCTATAGCATTGCTTATTAGATTTTGAAATAGTTGTTGAATCCTTATAGGGTCAACATTTATTATTGGCAATTTCTTATCGACCTGAACAGTAATATGATCAGGAATATATATGATATTTTTAATGTTCTCGATGGTTTCATTCAAATCGGTTTTTTGACTTTTAGAATGCTTTTCATCAATACTGGAATAATTTAAAATTCCATCGATTAAATGGTCCATTTTCTCCAATTTATCTTCGATAAGTTTAAAATTTTGCATACCAGGATCATCAATCACATTTTGGTAATCTTCCTTGATCCATGAGATCAAAGCAGAAATACTTCTAAGTGGTGATTTTAAATCATGGGATACAATGTGTGCATAGTCCTGCAATTCTTCATTACTTTTCTCCAGTTTTCTCAATAAGTTTACTTTTTGTAACTCAAGTGACTTTAATTCTGTAATATCCAGATGAACTCCAATAGAGCCAATAACTTTACCATTTATACTATAATTTGGAGCTCCACTAATCAGCCAATGTTTAATCTCTCCATTTTTATTTTTTACAGTCAATTCATACGAGTTGGATTTCCCTTTTATTCTTTTTTTGTTTTCCTTTTTAATTATGTCAACATCCTTACGAGTCAAAAATATATCAGACCCTTTTTTGCCAATTAATTCATCTTCTTTGTATCCAGACATGTCGCAAAAACTTTGATTTACCATTAATATCACATCGTCATTATCAACTTCTACCAATCCCAGGTTCATGTTAGCAATAATACTGCTGTATTTTTGCTTTTCGGCTTCTATGCTTTGCCTGAAACGCCTTTTTAAACTTATATCACGGTAACTCCACAAATGTCCATGATACTCATTGTCCTTGTAAATCGGGATAAAATCTCTTTCTAAAATTTTTCCGTCGACCATGGTTAACTCATCCCCAATAACGGTTTCCTTGTCTTTTATTATTTTATTTATTCTGGATACAAATTCTTCAGGGTTTTCAAAGAAATGTTTGTTCTTTTCAGCAGCATCTGAACAATCCATTCCTTTAAGTTGATCTGGAGGTGCCGGAATTTGAAACAATTCACAAAACTTAGTATTGGTTAGTACAATTTGCCTGTTCTCATCTTCAAGCAAAATTCCACTGTCCAAACTCAAGATTAATGTCGCTAACCTGTTTTCAGACTCAATTAACTGCTCTTCAGCTTCTTTTTCTTTAGTAATATCTCTTACAATTCCCTGGGCAGCAATTGGAATGTCATCATCATAGATGATACTGGAATTTATATGAACTAACTTTTGTTTTTTATCCTTTGTAAGGATTTTTATGTGGAAATTGGTTAACGTTCCTTTCTTAAGTAATTTTTTGAAGGATCTTTTGGCTCTGGTCATTTCATCAGGATGTGCAAGATTCATGAGGTTTACCTCCTCATTTTCTATATTGTACCCCAATAATTCGACAGCTGCATCATTCATTTTAATGACATTGCCAAAAAGATCCATCACCACGTATGCATCCACAATATTTTCAAAAACACCCTGTAGTTCTGATGATTGCTGCTTAACAAGATGCTCTAATTTATCATTAGACTCTTTTAGTTTCTGAGTTAATTGAAAAAGCTCAGCAGATTTGTCTTCAAGTATTTTTTCGGCTTGTTTTCGCGCAGCTTTTTCTCGATTTAAGGCACGTTGAAGTATGTCAATTTGTTTTTGACTCATTAATCTTTATTGATGATAAACTTTACTTCTGTTCCATTTTCTTTAACTTTCTCCAACTGAATTGAAGCTGTCGAATTAAAATGTTCGAAAGTCTTGTTCATTAATCCTAATCCGAAATGATGCATAGCTCTACTTGACCTGTAAATCATGACTAAAGAATTTTCTTTTTTCTCAATGACTTCAAAAGTTGGTAGTTCGGCATCCGGATAAATCTTTCTAACCTCCACATGTATGTGATTCTCAATGGAAGATATCATTTCAATGGGGTCTTTATAAGTAGCTAACAATTCGGGATAACTCTTTTCTAAAACACTAAAAAAATGTTCCCCATAAATAAGAAGCAGCTCATCAATTGTAATCTTTGTTTTCTTACTTAAATTCTGAAGCAACTGAAGCATATCAGAAAATGCATATGTACCTATGGAAGTATAAACACCGTCAGTTTTTAAATCAGATTTTTCAATGATTTCATCTACTGTTTCCAAACCAAATTTGTCTTCAACTAAATCTAAAAACTCCGTAAAAACAATACCTTTCATTATATTTTAATTAATTCGTTACTACTCCAATAATTAAGCATTTTTTCAATCTTAGAAACATAATCCTCATATTTCAATGGTTTTAGCAAATACCCGGCGATGCCAATTTTATAACATTCCAAAACATCTTTATAATTTTTAGAGGTGGTTAGGACTATTATTGGAATATACTTTAGAACATCATCATTCTTTAAAATTTTTAAAAACTCAATGCCGTTTATTTTAGGCATGTTTAAATCTAATAAAATAATATCAGGTAAATTAATTTTTTTATTCAATATTTCTAGTGCTTCTTCACCATTTTTAGCTTCAATTATATTATGCTTCTGTTTTAATGAGCTAATAGTTCTATTTAATTTCATTACCTCAATCATATCATCCTCGATAACCAAAATATTTAGAGATTTTGCCATAACTTTTATTTTTTTTGCGGTTTCAACTTGAAAAGTAGTGCTAATCGGTCAGATAACTACCTGATTTCGTTTAATCAAAATTTAGTTTCGGTGAATGGCAATTAAGTGTAGACGAATGGATTTACTTTATATTCCCAATATTATAATCTCTGCTATTTATATATCAAATTGAAATGAAAAATATATTTTAATTGTTATAGTAAATAAAAATCCACAAACCTGCAACTTCTTGAGTCGTAATCAAGTGTTCTATTCTTTCTTGCTTTAAGCAATAACTTATACAATCTCAATCATTAATAGTACATAAATCATTAGTCTGATGAATTTACTTTATTCAGAACTAATAAATCCTCATCAAAAAAGTTCGACTTCCGTCCCTTTGGCTCCACCATAATCAAGACCGAAATAGATTAATAATATCCTATTTCGGTTTTTTTTATTTATTGATTTACCTTCATCTATCTTTTTTTACCATTCATAGAAATTTTGACGATTAGTACAGATTTATTGGGTTTTGATAGAGTTTTTTATGCTTAATTACCAAATTATTGTAACCTTTGTATTGCTATTAATCACATAAAAATGAATTTAAATAGTTAAACTTTACTTTACGTTTTTGTATCCGTCCCAGATCTTCCGTAAGTGATTTTATAGTATTTTAATTATAAACCTTAAAATGCTAATATCATGAATACAATGAAGATATACGAAAAAATAGTTGCAGGTATCCTAGTTTCAATAGTACTTTCATTATTTGTACTTTTAATCTATAATGTGCTATTCAATTTTTAGTCTTAATTGGAGACTCCAAAAAATTGTTAATAGATAATCAACCTCCAATTCTGAATTAGAATTTGGGTTGATTATCCTATGATTTATACTTATAAACAAATATAGTCTTTGTACTATATCAATTTCAGATTCAAACTTTCTGTTTTATATTCAATTTAAAGTAATTTATGTTACATAATAAATAGAAAATAGCGTTATATTTGCCAGGGTATAACGCTATCTATTTTATGATCTCATTTTCTGAAGCACTTAGTATAATTGAATCGGTTGAATCAACCACTTCAAAAACAAAAGTTTCTGTTGATTCTTCTTTTAATAAAGTTCTTGCCGAAGATATTGTATCTCCTATAAATATGCCTCCTTTCAGGCAGTCTGCAATGGATGGTTACGCCATAAAATTGACTGATTCAAATACTTATGAATTAGTTGAAGAATCTAAAGCCGGTGATGGAAAAAAAATTGATCTGAAGCGCGGACAGGCTGCACGCATTTTTACAGGTGCTTTAGTGCCAGATGACGCTGATACTGTTGTTATTCAGGAACATGTGATCAGATCTAATAATACGCTATCAATTACAAAGCAACCTAATAAATTCGACAATGTTCGGCCGATTGGAGAACAAGTGAAAAAAGGAGAGGTAGTCCTTAACAAAGGTCTTAAAATAAATGCAGCAGCTATTGGTTTTTTGGCGGGAATTGGCATTAGCGAAGTGTTAGTTTACAATACGCCTAAAGTTACTATCATAGTTACCGGGAATGAATTACAGGAATCTGGAAAAGATTTGGAGGATGGAAAGATCTATGAAAGTAATTCATTTATGCTAAGTGCGGCCTTAAGAAACTTAGGAATTAATAGTATTACTATTTTAAAAACCAAGGATACTTTTGATGAAACCAAAAATATCATATCTAAAGCTCTTGAGAATTCAGATGTTGTTTTAATCTCCGGAGGAATATCTGTAGGCGATTATGATTTTGTTCAGGAGGCTTTAAAAGTTAATGGTGTAGAGGAACTTTTTTATAAAGTCAACCAAAAACCGGGAAAACCGCTTTGGTTTGGAAGGAAAAACCATCAGTTTGTTTTTGGCTTACCCGGTAATCCGGCTTCAGCTTTATCCTGTTTTTATATTTACGTGACGCCACTGTTACAAAAAATTAGTGGTTCAAATATTTTGCATTTAAAAAGAATGAAAGCAAGTTCTCTTTCCAGTTATAACAATACAACCGGCAAAACATTGTTTCTAAAAGGCAAACTAAATGGCAATAAAGTTGAGATCTTACATGGTCAGCAATCGTCTATGTTGCATTCGTTTGCCAAAAGTAATGTATTAGTAAGAATCCCAAATGACACAGAATTGATCAATATCAATGACGAAGTCGAATGTATAATCCTAAACACATAGAATCATGGAAATAAAGAGCAGAATATGGATTGAAAAGGATGGTGTCCCCTTCTTGGGATTTGGCAGAATAAAACTGTTAAAAATGATCGATGATAAAATGTCCATTAACTCGGCTGCAAAGGAATTAAAAATGTCATACAGAAAAGCGTGGAAACTCATTAATGACATGAATTTAATGACTGATGAACCAGTAGTTGTAACAAATATTGGCGGAAAAGATGGTGGAGGCACCAAACTGACCAAATATGGGAAACAGCTCATCAGAGATTTTGAGACCATCAACTCTAATTGTATGCATTATCTGGAAAAAGAATTTCAAAAACTATCTATATGAACTTACTTAGTATAGAATCCCTATTAGTTTTTTCAGCAGTACTTATAGTAATTGCATTTTTGTACGCTAGTGTTGGTCATGGTGGTGCTAGTGGTTATTTAGCCTTAATGGCACTGTTTTCTTTACCAATAGCATTCATGAAACCAACTGCTTTACTTTTGAACATCTTTGTTTCAGGAGTTGCTTTTTGGTATTTTAAAAAGAACCAACATTTTAGATGGAAACTGTTCTATCCATTTGCCCTAACATCTATTCCTGCTGCATTTATTGGTGGCTACATAACGATCAATGCAACATTATACAAGCAAATATTGGGGGTCTTCCTGCTTATTGCTATCCTGCGCATGATGGGTTTTCTGGGTGGAGAAAAAGATATTAAAAGAGAGTTAAATATTCCCTTAGCCCTATTATTTGGATTAGGAATCGGTTTGTTTTCTGGTTTAATAGGTATCGGTGGAGGTATTATTTTAAGTCCGATTATCATTCTATTAGCTTGGGGAAACATGAAGGAAGCCGCAGCTGTTTCAGCCTTGTTCATTTTTGTAAATTCAGTAGCAGGAATCTCAGGTTTTTTAATCAAGAACAATACTATTCCTTTCGATTCTTTTTTGCTGGTTCCTATCGCTCTTATTGGCGGCACAATGGGAGCTATCTATGGAAGTAGAAGGTTTTCTAACCAAACCTTAACATATCTGCTATCTTTCGTTTTACTGCTGGCATCCATTAAACTTTTTGTAATCTAAATGAAGAACAATTCCAACATATCTGCTTTTATTCTTTGTGGTGGCAAAAGCTCCAGAATGGGAACCGAAAAAGGCATGGTTAAATTTATGAACAAGCCCTTTATTCAATGGACCATTGATGCCATAAAACCTATAACGAACAATATTTTTCTAGTTACAGATAATCCAGATTACTCTGTTTTTGGATATCCAATTGTTGTTGATATTTATAAGGAGAAAGGACCTGTAGGAGGTATTTATTCGGCTTTGGATCAATCAGAAACTGAGTTTAATTTAATACTAAGTTGTGATGTTCCGAATATATCTACTTCTGTTATTCTAAAATATTTGATTAACAAAATTAACGATAGCCGCGATGTCACTTTTTTGTCTGATGATAAGAACATCTATCCGTTGATAGCTATTTATAATAAACGTTTAGTTCCTAAATTTTTTGACGCAATTACATCCAATAAGTTAAAACTAGTAAGTCTTTTAAGTGAATTGGACTGTCAGAATATAAAAGTTCAAGCTGAAGATTTTAAATTTTTGAAGAATATCAATACGAAGGAAGAGTTAGAATTATTAGAAATTAAGGAAAAAGAAATCAATATAAAATGATGGATACGATCACTGTTAAATACTTTGGAGAAATTGCTGAGGCAACAAACTGTAATGAAGAACAGGTAACGACTGCCTCTAATAAATTATCAGATTTGATAGAGGAGCTTAGCAAGAAACATGACCTGAAAGGATTCTCAATAATAATAGCTTTAAATCAAAATTTGATTGATCTAAATGATAATATTGAGATAAGTAATAATGATGAATTAGCAATCTTACCTCCTTTTGCAGGCGGATAATTATGGAACGATATAAAAGACAAATAAACCTTCCACAAGTTGGAAATGATGGGCAGTTAAAACTGCACACTGCCAAAGTTCTGGTTGTAGGAGCTGGTGGTTTAGGCAGTGCTATATTACCCTATTTATCAGCTTCAGGTGTCGGAACCATTGGAATTATTGACGGAGATCGTGTTGAAAAAAGCAATCTCCAGCGTCAAGTGATGTATTCAGAAGATTCCATTGGTCAGTTAAAGGTCGATATAGTAGCATCCAAACTAAAAGCAATAAATTCTGAAACAAATATCAAAACATATAATGAATTCTTAAATTCTGACAATGCCATTTCAATTATTGAAAATTATGACATTGTTGTGGATGCAACCGATACAGTAGGTATTAGGTATTTGATTAATGACGCCTGTATTCTTGCGAACAAACCCTTTGTATATGGATCGGTTTACCGATTTGAAGGTCAGATTTCTGTTTTTAATTATAAAAACGGACCAACGTATCGTTGTCTTTTCAAAGAGAAGAATACAAAGGTCATAAACTGTGAAGAAGCAGGTGTTTTAGGCACAACAGTTGGAATTGTAGGAATGCTGCAAGCTAACGAGGTTATGAAAATGATACTTGAAACAGGTGATGTACTTTCCGGCAAACTGCTGATCTACAATACACTGAATAACGATCAAAATATTATAAATTTTAAAAAAGATAATTCCATTAAAATAGATAAAGACTACTTTAATTCGAAATATTTTGAAGATCGAATTCCATAATATTGATGCAGATGAAGCAATCACCAGTAATTCACAATTGATTGACGTTAGAGAATTTGGAGAATTACCTGAAATTAAATCAGAAAAAATAATCAAATTACCTTTATCACAATTGGAAACAACTATGCATTTGCTTTCAAAAGACCAATCCTATGCCGTTTTTTGTCAGCATGGAATAAGAAGTTTATCTGCTTCTGGCCAATTAAAAGCTCACGGATTTAAGAAAGTGAAAAATATAAAAGATGGTGCATCAGTTATTAAAAATATATTAGAAAATGAAAAAGAAAAAAGTATTTATTGAAGGAGCTATTTCTCCTGAATTTATAGCAGATTCTATTGCCAAGCATCAGACTAAGCATAGCATTGGGGCTCATAATATTTTTTTAGGTCAAGTCCGTGCAGATGAAATTGATGATAAAATTGTGAATGCTATAGAATATACCTGTTATGAAGAATTGGCCGATAAAAAGTTGTTTGAGATCAGGGAAAGTGCCTTCGAAAAATTCGATCTGACCTGCATGCATATTTATCATAGTTTAGGAAAAGTAAATGCAGGTGAAATATGTTTCTTCGTTTTTGTGTCTTCTAAAAGACGAAAAGAAGTCTATGAAGCAACTGAATATATAGTCAATCGGGTTAAAGAGGATGTACCCATTTTCGGGAAAGAGATCTTTGAAGACAAAACGCATCAATGGAAAGTAAACAATTAAGAGTTATAAAATGGTAGATATTACACATAAAATAAACACGCTAAGAATTGCTGTTGCTGAAGCAATAGTAAAGGTAAGTAAGCAAGAGACCATTGACGCCATTCAGAACAATCTGGTTCCAAAAGGGAATGTTTTTGAAATGGCTAAGACAGCAGGATTATTAGCCGTAAAGAATACCCAGAATATAATTCCGGATTGCCATCCTTTGCCAATCGAATTTACCTCTATTGAATATGAAATTGATGGATTGAATATCAGAATAATTCTCACCGTAAAAACTATTTACAAAACAGGAGTTGAAGTTGAGGCCATGCATGGAGCCTCTGTCGTTGCATTGACCATGTACGACATGCTAAAACCAATAGATAAACAAATTGAGATCAGCACTATTAAATTAGTAGAAAAAAGCGGTGGAAAAAGTAGTTTTAAATCGAGGCATATTTCAAAATTAAAGGCATGTGTGATAGTCTGTTCTGATACCATTTCCAAAGGTCAAAAAGAAGATAAAGCGGGAAAAGCTATCATTGAAAAACTGAAGGAGAGTAATGTTGAAATCAGCAATTACGAGATCATCCCTGATGAAATTGATATTATAAGAAATAAAACCTTAGAATATTCAAAAGAAAACAATCTCGTCATATTCACTGGAGGAACAGGATTGTCTTACAGAGATGTCACTCCTGAAGCTTTGGAACCTATTTTGGAACGAAGAATTCCCGGAATAGAAGAAGCCATCAGAAGTTATGGTCAAAACAGAATGCCGTATTCTATGTTATCAAGAAGTGTGGCAGGAACCGTAGGAAATTGCCTGGTATTGGCTTTACCCGGATCAACCAATGGAGCAAAAGAATCAATGGATGCAGTATTTCCTCACCTACTGCACATATTCAAAATATTAAGAGGTCAACAACACGATATAAATGCTTAGAGAAAAACAAATATTAACCGATTCATTCGGAAGAAAACACAGCTATTTGCGCATTTCATTAACCGAGAAATGCAATTTGCGTTGTACCTATTGCATGCCAGCTGAAGGTGTAAAATTATCACCCAGAAGCGACATTATGAATGCCGATGAAATCTATGACATCGCTAAGATCTTTGTTGATCATGGTGTTGAAAAAATTCGATTGACTGGAGGTGAACCCTTAGTGAGAAAGGATTTTGAAGATGTTTTAAAACGTCTTCATGAATTAAAGGTCAAGCTTTCTATAACTACTAATGCCATTCTAGTTGACAGGTTCATTGATGTATTTAAAAAATATGATTTAAATGATATCAATGTGAGTTTAGATACTTTGAAAGAAGATAAATTCAAATTCATAACCAGAAGAGATCAGTTTAAAAAGGCATATGAAAATATTTTATTAATGGTCAAAGAGGGATTTAATGTAAAAATGAATATCGTTCTGATCAATGGATTCAATGATGATGAAATAAATGATTTTATTGAATTGACGAGAACAGCACCTCTTAATATTCGATTTATAGAATTCATGCCTTTTGATGGAAATGCATGGAACAAAAAAAAGTTAGTGACTCAAGAAGAGATATTGACCCGAGTTAATAATCATTTTGGACCGACTAATTTAGTAAAACTGGAAGACGAAACTAATTTAATAGCTCGCAGATATAAAATTGATGGCTTTAAAGGAGAATTCGGTATCATTAGCACTGTAAGCAATCCGTTTTGCGATAGTTGTAACAGAATACGCTTGACAGCTAACGGAAAAATTAAGAACTGTTTATTCTCTAATAAAGAAATGAATCTATTGGAAATTTTAAGGTCTGGAGAATCTTTGGAAGATAGCATCCTTAAGGTCATGTATAAAAAGAAAGCCGTAAGAGCAGGAATGAATAATTTTGAGAAATTCAGCAATCCCAAAAAACACTCCAAAAACAGGAGTATGATTACAATAGGAGGTTAATTTATTTTTCTAGTTCCAATCCGCTTTTTTGCCAGCTCAGTACGCCACCTTTTAAATCGCGAACTTCATTGAAACCGGCATTTAAGAATACTGAAGTGCTTTTTCCGCTTCTATTTCCTGACCGACAATAGATAACTAAAGTTTTTGTGGTATCCAGTTTCTGAACATTTAGTTCAAAATCAGACGACATGAAATTAATATTAACAGCGTTCTCAATATGACCGGAATTGAACTCTTGCGGTGTACGTACATCTACTAAAAGTACATCATTCTTAGTAAGAAACTCTTTAAATACTTGAGGTTCAAGCAAGGTAGATTGTTGGGCCGAACTTTGCTTACAATTAAACAGCGTTAACCCAATTATCACACTTAGTATTATTGAGAAATTTTTCAGATTCATTTCAGATTTAAAATTCTACTTCTCCTCTCCACTCCATTAAGCCACCAAGGAGATTATAAGCATTTGATATTCCCATTTGATTCATAACCGAACAGGCTTGTCCACTTCTGGCACCACTTCTGCAATAAACATAAAAATTCTTTGATTTATCCAGTTCATCAACCATATAAATAAATCCTTGACCTTTATAAATATCTATATTTACGGCCTTAGGAATCTTTCCACTATTGAATTCTTCCGGAGTACGAACATCTAATATGACTGCATTCTTATCGTTATTTAGCAGTTCATACCATTGTTGCTGAGTTAAATTTGACATTTTCAATAAATTTTTGGCAAAAATAACTCTTCCTTAAAGAATAGAAGCAACAATTGTTACAATTTACCGATTAGGCCTTTATTGAACATCCAATTGCTCTAGTCTCTTTTTCCTGTACTTCCTTTCCGGCCAATAGAGCATTTACAGCATCTTCAACATACTTTTTTGAAACAGCAGCAGCATCCTTGTAGTTATCATCTATCGCTCCAATATACTCTAATACATTACCTTTTTTGGTCTTTTGAACAACGTACATATGAGGTGTTTTTGTTGCACCAAATTTTGGATACACTTCTTGATTCTCGTCAATTAAATATGGAAAAGTAAAACCTTTCACTTGTGCCCTTTTCTGCATTTCTTCAAAACTATCACCTGGTTTTACACTTGTATTATTTGGCATAATAGCAATGACAGGATACCCTAAAGGTGCATATTTTTTGTCCAATTCAATAATTCTGTCTTCATACATTACTGCATAAGGACAGGTATTGCAAGTAAAGGTTATTATAAAGCCTTTGGCATCTTTATAATCTGAAAGCGATATCATTTTTCCATCAATATTCTTCAAATTGAAGTCTTCAATGACATCACCAATTTTATAACCCGGAATTGTATTGGTGCCAATGGATAAAGAATTGAATACGGTTAAAACTAATAAGGTTGCAATTTGTAGTGTTTTCATAATCTATTTTTTTAAGAATTTAATGACCTCGTTTTCTAATTCATCATAATCGAATGATTTCTCATAGAATACACGGTGTTTGTTGTTGTAAATTAAGGTTGCTGGTATAGCTCCTGACCATTCAGAATAGACCTGAGGAATCCAATAATTTGAATTTGTATCATCAAAGGCATATACCTCAGACTTCAAATCGTGTTTTTTTATAAATGGTTTTAGAGACGATTCATATTTTTTAGGAAAATCCAAACTAATCAGTAGTACCTCAACATTTTTATTGGAATATTCCTTATTCAACTTTTCAAAATATGGTAACTCCTTCACACAAGGAGCACACCACGTTGCCCAAAAATTAATAACATATGTCTTATCATCGTCTTTTTGCAAAAGTGGTTCAAGTCCATAATAATCTATGACTTTAAGTTCAGGATACACAGGATCTGATTCATCATTCGAAACAACCAGATTATCCTTAGTCTCATTCTTACAAGATAAAATTCCTAATAAGATCAATACAAGTAAATACTTCTTCATGTCGTAAAGTTAAATAACCGGTATTAAGTTAAGAGGGATTTTAACAAAAAATTAATTTGATAAAAAATTTGCCAAACTAAATATCATTTCTATATTTGAACTTAATAATTAATTAATGAATACATTTTTGAATAATACTTGGTGGTGGGATTCTCGAAACATTTAATTCGTGAGCTAACCCGATAGTATATTTAAATAAAAATATTAAGGCTTGTCATTCACGACAAGCCTTTTTCTTTGTTCTGAACTTGTTTCAGAATCTATAAGAAGGTAAATTGGATAGATTTAAATAGATACTGAAATAAATTCAGCATATATGAAAACATATAAATTACATACTCATCATAAAAAAATATTGGCAGATACTATCACTCCGGTCAGCATCTATTTAAAAATTAGAGACAAATATCCAAACAGTATTCTTCTGGAAAGCAGTGACTACCATACAAACGATAATAGCTTTTCTTATATCTGTTGCAATCCTATAGCATCTATAAAAGTTGAAAATGAGTTAATTACTCAGGATTTTCCTGACGGTAGTACCAAAATTAATTCTACTACCGAATTAGATGTTACAAATGAAATCCACAAATTCACAAAACGTTTTAAGGTTGATTCAGATCAAATATTCAAGTTTATCAATAATGGGATATTTGGTTATACAGCCTATGATGCTGTTAAATATTTTGAGGACATTGAGATTTCAAAAAAAAATGGTTCATTATCGATACCGGACATCTATTACGCAGTATATCAAAATATAATAGCTATCAATCATTTTAAGAATGAAGCTTACATTTTTGCACATTGCTTTGACAGAGAAAACAATGTTGATGATATTCATCACCTTATTAAAGCAAAGAACTTCGCTTCTTATCAATTTAATGCTGAAGGAACTATTTCTTCTAACTTAACTGATGAAGACTATAAAGAACATGTAGCGTTAGCAAAAAAACATTGCGGAAGAGGAGATGTTTTTCAATTGGTTTTGTCCAGAAAATTCCAGCAAAATTTTAAGGGAGATGAATTTAACGTATATCGTGCATTGAGAAGCATAAATCCGTCTCCTTACCTGTTCTATTTTGATTATGGAAACTTCAAGATTTTCGGCAGTTCCCCGGAAGCTCAATTAGTGGTAAGTGATGGAAAAGCCGAAATCCATCCCATTGCAGGAACTTTCAAGCGTACAGGTGATGATTTAGAAGATGCCAAATTAGCTGAAAAATTAGTTGAAGATGCCAAAGAAAATGCTGAACATGTGATGCTTGTGGATTTGGCAAGAAATGACTTGAGCCGACATGGAAGTAAAGTGTCTGTTGAAAAATATCGAGAAGTTCAGTTCTTCTCACATGTGATTCATTTAGTTAGTAAAGTTACTGGGCAAAAACATAAAGAAACACCAACAATGCAGGTTGTTGCTGACACATTTCCTGCTGGAACTTTAAGTGGTGCTCCAAAACATATGGCGATGCAGCTTATTGAGAGATATGAAAAAACGAGCCGAGGATATTATGGTGGGGCAATTGGATTTATGGATTTTAACGGAAATTATAATCATGCCATCATGATAAGAACATTTTTAAGCAAAAACCATCAATTGCATTGGCAGGCAGGAGCTGGATTGGTTTCAAAATCAAATCCTGAAAATGAATTGCAGGAAGTATATAATAAATTGGGAGCTTTAACTAAAGCTATTGAAATAGCACAAAGAATATCGGTATGAAGAAAGTATTGGTTATAGATAATTATGACAGTTTCACTTATAATCTTGTGCATTATTTAGAGGATCTAAAATGTGATGTGACTGTAGTTAGAAATGATAAATTGAAAATACAAGATGTTAAACCTTTCGATAAGATCGTATTATCACCTGGTCCTGGCATTCCTGATGAAGCAGGATTGCTAAAGCCTATTATTAAAGAATATGCTGCAACTAAAAGCATATTAGGTGTTTGTCTTGGACAACAAGCCATTGGCGAAGTTTTTGGAGGAAAACTGATCAATCTTGAAGAGGTATATCATGGTGTTGCAACGCAGGTAAAAATTACGGTTGATGATGAGTCGATGTTCAAAGGATTAGGGAAAAATATTGAAGTAGGCCGGTACCACTCCTGGGTTGTAGATACAAATCTTCCTCCCGAATTGGAAGCGACATCATTTGATGAAAACGGACAGATCATGTCTCTAAGACATAGAGTATACGATGTAAAGGGAGTTCAATTCCATCCGGAATCGGTACTAACTCCTAAAGGAAAGGATATATTAAAGAACTGGGTGAATAGTGAATAGTGAATAGTGAATAGTGAATAGTGAAAATTCTAAAAGACAATCAATGCAAAAACATTGAAACCGTTGAAATGCAGAATATAAAAATCAAATCGTTAATAATTTCCGAAGCCTAGGAGGAAATTTAGATTTTATTTTTGGTTTTCTGAAGGATAAATTCCTCATTTCAACTTGATTTTTGGTTCGTTTTGTATCAAGACAAAATGAACAAAAGAAAATAGATATGAAACAATTATTAAACAGACTTATAAACCAGGAAATTATTTCCAGTGAAGAAGCTAAAAAGGTATTAGTGAACATTTCCAAAGGAATGTATAACCAAAGCCAAATTGCTTCCTTTTTAACTGTCTATATGATGCGAAGCATCACACTGGAAGAGTTAAGAGGATTCCGAGATGCTCTCCTTGAATTGTGCATTCCAATTGATCTTAAGGAATTTAATGCTATCGATCTGTGCGGTACTGGTGGTGATGGAAAAGATACATTCAATATTTCAACTTTGTCCTCATTTGTGACAGCCGGTGCCGGCGTAAAAGTTGCGAAACATGGGAATTATGGCGTTTCTTCTGCCTGTGGATCGTCTAATGTTATGGAGTTTTTAGGAATTAAATTTTCAAGTGATGAAGACTTTTTAAAGAACTCTATTGACAAGGCCGGAATCTGTGTGCTTCATGCGCCATTGTTCCATCCTGCTATGAAAAATGTGGCACCAATTAGAAGAGAATTGGGCGTAAAAACCTTTTTTAATATGCTTGGACCGATGGTAAACCCATCATTCCCAAAGAATCAAATGGTTGGAGTCTTTAATTTGGAATTGTTGCGTTTGTATGGTTATTTATATCAGAATACCGATAAAAACTACAGTATTGTTCACGCATTAGATGGTTATGACGAAATATCTTTAACAGGAAAAACAAAAGTGATCTCAAATCAGTCTGAAACGATGTTTTCACCTGAAGATCTGGGAGTTGAACAAATTGAACAAGAAGCCATTTTTGGTGGAAACTCGGTTAAGGATGCAGCCAAAATATTTATGAACGTAATAAATGGCAAAGGAACCGAAGCTCAAAACAATGTGGTTTGCGCTAATGCAGGATTGGCTATTGCCACTGCACAACAGATATCTCATAAAGATGGATTTGAAATAGCCAAGGAATCCTTAATGAGTGGCAAGGCAAAAGGTAGTTTAGAAAAACTGATCGAATTAAGTAAATAGTATGACGATTCTTGATAAAATAGTGCAGGATAAACTGAATGAAGTTGTGTTAAGAAAATCTGTTGTTCCAATTAAACAATTGGAGCAATCTTTTTTATTTAAAAGGCCGACCAATTCTTTATCAAACGAATTGAGAAACAGCTCAACAGGGATCATTGCAGAACATAAACGTCGTTCTCCTTCCAAATCAGTTATCAATCAAAGTTTTAATGTTCAAGATGTTGCTAAAGGGTATGAAAATGCCGGTGTTTGCGGCATGTCTGTACTAACAGATGGCAAATATTTTGGTGGTTCGTTGGATGATCTATTAATTGCAAGAGCCAGTTGCCATTTACCTCTTCTACGTAAAGAATTCATTATTGATGAATACCAAATAATAGAGGCCAAGTCATATGGAGCAGATGTTGTTTTATTAATTGCTGCAATTTTAACTAAAGATGAAATTAAACAGTTTTCAGAAATAGCCAAAAGTTTGGAACTCGATGTTCTTTTAGAAGTTCATAATAAGGAAGAGTTAGATAAATCAATCATGCCTTCCTTAGATATGATTGGTGTAAATAACAGAAATTTAAAAACTTTCGAGGTTAGTTTGAATACAAGTAAAATATTGAGTGAAAATATTCCAGCAGATTTTATAAAAGTCTCTGAAAGTGGAATCAGTTCAGTGCAAGCTATAAAAGAATTGAAAGCGTTTGGATATCAGGGTTTTTTAATAGGAGAAAACTTTATGAAAACAGATAACCCTGGAGAAAGTGCAAATCAATTCATTAAAGAATTAGTATCATGAAATTAAAGGTTTGCGGAATGAAATATCAAGATAATATTACCGAAGTTGCAGCATTGCAACCGGATTTTCTTGGGTTTATTTTTCATGAAAAATCTTCAAGGAATTTTGAAGATACAATTCCGGAACTTCCAAGTATGATTAAAAAAGCAGGAGTTTTTGTAGATGAAAAGATCGAATTTATTTCTCGACAAATTGAAAAACATCATTTATCTGTTATTCAATTGCATGGTCACGAATCACCTAAGATGTGTAAGTTGCTAAAATCAACAAATGTGAAAGTGATTAAGGTATTTTCAATAAAAGATACTTTTGATTTCTCGGTTTTAGCACCTTATGAAGAGGTCTGTGATTTTTACCTTTTCGATACAAAAGGAAAACTACCAGGAGGAAATGGTTACACATTCAATTGGAATGTATTAAAAAAATATCCATCAACAAAACCATTTTTTTTAAGTGGTGGCATTGGATTGGATCAAATTGAGAACCTGAAAGAATTCTTTAATAGTGATGCTTCAGAACATTGTTATGCTATTGATGTCAATAGCAGATTTGAGATTGATGCTGGTTTAAAGAATATTGAAAAAATAAAAGAATTTAAATCTCAACTATGAGTTATAACGTAAACGAAAAAGGATATTACGGAGAGTTTGGTGGAGCCTTCATCCCTGAAATGCTTTATCCAAATGTTGAAGAACTACGTCAAAACTATCTAAAAGTAATGGCAGAACCCGAGTTCCAAAAAGAATTCAACCAACTTCTTAAAGACTATGTTGGTCGACCTTCTCCACTCTATTTTGCTAAAAGATTATCGGAAAAATACAACACAAAAATTTACTTGAAACGTGAGGATCTAAATCATACGGGAGCTCATAAAATCAATAATACCATTGGCCAGATCCTAATGGCTAAACGATTAGGTAAAAGCAGAATTATTGCAGAAACCGGAGCAGGACAGCACGGTGTTGCAACCGCAACAGTTTGCGCCTTAATGGGTTTGGAGTGTATTGTATATATGGGTGAAATAGATATCGCTCGTCAAGCACCAAACGTAGCCAGAATGAAAATGCTCGGAGCTGAAGTTCGTCCGGCATTATCAGGCAGCCGGACTCTTAAAGATGCTACAAACGAAGCTATCAGAGATTGGATCAATAACCCGGTTGATACACATTACATTATTGGTAGTGTTGTTGGTCCTCATCCATATCCAGATATGGTAGCTCGCTTTCAATCAGTGGTATCCGAAGAAATTCAATGGCAATTAAAACAAGCTGAAGGAACTTCAAAACCAGATTATCTTATTGCATGTGTTGGTGGTGGCAGCAATGCAGCAGGTACATATTATCATTATTTAGATGATGAAAGTGTCAAGATCATTGCAGTTGAAGCTGCGGGTAAAGGAGTTAATACAGGGAAAAGCGCAGCAACATCTGTTTTAGGAAAAGTGGGAATCATTCATGGTAGTAAAACCTTATTGATGCAAACCAATGACGGACAAATAACTGAACCTTATTCAATTTCGGCAGGATTGGATTATCCCGGTGTAGGGCCTATGCATGCTAATCTCTATAAAACGGGCAGAGCAGAATTTATAGCCATTACGGATGATGAAGCCATGGAATCAGGATTAGAACTTACAAAACTGGAAGGTATTATTCCGGCAATTGAAACATCTCATGCTTTTGCAGTATTCAATCATAAAAAGTTTGCTCCTGATGATATTATAGTTGTGAATCTGTCAGGTAGAGGAGATAAAGATCTGGATACTTATATTAATCATTTCAAATTGTAAGATTTTTTATTTCCGCGAAGGCGGAAATCTCATGAAATTATTGTGGATATCCATTACGTATACATACTAACAAATAAAAACCATACCGTTTTATATGTAGGTCGATCTAAACAAATGAAGAAAAGATTGAACCAACATAAAAATAATAGCTTGAAAAGATTTACAGGAAAATACAATGTTAGTAAGCTTGTTTATTTTGAACCCACTAAATATGTAAATAACTCTATCAAAATAGAAAGGCAAATAAAAAAATGGAATCGTGAATGGAAAATTAACCTAATTAATAGTCTAAATCCTGAATGGAAAGATCTTTCAGAATATATTTAAACAAACTTTTATAATAAAACTATAGGATTTCCCGCCTTCGCGGAAATGAAAAAATACTAATTCAATGAATAGAATTAATCAAAAACTACAAGAAAATAAAAAGTTGTTATCCATTTATTTTACTGCTGGATATCCAAAAATAAATGATACGGTTTCAATTATTCAGGATCTAGAAAAAAATGGCGTTGATATGATCGAAATAGGATTACCTTTTAGTGATCCTCTAGCTGATGGACCAACAATTCAAGCCAGTTCTACCCAAGCTTTAAAAAATGGCATGACCTCAGAACTACTTTTTGATCAATTAAAAGACATCAGAAAAACAGTCAATATTCCTTTAATCATAATGGGATACTTCAATCCCATGTTGCAATATGGAGTAGAGGCTTTCTGCAAAAAATGTCAAAAGATAGGTATAGATGGTTTAATTATCCCAGATTTACCTGTTGATGTTTATCATGAAGAATACAAAGATATCTTTGAAAAATACAATTTGATCAATGTATTTTTGATAACACCACAGACCAGTGATGACAGAATAAAATATATCGATTCTATTTCCCATGGTTTTATATATATGGTGAGCAGTGCCAGTACTACAGGTGCTAAATCAGGATTCGGAAACGAACAGACTGGTTATTTCCAAAGAATTGGAAAAATGAACTTGAGAAATCCTCAAATAGTTGGGTTTGGAATAAGCAACAAGGAAACATTTGATCAGGCCACTAAACACGCTAAAGGAGCTATAATAGGCAGTGCATTTATAAAGTTTTTAACGAATAATGGCATTAATAAAATTGATAGATTTGTAAAACAAATTATAGATTAATGGAAACGTTCAACAGAAAACAACATTGGGAGAATATTTACAGTACAAAACAACTCAATGAAGTAAGTTGGTATCAACCAACTCCTGAGACTTCCCTTAGTTTTATTGAAGAACTAAAAATTCCAAAAACGGCCAGTATCATTGATATAGGAGGCGGTGATAGTTTTTTAGTTGATAATTTATTGGAGCTTGGATATGAAAACATCACGCTACTGGATATTTCTAAAAAAGCTATTGAAAGAGCAAAATTGCGTCTGGGTAAAAAAGGAGAAATTGTAAAATGGATTGAAGCAGATGCTGCCAGTTTTAAACCAACAGAAAACTATGACCTTTGGCATGACCGCGCAGCATTTCATTTTCTGACTGACCAAAAAGAAATAGAAAATTATCTGCAATCGGCCAAAAATGGAATTAAAGATTCAGGACATATGATCATTGGGACATTCGCTGTTGATGGCCCCAAGAAATGCAGCGGGATTGAAATAATGCAATATTCTGAATCATCAATAATAAAAAGATTCGACATTGCTTTCCAAAAAATTAATTGCCGAAAAATTGAACATTTAACACCCTTTGATACAATTCAGAATTTTGTTTTCTGCAGTTTTAAAAAATATAGCAAATGAAAATATTTAATGATTGGAGAATAGTCGTTCTATTGTCTTTGACTCTTGGTTTAGCTCCTTATTATCCGGAACCACATATTATTGGTAAAATAAAATGGATCTTAGGAGGAGCAAATGGTATGAAACCAATGGATTGGTTTGATACCCTATTACATGGCTTTCCTTTTATTCTTCTAATCAGGATTATTATTCTGAAATTAAAATCTAAAAATGCCGCTTAACATAGTTTTAATTGAACCAGAAATTCCGAATAATACTGGGAATATTGGTCGTTTGGCATTAGCTACAGGAAGTAATCTGCATTTAGTTAAACCACTTGGATTTGAAATTGATGACTCACGATTAAAACGTGCTGGATTGGACTATTGGAAACACCTAAAAGTTACTTACTACGAAAGTACTGAAGATTTCTTTAGAATAAATAAAGACAAAAACATGGTCTTCTTATCAAGTCATGGAACAAAAAATCATTGGTCAATAGATTTTGAAGATGATATGTTTATGATTTTCGGAAAAGAATCTGTTGGATTACCTCAACATCTTATTGAAAAACATTCTGATCAAATATTCAAAATCCCACTCTTCAGTGAACACGTGAGAAGTCTAAATTTAGCAAATGCAGTGGGAATAGTAATTTATGAAGGTTTAAGACAAATTCAATAAACTAAAAGCTTTAAATTTTATTTAAAAATTTAGTTCACAAATAGCTAAAACTAGATTCGTTTTTATTATATTTGGTTAACCAATTTGGTTAACCAGTTATTTTAATCAAAAATCTTTGAAATATGTGTAATTCTACTCCACTCAAAAAGCTGTTTACTTTAGCTGTTGCTCTATTTATTTCGTTTAATCTTACATCTCAAACCTATTCAGATCCAGATGATCTGGCAGATGCCGTTAATGCTGCAGCTGCAACTGGTGGTACATTTATTGTTCCAAATGGCACTTACAATGATTTTGAAGCAACATTTCAAGTTGTTGCCACTGAAGCTAATCCAATAATTATTAAAGCAGAAACCATTGGTGGCGTGACCTTAACTGGCTCCTCGCACTTTGTGTTTAAAAAATCCGCATATATAACTTTGGAAGGTTTTGTTATTGATGGGGTTGGTGAGGATACTTTAGTAAAACTGGAAGGTTGTAATAATATTAGAATTACAAGAAATGTTTTTGAATTAGATACCACAGAATCGATTAAATGGGTCTTTGTTGGTGGTTATTGGGATGATTATACATTTCAGTTTTTAAGTCACGATAACCGAATTGATCATAACATCTTTCAGAATAAAACAACACCTGGACACTACATAACGATAGATGGAACGCATAATGAAGATGAATCTATTTACCAGCAGTCTCAAAACGACAGAATAGATCATAATTACTTTAAAAACAATCAACCTCGAGCAGCCAACGAAAAAGAATCCATCAGAATTGGATGGAGCGAAATGTCTTTATCCAGTGGCTACACAGTTGTAGAATTTAATCTTTTTGAAGATTGCGACGGCGATCCAGAAATAGTATCGGTTAAATCATGTGATAATATAATTAGACATAATACATTCTTGAAAAGTTACGGAACCTTATCACTTCGTCATGGAAACAGAAACCGAGTAGAAGGCAACTATTTTTTTGGTGGCGGTAAGGCGAATGGCACTTTTGAAACCTCAACAATATATACCGGTGGTATTAGAATTTATGGTACTGACCATGTTATTGTAAACAATTATTTTGAAGGATTACAAGGTACAGGTTGGGATGCCCCTATTACTTTAACTCAAGGTGATGCTATTGATGGTCAAAGTACAAGTTTATCAAAACACTTTAGAGCAGAACGTGTTACTATTGCTTACAACACCTTGGTTGACAATGTGCATGGAATTGAAATTGGTTTTGATAATAATAACAATTATAACACTGGTTTAAAAGATATTACGTTTGCCAATAATTTAGTAACAGGATCAACTAATAGTTTGGTAAGCTATATTGAAGGCCAAGATCAAGGAGATGAAATTACATGGATTAATAATATCATGTATCCTACAGGAGCAGCAACTCTAACAAGTGATGGTTCAACCTTTGCAAGTGGTGAAGTTTTGGAATCTAATCCTAATCTTACTTATGATGGAACAGTTTGGAAATCGACAGACACCTCTCCAACAATAGCAAGTGGTGTACCTACACTATTAATTGATGAAGATATTGAAGGACAAACACGACCAGACATAAGTAATGCAGGAGCGGATCATTATAGTTTGGAAACTATTAGATATGCACCATTAACTCCAACTGATGTAGGTCCTGATGCCTATGGAGATGAAGAACCTTCAGAAAATTTGTATTTAACAACAGTTTCAGAATTCTCTGCAAATGGCGAAACACAAACCGTTACCGTGACTTCCAATTTAGCTTGGACTGTTACAGACGACAGTGATTGGATTACTCCAACTCCTTTAAGTGGAACAGATGATGGTTCTATAGATGTTACAGTAGCTGCTAATCCAACCTATGAGCAACGCTCTGGAGTAGTAACAGTAACGGGAGGTGATATTACAAGAACTTTAAATATTATTCAAGCAGCAGGCGATGCAACGTCTGGTTTAAATCTAATTAATGGTGGTATGCCAAGTGATCCTGTAACAGTAACAGCTAGCACAGAACAAGTTGATGGTGTAACATATTTTAATTATGCGACTAACACTTTAGATAAAGATTTTGATACAAGATGGTCTGGTGAAGGCATTGGTGCAGAACTAATTTATGATTTAGGAGACCTTTATGATCTAGACCTTGTTTCTATTGCTACATTATCTGGTAAAACTTATTTATACGAGATTTTAACTTCTACAGATGGAATAAATTATACATCTGTATCAAACGTACAAAGTAACACATTGGGAACTTTTGAACATTTCCCGGTCACAAACCAAGCTCGATTTGTTAAAATAATTGGAGGAGGACAGACCGGTGGAAGCGTTTGGAATAGCATTACAGAAACAGAAATTTATGGCACCACAACCCTTTCTGTTTTTGAAAATGAATTATCAAAAGTTATCATTTACCCTGTTCCAGCTAAAGATGTTTTAAAATTGAAAAATTTGAAAAACGCAGTGAAAAAAATAACTATTTATAGTAGAGAAGGCAGAAATGTTATTGAGAAATCATTAAATTCGAATCAATCTGAAACATATATAGATATTTCATCATTATCAAATGGTGCCTACATAATTAATCTGTCTGACGGAAGTAATTCAAGTCAGTCTAAAATGATTCTGATTTCTAAATAAACTAAAACATGTAAATATGAGACCTATATCAAGGAGGGAATTTACAAGAAAATCAACTTTAGCCATGGGTCTCATTCCTTTTTTAAACTTACCCCATGTCGTAGGTTTTACTGAAGACAATACGAATAATCTAAGAGTAAATATCTTCTCTAAACATCTTCAGTTTTTAGATTATAATCAAGTTGGTGAACAAGCGGCGGAAATGGGATTTAATGGTGTGGATTTAACCGTAAGACCAAATGGCCATGTCTTACCGGAATCTGTTAGAGATGATCTGCCTAGAGCAATTGCTGACATTAAAAAAGGTGGTTCTGATTGCACAATGATAACCACTGCTATAACCAATGTAAATAATAAAATTGATGTTAATGTTCTTAAAACTGCTTCAACTCTTGGCATAAAATACTATAGAGCCAATTGGTTAAAGTATTCTAATGTCAGAACGATGGAAGCAGATTTGGAGTTCTATCAGCAACATATTAGAGATTTAAGTTTATTAAATAAGGACCTGGATATTGTCGGCTGTTATCAAAATCATGCAGGCAGGAATATAGGATCTTCCATTTGGGAAATAAAGAAATTATTGGAGATTGCTGATGCTGACTATTTTGGTGCTCAATACGATATTCGTCATGCGGTTGTAGAAGGAGCATTATCCTGGGAAAATGGGTTACATCTTATAAAAGATAATATTAAAACCATTGTATTAAAGGACTTCCAATGGGAGAAAGTCAATGGTACCTGGAATCCCGTTTATAAGCCAATTGGGGAAGGTATGGTTGACTTTAAAAAATACTTTTCGATCCTTAAAAAGCACAAAATAAATGTTCCCGTAAGTTTACATTTAGAATATCCTCTTGGTGGTGCAGAGAAAGGAAATAAAACAATTTCTGTGGACCAAAAGGTTGTGTTTAATGCTATGAAAAAGGATCTGGAGGCTATTCAAAAATTGTGGAATGAAGCTTGATTTATCTTATAAAAAGCACTTTTAAATTATTGAATTGTCTAGTCCTTAATTATATATTGATTACAATATCTTTTTGTATATTTCGGCTTGCTTTTTTTAAGCAATTATTATATTAATTCATAAACAACTAAACTATTTAAATATGGCAAGTAAATTAAAAGGAACCATAGCTATTCTAACTGGAGGTGGTGATGTCCCAGGATTAAATCCTGCAATTCGAGCAATAACAATACGCGCAAGACGTGAAGGATATAAAGTTATTGGATTAAGACGTGGTTGGGCCGGAATTGTAGAAATGACTCAAAATCCTAAAGATGACAACAGTAATAACTATATAGAACTAACTCAAACCATTGTAAATAGAGCGGGTCGTACCGGAGGTACATTTTTGCATAGCTCAAGAACGCGACCAAGTCACTTACCAAAAGGAAGTGTTCCTGAACACCTCAGGGATTCCTACAAAGAAGAATATAATGATATGACCAAAGTAGTACTGGATAACTTAGCATATTTAGGTATTGACTATTTAATTCCGATTGGTGGTGATGACACTTTAAGTTACGCGGTAAGGTTATATAAAGAAGGTTTTAAAGTAGTTGCTATTCCAAAAACAATGGATAATGACGTACCTGGAACCGATTATTGTATTGGGTTTAGTACTTGCATTACCAGAACAATTAGTATGACCAATACACTTCGTACTTCAGCCGGATCACATGAACGGTTCTTAGTTCTTGAGGTCTTTGGCAGATATGCAGGCTTTACTGCTATGTTGCCAACAATGGCAGGTGCTGCTAACAGATGCGTCATCCCTGAATACAAATTTGACATCAACCACCTTACAGAATGCTTGGTTCAGGATCGAGTTGAAAACCCAAGTAATTATTCGGTTGTTTTGGTTTCAGAAGGTGCTATGTTCAAAGGTGGTGAAATGGTTTTTAAAGATCAGGAGAAAGATCAGTTCGGTCATGCTAAATTGGGAGGTATTGGTGAATTGGTTTCAGACCGTTTGAAAAATCTGTCGGCAAAATATAACAATGGAAAACGAATAAATGTCATTAACCAAAAATTAGGATATCTGGTTAGAGGTGGTGACCCTGATGCCGTTGATTCTATAGTGCCCATGGCATATGGAAACTTAGCTTTAGACCTGATTTTGAAAGGTGTTCACGGACGATTGGTCGTGCTTAAGAACGGACGGTATGACAATGTGCCTATTGACGTGGTTACAGGAAAATCGAAAGTGGTCAATATTGAAAAATTCTATAATACAGACAGATTGCGCCCAATTTACAATAGTTTTGAGATGAACCCATTGTTCATTATGACAAGTGAGGGATAAATGATATAAATCTATTTAAAAATAAAGTGAAACTGGAAATTAACTCGGTTTCACTTTTTTTTTTGAATCCTTAGTTAAAAAAACTAAATTCGTAAACATCTCATTTAATTTCCACTTAAATTAATTGGACACCATAATTGACGCGTAACAACCAACTAAAATCATGAAATCAAAGAAAGAACCCTGGACCAAACTAGAATTAAAAACTTATATTTTACTCCTTTGCTCTAGCGCAGATTCAGTAAAGAGCAAAGAAGAAATCAAATTGATTAAATCCAAGATCGATTCGAAAACCTTTAAAAAGATTCATAAAGAATTTAAAAAGGATAAAGAAAATAAAAGTCTGAAAAAAATAGATGCCACCGTGCAATTGCATGAGTATTCTCATAATGAACTCAATGATCTTCGAAAGGAAATGCACGAGATTTTTAATTCGGATAAAAATTTTAGTCCGATGGAACGAAACTTAGATCGAATATTGGATAATATTCTTTATTAATTTGCTAATATTCAAAGGCGGTTAATTTAGAAATACTCACTATACTGCATTACTCTAAAATCAAAAGTATTAAAACCAGGATCACTCTTTTTTAGTTGCTGATACAATGGAATACTACCGATAGCTCTGTTAGCACTCCCGGAAGCAGAGGTTAGTGATACTGTTTTTATTTCTCGTTCCTTTTTGAAAGATTTCGGTGCTTCGCTCGGAATGACGAATCTATGTATTCTAGGTATTTCATTGGAAACAAGTTCCAGTTTTAATCCATATTCTTTGATGTGTTTTCTAAAAAAATATTCAGGTCCATTCTTGCTGTTACCACCTGTAAACAACAATGTATCTACATTAGGATATTGTTTTATATATCCTATCAGGTCCCTCAATATTATATTTTGCATTCCAAGATCAGATGCATCAATCTTTTCGCGATCTGCACTTTCCACAATATCGCAAACTCCTATTCTGTGTTGGACTAAAAACCGTTTTCGTTGTTCAATTGCTTCCACAGAATTATCATAACGTAAATTAAGATCATGAATCTTGTCTATGAACGACCACAATGAATTATAATAACTGCCATAACAGAAATCAACATCCTTTTCCAATAATTGTCCAATACTAAATCTTGGAGGTGGTAACGTACCTACTATGAGCTTTGTAGTGTCCTTTTGAATAAATGGTTTATAGGGATGGGTATGAAAGAACATAAATACTGCGAGTAATAAATTTAAAATTCTTAATTTTAGATAAATATTTTCTAAATATAAAGAGAAATGGGAAAAGGTGATAAAAAAACCAAAAGAGGTAAAATTACAATAGGTTCTTATGGAGTAAGACGTCCGAAGAAAAAAAATAAAGCAGTAGCTATATTAACTAAAAAACCAAAAGCTAAAGTAGAACCAAAAGTTAAAGCTAGTCCAAAAGCTAAAGCTTCTCCTGCAACTAAAGAAAAACCAGAAGTTAAAGCAGAATCTAAAGCTAAAGCGGAATCAAAGGCTAAAGCAGAACCAAAAGCCAAAGCGGAACCAAAGGCTAAAGCAAAAGTAAAACCGAGTGCCGAAGAAGAGGAATAGTATAAATAGTTTCTTATTTTTTAATAAGGTCAGCTAATTTTTTTCCAATCATGTAAGCTCCAAATATTGAAAGTACTACTACAATTATATTTGTAAAAACATATAGTGTGTAAAGTATTAAATCATCTTTGGAGTTAAAACAAAAATTGTTAAACAAACAGGCTTCCAAAAGAACTTCAGAAAAATAGGTCATTAAAAAACTAACTATAAGAAAAACACCTGCTAGGGAAAGTAAATACAAAGCAGTTTTATTCTTTAGTTTTTTCCCGGTTGGCTTAAAAATATTTCGCTGTTCTTCGGAACGTTTATTATTTTGAAGAGACCAAATAGGTTTATTATTGGATTGATTCATATACAATGATCATCGCGTAAATATTAGCTCTGTTTCTGAGGATAAATTCGAATCAAATCCATAACCCTCATAATTAAAGCCTTTAAGATCATCAACCGTTTTTGCATCGGTATCGATGATATAGCGTGTCATTAACCCTCGTGCAATTTTGGCGAAAACCGAAATATTCTTATACTCACCATTTTTAAACTCTTTAAAAGTTACCGAAATTACAGGTACTTTCAACACTTTTGTATCAATGGCCTTAAAATATTCAATACTGGCGAGATTTACGAATACTTCATCATCTTTCAGTTCATCATTTAAAGCCTGTGTAACCTTCTTTCTCCAAAACTCATACAAATTCTTATTCTTTCCAACCGGAAATTTAGTTCCCATTTCCAACCTATATGGTTGAATAAGATCCAATGGTTTTAAAATACCATACAATCCTGAAATGACTCTAATTGTATCTTGGACTTTGTCTAATTTTTCCTTTGGAATGGTATAAGCATCCAATCCTCGATATACATCACCGTTAAAAACATATATGGCTTGTTTGGAATTTTCCTCTGTAAAAGGCAATTGCCATTCCTGATTGCGCTCATAGTTTAACTGACCTAAACTATCAGAAATGCTCATAAGTTTTGATAAACTTCTTGCTGATTTCTTTTTGAGTAATTTATTTATTCGCTCTGCTTCAGATAAAAAACAAGCTTCTGTTTTCGATTTTGTTGGCACTTTACGTTCCAGATCTAAAGATTTTGCAGGTGATAAAACAAGTTTCATTAGTGTAAAATTTTATAGTCAAATTTACAATTACTTAAGAAATATCTCACGCCTTATAATTCAATAATTTTAATGGTAGTATTAGTAAAAGTTATGACAGATCTTGATGCTTAGCGTAATGTCTCCATTTCTCAATGCATTGTTGCATATCTTAAGGAATCTCCGAGGTGAATCGTATGAACTCTCCTGTTTTAGGATGTTTAAATCCTAAAGTCTTTGCATGAAGTGCTTGCCTGGGTAGTATTTTAAAACAATTATCTACAAACTGCTTGTATTTAGTAAAAGTAGTACCCTTCAATATCTTTTCACCACCATATCTTTCATCATTAAAAAGTGTATGGCCAATATGTTTCATATGGACGCGAATTTGGTGAGTCCTTCCGGTTTCTAATTTGCAGGAAACCAAGGTAACATAACCCAATCGTTCTAAAACTTTGTAATGAGTAACAGCAGGTTTTCCTTTTTCAGCATCATCTCCATAAAACACAGTGTTTTGTAATCTGTTTTTTGGATGTCTTCCAATATTTCCTTCAACCGTGCCTTCGTCATCTTCAATATTTCCCCATACTAAGGCAACATATTCACGTTCACTTGTTTTTTCAGCAAACTGAAGTGAAAAATGAGCCATGGCCTCCTCTGTTTTAGCAACAACCAACAATCCGCTTGTATCTTTATCTATTCTATGTACTAATCCTGGTCGGTCACTGGAATTATTTGGTAAATTATCAAAATGATAAATTAGCGCATTTATCAAAGTCCCTGAATAATTTCCATGTCCAGGATGCACAACCATTCCTGCCGATTTATTGACAATTAGGAGCTGATCATCTTCATAAACAATATCGATAGGAATATCTTCGCCAACCAATAAATTTTCATGAGGAGGATGTGTGAACAAGACTCTAATTACATCGTTCCCTTTTACTTTGTAACTGGATTTTACAGGAATATCATTAACCAAGATACTCCCATTTTTAGCAGCTGCCTGAATTTTATTGCGAGTTGCATTCTCAATAAAATTCATTAAATATTTATCTATTCTTAGCGGAGATTGACCTTTTTCAACATTAAAAGAATAATGTTCATATAGTTCATCATCATTTTCATCTAAAATTTCTGGGATTATATCCTTCATTAATTCTGGTTTGAAGCTGGTCTTTTCCCATTGCCGAGAACCAGATCAATTTTGCTGGTCTTAGGAAGCTCTGTTCCTTCTTCTATGGTTTTACCTTCAAACCTTAAGTCCAGAACCTGGTCTTTAGCAATATTATCAACGTAAGTAATCTTGCCAATTTCAAAGCCAAGTGCCTGTAAGGTTGGTTTTGCCTGTCTATAGGTTCTCTCCTTTAAGCTTGGAACCAATATTTTTCTGTATCCGGAAGGGTTTAAAGTTAGATATATTTTCCTGTTCTCCTTAACCTTTTCTCCAACATGCGGACTTTGATCGATTACGGAATATTTAGGATAATTGGGATTGTAATTAGCTGAGTCCTGAACCTGCATGACCAAATTATTATCCTCTAATTCCATTTTTGCAACATCAACTGATTTTCCTTTCAAATCAGGAACTGTTTCGAAATCTCCATGATTAGTGGAAAACTTCAACCATTTTAACGCAAAAAATACTAAGACAATGCTCGCTACAACAGCCAATAATAAGTGTTTAAAAAACGTTTTACTGGTTAAAAATTTAATAAGACTCATCTAAAATTATTTGAAGGACAAATATATAAAAACTCAAAGGTTTTTAGTTTTGGTTTATTAATGATATTTTTGAATAACGCATAAACGACTTCATTTCTTATCCTATGAAAAAAAATATTGCAATTATAATGGGAGGTTTTTCAAGTGAATATAAGATCTCCCTGAAAAGTGGGAATGTTGTTTACGAAACTTTAGACAAAAAAAAATACAATGCTTTTAGAGTTCATATTTTTAAAGACAGATGGGTTTATGTAGATGATAGTGATCTGGAATACCTGATTGATAAAAACGATTTTTCTTTCACTATAGAAAAAACAAAAATTACATTTGATTGTGTTTTTAATGCCATTCATGGTTCTCCGGGTGAGGATGGTTTTATGCAAGGTTATTTAGAATTATTAAAAATCCCTCAAACCAGCTGCAGCATGTATCAGGCAGGACTTACCTTTAATAAAAGGGACTGTTTAAGTGTCTTAAAACCCTACGGAATCAAAACTGCAGTAAGTTACTATCTCAATATGGGTGATTCTGTTAATGAAGAAGAAATAGTTACAAAAGTCGGTTTACCATGCTTTGTTAAAGCCAATAAAGCAGGAAGCAGTTTTGGTATTACGAAAGTCTATAAAAAAGAAGAATTAAAAAATGCTATTGACGTTGCATTTAAAGAAGACGATGAAATTATTATTGAAGAATTTTTAGATGGAACAGAAGTGTCCGTTGGAGTCATAACATATAGAGGAAAAACAACAGTTTTACCTATCACAGAGATAGTAAGTGACAATGACTTTTTTGATTACAAAGCCAAATATTTAGGTGAATCTCAAGAGATCACACCTGCAAGAATAACCAAAGAACAGGAAAAAAAAGTCAGAGAAGTAGCAAAAAAGGTTTATGACACTTTAAAATTAAGCGGATTTTCAAGAAGTGAATATATATTTAAAGATGGTGAACCACACTTATTGGAAGTAAATACAGTTCCAGGGTTAACTAAAGAAAGTATATTACCTCAACAGGCAGCAAAAGCTGGAATTTCTTTAGTTGATCTTTTTGATAATGCAATTGAAGAGGCTTTAAAATAATTTATGTAAATTTAGTTATGAAACGAGCACTTTTTCCAGGTTCTTTTGACCCGATAACTCTAGGACATTATGATATTATTAAACGTGGTGTCAAACTTTTTGATGAAGTTATTGTCGCTATTGGAATCAATTCTGATAAAAAATATATGTTCTCCTTGGAAGAGCGCACAAAATTCATAGAAGAAGCATTTAAAGTTGAACCAAAAGTCAAAGTAGTAACGTACCAAGGATTAACGGTTGACTTTTGTAAAGAAATTGGCGTGAAATTTATTTTACGTGGATTACGTAATCCTGCCGATTTTGAGTTTGAAAAAGCAATTGCCCATACAAACCGAAAACTTGCAGCTGTTGAAACCGTTTTCTTATTGACAGCCGCTAGAACTTCATTCATAAGTTCAAGCATTGTAAGGGAAGTAATTCGCTATAATGGAAATTACAGTATTCTTGTACCTGATAGCGTAAAAGTCAAATAATGATCTAAAGTTTATATTGAAATAACCCTTTTGTAAAAGCTTCCGGGTTTTCAGCTAAATGATAACGAGGGTCATCAATATCTTCTTCAATTATATCTTTAAAGACAGAGCTGGATTTATATAACAAGATCTTACAATCCTCACTCAAATGTTTAAGTTTGATCTCTTTGTTTTCTGCTTGATATTTATTCACCAAATTAAAAATGGCTTCAATTGCTGAATGATCGCTGACACGAGATTCTATGAAATCGATCTCTACTTTATCCGGGTCATTTTTAACATCAAACTTATTATTGAATTCCTGAATACTTCCAAAGAATAATGGCCCCCAAATTTCATACACCTTTGTTCCATCCTCCCTCATACGTTTACGCGCTCTAATGCGTCTGGCACTTTCCCACGAGAATACCAAAGCACTCATAATAACACCTGCAATTACAGCTATTGCCAGATCATAAATAACAGTTAGTGCTGAAACTGCAACCAAAACAATCACATCGCTTAACGGAATTTTATTTAATATTCTAAAACTACTCCAGGCAAAAGTCCCAACCACAACCATAAACATAACGCCCACTAAAGCAGCTATTGGAACGCGTTCAATCATACCTGATGCAAATAAAATAAATGCTAAAAGAGCTAATGCCGCTACAATTCCGGATAGTCTTCCTCGCCCTCCACCTTTTATATTGATCAAAGATTGCCCTATCATTGCGCAACCCCCCATTCCACCAAAGAATCCGGTGACAATATTTGCGCCACCCTGCGCTAAACATTCTCTGTTGGTATTTCCTCTGGTTTCAGTTAAGTCATCAATTAGATTCAAGGTCATCAAAGATTCTATTAAACCAATTGCAGCTAAAATCAATGCATATGGAAATATGAATTTAATGGATTCCCAGGTAAAAGGTACTTTATTAAAAATATCCAATTGAAAAGTTGGCAAGCCACCTTTTAACCCTTCTCCTCCTCCTTCGCGAATAAAACTACCAACAGTAGCCACATCTAAATTCCCAAAGATCACAATTGCTGAAACAACCATAATAGCTATTAACGCTTCCGGAAGTTTTTTGGTTAGTTTTGGTAAACCCAACATCATTGCCATTGTTAAAGCAACCAAACCAAATGTAATCCAAAACTCAACATTAGTTAATAAACTATCAAACAACTCTCTAAACCATACTCCTATATTATTCCAAAATGAAACATCTTCTGGAACTAAATCCGGAAACATATTTAATTGTGAAAGAAATATCACAATAGCCAAACCGTTAACAAATCCCATCATAACCGGATGAGGAATCAACCTAACAAACTTTCCAAGTTTAAGAACCCCAGCCAGCATTTGTATGACTCCCATTAAAATAACAGTTGCGAACAAGTAGTACAATCCAAGGTTTTCACCAGCCTCTCCCATTGCGTTTCCCTCGGCAACTAAACTCACCATTACTACTGCCAATGCTCCAGTTGCGCCACTTATCATTCCTGGTCGTCCTCCAAAAATAGAGGTTATCAAACCAATCATAAAGGCTGCATACAAACCAACCAAAGGATCAACTCCAGCCACAAACGCAAAAGCTACTGCTTCCGGGACCAAAGCTAAAGCTACTGTTAATCCGCTTAAGACATCATTTTTAACATTTGCTGTCCGTTTAATTATAAACTCTGTCATTTCTCTGCTTTTAAAACAAGCGGCAAAAATAAGGTTATTAGTATGACATGCAAGCCCATATTGTTATAATTTCATTAAGTTTGAAGGATAATGCATTTTTTATTTTAAATATGAAAAGATTCATTCTCCTTTTTGTAATTCTTATTTTTTCCTGTAATTCTGATAAGAATCAATCACCAATAAATTTTACTACTGTTTTTGAAACGTCTAAGGGAACAGAAACAGCGTCTTACCTTCAAACCATTCAGTTTTATAAAGAACTAGCTGATTCTTATAAGGAAATATCCATTCAGGAAATTGGTGAAACCGATTCCGGTAAACCATTACATATGGTCACCTTAAATCCAGAAAGTGAATTCGATTTTGATGACATCAGAAAAAACAAAAGGATAATATTGATCAACAATGGAATCCATCCGGGAGAGTCAGATGGTATTGATGCAACAATGATGTTTTTCAGAGATATTGTCCAAGGCAAAATTAAATCACCAGAAAATACAGTTTTAGTGACGATTCCGATCTACAATGTTGGAGGTAGTTTAAATCGGAATTCAACGACCAGAACCAATCAAAATGGACCAAAAGAATATGGATTTAGAGGCAATGCAAGAAACTATGACCTTAACAGAGATTTTATAAAATGTGATACTAAAAATGCGCAGACCTTTGCCAAGATCTTCCATTTGGTGAAGCCGGATGTATTTATTGATAACCATGTTAGTAATGGAGCCGATTATCAATATACAATTACACATTTGTTTACCCAACATAACAAATTAGGTGGGAAACTAGGCGAATTTGTGCACAAAACCATGCAACCAAACATAGAGGAGAAGATGAGTGCAAAAGGCTTGGACATGACACCTTATGTCAATGTTTTTAACGAAGTCCCGGAAAAAGGATTCAGCCAATATTTAGATTCTCCAAGGTATTCCACCGGTTACACTAGTTTGTTCAACACATTAGGAATGATGGTCGAAACTCATATGCTAAAACCTTACAAACAACGCGTTGAGGCTACTTACGAGATCATGAAAAGCTTGTTGGAATTCACAGAAGAACATCATGAAACCATTGCAGAAATAAGAAAAGATTCCTGGAAATATTACAAAGAGCAAGTAAGTTATCCCTTGAGTTGGGAAGTAGATACGACTAAATATACCATCATCAATTTTAAAGGTTATGAAGGTGTATTTACAAAAAGCGACCTTACTGGAGCAATGCGTTTAAAATATGACCGAACAAAACCATTCACAAAAGAGGTTATATATCAAAATTATTTTAAACCGTCAACAAATGTCTCCATTCCCGAAGCATATGTCATTCCTCAAGGTTGGTGGAATGTAATTGAATTACTTAAGCTCAATAATATTGAAATGACCAAACTGGAAAAAGATTCAACAATAACGGTTGAATCTTATAAAATTGTCGATTACAAGACCAGAACAGGAGCATACGAAGGTCATTACCCTCATTACAACACGACTATTTCCACAGAGATCAAACCTATTAAATTCATGAAAGGTGATCTTATCATTTTCACCGATCAACCCGGAATTAGATATTTACTGGAAACATTGGACCCTCAGGCACCAGATTCCTTCTTCAACTGGAATTTCTTTGATCCTATTTTGCAACGGAAAGAATATTTTTCACCATATGTCTGGGAAGATAAAGCTAAACTAATGCTTGCACAAAATCCACAATTACAAATCGAATTCAACCTCAAAAAAACATATGATCAAGACTTTGCGAACAATTGGTATGCTCAATTAAATTGGTTACATCAAAAAAGTGAGCATTACGAAAAATCGTATTTACAATATCCTGTTTACAGAATACTTAAATAACAAAAAAAGACTGCCAAAACAGGCAGCCTTTTCAATCAACTAACAATCTAACAATCTACTTACTAACTTGAATCTTTTTAACAAAGTTTCTATAGTCAGATGTAAAACTTATCAAATATGTTCCACTTGACAACCTACCTGTCTCTATTGTATTACCAAGTTTAGTAATCTCATTTACTGAACCAGATTGAATTAATCTTCCGCCCAGATCAGAGATAGTATAGGACATAGCTTCATCATCAAATAATTTTATATCTATATTCAAAATATCATTGACAGGATTTGGATATAATCTAGGTTCGTTATCTTTTAAAATAGATCTTTCAAATGCTTTATAGTTATCAAACTGACTGATATAGCCTTCTACTTCAGCTGATGGATCTCCTCCTCTAGAATTATATGATGAATAGTTAAACCAATTGCAAATCCAGGATGGCAAGACTAAAAAGACAGCTCCTTGAACATCTAAAGAAGCACAAATGTCTCCACCACCTTGCTGTAGTAAACCATTCACATCAAAGCCGGTTGTTTGTCCAATTTGAACTATACCTAGATCCAAAGTATCCGGATTGTAAACCAAAGCTAGTGAATACGATAGAAACCTACATTATCAACATCAAATTCCGGTGTTGCTGACACATTCAATATTGTAAGATTGAACGCATTTGTTAATACATATAGTTGCTGATATCCATCTGGAATAACCGGAGCATAATTTTCATATGCACTTATTGTGGATGATCCACCACTTAAACAACTAATTAAATTATTAGGTCTCAAAGTTCCTGAATATGCTTCACAGGCCTCGTCTTCTACCATTATTGGAGCGCCTGCTACATCCAAAGATGCACAGATGCTTCCGCCTCCCTCTGTGATCAATCCTAATACATCAACGCCTGTGGTTTGTCCTATTTGAACAATCCCTAGATCTAAAGTATTCGGATTGTAAACTAAAGTATGAATGGTATAATTACCCGCTTCTGTTACTGGAAAACTTGGCTCTGGTCCTGCATTAACGATAACAAGGTCGCTGCCTTGTGTTAATACATAGATTGAACTGTATCCTTCCGGAATGTGAATATCTCCATTCGGTGTCGCTGAGATCATCGCTGATCCATCGATCAAACTTACCGGTGTCGCATCGGCCGTTATTGTCCCTGCATCAGGATTCTCTACTGTTATTGGTGCGCCTGCTACATCTAGTGATGCGCAGATGCTTCCACCACCATCGATCAATAATCCAAATACATCAACGCCTGTGGTTATTCCTATTTGAACAATCCCTAGATCTAATGTGTCCGGATTGTAAACTAAAGTATGGATGGTATAATTTCCTTCTTCTGTCACTGGAAAACTTGGCTCTGCTCCTGCATTAACAATAACTAAATCGCTTCCTTGTGTCAATACATATACTGTGCTGTATCCATCTGGTACATAGCTGTTCCCATCTGGTGTCGCTGAGATCATTGTTGACCCCTCTTCGTAACAAACGGTAGACATATCTGCTGTTATAGTGCCTGCATCGGCTTCACATGTTTCTACCATTATTGGAGCGCCTGCTACATCCAAAGATGCACAGATGCTTCCGCCTCCCTCTGTGATCAATCCTAATACATCAACGCCTGTGGTTTGTCCTATTTGAACAATCCCTAGATCTAAAGTATTCGGATTGTAAACTAAAGTATGAATGGTATAATTACCCGCTTCTGTTACTGGAAAACTTGGCTCTGGTCCTGCATTAACGATAACAAGGTCGCTGCCTTGTGTTAATACATAGATTGAACTGTATCCATCCGGAATGTGAATATCTCCATTCGGTGTCGCTGAGATCATCGCTGATCCATCGATCAAACTTACCGGTGTCGCATCGGCCGTTATTGTCCCTGCATCAGGATTCTCTACTGTTATTGGTGCGCCTGCTACATCTAGTGATGCGCAGATGCTTCCACCACCATCGATCAATAATCCAAATACATCAACGCCTGTGGTTATTCCTATTTGAACAATCCCTAGATCTAATGTGTCCGGATTGTAAACTAAAGTATGGATGGTATAATTTCCTTCTTCTGTCACTGGAAAACTTGGCTCTGCTCCTGCATTAACAATAACTAAATCGCTTCCTTGTGTCAATACATATACTGTGCTGTATCCATCTGGTACATAGCTGTTCCCATCTGGTGTCGCTGAGATCATTGTTGACCCCTCTTCGTAACAAACGGTAGACATATCTGCTGTTATAGTGCCTGCATCGGCTTCACATGTTTCTACCATTATTGGAGCGCCTGCTACATCCAAAGATGCACAGATGATTCCGCCTCCCTCTGTGATCAATCCTAATACATCAACGCCTGTGGTTTGTCCTATTTGAACAATCCCTAGATCTAAAGTATTCGGATTGTAAACTAAAGTATGGATGGTATAACTACCAGCTTCTGTTACTGGAAAACTTGGCTCTGGTCCTGCATTAACGATAACAAGGTCGCTGCCTTGTGTTAATACATAGATTGAACTGTATCCATCCGGAATGTGAATATCTCCATTCGGTGTCGCTGAGATCATCGCTGATCCATCGATCAAACTTACCGGTGTCGCATCGGCCGTTATTGTCCCTGCATCAGGATTCTCTACTGTTATTGGTGCGCCTGCTACATCTAGTGATGCGCAGATGCTTCCACCACCATCGATCAATAATCCAAATACATCAACGCCTGTGGTTATTCCTATTTGAACAATCCCTAGATCTAATGTGTCCGGATTGTAAACTAAAGTATGGATGGTATAATTTCCTTCTTCTGTCACTGGAAAACTTGGCTCTGCTCCTGCATTAACAATAACTAAATCGCTTCCTTGTGTCAATACATATACTGTGCTGTATCCATCTGGTACATAGCTGTTCCCATCTGGTGTCGCTGAGATCATTGTTGACCCCTCTTCGTAACAAACGGTAGACATATCTGCTGTTATAGTGCCTGCATCGGCTTCACATGTTTCTACCATTATTGGAGCGCCTGCTACATCCAAAGATGCACAGATGATTCCGCCTCCCTCTGTGATCAATCCTAATACATCAACGCCTGTGGTTTGTCCTATTTGAACAATCCCTAGATCTAAAGTATTCGGATTGTAAACTAAAGTATGGATGGTATAACTACCAGCTTCTGTTACTGGAAAACTTGGCTCTGGTCCTGCATTAACGATAACAAGGTCGCTGCCTTGTGTTAATACATAGATTGAACTGTATCCATCCGGAATGTGAATATCTCCATTCGGTGTCGCTGAGATCATCGCTGATCCATCGATCAAACTTACCGGTGTCGCATCGGCCGTTATTGTCCCTGCATCAGCAGTGCATTCGTTTGATAAAGTAATAGTGAAGTTTTGCTTATCACAAGCAGAACCCAATCCGTAATTATATTTATATATTCTTACTTTGATACGAAACGTACCTTCACCTAAACTCCAGGCACTATTTCCTGCCGGAAAAGTATAGGGTTCATAATTTTCAACAATAGAATATTGTTGATTCGTTTCCAGATTCTTAACTGTGTATCGAACACTTTGAATGTTTCCGGAAACATTGGTGTTAATGTAGAAATCGTTTGGAAGATCACCTAAGTAATATGATCCTCCATCACTAATATCCTGAGTTGAATCTCCATTGGAAAATTCAACACTTTCAATCTCACCGCAATTATTATCCAATGCATGGGAATAATTAAACGAGAGTAAAAGAAAGGTGATCAATAATAAGTTTCGAAAGGGGCTGGTCTTTGAATAGAGTAATTTTTCTTTCATCACTTTTATATTTGTTTAATATTTATTCTATAAACTTAAACAATATATTTAGTTCAAAAAACTATTCTCATCAGAATTAACTAATAATTAACAGCTTTTAATAAAACTTTAACTGATTACCTCATGATCGACTAAACCAACAATTTAATATTGGCGTAGGAGTTATTCATGGCCACATCTATTTGTTCCTTTGTGAGCCATTCTACCTTTGTTATTCCTTCTTTTTCCTGAGGAACGAGTTCTCCTAAAAACTTAGTTTTCATTTCAAACCAATAAGTCACTTTTATTTTATGTCGACCATTACGTTTAAAAATATGGTAGGTCATTTCAAGTGGTTTCGTTATACTTAATCCCGTAACTCCCGTTTCCTCTTCTACTTCCCTAATTGCAGTTTGGTCTATCGTCTCCCTGCGCTCAGCCCCCCCTTTGGGCAGATCCCATTTATCATTTCTATAAATAAACAGCACCTCTCCTTTCTCATTATAGACTTTACCGCCTCCGGCAACAACATTGGGTAATAACTTTAAAAAATTCTTGAGTAGTTTGTTTTCGTCCTTATCTATTAATCTGGCCGATTTTAAATTAGTATTCTTAAGATCTTTTATAACCTTACCTATATGAACTGTTTTTAAAAGGTAATTTTTAAAGTTAGTTTCCTTTTCAACTTTACTGGTTAAAATAATCGGTTTGTTATTAACAAAAACTTTATACATTATCTGTTTTTTGCAAGGCAAAAATATCAATTTTTGTTCATAATATGTGCACTTTAAAAACTTATTAAATTTAATTTTATGTAATTTAGCGCTATGATCACAAACAAAGAAACAGCGAAAAAAACCGCTGAACTATTGCTCCAAATAAATGCAATTAAACTTCAACCTAAAGAACCATTTACATGGGTTTCCGGGTGGAAATCACCCATTTATTGTGATAATAGAATTTTGTTATCCTATCCTGCAATACGAAATTATATTCGTGAACAAATGGGCAAGTTCATCGAAAAAGAATATGGTAAACCAGATATTATTGCAGGTGTAGCAACCGGAGCGATCGGAATTGGCATATTGGTTGCCGAATATTTAGGTCTGCCTTTTATTTATGTTCGGCCGGAAGCAAAACAACATGGTCGTCAGAATCAAATTGAAGGATTTTTCGAAAAAGGACAAAATGTTGTTGTGGTCGAAGACTTGATCAGCACAGGTAAAAGTAGCTTGAATGCAGTAAAAGCACTTAAAGAGCAAAATTTAAATGTAAAAGGCATGGTTGCTATTTTTACATATGGATTCAAAACATCGGAAGATAATTTTAAAAAAAATGATGTCACGCTAAACACTTTGAGCAATTACTCCAATTTATTGGAACAAGCATTAGAAACCAAATATATTTCCAAGGACGAATTACAAGTACTTTCAAATTGGAACAAGAATCCATCAAAATGGCACACTAATTGAAATCTTCTCAAAAAATAAAATAAATGAACCTAGAATCTCCTAAAGTTACCGTCGAAAAATCTCAACAAGAATTATTTGACTTTTTAAGTAATGTTAAGAATTTTGAGTCCTTAATGCCCGAAAACATCAGTAAATTTGAAGCTATAGATGACGATAAATTTCTATTTGCCTTAAAGGGTATGCCTGAGATTATCCTAAAAAAGAAAGAAGTTATCCCTCCAAACAAAATTGTTCTGGGCGCCGCGGGTGGAAAAATAGATTTTTCATTGACCGGGGATATTGTTGAGTTAGCTGATAAGAAATGTGAGGTTCAATTATCATTCAATGGCGAATTCAATCCAATGATGGCAATGATGATCAAGGGTCCCATTAGCAAATTTATTGAAACACTGGCTATTAATATGCCAAAAGCTTTTTAATATAAAAGGACGGCTTCCTTATGATCAAATTTGTTAATTATATCATTTTCTAAAAGAATCTTAAGTTTTCCAGAATTGGTTACACCTTTGATGATTCCGGAAAATAAATTGCCATTTTTGTCTTTAAAAGTAGATGGCTTATTGATATTGAATAGTCCGTCTTTATATTTTTGTCGGATCTGACGAATTTCCCCTTTTTCAAATAGATCAAAGAATTGTTTCATCATACTCAAAATATTAATGAGCAGTTCATCCAGATTGTAATGTTTACCAGAAACTGATTTTAGTGAAGAGGCATTTGGTAAATTATTGAATTTTAATTGGTTTACATTCAATCCTATTCCAATGATAGAAGAACTCAATTTGTTGTTTTTAATCAAATTTTCTATCAATATACCACAAATCTTTTTTTTATCTGACAAAATGTCGTTAGGCCATTTGATAAATAAATCAGGAATTGCCATTTTTTTTAAGGCCTCTAGGATAGATATTGAAGTGATCATACTTATCGTAAAAGAATCTTCAATTTTTAATGATGACAAGTCCTTAAAAACACTAAAAATGAGGTTCTTGTTGGACTCAGACTTCCAAACAGTTCCCATTTGACCTCTGCCTTTATTTTGCCGGTTCGTTACAATAACTGTAAAATCATTCAGCTTTTCACCATTGCTTAATTTTCTTAAGTATGTGTTGGTAGAATCGGTGGCATCAAGTTTGATTATATGCATATTGAAGATTTATATCAATCTTAAGAAACTTTTAAATCATAAAGAACCAAAAAATTTTAACTTTGCACAAAATTAAAAAATTTTAATGACGAAAAACTTATCTACTGCAGACCAACTAATCGCCTCTGTAATCAATGGAATTGAAGATGTAAAAGGACAAAATATAAGTATTTTAGACTTAAGAGAGATTGAAAATATGGTTTGTGACTATTTTATAATTTGTGATGGTACTTCAAATACACAAGTTAATGCGATAGTAAATTCAATTCAAAAAAAAGTCAGCAAAGAATTAAAAGACAAGCCCTGGCATGTTGAAGGAAGCAATAATGCAGAATGGGTATTATTAGATTATGTAAATGTTGTAATTCATGTATTTCAAAAACACACAAGGGAATATTACAATATTGAAAGCCTTTGGGGAGATGCTAAAACAACGGAAATAGAAACTAGTTACTAAAAAAAGATTAATGGCAAACGATAAAAATAAACCGACAAAACCAAAATTCAGTCCATATTGGGTTTATGGAATCATATTGGCTGTATTCTTAGGAATTCAGCTTTTCTCCGGAAGCGGTATGGAAACAGTAAAACCTACCAATCCAGACCAATTTTTACAATACCTTAAAGATGGTGATGTAGCCAGAATTGAGATTGTCAACAGGAACGAAGTTAAAGTTTATTTGACAAAAGAAGCTTTGGAAAAGGATTATCATAAAAAGACCAAAAGCACCTCTTTTTTATCTGTTAGCTCTCCTAATTATACATTTGAGATCGGGGATCTACAAAATTTTGAAAATGACGTAAAAACTATAATCAAGGAAGATAATCTGTCTACAACTACTGAATTCAAGACAGAGCACAGCATTTGGGCTGAAATACTGCCAACTTTGATCTTCTTTGGTCTATTCATTGGAGTCTGGTTGTTCATAATGCGCAGAATGTCATCTGGTGCAGGTGGAGGAGCCGGAGGTCAAATATTCAATATTGGTAAATCAAAAGCAAAACTGTTTGATCAAAACACACTGGTTAAGACAACCTTTAAAGATGTTGCCGGATTGGAAGGTGCAAAGGAAGAAGTGCAGGAAATTGTTGACTTCTTGAAATTTCCTGACAAGTATACTTCACTAGGGGGAAAAATTCCAAAGGGAGCCCTTTTAATTGGCCCTCCGGGAACCGGAAAAACATTACTTGCCAGAGCTGTAGCAGGAGAAGCACAAGTACCTTTCTTCTCTTTGTCAGGTTCAGATTTTGTCGAGATGTTTGTAGGTGTTGGAGCTTCAAGAGTAAGAGATCTATTCAAGCAAGCTAAGGAAAAATCACCTTCAATTATTTTTATTGATGAAATTGATGCCATTGGACGAGCAAGAGGCAAAAATATAATGTCTGGAGGCAATGATGAAAGGGAAAACACTTTAAATCAATTACTGACGGAAATGGATGGTTTTGGCACCAACACCAATGTTATTGTTCTTGCAGCTACTAACAGAGCAGATATACTAGATAAAGCTTTAATGCGTGCAGGTCGATTTGACAGACAAATATTTGTCGATCTACCAGATGTTAGAGAGCGAAAAGAGATTTTTGAGGTGCATTTAAAACCACTTAAAAAATCCAATGAACTTGATATCGACTTTTTGGCAAAACAAACTCCTGGATTTTCTGGAGCAGACATTGCCAATGTTTGTAATGAGGCAGCGTTGATCGCTGCAAGACAAGGTAAAAAATCAGTTGACAGACAAGATTTTCTGGATGCCGTAGACAGAATCGTTGGAGGTTTAGAAAAGAAAAATAAAATTGTAACACCAGAAGAAAAAAGAGCGGTTGCCTACCATGAAGCTGGCCATGCAACTTGTAGCTGGTTATTGGAACATGCTGCACCATTGGTAAAAGTTACTATAGTACCTCGTGGAAGATCATTAGGTGCTGCCTGGTATTTGCCAGAAGAACGATTGATTGTGCACCCAGAACAAATGTTAGATGAAATGTGTGCTGCTTTAGGCGGCAGGGCTGCCGAGAAAGTTATTTTCAATAAAATATCAACTGGAGCCTTAAGTGATCTGGAGAAAGTTACCAAGCAAGCAAGAGCTATGGTCACAGTATATGGTTTAAGTGATAAAGTTGGAAATTTAACCTATTACGACTCATCCGGTCAAAACGAATATGGTTTCACAAAGCCATATAGCGAACAAACCGCTGAGTTAATAGATAAGGAAATTTCCGATATCATTGAGACCCAGTATCAAAGAGCTATAAAAATCCTCACTGAAAACAAAGATAAATTAACAGAACTCGCAGAAGAATTATTACAGAAAGAAGTAATATTCAAAGATAATTTGGAAAAAATATTCGGGAAAAGACCTCACGAGAGAGAAATTCTGGAGTAATTAAAATCATTATTCAGTTTTAGTGAACTTGAAAAAGCACTAATAGGCATGAGTTTAATCTAAGATTTTTTATCTTTGGTAAAATCAGGTATGTCCCTATAATTATTATAACATTAAATGAGTCTTTTTCGCAGACTTTTTGGCAAAAAATCTAAAGATGCTCCAGAAGAAATTTCGGCTGGAAGGGGGAAATATATGCCGGAAGTTAAAATACCCGTAGATGAGCGTTTTACGATCAACTTTAAAGCAAATGGCGGTAAATTCCTTTATTGTGATAATGTAGATGAAATCTTTTATAGTCTGGAGCAGATCTTGTTAGAAAATAACTGGGACAAAGAAAAAGTGATGGTTATTGATGAACGTATCAAGGATCTTTTTAAAGATTACAAATTGGATTTTACCAAAAAAGGATCGGAAGCTGCCTATTTTTTATCAACTTGTGAGAATTTAATTGCAGATGACGGATCCATTTTAATTTCCTCAAATCAGATTGCTGAAAAGAAATTGACAGAACTTCCGCTAAACTTTGTTATCTATGCCACAACCAGCCAGTTAGTTGAAAGTATTGGCGAAGGTCTTCGGTTAATTAAGAACAAGAACAAAAATAAAATACCTACAAATATTACTACAATAAAGCATTTCAAAAATAAAGAGGATAAAGACTTTTTAAGTTATGGCAGTAGTACAAAAAACTTATATTTGCTGCTATTAGAAGATCTGTAATAGATGAAAGAACTTGTAATTAGAGCGATATCTGGTGCATTATACATTGCACTTCTATTAATTACACTATATTCTGAAAATGCATTAATAGCACTCTTCTTTGTATTTGGGATAATTTGCTTGCTTGAATTTAACAGACTTATCAAGTTAAAAAGTATAATCCCATTCATCATTTTTATTTTTCTGTATGGCGCTTTCGGGTTCTGGCAAAACGTGATGAACTCAAACAGGGGATTTGAAGAGGCCACTCAAATTCTGCATGTTATCACAATTTTTGTTCAGTTGATTTTGATCAAAGACCTTTTTTCAGAAAAAACCATTCCTTTATTCCCGTCTAAACGATTCATAATTACCACATTTTACATTTCCAGTGGTTTTATCTTTTTGGTCCTGATAGCAGATTATTATGTTATTTATAATCCAAACATCCTTTTAGGATCCTTCATTTTGGTTTGGGTGAATGACACTTTTGCCTATTTAATTGGCAAAAACTTTGGAAAACAAAAACTATTTCCAAGTGTGTCCCCTAAAAAAACGGTTGAAGGCTTTCTGGGAGGACTATTCTTTGCATGTGTGGCAAGCGCGCTTATTGCTAAATACTCTTATACATTTAACTTTACCAATTGGCTTATATTGGCCATTGTTATCAGTGTATTTGGAACTATAGGTGATTTGATTGAATCAAAATTCAAACGCATGGCAGGTGTTAAGGACAGCGGTGTAATTATGCCTGGGCATGGTGGATTATTAGACAGGCTGGATAGTATTATATTTGCAGCACCTTTTATATATTTATTCATTCGAATTTTAAAGTATGTTTCATAAAGAAGGACATAAAATTTTACTGATTTCATTTATTCTCTTATTGGGATTAAGTTTAATTGTTGATACATTCCTCGAGATCATCTGGCTTAAAAACTTACTCCTTTTCACTTTCTTTGTCCTGTTCCTTTTAGTAGCACAGTTTTTTAGAAACCCAAAAAGAAAAACGGTTTTAAACGATCAACAAGTGCTGTCTTCTGTTGATGGCAAGGTAGTAGTAATTGAAGAAGTTTTTGAAAAAGAATATTTCAAGGATAAGCGATTACAGGTAAGCGTTTTTATGTCACCTATAAATGTTCATGTAACACGCTATCCCATTAGTGGTAACATTTTATATAGCAAATATCATCCGGGGAAATATCTTGTTGCATGGCATCCTAAATCAAGCGAAGAGAACGAACGTACTACTGTGGTTGTTGAAAATACAACATACGGAAAAGTATTATACCGACAAATTGCCGGAGCTATGGCAAAACGAATAATCAATTATGCTAAAGAGGGCGACAAAGCAATTCAAGGCGCTGATTCAGGATTTATTAGATTTGGATCCAGAGTCGATTTATTTTTACCTTTAGATACCAATATTAAGGTTGAATTAAACCAAAAAGTTAAAGGAGGTATAACAGTAATTGCAGAAATGTAATGAATTCTGAAGCATTAGAAATAGAATTTAGAGATGCTGTAGCAAGGATAAATGCTTACACAGACCCTTTTCCTGCAGATTTCTTATTGCGCTTGTATGCATATTATAAAAAAGCGACAAATGATTATAGTCGACCAAGCAGTAAAAAATCAATTATCAATGCCTTTAAGACCAACGCACTTTTCCAGTTGGAAGATATTACGGAAGATGAAGCTAAACAAAAGTATATTGACCTTGTCAATAATTATTTTTTATATAGAAAATAAGGGTTGTTACTGCGTTTACTCTTGACTTTATAAGAAAAACCTACTAACTTCATTTAACTCTGAGTTGTACGTAATATAATTAAATGAGAAAATCCTATTTAAGAAAAATCACTTGGATCGCTATTATAGGAATCCTATTTGTTTCCATTTTACCAAATATCATTTCTAACTATTGGTTAATCGATATTTTTTCCAATTTTAAACTTCAATATTTATTACTATCAATTTTATTAATAATCATAGCTGGTCTAATACTTAAAAAGAAAATACTTGCTGTAAGTTTATTGACAATTTCCTTTTTATGGAATACTTATTATATTGCTCCATATTACATAACTTCTAACAATATAAAATCTACCTTAAAGCATAAATTTAAAATTTCAAGCATTAATTTATTGTCAAGCAATTCAAAATCAGATTTAGTCAAAAATTACATTGAAAAAGAGAATCCTGATATTTTAATTTTAATGGAATTTACACATGAATGGAAAAATGAATTAAATCCAATAATTGAAAACTATCAATTCAATCAATTAGTTCCAAGAAGAGACAATTTTGGGATAGCTTTATTGAGTAAAATTGAGATGAAAAGTTCGATTGATTATTTTAACTTAAAAGACAAGCCATCAATAATTGCAGATATAACTATCGCAAAAAAGAAGTTTTCAATAATTGCTACACATCCAAATCCACCAATTAATCAGAGTACTTTTAAAAATAGAAATAAACAATTGATGAATATTGTAAATAAACGATCCACATTCTCAGAAAACCTAATAATTATTGGTGATTTCAATACCTCTTCTTTTTCAAATCATTTTAATAATCTTCTTCAAGGAGATTTAAAAGATAGCAGAATTGGTTTTGGTCTTTTACAAACTTGGCCTGCTAATTTTGAAATTTTACAAACCACTTTAGACCATTGCTTAGTTTCATCAAATTTAAATGTAATAGAAAGGACAAAAGGTGAATACATTGGATCTGACCATTTACCAATCACTATTGTAATTGGAATAAATTAAACTACGTACAACAACGTATAACGCAACTCCCTAATTTAAACTTGCTAAACTGGCTTTAATGGTTTCTATTTTAGCCAAAGCGTCTGCTTCTTTTTTCTTTTCACTTGCTACAACTTGCTCAGGTGCTCCCGAAATGAATCTTTCGTTCGACAATTTCTTTTGTACAGATCGTAAGAACCCTTCGGTATAATTCAATTCCTCAGTAAGCTTTTTAATCTCTTCTTCTACATTGATCGCTCCTGCTATCGGAATAAAATACTCATTGGATTTAACCCTAAAAGTTAAAGCACCTTCAATGGCTTCATTAGTGTAATCTATACCGTCAAGATTTCCTAATTTAATAATGACATCATCAAAAGTAGTATGGATCTTTTCATTATTAATTACTGAAAAAGCAATGGCATCTTTAAAAGATAAATTCTTTTCTTTTCTAATGGTTCTAATTCCAGATACTACTTCCTTAGCAAAGTCAAATTCAGAAATAAGCCTTTTGCTTGCTTTTTTTACTTTAGGTAAACTCGAAATTATCAAAGCCTCTTCGGGAGTTCTTTCTTTAATATAGTGCCAGATCTCTTCAGTCAAAAATGGCATGAACGGATGCAATATTTTTAAATTATTCTCAAAAATTACAATTATGGAATTGTATGTTTTGGCATCTATAGGTTGCTGATAAGCCGGTTTTACAATTTCCAGTAACCAGGAAGCAAAATCATCCCAGATTAGTTTGTAAGTTGACATTAAGGCATCTGACAATCTGAATTTTGAAAAATGATCTTCTATTTCTGCCAAAGTTTCCTGAAATTTAGCCTCAAACCAATCTATGGCTATCTTGCTTGAATTTGGTTGCTCAATAGATTCACTTACTTCCCAGCCATTTATCAATCGGAAGGCATTCCAAATTTTATTGGCAAAAGCTTTTCCTTGCTGACATTTATCCTCATCAAACAACAGATCATTTCCAGCTCCGGAACTCAATAACAACATTCCTACGCGAACACCATCAGCGCCATATTGTTCAATTAATTTTAATGCATCCGGTGAATTACCCAGTTGTTTGGACATTTTTCTGCCTTGTGCATCTCTTACAAGACCAGTAAAATAAACATTGTTAAAAGGTCTTTCCTGTCTGTATTCAAATCCTGCTATGATCATTCTTGCTACCCAAAAGAAAATAATATCAGGTGCAGTAACCAAGTCATTTGTTGGGTAATAATATGCTATTTCTTTATTATCGGGATTTCTGATTCCGTCAAAAACTGACATTGGCCATAACCATGAAGAAAACCAGGTATCCACAACATCTGTTTCCTGTTTTAAATCAGATGCTTGAAGCTCGAAGTTAGAAGTCTTTTCCTGAGCCAGTTTTAGTGCCTCTTCCCTACTCTCTGCAACTACAAAATCCTCTTTACCATCACCATAATAATAGGCAGGTATTTGCTGTCCCCAGCGCAATTGACGGGAAATATTCCAGTCCCTTATGTTCTCTAACCAGTGGCGATAATTATTTTCGATCTTTTTAGGGAATAGTTTTATTTCATGGTCTACCAACACCGATTTAATGGCAGGTTTTACCAAATCTGTCATATTCATGAACCATTGATCGCTTAATCGAGGCTCAATTACAGCCTTTGTACGTTCACTTGTTCCAACCTTATTAATATAATTCTCGGTTTTTAATAAATAGCCTTTATCTTTTAATTCTTTACTAATTTCTTTACGCACAACAAATCGGTCTTTACTTTCGTAATGCAATCCAAAACTGTTTAATGTAGCATCATCATTAAATATATCGATAACTTCAAGACCATGCTTTTCTCCAAGTTCTTTGTCATTTATGTCATGAGCAGGTGTAACTTTTAGGCAACCTGTTCCAAACTCAATATCAACGTATTCATCTTCAATAATAGGGATAACTCTATTGCATAGGGGCACAATCGCCTTTTTCCCCTTTAAATGAGTAAATCGTTCGTCACTTGGGTTTATACAAACAGCAGTATCGCCTAAAATAGTTTCAGGTCGGGTTGTGGCAATGGTTACTTTTTCATCACTTCCCTCAATATCATATTGCAAATAATACAGTAAACCTTGTTTTTCTTCGTAAATAACCTCCTCATCAGATAAGGTTGTTTTGGCTTCAGGATCCCAGTTGACCATTCTAAAACCCTTGTAAATAAGACCTTTATTATATAGGTCAACGAAAACCTTTATCACCGATTCGCTCATATCCTCATCCATGGTGAATTTAGTTCTGTCCCAGTCACATGAGCAACCCAGTTTTTTTAACTGTTCCAGAATTACGCCACCATATTCATGAGTCCATTCCCAGGCATGTTTGAGAAATTCTTCCCGAGTCAGATCATTTTTATCGATTCCCTGATCTTTAAGTTTTGCGACCACTTTAGCTTCCGTAGCAATGGAAGCATGGTCCGTTCCCGGAACCCAGCATGCATTCTTGCCCATTGATCGAGCTCTACGGATTAAAACATCCTGAATCGTATTATTAAGCATGTGTCCCATGTGTAGTACTCCTGTAACATTTGGCGGAGGTATAACGATAGTATAGGGTTCCCTTTCGTCCGGCACAGAATGAAAATAGTTGTGTTTCATCCAGTAATCGTACCATTTGCTTTCTACTTGACTAGCATCATATTTTGATGGGATGTTCATACTTTGGAATAGTTTTTGAAATATGTCATGCAAAAGTACTTATATTTCTTTTTTGTGAAAAAAAATTAGAGTGTTTTAAAAAATATTAAAAAATGACATTATGCATTACGTCTAATATTTTTGCAGATTGTAGAAAAAGTAAGTATGTTTACAATTAAATTAAAAATAATAACCATGAAAAAATTAATAGCAGTATTATTTATAAGTTTAGTCAGCTATGGTTCTTTTGCCCAGGAAAAAATAGCTAAAATTGAGTTTAAAGAAACTACAATTGATTATGGCACCATTGAAAAAGGTGCTGATGGCCTTAGAACTTTTGAGTTTACCAATACTGGTGATGCTCCTCTGATAATAAGCAAAGTCAATTCAAGCTGTGGATGCACTGTTCCAAAAAAACCGGATGGTCCTATTATGCCTGGTGCAACTGGCGAAATACAAGTTAAATACGACACAAACAGAGTCATGCCTATAAGAAAGACCGTTACAGTATTGTCTAATGCCGAAACGCCTACGGTTGCTCTTAAAATTAAAGGAGAAGTAATTGATCCAGCCAGTAAAAGTGTATTAGCTAAAGATAAAAGTATTTTAGAACAATAATATTTACAATTTTCAATTAATAAAAAAGTCTTCCAATACAGGAAGACTTTTTATTTTATTGGACTTTCCAATCTAAAAACAAATGTCATTGGTACTCCATTCCTTTCTATTTTAAGTCGGATTTTACTATTGGTCTCCCCATAAAAAAAATGAATTATTTCTTGTAGATTGTAATTATATGTCGCTTTGTTATTTATGTAAAGTAGAATGTCACCAATCTTTAAACCAATTCTTTCCGCGGGAGAATTCTTTCTTAATTCAACTATCTTAAAAGCAGGTTTCACAGCCAGTTTAAATTTAGTGTCAAATACTATTTTTGGTCCAGTACCTCTGTTTTCACTCGATAAAGGGTCACCTTCCAGGTTTATCCTCGATTCTCTTTCCTTAATAATACGAATTCCGCTTTGCTCCAGTTCAATACCACTCTTATTGTAATTAAAGGGCTCATTGAAGTACCTGTTTTTTTTAAAAGATATTTTCGCATTATGATAATCAATGATCACATTGAATCGTTTTAGTAAAGCCGCAGAAAAACTGCCATTGCGCTCTTCAAACTTTGTAGCATGAGCAATTGATGTTGAATCAGGAAAAGCCACATTAACATTTTTTAAAACAAAATTTTTGATTAAAACCTCATCTACTTTGGAACGCTTGCCGTAGACGCTGCCACTCAAGCCATGTCCAAGAAAATCATCAAAGTACATCTTATCAAGTACAATACCGTCCTCCAAACTTTCAAACAGCCATAGTGCATCGCTACCTCCGGAATCTATTAATAGTTTTACCGGAACCTGTTTGTTGCCAATTTTTATATCTACATTGAAATATGGTTTACTATTATAAAATTCCAATCCTAACGTTTCACATTTCTTGCACTCCTTGTATTCATAAGTTTCAGGATTATTCAGTCTGATATATTTTGAAGAATAATTTATCTCCACAATAAAATCATTAAACAGATCGTAGCCTATAATTCCATGAACAGGAATACCTAGTCTGGGCGCAAAATTCAGGCGTTCATTAAAAACAGCAAATAAATTTTGATTTATGTTTATAGCATTTCCTATTTTAACAACGTTGTTTCGAGATCTGATAGCTTCTATTGGTTCTCCTTCACCCAAACCCCGTAAATAAATGATCTCTGGTTCATTTATCTGGAGTGAATCAGTAGAATTTAAAAAATTAAAAATTATAGGTTTTCTCACGCCAGAATCCAACAAAAAAGTTAATTCTGCTCCATTAACTTCAACCGGAATCACAATTAGGTTGTTAATTAATTTAAATCTGATCTTATCACTTTCTTTGTTGTCCTGAATGACATATTTACCTTGAGAATATCCAATATTTGCAACAAATAGGAGAAAAACAAATCGGATAAATTTCGTCATTTATTAAAAGCTTGAAAGGTCTTCACTTCAATTTACAAATCTTTCATTCAAATAAGCTAATTGAATTAAAAATTTAAATAAACTTTAAGATAAATTTCAGACCTTTGTTATGTAAATAAAAAACGTATGCCAACAATTTCAAATAAGGGCAAAATGATGCCTCAGTCGCCTATTAGAAAACTTGTCCCCTATGCCGAAGCCGCTAAAAAAAGAGGAATAAAAGTATATCACTTAAATATTGGTCAACCTGATATAAAAACGCCAGAGGTTGCTTTGAATGCCATTAAAAACAATACCCTGGAAATTGTTGAGTATAGCCGCTCTGAAGGTTCAGAAGAATATAGAACCAAATTGGCAGGATATTATGCCAAGAATAACATACATGTAACAGCTACTGATATTATAATAACCACCGGAGGAAGCGAAGCTTTACTGTTCACCTTTGGAAGTATTATGGATCCAGGTGATGAAGTGATTATACCAGAACCATTCTATGCCAATTATAACGGATTTTCAACTGCTTCCGGAGTAAAAGTTGTTCCGGTTGTTTCAAAGATCGATACTAATTTTGCACTACCTCCTATTGAAGATTTTGAAAAATTAATTTCACCAAAAACTAAGGCAATACTAATATGCAATCCGGGAAATCCCACAGGATATCTGTATAGCAAAGATGAAATAAATAAACTGGCAAAAATTGTTAAAAAGCATGATCTGTTTTTAATTGCAGATGAGGTGTATAGAGAGTTTGTTTATGACGGGGAAAAACATCATTCTGTAATGGAAGTTAATGGACTTGAAGAACATGCCATTATGATCGATTCAGTTTCAAAACGATATAGCATGTGTGGAGCCCGTATTGGTTGTATTGTATCAAAGAACAAACAAGTTATTGAAACTGCTCTTAAATTTGCACAGGCCAGATTGAGCCCGCCAACTTACGCTCAAATAGCGAGTGAAGCCGCTTTAGAAACTCCGCAAAGCTATTTTGATGCAGTTAAAACGGAATATGTTGACAGAAGGAACATCTTGATCAAAGAATTAATTAAAGTAGATGGTGTTAAAGTGGCTAATCCAAAAGGAGCCTTTTATTGCATCGCTGAATTACCTGTTAAAGATGCTGATGATTTTTCACAATGGTTATTGGAGAAATTCAGTTTAAATGGAGAAACAGTTATGATTGCTCCAGCTGCCGGATTTTACTCAACTCCTGGCCTTGGTAAAAATCAGGTTAGAATTGCTTATGTCCTTAAAAAGGAAGACCTGATAACATCTGTTAAAATTCTTAAAGAGGCCTTAAAAAAATATAATTCCTTATGAAAGTATTGGAAAACATCTCTTTAAAGAAATACAACACTTTCGGAATTGAAGCTTCTGCCAGAGAATTTACAGATATAACATCAGTAAATGACTTAACAGAGATATTAAAAAAGTATAGAAAGACCAATAAATTCATTTTAGGAGGAGGTAGTAATCTGCTTTTAACAAAGAACATTGATGCACTTGTTATTCACATGAATAATAAAGGTAAAGAGGTCATTAAGGAAGAGAACGGATTTGTTGAAGTAAAAATTCAAGCGGGAGAAAACTGGCATGAATTTGTATTATGGTGCATTAAAAATAATTTTGGAGGCGTTGAAAATCTATCCTTAATCCCCGGAAATGTTGGTACTTCCCCAATACAAAATATTGGTGCTTACGGAGTTGAGTTAAAGGATGTATTCGTTGAATGTGAAGCGATTAATGTTGCAACACTGGAAACAAAAATATTCACTAACAAGGACTGTAAATTTGACTACAGGAACTCCATTTTCAAACAAGATCTTAAAGGCGAATATATAATAACCGATGTTACTTTTAAACTTACCAAAGAAAATCACGCCCTTAAAACAACATATGGAGCAATTCAATCAGAACTAAAAGAAAGAAGCATCATAAATCCAAGTATAAAAGATGTCTCTGATGCTGTTATTAGCATTAGGCAAAGTAAATTACCTGACCCTAAGGAAATAGGAAATAGTGGCAGTTTTTTCAAAAATCCGGTAGTGTCAATTGATCATTTTAATGATCTACTGCGTAATTTTCCGGAAATACCAAGTTACAAAGTTTCTGAAAACCAAATTAAAATTCCGGCTGGTTGGTTAATTGAAAAAGCCGGCTTCAAAGGCAAGCGATTTGGGGATTATGGCGTTCATAAAAATCAAGCACTGGTTCTGGTAAATTATGGTGCTTCAAATGGTAATGATATTTACAATCTGTCAAAACTGATTCAAAAAACGATCAAACGAATTTTCAACATAGATCTTGAAGCAGAAGTAAACGTTATTTAGAGGTTTTTTTATCGTCATTTTTTACTTAAAAACGCCCCAATTTCCCTTTCAACTTATTTCTAAGCTATTCATCTAAATCTTTATATTCTACATCATTCATTTTATACTTTTGAATTAATTAATTGAAGAATTAAATTTTTTGATTAATTAATATTCCCTCCTTTAAAAAATTGAATGAAATCTGTTATAAATAAAATTAAATACACTCTCAAGCGTCATCCATTTTTGATGAAGGCGAGATGGTTCATGATAACGAGGGAACCAAGTTTTTCCAAGTTTAAGGATGAGAATTACAATTCTTACAACAAAAAAGAAGACATCCACTCCATATTTTATGAAGATAACCCATTAACTGAATCTGAGCAGAAATTATCTACTTTGGTCAAGGTCATCAAAATTGCTGAACATTTTAATACATTTTTTAAACGAGGTCCTGGTTTAGGTTATTCATCGAAGGACAGCTATATTACCATGCGTTACAAAAAAGGTGGTGTATGCAGTGATTATGCCCAAGTATTTTTAAATTTTTGTATCATAAATGACATAAAGGTTAGGGAATGGGGAATTGGAGTTCCAGGAATGGCAGGTGGTCATTCTATAAATGAATTCTACTCTGAAGAACTAGGCAAGTGGATTTTGATCGATATACACAATTGTGTATTCGTAATGAATAAAACTTCAAAAGAGTTGTTATCGGTTAAACAATTGGTGGATTATATAAGTGGTTTTAATGCTGATAACCTGACATTGGAAGATATGGTTGATAACAGAAAAGGTTCAAGTAAAGAGTATTTAGCAAAATACTTTTTTAATGACAAGAATCTCTTTTTCCTAATTACAAATTATAAAGTCAGTAAGATGGACTCTCTTTTAGCCTTCCAGAATAAAGTACCGTTGGTTTTGATACATACTCTATTGATCCTACTTAGAAGATATTTCAATTACATGTTTTATGTAAATGAAACTAACATTACCCATGTAAGAGAATCACTTAGGCCATTTATTCAATATAATTATGCTAAATCCTATGAGAAACGATTAGCAGAAGGAACTTTTGCAGAAGCATAACATTAAAAAAGCCTTACAGTTGTAAGGCCTTTTTTTTAGATAATTGAATTTTTTATGAAAAAGCTATTAATCAATCTTCTATGAAGTGACAATTATCTAATATTTTTTGTTCTAATTTTACTACCTTAGATTAAAAACATAATGCTTTCAATTTAATTACGTTATAAATCCGGATTTGGATGTTTCTGCAATCCTGAATTTTAACTAAGTATTATAAATAACATGCGTAGCCAAATAGAAAAGGATATAATTAAACTATTAAAAGATCGCGATAAAAAAGCGTTAACCCTTTTATATAGTAATTATTCTGATTCATTATTTGGGGTTGCTCTAAAAATAACAAGGGATGAAGCCTTGGCAAAAGACGCTTTGCAGGAGAGTTTTATAAAGATCTGGAAGAACTCTCATAAGTACGATCCAAAAAAGGCAAAACTGTTCACATGGTTATATAGAATTACGAGAAATACTGCTATTGATAAACTTAGAAGCTTCAATAACAGAAATAGTCGAGAAGTCCAAATTGAAAATTCCAACGTATATAGTATAGCAACGAATAGTTTAAATCTGGATGTGATGGATTTAAAACAACACGTTGAAAAATTGGATCAAAAGTACAAAACAGTACTTAACGCATTGTTTTTTGAAGGCATGACCCAACAGGAAGCAAGCGATGAATTGGACATTCCTCTTGGAACTATTAAGTCTAGGCTTAAAATTGCTCTTAGAGAATTGAAAAAAGTATACAATGTATAGTTTTTGGAATATTAAATTTTAAATTATGAAAGATCTTTACTCTTTTTTAGAATCAGGTCTGTTAGAAAAATACGTTGTTGGAGATTCCAGCGACGAAGAAAATAAGACTGTAGAAAACTACATTTCCAAATATCCGGAAGTGAAATCTAAATATGATTTGCTTCAAGATAATCTTGAAATCATTTCAGAACTTAATGCTGCACCTGCACCTCATGATTCATTGAACTTCATTTTAGATGCAGTGGATGAAACCAAAGTCGTCCATATGCATGCCAGAACAAAAAGAGTCTCAATTTGGTTTAGCATAGCTGCAAGTGCTGCTGCAATACTATTTGCTGTCACATCAGCTTTCTTTTTCTATCAAAATCAAAAATTAATGGATGAGAATCAGGTTGTAGTAGATGAGATCTTTGATTTGAGAAGTGATATACAAGACACAAACAGTAAGTTGGAAAGTGTCATGCAACAATTTATGCGTTTAAATAATCCTGAAACTGAAAAATATATAATCAGAGGAAATAAACGCGCCAAGAATTTAAAAACAGTTGCTTATATAAATCCAAAAGAAAAAACTTCCATGATAGAAGTTGTATCATTACCTCAATTGCCTGAAGAGCAGTGTTACCAAATGTGGGCTCAATTACAGGATAAAATGGTCAATTTAGGTATTTTGGATGCGGCCAGTGCAGATCTAAGATCCATCCCTTATACAGAAAATGCCTTGGCATTTGAAATTACAATTGAACCTAAGGGTGGAAATGAAACCGCAACTGTGGAAAACTCTGTTGCCAACATTAAATTACAGAATAATAAATAATCTATTTTCAAGAATACTTTTAAAAAGTTCCCTAATTGGGAACTTTTTAGTTTCAGACTAATGCAGTATCTTTGCAGGAAAATTACATTTAATGAAACTCCTATTAATAACCTTAGTGCTTTTATCATTAGCAGTCGCGGGTATTGCAATTAAAATTTGGTCCAAAAAAGACGGAAAATTTGCCGGTACTTGTGCGAGTCAAAGTCCTTTTTTGAATAAGGATGGTGAAGCCTGTGGATTTTGTGGTAAAACTTCAGATCAATTTAAAGACTGCAAGGAAAATCATCATTCATAATTCAAATGGGTTACCTTGATATTGCTTTCTACATTTTTTTAATTGTAGTTATTATTCAAGTTGCATATTACCTTATTATTTTCAGAAGATTTGCGTTTTCTAATCCAGAAAAGCAGAAGTCAAAGAATATTGCTGTATCCGTTATAATCTGTGCTAAGAACGAATCGGACAACTTAAAGCAATTCATCCCTTTAATAGCAAATCAGGATTTTCCTCAATTCGAAATAGTTATGATCAATGATGCCTCCTCAGATAATTCTCTGGAAGTAATGGAAGATTTGGCCAAGAAATACAATAATATTAAAATTGTAGATGTCAAGAACAATGAGGCATTTTGGGCAAACAAGAAATTTGCCCTAACATTGGGCATTAAAGTTGCTAAATATGATTATTTGTTATTTACTGATGCTGACTGTAAACCAATTTCAAAACATTGGATTAAAGAGATAAGTAGTAATTTTAGCAATGACAAAACGATTGTATTAGGTTATGGCGGATACAAAAAGATAAAAAATTCTTTCCTCAATAAATTAATCAGATTTGAAACCATATTTACCGCAATTCAATATTTCTCTTTTGCAAAATTTGGGATACCTTACATGGGAGTTGGCAGAAATCTGGCATATAGAAAAGATGAATTTTACAAGGTCAACGGTTTTGTAGATCATATGAATATCAACTCAGGTGATGATGATCTCTTTATTAATCATGTAGCTACAAAAAGTAATACGGCATTATGCTATACACCCAATAGCTTTACAGTATCACCGGCAAAAACATCTTTTTCACAATGGTTTAAACAAAAAAGAAGGCACGTCACAACTGCCAATCACTATAAATTAATTCACAAATTATTATTGGCAGAATTTTACTCATCTCAAATATTATTTTGGTCCTTGGGAGTATTTTTAATGGCAATGAAGTTTAAGCTCTATCTCGTCTTATCCCTGTTTATTTTCATTATTTTACTTAAATATTTAATAATAGGATTCTCTTCCAGAAAATTAAATGAACCGGATCTTATTATTCTTACTCCAATATTAGAAATATTTTTAATCTTCTTTCAATTCTCTATCTTTATTGCTAATCTTATCTCAAAACCGACACATTGGAAATAGAAGAGGCTATTGAAAGAGCAAAACAAAATGATCAAAAAGCATTCAGCTTTTTATTAGATACTTTTTGGGATGATGTTTATGGTTTTCAGCTAAAAAGAATAGAAAATGAGAATGACGCTGAAGATATTACCATCCAGACCTTCTCCAAAGCTTTTGATAAGATTGAAACTTATGACCCGGAATATAAATTCAAAACCTGGTTGATCACAATATCTAAGAATATTCACATTGATCTTCTCAGAAAAAGAAAAAAATCAATAAATGAGGACCTTTCTAATGAAAATGAACAAAAAGTTCTCGAGATTCTGGATACGTCACCTTCTCCTGAAGATAAAATTATCACAGAACAGAATTTGGCAAAACTGCTCCGGGACATTAAGAAATTGAAACCTCACTATCAGGAAGTGATTAACATGCGTTTTTTTCAGGAATTAAGTTACAAGGAAATATCCAAAGAATTAAATGAGCCAATTAATAATGTAAAGGTTAAATTATTGAGAGCCAAAAAACTTCTGGCGGAAATTATTCAGAAAAAATAATGCTTTATAAATTTAAAAAATTAGGTCCCGGTTTATTATTCGCTGGTGCTGCAATTGGTGTTTCACATTTGGTGCAATCTACAAGAGCCGGAGCCGATTTTGGTTTTGGTTTAATTTGGGCTTTATTGCTGGTGCATTTATTCAAATATCCCTTTTTTCAGTTTGCACCTCGTTATGCAAATGCCACAGGAGAAAGCCTTCTTGAAGGATATAACAAACTTGGTAAAGGTGTTTTAATTGCATATTTTATATTGACTTTTGCTACCATGTTCACTATTCAAACGGCTGTTACAATTGTTACGGCTGGAATTGCACAGTACTTTATCGGGAAATATCATCAGTACAGAAATCTGGTGTGTTATCATTTTAAGTATATGTGTCTTGATCTTGATTATAGGCAGATATAAATTTCTGGATAGTTTTATGAAAGTGATAATTGTAACCCTTACAATAAGTACATTAGTTGCCGTTATACTTGCTTTTAAAGATGCTGATAAAGTTATTTCATTCCGGCAGATTTTGCCAAAAAATGAAATAGAAATTGCTTTCCTCATAGCCTTCATGGGCTGGATGCCGGCACCTTTAGATATTTCCGTTTGGCACTCACTGTGGTCCATAGAAAAGAAGAAATCTGTTAAAAGTAAAAACCAAATCTGCTCTTTTTGATTTTAATATTGGATATTTAAGTACCATCGTTCTAGGAATTAGTTTTGTGAGCCTTGGAGCCTTAGTAATGTACAATTGTGGTGAGAATTTCAGTAATTCTGCTTCTGGTTTTTCCAGTCAGTTAATAAATATGTACACAAAAAGTCTTGGCAATTGGGCTTATATTCTAATAGGTATTGCGGCTTTCACAACTATGTTTAGTACATCACTTACAACATTGGATGCATCTCCAAGAGCAATGCATAAGACTACCCAACTACTATTTAACAAAAATTTCTCCAAAGGCTATATTTTTTGGATCGGACTACTAACTATAGGTACTATATCCATATTCTTTTTCTTTATTTCCGAAATGGGCTTATTGGTTAAAACAGCAACAATACTCTCATTTATAACTGCTCCTTTCTATGCTATAGTAAACTATAAACTCATTTCCAGTCGTTATACTCCGAAGAAATGGCGTCCCGGAATTGGTTTACACATTCTAAGCTGGTTGGGCATTCTTTTTTTAGTTGGGTTTAGTATTTGGTACTTAACAATATTGTAAGAATTTTTAAGATATTACTTTGTATCTTTGCCACTTTATATTGAAATATGGATACAAAAACGTCTTCAAACATATTACCTGCAAGGGAAAGCAAACCGAAATGGTTGCGTGTAAAATTGCCTACAGGTAAGAAATACACCGAATTAAGAGGATTGGTAGATAAGTACAAATTAAACACGATTTGTACTTCGGGAAGTTGTCCAAATATGGGTGAATGTTGGGGCGAAGGTACTGCCACTTTTATGATCCTGGGTAATATTTGTACTCGATCATGTGGGTTTTGCGGAGTTAAGACAGGCAGACCTGAAACTGTGGATTGGGATGAACCGGAAAAAGTGGCTCGTTCCATAAAAATCATGAATATAAAACATGCTGTACTTACAAGTGTAGACAGAGATGATCTTAAGGACATGGGAAGTATCCTTTGGGCTGAAACCGTTAATGCCGTAAGGCGGATGAACCCTGAAACGACCTTAGAAACACTTATCCCTGATTTTCAGGGAATAACAAAACACATAGACCGTATTGTTGATGTAGCACCAGAAGTTGTTTCCCATAATATTGAAACAGTGAGAAGATTAACTCGTGAAGTGAGAATTCAGGCTAAATACGACAGAAGCATGGGTGTTTTAAAGTATCTAAAAGATGCCGGACAAAGGCGAACAAAATCAGGAATTATGCTCGGTCTTGGTGAAACTCGTGAAGAAGTGATTGAAACATTGCATGATCTTAAAGATGCAAAAGTTGATGTAGTAACCATTGGCCAATACCTTCAACCTTCGAAAAATCATTTACCGGTGAAACAATTCATATTACCAGATCAGTTTGAGGAGTATAAACAAATTGGACTGGATCTAGGATTTCGACATGTAGAAAGCAGTGCTTTGGTGCGTTCTTCTTACAAGGCCCAAAAGCATATAAATTAATTTTTTTTTAGAAAAATTTACTCGAAATAGAAAAAAAGTAAAAATTTTCATTCGAATCATTTCGTAAACTTCTAAATATTAGGTTTTTAATTAAATCAAGGCTCTTCTTTTTACTTGATTTTGAACTAAACCCAGTATTTTAATCCTTAAATGATAGAATATATTTGCATTTTATCGTAAAAATCACCACTTTTGTCGAGGAATTAATTAATTTTTTATTACTTTAGCTAAAGTATGTCCCAAGGAAAACAACTTATATTAGCCCTATCACTTCTTTTCTATGTGAGTATTTTTGGTCAGAAAAATTCTGATATCAACACTAGTGATCTTGCCGGAAACATTACTTATCATATTGGCCAGGCAGAAATAGATGTTGAACGAGGTAACTTGTTTATAGCCGAAGAAAACCTGCAAAAGGCCCTTGATTTTGCAGTGCAAATAGACGATAAGAAAAGTCAGGGAAGAATCTATACAAAAATGGCCAAAATTCATTTTACCCTTGGTAAATATGACAAGGCCTTATCTTCTTTGAATAAAGCACTTGAAATCCAGCGTTTAACAAAAGATTATGCCAATCAGGCGGAAACCTATAATGTACGAGGTCTCGTTTATGCGAAGAAAAATGAACATAAGGTAGCTCTTGAGAGCTTTACGTCAGCAAAAACCTATTCAGAATTGGAAGAGCTGGATGAATATGTCGCAGGGGTTCTATTAAATAGTTCAATTTCCTTAATTGAATTAAAAGAGTATTGGAAGGCCACACAATCTCTTGAAAGAGCCATTGCACTTTCTAAAAAATATAAAAAACCGGATATTGAGAGTATGGCACTCATTTACAATGCCAAAGCATTGTTCTATTTAGAGAATTATGATAAAGCAAGATCCAAATCTGAAGAGGGTTTAAAACTAGCCAAACAACTTGATTACAAAGAAGCAAAAAATGAAGCATATCTGGTATTAAGTGAAATCTATCAGAAAACACAAGATTACAAATTATCAAATGAATATTTAAAAGCTCATATCAGTATAAAAGATTCTATCTATGCAATGAAAAGCGCTAATCTAGATGCTGAATCAGCTTTACAATATCAGACCAGCGACTATGAAAGGCTGTTACTAGAAAGTAATGAAGAACTTAAAAAGGCCAAAAAAGAAGGTAATTTGACACAATTAATCTCTCTTTTGAGTATTGCATTGATCACTATTTTATCCTTGTTGACACTTTCATTGTACAAAAACAACAACATACGGACTAGAACTAATAACATGTTGTATAAGAAGAATGAAGACTTGATAATAGCAAAAGAAAAAGCGGAATTGGCCTCAAAGACCAAAGCCAACTTCTTATCTACAGTTACTCACGAACTTAGAACTCCGTTATACGCTGTTACGGGATTAACCAATATGCTTTTAGATGAAGATCCAAAACCCGAACAGGTGAATCATTTAAAATCATTAAAGTTTTCAGGTGAATACCTACTGGCTTTTATCAATGATATCCTTCAATTGAATAAGATTGAAGCCGAAAAAGTCAATATTGAGCCTGAAATATTCAACTTGAAACAAAAAATTGAAAATGTTCTTTCGGCCCTAAACAATTCAGCTTTAGATAATAATGTGAAACTGCATTTGGAGTATGACAAGAAATTGCCTGAAGTATTTAACGCAGATCAGGTTAAGATATCTCAAATTTTGATGAACTTAGTGGGTAACTCCATCAAATTTACAAAGGATGGAGATATTTGGGTAAGAGTTAAAAAGATTGATAATGAAGGTGATAACTATAATATCAAGTTTGAGGTTGAAGATAACGGAATTGGTATCACACAAGAAAAGCAAGAACATCTTTTTGAGAGTTTCTCCCAAGGATCTATACAAATAAACAGGAAATATGGAGGGACAGGTTTAGGATTGTCTATTGTGAAGGGACTGATAGATATCTTAAAAGGAAAGATCTATTTAAAAAGTGAATTAGAAAAAGGAACTACCTTCTTTTTTGAATTGCCTTTATTGCATTCCCATGAAGAAATCAAAGTAAAAAAGACCAATTATTTTAAAGATGTTAATGAAATAGAACTGAGCAGTATTAAGATATTAGTTGTTGAAGATAACAAGATCAATCAAATGATCACCAAAAAGATCCTCAATAAAATGAAGCTTAATTGCGATTTGGTTGACAATGGTGAAGATGCTGTAGATAAGGTAAAAACAGAACATTATGATGTTGTGCTGATGGATATTCATATGCCGGGAATAAGTGGTATTGAAGCCACAAAAATGATAAGGATATTTGATAAAGAAATAACCATATTCGCTCTTACGGCTGTAACTATAGAAGATAAAATGAAGGAGTTTGATGAGGCAGGATTTGACGATATTATATCTAAACCATTTAAACAAGAAGACTTCGAGAAAAAATTATTTAATGAATTAATTGGTAAAGAAAAAAAGACTACCATTAAAACTTAATTACAAACTGTTTTATTAATTCGTTAAAAACACTGGCATTATTTATTTTCGTACTTATAGGTAAATAAAAAAGTTTAGAAGCGTCTAGTTTATCCTTCAGCCTCATATAATCCTTTTCAGTAGTTAAGATGATTTTCTTGTTTTTCAATTTATCTATATCCTTTGCCGTGAAGTTGTAATGATCCTGAAAGTTCAAATGTTCAAAGTTCAATCCTTTTGAACTTAAATACTCCACCAATGGCTGTGAATTGGCAATTCCGGTCACCAATGAAAATTTCAGTCCAATTAATTTTTCAATTGGTTTGCTTTCTTTGTCGCTGTAAATAATATCATCATAAGAAATGCTACTAAAAAACAAATTTTGATCACTATTTAGGTTCAATTTCTTTGAAATTTCCACTTTAACCTCATCTTCCAAATCTACCGGACATTTCGTGACGATTATAACATCAGCACGTTTGGCACCACTTTTTGATTCTCGTAAATCGCCATAAGGCAATAAAAAATCATCGGTATATAATTTAGAAAAAGGCGTTAATAAAATATATAACCCAGCATTTACTTTTCTATGCTGAAAACCATCATCCAGCAAAATAATATCTGGAGAGTTATTTAAATTCAATATTTCTTCTATTCCATGTTGACGATCTGCATCAACAGCCACATGAATATCAGGGAATTTGTTTTTAAATTGATACGGTTCATCTCCTATCTCTTCTACTTTGGCTTTTTCACTTGCCAATACAAACCCGGAAGTACTGCGTTTATAACCTCTGCTTAAAACAGCTAAAGAATAATTTTTTTGAAGTAATCGAACCAAATATTCTATCATAGGAGATTTTCCTGTACCTCCAACACTTAAATTCCCCACACAAATTATTGGAATATTATATGATTTGGATTTTAATAAATTGAGATCGAATAATTTATTACGTAAACTGGTTATCAGGTAATAAACAGGAACAATTGGAAAAAATATTTTTCTTAAAAGCTTCATTGGAGCGAATGTAATTATTTTATCTTTGAATGTAAACAAAATTTATCATGATAGTTCAGGACGTTATTGATCATTTAGAAGAATTAGCACCTTTGTCTTATGCAGAAGATTTTGATAATGTTGGATTACTCATAGGTGATAGAAATAGCCAAATTACAGGGATTCTGGTAACATTGGATACCTTGGAAGAGGTTGTGGATGAAGCAATACAGAACAAATGTAATTTGATAGTCAGTTTTCATCCTATTATTTTTTCCGGATTAAAAAAAATAACCGGGAAAACATATGTAGAAAGAGTCGTTTTAAAAGCCATCAAAAACGGAATTGCCATTTATGCAATTCATACAGCGCTTGATAATGCATTGTTGGGAGTGAACAATATGATCTGTGAAAAATTAGACCTTGTTGATCGTCAAATTCTAATTCCGAAAAACAATACGATAAAAAAACTGACAACCTATGTCCCAAAAAATGAAGCAGAAGTGCTTAGAAATGCTTTATTCAAAGTTGGAGCAGGGAAAATTGGCAATTATAACAATTGTAGTTTTAATGCTGCAGGAACAGGCACTTTTCGTGGTAACGAAAATTCCAGTCCTACCAAAGGACAAAAAGGTGAAACTCACTATGAAGATGAAGTTCAAGTTTCAATGATCTTCGAGAAGAATTTAGAGGAAAAAGTATTGGACACCCTTTTTAAAACGCACTCTTACGAAGAAGTAGCTTATGAAGTTATAACTTTGGAAAACCCTAATCAAAACATTGGTATGGGAATGGTTGGAGTATTCAAAAAAGAAATTGATGAAATGTCCTTTCTGTCAAATTTAAAAACCACTTTTAATTGCGAGTTCATAAAACATTCTCAACTGATTAAAAAATCTATAAAAAAAGTGGCAGTTTTGGGAGGTTCAGGGAGTTTTGCAATTCAAAATGCTATTTCTTCAGGTGCTGATGCATTTGTAACCTCAGATCTAAAATACCATGATTTTTATAAAGCTGAAGGTAAAATAATAATGGTTGATATTGGCCATTATGAAAGCGAACAATACACAAAAAACTTAATAGTTACTTATCTTACAAAAAAAATTACTAATTTTGCAATCATTTTATCGAAGATTAACACCAATCCTATCAAGTATTTTTAAATATGGTTAAGAAAAAAGAACTTTCAGTAGAAGAGCGCTTAAGAGCATTGTATGACCTGCAACTTATCGATTCCAGAGTTGATGAAATAAGAAATGTAAGAGGAGAATTGCCTTTAGAAGTCCGTGACCTGGAAGATGAAGTGTCTGGATTAAATATTCGTATCCAAAAATTAGATAGCAACCTTGAAGCTATTGAAGATGAAATTAAGAGTAAAAAGAATTTAATTGAAGAATCTAAAACTTTGATTAAAAAGTATAACGAACAGCAAAAAAACGTCAGAAATAATAGAGAATTTAACTCTATTACTAAAGAAATTGAGTTTCAGGAATTAGAGATTCAACTTGCTGAAAAACATATCAAAGAACACCAGGTTCAAATTGAGCAAAAGAAAGAGGTTATTGTTGAAACGAAAGATCGACTAAAAGATCTGGAAACACACTTAAAACACAAAACGAGTGAATTAGATGCTATTCTGGCTGAAACAGAAAAAGAAGAACTGGCCCTTTTAAAGAAATCTGAGCAATATCAAACAGAAATCGAAGAGAGATTAGTTGCTGCCTATCACAGAATAAGGAAAAACGTTAAAAATGGTTTAGCAGTCGTTCCTATTGAAAGAGGAGCATCAGGTGGTTCATTTTTTACAATTCCACCACAAGTTCAAATGGAGATTGCCGCAAGGAAAAAGATCATTACTGACGAGCACAGTGGACGAATTCTAGTCGATGAGGCGTTGGCAGAAGAAGAAAAAGCCAAAATGCACAAGCTATTTGCAAAATTATAAAAAGTAACAACTTAGTTAGAAAGCCTCTGAAAACCTCAGAGGCTTTTTTTTAATATAAATTTCACAACTTTTGGTATTAGGTTTTTTAATTTTATCAGACTTAGAAAAAACATGTTATGAAATTAAACTATTTATTACCGATATTCATTCTTAGTTTATTATTCAGTTGCCAGAATCAGGCACAGGATAATAAGATGCAGTTAGAAGTTCAAAACGCAAAACCTATTGAAGTCCCGTTGGAAAATGGATTGGCAAGGGCTTATTTTGCCAGTGGTTGTTTTTGGTGTGTAGAGGCAGTCTATGAAGGTGTTAAAGGAGTTGAAGAAGTGATTAATGGCTATTCAGGAGGTCATACCCAAAACCCAACCTATGAGGCAAGTAATACAGGACGAACAGGACATGCCGAGTCAGTTGAAGTTATTTATGATCCTACGGTTGTGAGTTTTGAAACTTTAATCGATGTATATTTTGGCTCTCAAAATCCTACACAGGTAAATGGACAAGGTCCGGACAGAGGCTCTCAATACAGGTCCATAATTTTTTATCAAAACGATGCCCAAAAGCATATCATTCTTAATAAGAAAGAAACTTTGGCAAAGAAAATAAATGAGAAAATAGCCGCTGAAGTTTATCCGTTTCAAAAATTCTGGATAGCTGAGGATTACCATCAGAATTATGAAAAATTACATCCTGAGAATCCTTATGTTCAAAATGTCTCCATTCCAAGGTTAAGAAAATTTCAGTCTAAATTCCCGGAACTTTTAAAAGAAGATCATTAGATTTTTGTTGCTTTAATCTCAAAGATAAGAGGATATAATTTATTCTTAGTCGCATACATTCCCGATTTTGTTTTAACCAAATCAGGCAAAACATCATATGGACTTTCGTCATGTTCTCTTAAGTATTCAATTTTGAGGCCGGCTTCTGTTAATGAAGAAATCACTTCACCTAAACCATGATTCCAACCATACTCCTTACTAATCATTTTTGATGACTGATCAGCATAAGTCCCTTCATATTCTTCATAAATGACCTCATTTTGCATATAACCATACTTCATAATTGCTTTCCCGCTTGTATAATCAAACATCCACACGATTGGATGAAATTCCACCATATAAAAAGTACCTCCTTTTTTTAACCTATCCGAAATCATTTTAGCCCACGGTTCTAAATCTGGCAACCAACCTATCACACCGTAACTGGTGAAAACTATATCAAATTTTTCCTGGACATATTTTGATGTGTCTAAAACATTACAACAAACAAATTCGGCATCCAGTCCAAGTTCTTCATTTAATTTCTGTGCCAGCTTTATGCCTTCATTACTGATATCGACACCTACGCAACGTGCACCTAACCTACTCAAGCTTAAGGTGTCCTGCCCAAAATGGCATTGTAAATGCAATATTTTTTTATCCTTTACATCGCCAATTGCCTTTAATTCATAAGATTTTAAAGAAGTTAAACCTTCCTTAAATGCCTTCAGGTCATACATATCACTGGCAGAGTGTATCTTGACCTTACTATTCCAAGTTTCTTTATTAATATCAAAATAATGTTGATTATCAGCCATTTTATATCATGAATAGGATTCTAAAATACAAATTTATTATTTGTTGTAAACAGAAATAAAAATTCCTATTTTTGAGTAAATCCAAAACAAAACATCTTGTTAAAACATAAATCTGGTCTTGATTACGCGAAAGAACAAGATCGACTAGATAAATTAGCCCATTACCGCAACAAGTTTCACATTCCCAAAGATGATAATGGAAACGAATGGCTGTATTTCACTGGCAACTCATTAGGTCTTCAGCCAAAAAACACAAAAAAATATATTCAACAAGAATTGGATGATTGGGCAAATCTAGGTGTAGAAGGACATTTTCTTGCCAAAAATCCGTGGTTAAACTATCATGAATTTTTAACCAAACCCATGGCAAAAATTTTAGGAGCAAAACCCATTGAGGTTGTCATAATGGATACTCTTACTACCAATCTACACTTGCTCATGGTATCGTTTTATCAACCGACCAAAACCAAATTTAAAATAGTTATTGAAAGTGATGCCTTTCCTTCTGACAGATACGCAGTACAAACACAATTAGAATTTCATGGTTTTAATGCAAAAGAGGGATTGATTGAGTGGAAACCGAGAAAAGGAGAAGAGTTACTGAATATAAATGACTTAGAAACTATTTTGGAGGACCAAGGTGATGAAATTGCCCTTCTCTTAATTGGAGGTGTAAATTATTACACAGGACAGTTTTTAGACATAAAACGGATTGCTGAATTGGGACATGCAAAAAATTGCATGGTCGGTATCGATCTGGCTCACGGAGCAGGAAATATTAAACCGGAATTACATGATTCAGGAGTAGATTTTGCTGCTTGGTGTACTTACAAATATTTGAATTCTGGACCAGGAAGTTTGGCTGGACTTTTTGTGCATGAAAGGCATGCCAATAACAAAAAATTAAAACGATTTGCAGGATGGTGGAGCCATAATAAATCAACAAGGTTTAACATGAGACAACCCTTAGATGTTATTCCCGGAGCTGAAGGCTGGCAACTAAGTAATCCGCCAATTCTGTCTATGGCAGCCATAAAAGCTTCTTTAGATATGTTTGAAGAAGTTGGAATGAATGCGTTGAGAGAAAAATCAGTTAATCTAACCGGATATTTCGAATTTTTGATCAACGAATTAAACAACAACAAAATAAAGATCATCACACCTTCAAATCCTGAAGAACGTGGTTGTCAATTATCTATTCAAGTAATGGATGCTGATAAAAGTTTACATCAAAAATTAATGGATGCCAATATAATAACCGATTGGAGAGAACCTAGCGTGATTAGATGTGCGCCAACGCCATTTTATAACAGGTTTGAAGATGTTTATCGATTGGTTAAAAAATTGAAAGAGATATTAAATGACTGAAAAAGATAATATACTCGTTATTGGTGCCGGACTTTGTGGCTCCCTACTTGCCTTGCGCTTAGGTCAGCGAGGTTATAATGTTCGCGTTATAGAAATGCGCCCCGATTTACGTAAAGTTGATATAAGTGCAGGAAGATCAATTAACCTTGCGTTCTCTGATAGGGGAATAAAAGCGATGAGACTAGTCGGAATTCAAGATAGGGTTGAACCTTTATGTATTCCTATGAATGGTAGAATGATTCACGATAAAGAAGGCAACACATTCATGTCCAATTATAGTGGAAGAAATCATGAATATATAAATTCAATTTCCAGAGGTCTTTTAACTGCATTATTAATGGATGAAGCTGAAGCATTGGAGAATGTCACAATCGAATTTAATAAGAATTGCAAAAAAGTTGATTTCGAGAACAAAACAGCGACTTTCAAAGATCATAGGACCAAAGAGGAATTTAAAGTTAAAGCTGATGTGATCTTTGGAACTGATGGAGCCGGATCTTCATTACGGAAAAGTTACTATTTAGAAAGGAAATTCCTATTTAGTTTTTCACAAAATTACTTAACACATGGTTATAAAGAACTGACTATTCATCCTGCCGATAATGGCGGATACAAAACCTACAAAAATGCCTTACATATATGGCCAAGAGGCGATTTTATGCTCATTGCATTACCAAATTTAGATGGAAGTTTTACAGTCACACTGTTTTTAAGTTATGACGAAGGTGAATACAATTTCAACAACCTGACCAATCCGGAAATAGTTACAAAGTTCTTCCAAAAAGAATTTCCCGATGCTTTAAAATTGATGCCTAACTTGGTAAAAGATTTTTTCGAAAACCCAACCGCTCCATTAGGAACAGTAAAATGTTCTCCATGGCATTATAAAGGCAATACAATATTAATGGGAGATGCAGCTCATGCGATTGTACCCTTTTATGGTCAAGGGATGAACGCATCGTTTGAAGATGTGGTAGAGTTTGATAATTTCCTTGATAACCATAACGGCGATTGGGAGGCAACTTTTAAAGCCTACGAAAAGTCGCGAAAAAAAGATACAGATGCCATTGCAGACTTAGCCATAGATAATTTCTTTGAAATGCGCGACCATGTTGCAAATCCAATATTTCAGGAAAAGCGTAAACTGGAAATGGCATTGGAACAGAATTTTCCAAACAAGTATTCCTCAAAATATTCATTGGTGACCTTTAATGAGAACATAGGTTATCATGAAGCGATGACCAGAGGTCGCGCGCAGGACAAAGCCATATTAAATATGATAGCTGACAAGGAAATTGATCTAAATGGTAATTTGAAAAAGATTTTAAAAAGGGTTCAACAAGAGACAAACGAAATTCTTGAAGAAGACAAAGTAGCTAAAACCATGCATCATTGAACAGAAGTGGGATGTTAGATAGGAGAAATGAGAAGTGAGAAGTGAGAATTGAGAAGTGAGAAGTGAGAAGTGAGAAGTGAGAAGTGAGAAAAAATTAGTCAAGCCCCAAATCAATTCATAGAATTGAACGTCAAAATTCAGAAATAATGAACGAAGGAAAGTAGATGCGAAGCGCAGCTTCAAGTACGATATTCCGAATGTGAATGATGCTTTAGCAATTTCCTGATTTTGATATGATTTTTTTGTTGGTTTTGTATCAAGACAAATGCGCAGCATACATGAATACCTTTGAAAACAATATGAATGCAAGAATAAAAATAGATTCTGTAACAAGTTCAGGATGACAAAAAATAAAATATTATGAATGATAAAGTAACACCAAGAGGCGCCTATCCACACACCAAACGTGTTGGTGATTTTATATTTGTTTCCGGAACCAGTTCCAGAAGAGCAGACAATACTATTGCCGGAGTAGATATTATTGACGAAATGGGAACCAAACGTTTGAACATTGAAGTGCAAACAAGAGAAGTCATTAAAAACATAGAAAAGAATTTAGCCAAAGAAGGTGTAACCTTAAAAGATGTGGTTGATGTCACATCATTTTTGGTGAATATGAACGACTTTGCAGGCTACAACAAAGCCTATGCAGAATTTTTTAATGCAGAAACAGGACCAGCAAGAACAACAGTTGCAGTGCACCAATTACCACATCCCGATCTGGTGGTTGAGATAAAAGTGATGGCATTTAAGCCTAAAGCTTAAAACGGTAAGCATTATGCAAAAAATTCAAAACTACATAAACGGAACATTTCATAATCCATTACAAGATAATTGGATTGACAATTATTGTCCTGCAAATGGTGAAGTTTATGGACAAATTCCAAACTCCTCCAAAGAAGATGTTGAAAATGCCTATATCGCCGCCAAATCTGCTTTTCCTATTTGGTCTCAAACTACTTTGGAAGAACGCAGCAGAATCTTAATTAAGATCTCAGAATTACTGGAAGCCAATTTGCAACGTTTTGCAGAAGCAGAAAGCAAAGACAATGGAAAACCAATTAGTTTAGCTACATCTGTTGATATACCAAGAGCAGCAAGTAACTTTCGCTTCTTTGGAAATGCCATTACGCAATTCGCCAGTGAAAGTCATGAAAGTGTGGGTCAACAAGCCATAAATTATACCTTACGTCAACCTCTTGGAGTCGTGGGTTGTATTTCACCATGGAATCTTCCACTCTATTTGTTTACTTGGAAAATCGCTCCGGCAATTGCAGCAGGAAATTGTGTTGTTGCCAAACCAAGTGAAGTTACTCCTATGACAGCCTATTTATTAGGAGAAATTTGTAATGAAGCAGGACTGCCAAAAGGTGTATTGAATATTGTTCATGGTTTAGGAACCACAACAGGTCAAGCCATTGTTGAGCATCCGGATATTAAGGCTATTTCATTTACTGGAGGAACAGCAACAGGAGCACATATTGCTAAAGTGGCAGCTCCAATGTTTAAAAAATTATCTTTGGAATTGGGTGGAAAGAATCCAAACATCATTTTTGCGGACTGTGATTATGATGATATGCTAGAAACCACAGTTCGATCTTCCTTTTCAAATCAAGGACAGATTTGCTTATGTGGTAGTAGAATTTTTGTTGAAACTATCGATTTATGAAAAGTTTAAAACTGATTTTGTGAAAAAGGTCAAAGCTTTAAAAGTTGGACATCCATCAAAAAAGGATACTAATATTGGAGCTTTGGTTTCCAAACCTCATTTGGAAAAAGTAATGAATTATATTACTATTGCGAAAGAAGAAAACGGAACTGTTTTGTGTGGAGGCAATAAAGTGACTGTGGAAGGTTTTGAAAATGGTTATTATTTAGAACCTACGGTCATTGAGGTGCCAACAGATGAATGCAGAGTCAACCAAGAAGAAATATTTGGTCCGGTTGTAACCATTATGCCTTTTAATACCGAAGACGAAGTCCTTCAAATGGCAAACAAGGTCAAGTATGGTCTATCTGCTACACTTTGGACTAATGACTTGAAGCGTACCATGCGAATGAGCAATCAGTTGCAAGCCGGAATTGTTTGGGTAAACACATGGATGATGCGTGATCTGCGCACGCCTTTTGGTGGTATAAAAGCTTCTGGAGTTGGTCGTGAAGGTGGATTTGAAGCTTTGCGATTTTTTACGGAAGCAAAGAATGTTTGTATAAAATATTAATCAGCTTGCTGTCATAGCTGAATTTATTTCAGATCTACATTATTAATTAAAATTAACTTAAATAAGTTCCCTTTCGATTAACAAGTTCAGGATAAATATGAATCTAAAACTTAAACAATAAAAACGCCCTTGTTTGCGGAAGCACACAAGGAATAGGAAAAGCAACTGCAATGCTATTAGCTGCAGAAGGTGTTAATGTTACACTTTGTGCCCGAAATGAAGAAAAACTAAAAGAAGTTCTTGCTGATTTACCAACAACATGGAAATCATAGTTATATAGTGGCTGATTTTTCTAATCCTAAGGAATTACAAAAAAAAGTTGCTGATTTTATAACTAAAAATCATGGTTTTCATATCCTGATCAACAATACAGGAGGCCCAAGAAGTGGATCAATATTGGATGCAAGCTTAGAACAATTTGAAAATGCATTTACACAACATTTAAAATGTAATCATGTGTTAACTCAAGCAACAATTCCATTTATGAAAAAGGAAGGATTTGGAAGAATCATCAACATTATTTCAACATCAGTAAAAGAACCAATTCCTGGACTTGGTGTAAGTAATACCATTCGTGGAGCAGTTGGTAACTGGAGTAAGACCCTATCCATTGAAGTTGGCGCCTTAGGAATTACAGTTAACAATGTACTGCCAGGTTTTACCGAAACTGAAAGACTAAATGAAATAATTAAAATAAAAGCAGGTATTGAAGGAACATCTTTTGAAAAAATGTCTGAAATCATGAAGAATTACACCCCTGCAAAACGTTTTGCTAAACCAGAAGAAACTGCCAATGCCATTGTATTTTTGGCAAGTGAAGCAGCAAGCTATATTAACGGAATTAATATTCCGGTTGATGGTGGACGAACAAAATCTCTTTAATGCCAAACTTGATTTGGCATCTTATAAATTGAAAAGTAATCATTAACTTTATAAAAATTGCGTGAAGGATTAAGCAATTGTTGGAGCTCCTTGAAAAGAGCGACTTGCGAAAGCCTGACCTGAAAGGGCACGCCACAATAAACATAAAACTATGAGCAAATTAGTATCTCCCATAAATTTTAAAGCTTGGATTGAGGAAAATCGGCATTTATTAAAACCTCCGGTTGGAAACAAGGTAGTTTGGAAAGATGGTGATTATATTGTGATGGTTGTTGGTGGACCTAATAGCAGAAAGGATTATCATTACAATGAAACACCAGAATTTTTCTACCAGATTGAAGGTGATATAGTTTTGAAAATAATGGATAAAGGTGTGCCTAAAGATGTACACATTAAGGAAGGCGATATTTATTTGTTGCCACCAAAAGTTCCGCATTCACCTCAAAGAGGCGCCAATACTGTTGGATTGGTTATTGAATATCCTCGGAAAAAGAAGATGAAAGATGCCTTGGAATGGTATTGCGAAAAGTGTAACCACCAATTATATCGTAAAAAATTCAAATTGGATAATATTGAAACCGATATGCCAAAAATATTTGATAAATTCTATGGTGACCTTGATAAAAGAACTTGCTCTAAATGCAATATGGTGATGTTACCTCCAGAGAAACCTTCAGAGTAATTAATGAAACGTAAACTTCGCATAAACGGACACTCGCATTTACTGCCATACCCAGAGGAAATACCTCAATTCATGAAGGATAAAGGTATATTTTGGGTTGATAAGGACCGGAAATTCATGCTCCAAAAAGACTGGAGTCGCCCTGTTACAGACTCAAGTTTTTTCCTAAATGAAAAACTGGAATGGATGGAGCGATTTAAGATAGATCATGCTGTAGTACTTAATTTGTCTCAACTTTATGGTAATGGCTTAAGGGTTGAAGAGATGAAACAGGCCCTGCGTTTTCAAAATGATTTTAATGCAAGGATTCAAAAGGAAAATCCAAGTAAATTCACTTGCGGATTTGTAGTTCATCCGGGATTTGTAAGAGGTGCCTGTTGGGAAATTGAGCGATGCGTAGAAGAATTAGGAATGCAACTACTTTGCCTGCCTACTCACTACATGGATACCATTGGAACCTGGCGCTGTATTTTTGATGAAGAGAATGAACCTATTTTTGAATTGGCAAGCAAGTATAATTTAGCGGTTGAGATCCATCCGTATGATGGTGAGAAATTTATAAAACTGGAAAATACATCATGGCGTTTTCATTTGATATGGATGCTGGCACAATGTGCTGATGCCTATCATTTCTTTACTTTGAACGGATATCAGGACAAGTATCCGAATATGAGAGTGTGTTTTGCTCATGGTGGGCAATTAGCACAAATTAATTTAGGAAGACGGATTCAAGGCTTTGATGGCAGACCAGATCTTTTTGAAGGAAAAAGCCATCCAAGAAAGGCAGTTGGACATAGAAATATTTTCTTTGATACGTTGGTGCATGATACGGGTTCTCTCGAGTTACTGATCAAGAACCAGACTTCTAAACAAGTTATTATGGGATTGGATGATCCATATCCATTAGGAGAAATGGAAAGTGCAAAGCAATCGTCATATCCCGGTAAAATTCTAGATCTCGCTGTAGAACGAAAAATAATTAATGCCAATGAGCGTGATGCCATTTGGGCAGAAAATGTGATTCAATGGCTTTATGGAGAGGATGAATTAGGTAAAGAAAAATTGATTAAAAGAATTTTATCCTGATGCATTTCTTACCTAAAAAATTAGATGATTACATAGTTAATCACAGTCAGGAGGAACCGGATTTACTAAAACAACTTACCAGAGAAACCCACCAAAAGGTCTTGCAACCTATTATGCTCAGTGGACCTTATCAGGGTAGAGTATTAAGTATGATATCTAAATTGATCCAACCAAAATCGATATTAGAATTAGGGACTTTCACAGGTTATTCTACATTATGCTTAGCAGAAGGATTACAAGCCAATGGAGAAATCCACACCATTGATATAAATGATGAATTGGTTGATTTTCAACGAAAATATTTTGACAAGTCAGGT
>CAWHCT010000010.1:0-112707 GCA_963827785.1 uncultured Flavobacteriaceae bacterium | reverse complement strand
ATTAAGAGATTTCATAGTATTATATTTGTGGTTTAAAACAAATAATATTTTATGAAAATATCCGTAATTGGAACAGGTTATGTCGGTCTTGTAACTGGTACTTGTTTAGCCGAAACCGGGAACGATGTCCTTTGTATCGATGTTGATCTAGAGAAGGTTAACTCCATGAAGAATGGCCAAATTCCTATTTACGAACCTCATTTAGATGTTTTATTTAAAAGAAACATAAATGCAGAAAGGCTTAATTTTTCAACATCCTTAAAAGCAGGATTAAATCATGGAGATGTTATTTTCCTTGCTTTACCAACCCCTGAGGATGAAGATGGTTCTGCTGATTTGTCCTATGTTTTGGGTGTCGCAGAGGAAATTGGTAAGCAAATAAAGGAATACAAAGTAATTGTCGACAAAAGTACAGTTCCCGTTGGCACATCAGATAAAGTCAAAGAAACCATAGCAAAATATGCAAAGGTTGAATTTGACGTGGTGTCAAATCCCGAATTTCTCAGAGAAGGATTTGCTGTGGATGATTTTCTTAAACCGGAACGAATAGTGATAGGGTCAAGCTCAGAAAGAGCTTCTAAATTAATGGAGAAGCTTTATAAACCCTATGTGCGTTCAGGAAACCCAATTATATTTATGGACGAGAAATCGGCAGAGTTAACCAAATATGCAGCCAATTCTTTTTTAGCCACAAAAATTACTTTCATGAATGAAATAGCTAACTTTTGTGAAAAAGTTGGAGCAGACGTAGATAAAGTTAGAGTGGGCATGGGTACAGACTCTCGAATAGGTAAGCGATTCTTATTTCCGGGGATTGGATATGGCGGGTCTTGCTTTCCAAAAGATGTTAAAGCCTTGAATAAATCAGGTAATGATATAGGTTTTAATTTTGATATTTTAAAGGCTGTTATAAATGTTAATGATGGACAAAAAAAGGTATTAATTCCAAGAATTAAGGCGTATTTTAACAATGATTTAAAAAATAAGACAATTGCTATTTGGGGATTGTCCTTTAAACCTGAAACCGACGATATAAGAGAAGCACCTTCATTATACATGATTAAAGACCTGCTTAGCATGGGAGCTACAATTAATGTATTTGATCCCGAGGCTATGAGTAATGTTAAAAGAAAATTTGGAGATGCTTTAAATTATGCAACAGGTATGTATGAGGCTACAAAAGATGCCGATGCGCTTGTTATTAGTACAGAGTGGAGTATTTTTAGAACTCCAGATTTTGATAAATTAAAAGAACTACTTAACAAACCAGTAATTTTTGATGGGAGAAATCTTTATGAATTAGACGATATGGAAAAAGAAGGGTTTTATTATAGTTCTATTGGAAGAAAGCAAGTTAACTAAATGAATGAAAGAGTATTAATTACTGGAGCAGCAGGTTTTTTAGGTTCGCATTTGTGTGATCGTTTTATTAAAGAAGGATTTCATGTTATCGGAATGGATAATTTCATTACTGGAGAGCTAAGAAAACATCTCACATTTATATCAAAACGAAAACTTCTCATTTTATAAACCATGATGTTACTGAATTTATTAAAATTGAAGGAAATCTTGATTATATTTTGCATTTTGCTTCACCAGCTAGCCCCATAGATTATCTTAAAATTCCAATACAAACCTTAAAGGTTGGTTCTCTAGGAACTCATAATTTACTAGGATTAGCAAAAGCTAAAAATGCCAGAATTTTAATTGCTTCAACTTCTGAAGTATATGGAGACCCATCTAGTACATCCTCAAACAGAAGAGTATTATGGAAATGTAAATACCATTGGCCCAAGAGGTGTTTATGATGAAGCTAAACGATTTCAAGAATCTATAACCATGGCTTATCATAGATTTCATGGATTAGAAACAAGAATTGTAAGAATTTTTAATACTTATGGACCGAGAATGAGATTAAATGATGGTAGAGTAATTCCGGCATTTATGGGACAAGCACTTAAGAGGAGAAGATCTAACTGTATTTGGAGATGGTTTACAAACACGATCTTTTTGTTATGTTGATGATCAGGTTGAAGGAATTTACAGATTGCTTTTAAGTGATTATTCATATCCGGTTAATATTGGAAATCCGCATGAAATTACTATTATGGATTTTGCCAAGGAGATCATTAAATTAACCAATACAGATCAAAAAATTGTTTATAAAGATTTGCCGGTTGATGATCCGATGCAAAGACAACCGGATATTATCTTTAGCAAATAAGTTATTGAATTGGGAACCAAAAGTTGGCCGTGAAGAAGGAATGAAGATAACATTTGATTATTTTAAGGGCTTAACTCAAGAAGAGCTTATATAAAAGTGAACATAAAGATTTTTCTAGCTATATAAACAAATAGCTTATGGAATACATTCGGGGAAGATATTCATGGCTATTAAGACCAATTTTAATTTTTTATGATCTTTTTATTATAAATCTCTTTGCGTATTTTTTTTTAAACTTAAATGATGAAAATTTATACTTTTTCCCAGTTGAATATCTTAATAATAAGCACATATTATATTTCATTTATTCAATTGTATTCTGGCTGATATCCACACATTTTTAAAATTTTATAAAGTTTATAGACACACTTCGGTTTTAAATATAATTTCTCTATTAGTTAAACAATTTTTAGTTTTTGGGGTTATTGTTTTTGCTTTTATCGGGATGTTCAGAAGTGTAAAATTACCCGCAGTAATAACCCTAATTTATTTGGTATATTCATTCGTCGCAATTGGACTTGTTAAAATTGTTGTTTTTTATGTATTAAAAACCTTTCGCTTTTACTTAAATGGAAATTTAAGAAATGTAATTATAGTTGGAAATGGAGAGGGTGTTGAAGAACTTAAAGATATTTTCTTAAAAAAGAAAGAACTTGGATATATTCTAAGAGGGGTTTTTAGTAATTCAAAAGATAAAAATAATTCAGGAACAATTTCAGAAAGTTTTAGTTTTTTAAAAAATAATCAAAATATTGATGAAATATATTGCGCCATTGACGATTTGTCTGAAAATGAAGTAAATGAATATGTAAAGTTTGCAAATTTAAACCATTGTAACATAAAGTTTGTGCCCAATGCCCTTAAAATTTATACAAAACGATTAAGTATAGATTATTATAATTATATTCCTGTCTTGTCTATTCAAGAAGGGGTAGCTAAATGATGAATTAAATAAATTTATTAAAAGAAGTTTTCGATTTGTTTTTTCATTATTTGTACTAATTTTTATGTTATCGTGGCTTTCCATAATTCTCTTTATACTAATTAAATTCGAATCTAAAGGCCCTGTGTTTTACAAACAGACAAGAAATGGAATTAATTATAGAGGAATTTGATTGTTATAAGTTCAGATCATAACACCACAATAAGAGCTGCTCAGGCACCAGGTGACAAAAGGAGATCAAAGGATTACCAAAATTGGTAAATTTTTGCGCAAAACAAGTTTGGATGAATTACCTCAATTTTTTAATGTTTTAAATGGTGACATGAGTGTTGTTGGTCCAAGACCCCATATGGTAACCACACAGAATTTGTATTCAAAAAAAATAGACAAGTATAATTTTATTGTTCGCCATTTCGTAAAACCGGGAATTACAGGTCTGGCTCAAATTAAGGGATTTAGAGGAGAAGTAGAAACGGATAAAGATATAATCAACAGAGTTAAATATGATATTTTTTATGTTGAAAACTGGTCAATATTATTGGATCTAAAATAATTATTCAAACTATTTTTAATGCTTTTAAAGGCGAAGAAAAAGCTTATTAATTTCATAACTATTGGAACCACTTGTTTCTATAATCACACCAACTTTTAATTCTCAGGATTTTTTGGCGCAAACAATTGATAGTATTTTGGATCAGTCATATAAAAACTGGGAACTAATTTTAATTGACGATGCGTCTACAGACAATACAATTAACTTAATTAAAGACTATATCTCTAAGCATTCTAATATTTCACTAATTCAAAATAACACAAATCAAGGAGCCGGAGTTTCCAGAAACAAAGGAATAAATGCTGCAAAAGGGGATTTTATTGCTTTCCTGGATGCTGATGATCTGTGGCTGCCAAACAAACTGGAAGTTCAAATTAATTTAATGGTAAAAAACAAATTAGATGTTTGCTTTTCCAGCTACGATCTTATTGATGAAAGTGGTAATAAATTGTTTAAAAGAGTAAATGCATTATCGGAATTAACCTATAAGAAATTATTAAGAAGTAACTACCTTGGAAATTTGACAGGAGTTTATAATTGTAAATCACTAGGTAAAATTCCGTCGACAAAGTATAGAAAAAGACAAGACTGGCTATTGTGGTTACAAGCCATTAAAGAATCAGGTAAACCCGCAACGGGAATACAGGAATCTTTGGCTCTTTACAGAGTCAGGAAAAATTCTATGTCATCAAATAAGTTCGATCTGATTAAATACAATTATCAGGTTTATAGTAAGGGATTGGGATTTTCAACATTTAAATCTTTAGGCTATTTCATATTGTTTTTATACGAACATTTTTTTGTCAAATCAAGGCAGATCTCTAATTTACCAAAGAACTAAACTGCTTTAGTTTTCCACTTTTTGATCGGGCTATTTTATCCTGACGTTCAAAAGTGATGTGTAATCCAGGTTCCAGATATTTCACCATTTCCTTTTTTATTACTTCCATTTTTTCAACAGAGAGTTCGTTAGCGCTTATGTACTTAACATTGAAATCGGATTTCGTTAGCTGTTCAATGATAAATTCCTTTACATTTCCATCGTCTTCAATAATACTTTTAGTTATGTAATAGAATGTTAATCCAGCTGCCTTTTTACCACTAGGCAAAATTGCAATGTCATTGGTCCTGCCAATCAAGCTTTTTAGAATCGGCTTTTTAAAAGTGCTTTTGTTAGATATTACACCAATATCGCCAATATCATATCTAATGAATGGATGTGCCTTGTTGTAAAGGGAAGTAATAACAACCCTGCCTTCTTTGCCCTTTGGTAATGGATTATTATTATCATCTAAGATCTCAACATATAATGTTTCACTGTTTATCTGTAATTCTCCTTTTGGGTTCTGAAATGCGATCAGATCGAGTTCAGAAGCACCATATTCATTGATCACGGGAACACCAAACTGAGTTTCCATCAATTTCTTGTCACTTTCAAATAAGATCTCAGAAGTAACAATGCAAACTTGTAGTGAGGGACAAACCCTATTTAAAACAACACCTTCTCTTTTTAAAAATTTTGCAAACTGAACAATTGGACTTGTATATCCATTTATAAAATCAAAAGGTGTTGATCTGAATTTTTTCAGATGGTTATGAAAAGCCTTATCGCTAAGATCAAACACCGAAAATCGAAAGCGGTGACTAAAAAAATCTTTGATACGTTCCTTATAGTATCCCTTTTTATCCAGAGGAATACCATAAAATCGTGCCTGCATACTGGAATTGAAATCAATGCCATACCATCCAAATCTATTCTGAATTTCCGCCCAGGTTAAAGCATGGCAGAATTTGTCTTTTGCAAAAACAAATGGATCCCCTGATGAACCGGATGTTTTGTTCACATACACATTTTTGGAATTATAACCTTTTGACAGTCTTTTTTCTAGTGGAATTTGTAAGTCTTTTTTTGTTATTATGGGAACAGAATTCCAATCATCTAGGTTTATATCTTTACCAAAAGATCTATAAAATGAATTATTCTGTAAATGAAATTGAAGGATCTCTTTCCTTTTGGAATTAACATAAGATTCAAACTCGGATTCTTCTATGGACAAAACAGAATCCAGTACCGATCGCGCCTTTTTAATCGGAAATCCATTAAGTCGTAAAGTGAGGTCAAATAACTTCAAGGTAAATCTGTATAGGTTTTTGTAATATAATTATTTTTTAAAGGTAAAAGCAATTATTTTTGCCTCAAACAAAAAACAATGAAAATTTTAGTTCTGGGATCTGGAGGAAGAGAACATGCTTTCGCTTGGAAGATTTCACAAAGTAAATTATGCGATCAACTTTTTGTAGCACCAGGAAACTCAGGTACTGCAAAAATTGCAAAAAACATTCCGCTTGACGTCTTGGATTTTAGTGAAATTAAAAGAATTGTTTTAGCCAACAAGATCGATATGGTGGTTGTTGGCCCTGAAGATCCTTTAGTTAAAGGAATTCATGATTTTTTTATTAATGATAAAGAATTAAGACATATTCATGTTATTGGCCCTCAAAAAGCTGCAGCTCAGTTGGAAGGAAGCAAAGAATTTGCTAAAGAGTTTTTGTACAGACACAACATTCCAACTGCGGCATACAAAAGTTTTTCTAAAGAGAATCTTGAATCCGGGTTTAGTTTCTTAGAATCTTTAAAACCACCCTATGTGTTAAAAGCAGATGGATTAGCTGCCGGAAAAGGTGTATTGATTCTGAATGATTTAAAAGAAGCCAAGGATGAGTTAAAAAAAATGCTCGTAGATTCTAAGTTTGGTAAAGCTAGTTCTAAAGTAGTTATAGAAGAGTTTTTAGATGGAATTGAATTAAGCTGTTTTGTTCTGTCTGATGGAAAAAATTACAAGATCTTGCCAACTGCAAAAGACTATAAGCGTATTGGTGAAGGTGACACAGGTTTGAACACAGGAGGAATGGGAGCAATATCTCCGGTTCCTTTTGCAGATAAAGAATTACTGGCTAAAATTGAGGATAAAATTGTAAAACCAACTATTCTGGGTCTTCAAAAAGACAATTTGCCTTATAAAGGATTTATATTTATTGGATTGATAAAAGTTGGAGATGACCCAAAGGTTATTGAGTATAACGTTAGAATGGGAGATCCTGAAACTGAGGTTGTATTGCCTCGTTTAAAAAATGATTTCGTACAATTACTTCAAGGAATCGCTGAGGGAAATCTTGACTCTGTCAATTTGGAAATTGATCCTCGTGCCGCGACCACGGTAATGTTGGTTTCAGGCGGCTATCCTGAAGCTTATGAAAAGGGAAAGGAAATAACAGGATTAGAGAATATATCAAATTCAATTCCTTTTCATGCAGGAGCAAAATTAGAAAACGGCAAAGTTGTTACTTCAGGAGGACGTGTGCTGGCAATGACAAGTTTCGGGAGCACTTATAAAGAAGCCTTAAAAAAGTCGTATAAAAGTATTGAAAAGGTACATTTTGAAAATATGTACTACCGCAAAGATATTGGGTTTGATCTATAGGTAAGAATGAGAAGTAATACTCTTATCTTCATCCTTATCGAACTTTCTTAACTGAAGCATCCAATAAATAAAAGCCACCAATCCAATGGCCGCTAATACCCATGAAACGATATTTGACAACCACCAACTATCTAATTCCAAAGCCCTTAACGCATCAAAAGGTTTAAATAAATAGTTTACAAACAGATCTTGAATGCCGTAAAAAAAATCCTTCATTGTTAATAAATCTTATATTTACGCAGCTAAAATACAAAAACAGTTAATGATTACAAGTATTTTCAATAAATCTAAGCCAATAAATTTTGTCATAGTCATTGTTATATTATTTATAGCCTTTGTGTTGGTTAATGTTCAGGAGTTAAATGACAAGCTCTCGATAGCGGTATTCTTTGAAAGAGGAACCATTTTTTTAATTAGTGTTTTTTCTGTTTTTTTATTGAATTTCATTGTTATTAAGAACAAATTAGTAGATCAAAGCAGTTATCATATATTGCTTTTTAGTTTGTTTTTAGCACTGCTTCCCATAACATTAATAAGCGCAAAACTGCTTTTGTCAAACGTATTTATCTTATTGGCATTAAGAAAGATAATCAGCATGCGAACACAAAAGGAGATTAAAAAGAAATTATTCGACGCCTCATTTTGGATTGGTGTAGCTACTGTTTTTTACTTTTGGGCAATCCTGTTTTTCCTGTTGATATTTATTGCTTTATTTTTGTTTTCAGACAACAAGATAAAAGACTGGATCATAGCATTTACGGGAATGTTAACCGTTTTTTTACTAGCTGTTTGTTACAACCTTGTTTCTTATAATAATTTAGACTTTTTAAAAAACTTCCTGCCGACCCTTAATTTCAATTTAAGCAATTACAACTCAATAAGGCTGATAGTGTCAATTACAATAGTTCTGACTTTTAGTCTATGGTCAACTTTTTTTTATGTCAACTTGATAAAAAGTAAGCTAAAAATATTCAAACCAGCACATAAAATAGTTGTTGCTGCATTGATTATTGCACTATCTATAGTGGTGTTTTCTGACGTAAGAACCAGTGGAGAATTCATTTTTATTTTTGCGCCCTTGACGATAATAACCTCTAATTACATTCAATCAATTCCTGAAAAATGGTTTAAAGATGCTTTTTTAGCCACTTTGATCTTAGCCCCAATAGTGACATCATTTTTGTAGTTTAGATCCAAAGGCGAGGTCTCCTGCGTCTCCCAGCCCCGGTACAATATATCCTTTTTTATCTAGCTTGTCGTCAATAGTGGCAACCCATAATTTGGTGTCTTCCGGGAAGTGTTTTTTAACATATTGTACTCCTTTTTTAGCCGCAATCACACTAACAAGATGAATTTCCTGAGGAATTCCAAAGGGTTTGAGCGCCTCAAATGTAGAGACCAAGGACTGTCCGGTTGCAAGCATGGGATCGGCAAGGATTAAAGTTTTATTGTTCAGGCTTGGACTGGCAAGATATTCAACCACAATTTTAAAATTATCAGGATCATTTTTTTCATGATGCCTGTATGCCGAGATAAAAGCATTTTCAGCCCTGTCGAAATAATTTAAAAGACCACTATGAAGTGGCACTCCGGCTCTTAAAACCGAACAGATCACCACTTTGTTATCTTGTAAATTCATATGACAGTCTCCCGATTGAGTTTGAACAACTTTGGATTCATAATTCAAAGTTTTACTCAACTCATATCCCAACACTTCGCCAATGCGCTCAATATTTCTTCTAAAGCGCATACTGTCTTTTTGTATGTTTTTATCACGAATTTCAGAAATGAAATTATTTAATAATGAATTTTTCTGAGATAAATTGTGGATTTGCATGGTTTGTAAACTGTGGTTTGAGTAGTAAAGTTAATTAATTATGAAGTATATTTGCCCTTTAAAATAAAAGATATGTTCACCAAAAAAGCCAATGCTATTTTTCAAGAAGTAATTGAAAAATATCATATCATTAATACTGTTGACCAGCCATTTGCAAATCCATACAATAAGGAATCGGATCTGTTAGGGCATTTGCTTTACAGAAAATGCTGGATAGACACTGTCCAGTGGCATTATGAAGATATAATTAGAGATCCTCAAATAGATCCTATTGCCGCATTAAAATTAAAAAGACAGATAGATGCTTCAAATCAGGATCGAACGGACATGGTAGAGTACATTGATAGTTATTTTCTTGAAAAATATAAAGATGTTTTTCAAAAAGAGAATGCCACCATCAATACAGAAAGTCCTGCCTGGGGAATTGACAGACTCTCTATTTTGGCATTAAAAATATATCACATGAATGAGGAAGCCTCAAGAACGGATGCATCAAAATCTCACATCGATTCTTGTAAAAAGAAATTAAACACCTTGTTGGAACAGCGGGTGGATCTTTCAACTGCCATTGATACCTTGTTAAAAGATATTGAAAATGGGGATAAATACATGAAAGTTTATAAACAAATGAAGATGTATAATGATGATGAAATGAATCCTGTTCTTCGTTCGAAAAAGTAACCTTTAGGGTATCCTGAACTTGTTTTAGGATCCCATCTTTCAAAATTTCAGATGTCCAAAATTCCAAATCATATTCTTGTTATCAGGTTTTCCGCTATGGGAGATGTTGCAATGATAGTTCCGGTATTAAGAGCTCTTGTGGATCAGCACCCATCAGTTAAGATAACAGTTTTAACCAGACCTTTTTTTTCTCCGTTTTTTGATGAGATCAAGAACACAACCGTTTTAACTGCCCATTTCAATGGGGAGCATAAAGGGATTAATGGTCTTTATAGATTATCAGAACAAATAAAAAAACTGGACATCGATGCGATTGCCGATCTTCACAACGTCCTGCGCACCAGAATTTTGAAATTATTTTTAGTTGGTAATATATTTTATCAAATAGATAAAGGCAGGGCTGAAAAGAAAGCCTTAGTTTCAGGGAAACAATTCAAGCAGCTTAAAACAACCCACCAACGTTATGCGGATGTATTTAAAAAACTTGGTTTTGAAATTAATTTGAATAACCCTACTTATCCTGATAAACACAAGCTAAATAAATCTGTTCTGAAAGTCATAAAAGAGTCAGATAAGCCCTTAATAGGAATTGCTCCTTTTGCTCAATATCCATCAAAAGAATATCCTATGCACCTGATGGAGAATGTCATTAAAGAACTTGATAAATCTAATAATTCCACTGTTTTGCTCTTTGGTGGAGGAAATAAAGAAATCAAGGTATTAAATGGTATTGAAGCCCAATATGAAAATGTCATTAATGTTGCAGGAAAACTATCTTTTAAGGATGAGTTGAGTTTGATAAGCAATCTTCAGGTTATGGTATCAATGGATTCAGGTAACGCACATATCGCAGCCATATACGGCATAGAAGTTATTACACTTTGGGGAGTAACACATCCTTATGCAGGATTTTATCCTTACAATCAGAAATTGGAAAATGCTTTATTCAGCGACAGGACGAAATACCCTAAGATACCAACTTCGGTTTATGGAAATAAATACCCCAAGGCATATAAGAATGCTATGGAAAGTATTGACTATAAAAGCGTCCTGAAAAAGATCGAAACTATAATAAAAAAACCCTACTCAAAAGAGTAGGGCTAGATTAATTGCATTAGTTTAAAATAGATATCCCAAAATCTAAATAACGCTAATCTTCTACTAATTTAATCGGGTTTAAGAAAATATTTTACCATAAAGTTGAATGTAATTTAAAATATTCGTTAAAATGCATATTTCATCGACAAAATAACAAATATATCGATGAACAACAAAAATTTTGGATAATTTGACAGAAAATTAATATAGATTATATGTCGTCATAATCCACAACAATTTTTGAAGTTGTAGGGTGAGATTGACAAGTCAAAATAAGCCCTTCTGTTACTTCACTTTCAGTAAGAATATTATTTTGCCTCATTACCACTTCACCTTCTTTTAACCTTGCGACACAACTGCTGCAAATTCCACCCTGACAGGAATAAGGAGCATCAATTTTTTCGGCTAGAGCAGCCTCAAGAACTGTTTTTTTTCTTGACATTTTAAATTTGGTTTCTTCATCATCAACAATAACAGTAACAGCGGTCTCATCATCAGTTAATGAAGCTACGGCATTTTCAGAAGTTTCCGATTTGGATGTGGTAAATAACTCAAAATGAATAGAATCTTTATTAACTCCGTTTTCAAGAAGAACTTCCTGTACTGTATTGATCATTTGCTCAGGGCCACATATGAAAAAAGAATCTATATCTATGTGTTTGTATTTATTTTTAACGATAAAATTTACCGTGCTTTTTTCAATTCTTCCAAACAGTGCATTTTCTTCATCAGATTGACTAAAAACCAACTGCAGATTAAACCTGTCTAGATAATTGTGATGAAGATCCAGGATCTCTTGAAAAAATATAGTGTCTTTTGGAGTTTTATTTCCATAAATTAACACAAATGTACTTTTTGGTTCATGTTCCAAAATTGTTTTTGCAATACTCATGATGGGCGTAATTCCGCTTCCCGCTGCAAAAGCAACTACTGTTCTTTTCTTTTCAAATTTGGGCTCAAAAATAAAGCGACCTCTTGGGGGAGCTACTTCTAATATGTCATTTACTTTTAATAACCTGTTAGCAAATTTAGAGAATGATCCTTTTTCCACTTCCTTGACAGCTACTTTTAGCTCTTGATCCTTGGGTGATGAGCAAATGGAATAATCCCTTCTAACTTCTTCCCCGTTAATTAGGGTTTTTAGAGTAAGATATTGTCCGGCTTTGAACTTAAATTCATCTTTTATTTCGATTGGAATATCAAAGTTTATCGTAACGCATTTATCAGTTTCTCTATGTACCTCTTTAACTCTTAATTTATAAAATTGTGACATTTAAAAAATTTTGTACAAAAGTATGAAATGCCATTCAACAATACTATAAACAAAACCAAAATATAAAAATCGATGTTACTCAATTTAAAAAGGAATATTATTTAACTTTTGATGGATAGTATTTAAGTTTGGTTTGTAACAAAATGAGTAGTAATATTACTAACTAAAAAAATCAACACAGAAATTCATGATCAAACATTTTATAAGTTTAGAATGGAAATCACTAATTAGATCGGCAAGTTTAGGCAAAAGTATAGCCCTGAAAATATTTATGGGTTTTTTAGCTCTTTATTTTATGGCTGTTTTTTTAATTTTAGGTTTTGCCTTATACGCAATCCTAAAAAAAACCCTTCCAGATGAAGATCCTTTTCTTGTTCTGAATGGAATTTTATTCTATTGGATATTAGCAGATCTTTTAATGCGCTTTTTTCTTCAGAAATTACCGGTAATGATCGTTAAACCACTACTTACACTTCCGATTAAAAAAAGCAAAATGGTACATTATGTTTTAGGTAAATCGGCCCTGTCCTTTTTTAATTTTTTACCTCTGTTTGCCATAATACCTTTTGGGTTTATGTTAGTTGCTAATGATTATGAACCTTCTCAAGTCATAGTCTGGGTTTTACTTATGATTGTAGTGACATTGATAATAAACTTTTTAAATTTTATTATTGAAAGCCTTTCTGCTGAAACTGAGTTATCATTCTTGCCATTAATTGCATTTGCAGCAATACTTTTCGGACTTAATTATTTTAATGTTGTTTCCTTTTCATCATTACTTTCCGGATTTTTCATATCAGTTACAGAAACCCCTTTTTTAATTATCATTCCGATACTTATTTTAATTGGTTTATATGTCTATAATTATAAGATCTTAAGGCAGAAACTATATTTAGATAATTCTCTTAAAACAAAAAATCAGGAAGTCAAGACATCCGACCTGGCTTGGACCAGAAGATTTGGAGATATCGCTCCTTTTATGCAATTGGATCTAAAACTTTTATGGAGAAACAAGAGACCAAGATCTTCTATTTTTATTTTGGTTATAGGATTGTTGTATGGACTATTCTTCTATCCTCAGCCCATGTACAGGGATATGGTTTGGCTGTATGGGTTTATAGGAATATTCGTAACAGGTATTTTCCTTATCAATTTTGGCCAATTCATTCCTGCCTGGGACAGTGGTTACTATAAAATGCTAATGAGCCAGAACATTAAGTATGAGCAATATCTGCGTTCAAAGTTTGTCCTTATGATCATGAGCGTGGTGATCATGTTTGTACTTAGTATCCCTTATGTATATTTTGGATGGAAAATTTTAGTGGCACATTTTGCTGCGGCAATTTATAACATAGGCGTCAATTCACATGTTATTTTGTTTGCAGGCTCTTATAACCGAAAGAAAATAGATCTTAATCAACGAGCAGCATTTAATTATCAGGGGACAGGAGCAGTACAATGGCTGGTTGGAATCCCATTAATGCTTTTACCTATTGCAATATTTGTTTTGTTCTATTTCTTGTTCAATTTTGAGGGAGGCATCGCAGCATTGATTATTTGCGGATTACTGGGTATTGTTTTTCATCAAAGAATTATGGATTTAATAACTTCAAAATATTTAGCATCAAAATATAAGATGATCGATGCGTTTAGTCAGGATAATTAATTGAAAATTATGATAACAGCAAAAAATATTACCAAAAAATACGGATCAAACACGGTTTTAAAAATAGACGACATTACAATTCCGAAAGGACAAAGTTTTGGATTAGTTGGCAACAATGGAGCCGGTAAAACGACCTTTTTCAGTTTGCTTCTGGATTTGATCCAGCCAACAACAGGACATGCAACCAACAATTCAATAGTTATAAATGAATCCGAGGACTGGAAACCTTTCACCTCATCATTTATAGATGAAAGTTATTTGATAGGCTATTTAACTCCGGAAGAATATTTTTATTTTATTGGGGAGCTAAGGGGTCAAAACAAAGCCGATGTAGATACCTTGGTAGCTCAATTCAAGGACTTTTTTCATGATGAGATATTGAGCAAGAAAAAGTATTTAAGAGATTTAAGTAAAGGAAATCAGAAAAAAGTTGGGATCGTAGCCTCACTCATAGGAAATCCTGAAGTAATAATACTGGATGAACCTTTTGCAAATTTAGATCCAACAACGCAAATTAGGTTAAAGCAAATTATTAAAAGCCTTGCTGAAGAAAAAGACATTACTATTTTAATTTCAAGCCATGACCTCATGCATGTTACAGATGTTTGTGAACGCATTGTTGTTCTTGAAAAAGGCGAAATAATTAAGGATCTGCAAACTAATAAAGCGACACTTAGAGAACTTGAAGACTATTTTTCGAGCGAATTGCAGCAGTAAATCCGAAACTAATTAATGATGTAATTAAAAAAGATGTTTATTTTTACCTTTTAGTATAATAATAACGGGGTTAATCTGTTATGTTTACACTTAATTAGGTACAAATTTGAAGGCATTTTTTAAAATAGCAACAATATCTGTTGTTTTCATCCTTTTATTAAGCAGCTGCTCTCGCAAGAAAAACAGGTTTGTAAGTAGAAATTTTCATGCTGTTACAGCTGAATATAATGCGCTTTATAATGGCTACAATGCCTTATTCGATGGCGTTAAAAGCCTGAATGATGGCTACGCAGATGATTATTGGGAGATCCTTCCAATAGAACGAATGCAAATTGCTGAAGATATATTTCTTCCCGGACAATCCAAAAATCCTAATTTTGAAAGAGCTGAAGAAAAAGCCGTTAAAGCTATTCAGAAGCATTCCATGAATATTGCGGGTAAAGAGAGTAACCCTCAAATGGATGAAGCATATCTACTGTTAGGAAAAGCACGGTATTTTGATCAGCGCTTTGTTCCTGCCCTTGAGGCCTTTAATTACATCCTTTACAAATACCCTGCAAGCGATAAGATCAATCAAGCAAAGATCTGGAGGGAAAAAACCAATATTAGACTTGAAAATGATGAACTGGCAATCAAGAATTTAAAACGACTTTTGGATCAGGAAGAGTTAAAAGATCAGGATCTTGCAGACGCAACCTCCATGTTAGCTCAGGCCTATTTGAATATTAATGATGTTGACAGTGCTCTTATCCAAATAAAAATAGCATCAAAAAAAACCAAGAAGAACGAAGAAAAAGGACGATATAATTTCATCAAAGGGCAGCTTTATAATACATTATCCTTTAAAGACAGTGCTAATATGGCTTTTGATGAGGTTATCGATCTGCACAGAAAAACTCGTCGTGTTTATTATATCAACGCACACCTTGAAAAGGTCAAGAACTTTGATCTGGAAAATGGGAATAAATTGGAGTTTATAGAATACTTGACTGAACTTGAAGAGAATCGAGAGAACCGACCATTTTTAGACAAGATATATCATGAAATAGGAGAGTTTTATAAAGCAATTGATTCTGATAGCATTTCAGCAGATTATTACAATAAGTCACTTAGGACAAATTCGGTCGATAAATATTTAAAAGCTTTGAATTATCAACGTCTGGGAGACATGAATTTTGATAATTCCCAGTATATTACTGCCGGAGCCTATTTTGACAGCACGATGCAAAATTTGAAGAAAAATTCAAAAATGTATCGGGTAATTAATAGAAAAAGAATTAATCTGGAAGAAGTTATTTTTTATGAAGATGTAGCTAAACGTAATGATAGTATTTTAAATTTAGTAAACCTGTCCGATGAAGACAAACTTGCTGTATTTGAGACCTTGGTGAATGATTTAAAAGCAAAAGATGAAGCCGAAAAAGAAAAAGCTTCACTTAAACAAAATGCAGGTCTGGTAATTGACCCAAATAACAATGCACAGTCAGGGAATCAATCTGGCAATAGTGCTTCACAGAGCTTTTATTTTTATAATCCAACTACAGTTGCCTTTGGAAAAAATGAATTCATTAAAATATGGGGAGAAAGACCTTATAAAGATAATTGGAGATGGTCAAAATCCGGGTCAGTTCAAAGTGGAGATAATAGTTCATCAGAATTGGTCTTAGAGAGTTTAACCGAAGAAGAGAAATACGACCCTAACTTTTATATATCAAAAATCCCAACAGATCAAAAAGAGATAGATAGTATTATTAAAGACAGAAATTTTGCTTATTATCAGTTAGGGCTTATTTACAAAGATAAATTCAGTGAGTTTGGGCTTTCAAAGGACAAGCTAAAAAGTCTATTAAGTAATGACCCGGAAGAGCGACTAGTTCTTCCCGCAAAGTATAATCTGTATAAAGTATACTTAGAGCTTAACAACTCTGGAGAAGCTGATATCGTTAAAGCAGATATTATTAAAAATTACCCTGACTCGCGTTATGCGATGTTATTGAATAATCCTGATTTACAGTTAGAAAAGGATGAAAGCAGTCCGGAAGCATTATATGAGACGCTTTACAAAAGTCATGAAGATCAAAATTACGCTGAGGTTATTTCAAAATGCGATGAATATATAGAGCTGTTTGAAGGTGAGAAAATGGCATCTAAGTTTGAATTTTTAAAAGCTACTGCCATAGGCAGACTAAATGGATATGATGCATACAAGGAATCAATGAATTATATAGCATTGAATTATCCAAATACACCCGAAGGAAAACAAGCAGAAAGATTGATACAGGAGGCTTTGCCAAAATTAGCCTCAAAAGATTTTTCTGATGACAATTCATCAAATAGATTTAAGGTGATATATAAGTTCATTGATGCCTCCAAGGAAGAGATTGAAGAATTTGTTAAAACCTTGAATGAGGTTATTAAAGATGTGAAAGTTTATGATTTAACCTCATCCATAGATGTTTACGACAAAAATACTACCTTTGTGGTCGTTCACGGCCTCAAAAGTATAGATGGAGCAAAAGGATTTGCAGAGATTTTAGGAAAGAACAAAAAGAAAATCATTAAAGATCATATTCCTATTTCAACTAAAAACTATGAGATCATTCAAATCCATAAGAATTTAGAATCATATTTAGAAGCCCAATAATTAATAAAAATAGAATAATAGCACCATGTACTCAGACAGCAAAAAAAATAAAGGAGCCATCGATTCTGTTTCCCAGCAGAATATCATTTCTCATAACACCAAAATAGTTGGCGACGTCGTTAGCGAAGGCCCATTTAGAATTGATGGAACCATAGAAGGGAACTTAAAAACTCCAGGGAAAGTAGTCGTTGGAAGAACCGGATTGATCAAAGGAACTCTTGAAGGAACTAATGCCGATTTTGAAGGCACTTTTTCGGGAAAATTAATTCTTTCCGGCACATTGACTTTAAAGGATTCAGCGATCATTGAAGGAGAAGTTATTATTGGTAAACTGGCAGTTGAACCTGGAGCCACCTTTAATGCAACCTGTTCTATGAAAGGAGCGGTAAAAGAACTTTCTGGTGAAAGAAAAACCGAAAAATCAGCTTAAACAAATTGGCATACTCTCTGGTATAGGAATACAAATGGGAGTTATCATCTATTTATTTGTGCTTTTAGGCAAATGGTTGGATACAAATTACAATGACAACGAAAAGTTATATGTGATAATATTTACATTGCTAGGAGTTGCCGCCTCCCTATATGTAGTTGTAAAACAACTCAATAGAATTAAGTATTAAATGAAAAATGAGTTTACTCTATTTTCTGTCAAGCTTTTACTATTACTTAGTATTGCCTTCGGTATTCATCTATTAATACTTCACTTTTTAAACTTCCCGTTATTTAATGATATGATCGTTGTTTCATATTTAATAAATGCCGCTTTAGCCACAGGTATTTTCGGATTCCTTTATAAAATGAAAGATAAATATGGCAGCCAATTAGGTTTTTTATTCCTGGGAGGCAGTTTTTTAAAATTCATAGTATTTTTTATTGTTTTTTACCCTGTTTACAAATTGGATGATCAGGTTACTTCTTTGGAATTTTCCGCCTTTTTTATTCCCTATATCATTTGTTTGATCTTTGAAACATTTAGCCTGGTAAAATGGCTGAATAAAATCTAATAATATTCAGCTTATCAAACACCTCGCATATAAGCCAAAAAAAGTAAAAATTTATTTTTGTTTTTCATTTAAAAACATACCTTTGCAGCGATTTTTAGGCCACTATTATTAGCAGGAATATGCAAAGAAAAATAACTGTAAAAACCATAACCTTATTAATATTCTTAATTTCCTTTGTGTCTTTTGCAAAGGAAGAAGAATCTTCAAAAGGTGATATTAAGACCGAAATAAAAGAATACATTCAACATCACTTGGAAGATTCCTATGATTTCAGTCTTTTTTCATATACTAACAGTGAAGGAGAACATGTTTATATAGGTGCTCCACTTCCGGTAATTTTATGGGATAATGGTTTAAAAGTATTTTCATCATCTAAATTCCACCATGGCGAAACGGTTGCTCAGGTAGGTGACAGTTACTACAAACAATACCATAGTAAAATTTACAAAACCGATGCTTCAGGAACCATAAATTATGATGACGAGCATCATCCAACGAATGTAAAACCATTGGATATTTCTTTTACAAAGAATGTTGCCGTGATTTTCCTTGTAGGATTATTGATGTTTTTCCTTTTCAAGAGCCTTGCAACATCCTATGAGAATAATGGCGGGATTGCCAAAGGAGCCGGTCGTTTCTTTGAGCCGATTGTTCTTTACATTCGTGATGATATTGCTATTCCAAATATTGGCGAAAAAAAGCATAGAAAATACATGCCGTATTTATTGACAGTATTTTTCTTTGTTTGGTTTATAAACATGCTTGGTTTGACTCCACTGGGAGTTAATGTTACCAGCAGTATTTCTGTTACGGTTGCTTTGGCTTTAATAACATTTTTAATAACAAATTTTACAGGAACAAAAGACTATTGGAAACATATTTTTGATCCATTGGGAGACTCGATGCCATGGTTGGGAAAACTTCCTATATATGTTATTTTAGTTCCAATTGAGATCTTAGGGATCTTTATTAAACCTTTTGCTCTGCTTATTCGTTTGTATGCGAATATAAAAGCAGGACATATTGTTCTGATGAGTTTAATTGGTTTAATGTTCATATTTAAGAGTTGGTTAGGGAGTCCATTGTCATTTGGCCTGGCCTTTGCCATCTCGCTTATTGAATTGCTGGTAGCATTGCTGCAGGCATATATATTTACAATGCTGTCCGCACTTTATTTTGGTTTTGCATCAGAAGAGCATGACCATCATGAAGAAGCGCACGCACATTAATTTGAATGTTTAATTTTTAAATACATATTTATGGAAATTCCAGTAATGGTAGGTGCAGGTTTAGTAGTAATTGGTGTTGGTATTGGTATTGGTAGAATTGGTGGTTCAGCTATGGAAGCGATCGCTCGTCAACCAGAATCTTACGGTAAGATCCAAACAGCTATGTTAATCGCAGCTGCATTGATTGAAGGTATTGGTTTTGCTGCTCTGTTTGCAGTAAGCTAAAATTCTTTAAAAGTAAAGTTGCAACGGTTGGTTGCAACTTTACTTTATTAAAAATTAAATAAATATACTATAAGAAGATTATGGAAAAGTTATTAGAAGAATTCTCGGTTGGTTTGTTTTTTTGGCAAACTGTGTTATTCCTTGCTTTATTATTTTTATTAAGAAAGTTTGCATGGAAACCTATACTGAATGCGGTTAACGATAGAGAAGAAGGTATTAAGAAAGCATTGGATTCAGCAGAAAACGCAAAACGCGAAATGGAAAACCTTCAGGCTGATAATCAGAAGTTATTAAAAGAAGCTCGAGCAGAAAGAGAAGCTATGCTAAAGGAAGCAAGAGATATTAAGAATAAAATGATCGAAGATGCTAAAGATCAAGCCAAAGTTGAAGCCAACAAAATGATAGCTCAAGCCCAGGTTTCAATTAAAACAGAAAAGAAGGCAGCAATAGCCGAGTTAAAATCTCAGGTTGCAAACCTATCTATTGAAATAGCAGAAAAAGTTGTTCGTACAGAATTATCCAATAAAGATAAGCAGGAGAAATTGGTTGAATCTATGTTGGGTGACGCAAAACTTAACTAAATAAAAAAATGGCAGGAACAAGAGCAGCAATACGTTATGCAAAGGCAGTTTTAAGTTTGGCAACGGACCAAAAATCGGCATCTGCAGTAGATAAAGATATGAAGCTTATAGCTTTAACAATTGCTGAAAATGAAGATTTAGATCAGTTGCTCAATAGTGCAGTGATAAAATCGGAATTAAAAAAGGAAATGCTTAATAAAATATTTCCTAAGATCAATGCTATTAGTTCCAATCTGTTCGATCTTTTAGATTCTAATAAAAGAATTGATATTTTAGGTGATATTGCCATAAAATATAACATGTTGTTTGATGAATTAAACGGGAAAGAGAAGGCGACAGTAACAACCGCATTGCCAATGACCAAGGAATTGGAAAATAAGGTCCTTAAAAAGGTAAAGGAGTTAACCAATAAATCAGTAGAGCTGGAAAATATTGTTGATGAAAGTATTATAGGAGGTTTTATCCTGCGTGTTGGAGATAAGCAGTATAATGCAAGTGTTGCGAATAATTTGAATAATTTAAAAAGAGAATTTACATTAAATTAATAAGTCTAGATTATCTAAATATATAAAAGATGGCAGAAGTAAAACCAGCTGAAATATCAGCAATTTTAAAAAAACAACTTTCAGGATTTGAAGCAAAAGCTTCATTAGATGAAGTAGGAACAGTATTAACTATAGGTGATGGTATTGCACGTGTATATGGATTATCAAATGTTCAATATGGAGAATTAGTAGAGTTTGAAGGTGGACTTGAAGGAATTGTACTAAACCTTGAAGAAGACAATGTTGGTGTCGTATTATTAGGACACTCTACTAAGATCAAAGAAGGAGCTACTGTAAAAAGAACCAAAAGAATTGCTTCTATAAAAGTAGGTGAAGAAATGGTTGGTCGTGTTGTTGACACACTTGGAATTCCAATTGATGGTAAAGGACCGATAGGTGGCAAACTATATGAAATGCCATTGGAGCGTAAAGCACCTGGTGTTATTTTTCGTCAACCTGTTAATGAACCATTACAAACAGGAATTAAATCGATTGATGCTATGATACCAGTTGGTCGAGGTCAACGTGAGTTGGTAATTGGTGACAGACAAACAGGTAAAACAACAGTTTGTATTGATACCATTTTAAATCAAAAAGAATTTTATGATGCAGGTGAACCTGTATATTGTATATATGTTGCAATTGGTCAAAAAGCATCTACAGTAGCAAATATTGCTAAAACTTTAGAAGAAAAAGGAGCTTTGGCATATACAATAATTGTTGCTGCAAATGCATCAGATCCTGCACCAATGCAAGTTTATGCTCCTTTTGCAGGTGCAGCTATTGGTGAATATTTTAGAGATACTGGTCGTCCAGCTTTAATTATTTATGATGATCTATCTAAACAAGCAGTTGCCTATCGTGAGGTATCATTATTATTACGACGTCCACCAGGACGTGAAGCATATCCTGGAGATGTATTTTACTTACACTCCAGATTATTGGAACGTTCAGCAAAAATCATTAATGATGATGATATTGCTAAGAAAATGAACGATCTTCCAGATACTTTAAAACCTTTGGTAAAAGGAGGAGGTTCATTAACAGCATTACCAATTATTGAAACACAAGCAGGTGATGTATCGGCATATATTCCAACAAACGTAATTTCTATTACAGATGGACAGATATTTCTTGGATGGAGATTTATTTAACTCTGGTGTACGTCCAGCAATTAACGTAGGTATTTCTGTATCTCGTGTTGGTGGTAATGCACAGATAAAATCGATGAAGAAAGTAGCTGGTACATTAAAATTAGATCAGGCACAATTCCGTGAACTAGAAGCATTTGCTAAATTTGGTTCCGATTTAGATGCAGCAACTTTAAATGTAATTGAAAAAGGAAGAACGTAATGTTGAAATTTTGAAGCAAGCACAAAATGATCCGTTTAATGTTGAAGATCAAATTGCAATTATTTATGCTGGATCTAAAAACTTATTGAGAAATGTTCCTGTAGAAAAAGTTAAAGAATTTGAAAGAGATTATATAGAATTTCTTAAAGCAAAACATGCTGATGTATTAAGCACTTTAAAATCAGGAAAATTAACTGATGAAGTTACTGATACATTAACAAAGGTAGCTAAAGATCTTATCAGGAAAGTATAACAATTAAGTTAAGAGTTATCTAGAATTTCAGTAGTAATTATTAAAAACTAATAACTCAACGCTCCTAACTCATAACTTGAAAAATGGCAAACTTAAAAGAAATACGTAACAGAATATCATCGGTTTCTTCAACTATGCAGATAACCAGTGCCATGAAAATGGTATCTGCTGCAAAATTAAAGAAAGCACAAGATGCCATTACCGCTATGCGTCCTTATGCTAATAAATTAACTGAGCTTCTTCAAAGTTTAAGTGCTACTTTAGATGCAGATTCGGGAAATAAATATTCTACACAACGAGAGGTTAAAAAAGTTTTAATTGTAGCAATTACTTCTAATCAGAGGATTATGTGGTGCATTTAACTCAAATATTATTAAAGAATGTTACAATCTTGCAAATGAAAAGTATTCTGATAAGGAAGTGTCGTTCTTAGCAATTGGCAAAAAAGCAAATGATGCATTATCAAAAAAATATAAAGTTATTAGCAATAATAGTGATGTTTTTGATGATTTGACATTTGATAATTTAGCGGTTATTGCAGAACGATTAATGGATAAATTTGTAGATGGAGATTTTGATAAAATAGAATTAGTCTACAATAAATTTAAAAATGCAGCAACTCAAATAATTATGAACGAACAGTTTTTACCAATTGTTCCAGTTGAGAATGCTAGTAATGTAAATGTAGATTATATTTTTGAGCCGTCAAAAGTTGAAATTGTTGAAACTTTAATTCCTAAGTCATTAAAAACTCAACTTTATAAGGCTATTAGAGATTCTTTCGCAAGTGAACACGGGGCGCGTATGACCGCAATGCACAAAGCAACAGATAATGCAACCGAGTTGAGAGATCAACTTAAATTAACATATAACAAAGCTCGTCAAGCTGCTATTACCAATGAAATCCTGGAGATTGTTGGTGGTGCCGAAGCATTAAACAACTAATAAATTCCTGCGAAGGCAGGAATATTTTTATAATAGAACCAAAGCTTCACAAATAGTGAGGCTTTTTTATGGAATAGATTTTGATTTAATATCTTTAAATAAAATATTCTTTATGAAGTCTATTGTCAATATCATTCTAATATCGATTGTTTTAACAGGTTTCACAAATTGTTCCAGTGCACAAAAACTGGAAAAACAGGTATCGTTTAAAATAGGTGAAGTTTATTTTCAGCATTGGGTTGCCGGAATTAAAGGAGGTGGCTCCGGAGTCAATATTTTTATACCAATTGATAATCTGGAAAATAACATTCAACTTGATAGTGTTCATTTTAGAGGGAAAGCTGCCAAATTAGAGTTTAAACCTAATTCTCCAACCTTGTTTATTGGAAGATTTATGTCCTTAACTAATAGAGATAGTGATATTATAATGAGCGATAAACCGGAAGAGGAATATGGAAATCAGTTACCTGAACAAACGAAAAAAAGCCCTTTTGAACTAGAAGAGAATGAATGCGTTATAAGTTATATTCGGGATGGTAAATCAAGGTACTTTAAAATTGGGAATATAATTGAGAAAAAAGCAGAGTTTTATCCCAGCGCACCTCCAAGAAAGCAATAATTTATAGCGTTGCAAAACGTTTTATAAAAACGTATTTTTAGCAGAACAAAAATTTTATACTTGGGCGCACTTAAAAGGTTCTTTAAAGATACGATCATTTATGGTTTAGCTACTGTATTACCAAGACTCATGAATTTTGTTTTAGTTCCTCTCCACACAGGCACATTAGAAACAAAAGATTATTCTGATAACACCATTTTCTATGTTTATGCTGCTTTTTTCAATGTGCTTCTTACTTATGGAATGGAAACCGCTTTTTTCAGGTTTTTCAGTAAAAGCGAAGAAAAAAACAAAGTTTTTTCTACTGCATTAATAAGTTTGACAATAACATCCACTCTGTTTTTAGCAGTTGTTATGGTCTTTAATAAAGAGCTGGCAAACATTGTTAATTTAGATCAGACCTATTTTAACTTACTGATAGGTGTATTAGTTCTGGACACACTGGTCGTTGTGCCTTTTGCCTATTTAAGAGCAACTGGAAGACCAATAAAATTCACTCTAATCAAACTAAGTAATATAAGCATTTATGTGCTTTTGAATTTTTTGTTTTTATGGGCAATTCCTAAATATGGATTTGATTTTACTGGGTATGATAAAACGGATCTTGTCAAGTATATCTTTATTTCCAACTTAGCGGCCAGTATATTTACATTATTGCTCTTATCTCCTTATTTTTTCAAAACAAAATTGCAATTCAGCACAACCATTTTCAAACAGTTATTAAATTATGGTTGGCCTATCATGGTGGCGGGATTAGCCTATGTGATTAATGAAAATTTTGATAAATGGCTGCTTCCAGATATGTTGGGAAAAGAAATTAATGGGGCATATAGCGGATGTTATAAAATTGCAGTATTTATGACCATTTTTATCCAGGCGTTCAGGCTGGGAGCTGAACCATTTTTCTTTAATCATTCTAAAGGAAAAGAATGCTAAAGAAACGTATGCCACGATTATGAAATACTTTGTGATTTTTGGTAGTTTAATGCTTGTATTTATAATGGCTTACTTGAACCTTTTTAAAGAATTGATCGTTCGTGACGAGAGTTATTGGATAGCTATCGATATTGTTCCTATTGTGCTGCTGGCAAATTTATGTCTTGGCATCTATTTCAATTTAGCTATATGGTATAAACTGACAGACAGGACTCGATATGGTATGTACCTATCTGTTTTTGGAGCGGTTATCACTATAGCGTTTAACTATATTATGATACCAAAAATTGGTTTTATAGCATCGGCATGGGCAACGTTAGCGGCATATGGCTCTATGATGACATTATCATATATAATGGGACAAAAAAAGTACAAAGTTCCTTATGATTTGAAACGTATTGCAAGTTATTTGTTGGTGGCAATAGTATTATCAATTCTTACCTTAATAACTAACACAAACTATTATCTGAATAGCTTATTTGTTTTATTATTTTTGGCAATTGCTATCATATCAGAAAAAAATGAATTAAAACAACTTTTAAAAGGGAAATAAATGTCAAGCTCTCCCGATAGCTATCGGGATTGTCAAAGCATCTCAACAAACTATCATGAAAATAAAAATAATCAACAGATCAAATCACGCTTTGCCGAGTTATGAAACCATAGCTTCAGCAGGAATGGATCTACGAGCAAACATAACTGATGCGATAGCTTTAAAACCTCTGGAAAGAACAATCGTAAAAACCGGACTCTTTATTGAATTACCCATTGGTTATGAAGCACAAGTTCGCCCTCGAAGCGGTTTGGCAGCGAAAAAAGGAATATCAGTATTGAATGCTCCCGGAACAATCGATGCCGATTATAGAGGTGAGATAGGAGTGATTCTGGTTAATCTGTCAAATGAGAATTTCATAATAGAAAATGGAGAACGTGTTGCACAATTAGTCATTGCAAAACATGAGCGTGCTGAGTGGATAGAAGTAGAAGAACTAACAGAGACATCAAGAGGAGCTGGCGGTTTCGGAAGCACTGGTGTGAAATAAATTCCTGCGTACGCAGGAATCTCATAATAAAAAAACGGACTAAAAGAATTAGTCCAAAAACAATGAATATTTTTAAAAAAGAGTTATCATTTTGAGTAAAATTATCAAATATTGGTACGTCTATATAATGAACAACAAACCAAATGGGGTACTATATATTGGTGTTACAGATAATATTGATGAAAGGGTTAAAGAACATAAATTAAAAGTTTATCCTAAGTCTTTTACAGCAAGGTATAATTGTGATAAATTAATTTACTTTGAAGAGTTTGAAGATGGAGGCTTTGCTAAAAAAAGGGAGGAAGCTTTTAAAAAGTGGAAAAGAGAATGGAAAATAGAATTAATAGAAGAAATGAATCCAAATTGGACTGATTTGAGTTTAAATTGGAATTTAAATTTTAATAAAATAAGAAATTTATAGTTTAACCTAAAAAGATACCTGCTTTCGCAGGCATAAGTATGAAAATAATAGTACCAATGGCAGGTCGAGGTTCTCGATTAAGACCACATAGTTTAACTGTACCAAAACCATTAATTCCTGTTGCAGGCCATCCAATTGTACATCGATTGGTTAAGGATATTGTGAAAGTGATCAAGCAACCGGTTGATGAAATTGCATTTGTTTTGGGTGATCCCGCATTTTTTGGAGATGACGTTGTTAAAAGCTTAAAAGAATTAGCAATTAGTTTAGGTGCCAAAGCCAGTATTTACAGGCAGTTAGAACCTCTGGGAACAGGGCATGCTATTATGTGCGCCAAGGATTCGCTTTCGGGACCGGCAGTGATTGCTTATGCAGACACTTTAATACGCGCAAATTTTAAATTGGACCCTGATGCTGATGCTGTTATTTGGGTAAAACAGGTCGAGAAACCGGAAGCTTTCGGTGTAGTTAAATTAAATGACAGGAAGGAAATTATAGAATTAGTGGAGAAACCAAAGGACTTTGTCAGCGATTTAGCAGTAATAGGTATATACTACTTTAAGGATGTTGGCGTTTTAAAACAAGAATTGCAACATGTTCTGGATAACAATATTGTAAATGGAGGTGAATATCAGATAAATGATGGAATAAAGGGCATGATGGCCAAAGGCAAGATATTTAAAACAGGACAAGTCGATGAATGGATGGACTGCGGAAACAAACCAGTTACTATTGAAACCAATACAAGAATGTTGGGGTTTTTAAAAACCGATGGAGAGGAATCGTTAATAGCGAACAATGTGAAACTTGACAATTCCAAGATTATTGAGCCTTGTTATATTGGAAAAAATGTCAAACTTAAAAACACAGTTATAGGTCCAAATGTTTCTATTGGCAAAGATTGTATTATAGAAGATTCAACAATTAAAAACAGCTTGATCCAAACTAATACAACAATAAAAAACGCGAATTTAGACGAGGCCATGATAGGCAATAATGTTGTTTTTGATGGTAATTTCACTAAAATAAGCATAGGGGATTATTCTGTTTTGGAATAGAATTCCTGCGTAGGCAGGAATCTCTTAACAATGGGAGCCCTGCCACAAGAGAAGGGAAAACGGTACAAAAGTTGTTAAGAGAAGAGAGATAGTTTTTATTAATATTAAAACTTCTGCTGAGGCAGGAAGGTCATTATTACGTTTAAATTTTGAGCAACAAACCAAATGGCGTTTTATATATAGGTTTAATTGAAGACATGAATCCAATCCGGGCTGATTTAAGTCTGAATTGGAAAATAAATTTTAATAAATTAAGAGTTATTTAAAAAGATACCTGCTTGCGCAGGCATTGGCATGAACATAAAACATTACATATTCATATTACTCTTCGGAATTTTTATAATTCCTAACCCAGCATTTGCTCAAATTGGACAGGAACCGGAAGATGATCTTGGTGATGTTACAGATGAGTACCAAGAACTTTTTTATGAGGCTCTAAAGCAAAAAGCAATTGAAAATTATGACAGATCAGTTGAAGCCCTGTTAAAGTGTATTAATATTGATGATTCTCAGGCCGTACTGTATTTTGAATTGGGAAAGAACTACAAGCAGCTAAAGAACTTTGGAGAAGCGGAAGACGCCTTTAAGAAAGCTATATCAAAAGAACCGGAGAACGAATGGTATCTTGATGAATTATACGATGTTTATTACCAGCAGCGCGACTATGACAAGGCCATAAAAACCGTCAAACAATTGGTGAAGTACCATCCTGACTATAAGGAAGACCTGGCATCTCTTTATTTGCGAATGAGAAAATACAATTCGGCCCTTAAGATCCTGGATGAAATAGACGAAGAACAAGGTGTGTCGTACGAGCGTGATAAGATGAGAAATCAAATCTATAACGCAACGGGAAAAACAAAAGACAGAATTGAAAATCTGGAAGAACGTGTAGAAAATAATCCTGATAAAGAATCTAATTATTTGAATTTGATCTACAGATATAGTGAAAGCGGTGAGAAGGAAAAGGCTTTTGAAACAGCTAAAACACTACTTGAGGTCAATCCGGAATCACAACTGGTGCATTTGGCTTTGTATAAATTTTATTTGGACGATAACGACGCTGGAAAGGCTGTTGAATCAATGAAAATAGTTTTAAGGAGCACAAAGATAAAAGCAGATGCAAAAGTTAAGGTTCTAAGCGATTTTATCAGATTTGTTGGCAGTAATCCGGAGTATGAAGAGGACCTTTTGGAAGCCACAACCCTGGTTAGTGAAACAGATAATGGCAAAACCAATGTAGAAATAGCTCAATACTACCTCCTGAAAGGAGATAAGGAAACTGCCTTAAAATATTATGAAACGGCTTTGAAATATGAAAGCGATAATTTTGGCATCTTAAGAAACATATTATTGCTTTATATCGATTTGGAAGCATATCAAAAAGCCGCTGATAAAAGTACAGAAACAATTGATCTGTATCCTTCACAACCGGTTCTTTACCTAATTCAGGGAGTTTCACTTAACAATCTTGACAAGCCAAAACAGGCTATTAATGCATTGGAGGAAGGCATCGATTATATTATTGATGATGATAAGATGCTTTCAGATTATTACAAGCAATTGAGTATAGCTTATACAAAAATGAACAATTCAAAAAAAGCTGAAGAATTTTCAAGTAAAGCAAATAAACTTGTTAAAGAATAGTATGCGAAACAGCCTCAAAATATTATACACTTTACTTTTCTTTTCACTGGTTATTAGCTGTAAATCAGCCAAAACAATATCAACAACAGCCGAGATCAATACAGATCTTTCGGCAAAGCAGCTAATTAAGAATAATGCTAAAAGTGCGGCTAATTTCAAAACCTTAACCGCAAAGATTAAAGCAGATTATTCAAGAGAGGATCAATCTAAAGGGACAACAATTAGCCTTAGAATGGAAAAAGATAAAACCATTTGGATGAGTGCTCCTTTTTCCATGGCAAAAGTTTTGATAACACCACAAAAAGTCAGTTTTTATAATAAAATAGACAACACATATTTTGAAGGTGATTTTAAATTGCTCAGTGATTTTGTTGGAACCGATCTTAATTTTAATAAAGTTCAGAATATCCTTCTTGGGGAAGCCTTATATGATCTTAAAAAAGATGAATACGTTGCTTCCACTTTTGAAAAATCCTATTTGTTGCAGCCCAAAGAACAAGGCGCATTGTTTGAAATATTCTATTTATTGAATCCATCCCACTTTAAAATGGATTCTCAGCAATTTGCACAACCCCATGAAAACAGGATCCTTCAAATAGATTATAAGGATTACCAAAAAGTGAACAAACAAACATTACCACAGACCATTAAAATAATTGCCGTGGAAAGTCTGGATGAAACCATTATTGATCTGGAATATAAGTCGGTTGAGTTAAATGAAAGGATACGTTTTCCTTTCAGGATTCCTTCCGGGTATAAAGAAATTGAGATAAAATGATTTTTGGTTTAAACTCAAATATTAAAGGTAGAAAGTTCGAATATTTTGAAATTTTTCAGAATGTATCTCGAGCATGCTTTTTGTTTCTTTTGATGTTCTTAGTTTCGTTTGGTCTTAGTGCTCAAAGTCAAAAGCAAAAAGAGCTAGAACAGCGCAAGCAGGAGATTCTAAAGGAGATCAATCTAATAAATGAGCTTCAATTTAAGACCAGAAAAAAAGAAAAGACCATTATCTCCAAAGTTGAGGATGTTAGCTACAGAGTGAATGTTCGGAAAAATCTGATAAAAGTTACAAATCAACAGGCAAATCTGCTAACAAGAGAGATCAATAAGAATCAGGATGATATATCACGTATGCGGGAGGAATTAAAGGTTTTAAAGGATAATTATGCTGATATGATAGTGAAGTCCTATAAAAGCAAGAATGAGCAAAGCAGGGTCATGTTTTTACTGTCGTCCAATAATTTCCAGCAAGCTTATAAAAGGTTACAGTACATCAAGCAATTTGCAGATTACCAAAAAAAGCAAGGTGAGGAAATCAAAGCAAAAACACTTCAGCTTCAGCAGATCAACACAGAATTAATTGAGCAAAAAAAAGAAAAACAAAAATTAGTTGATGAAAATATAAAGGCTCAGAAGGAATTAGAGAAAGAACTCAAACAGCAGGAAGACTTAATGAGATCTGTTAAAAAGAGCATCAACAGATACGCATCACAAGTCAAAGAAAAGCAACGTGAAGCGGACAGAATTGACCGACAAATTGAAAAGATCATTCGCGATGCTATTGCCAGCTCCAATAAAAAGGCCGGAACGACTTCTTCTACGGGATTTGCTTTAACAGCTGAAGCTAAAGCTTTGGCTGCTAATTTTGTGAGCAATAAAGGCAAATTGCCATGGCCTGTTGAAAAAGGTGTTGTTAAATTAGGTTACGGAAAACAACCGCATCCGGTTGTAAAATCAGTGACTATCCAAAGTAACGGAGTAAGAATTGCGACCGAAGAAAAAGCCAATGTACGTGCTGTTTATGATGGTGAAGTTTTAGCAGTCCAAGCCATAAAAAGAGGAAATTTAACTGTATTGATTCAGCATGGTAATTACATTACAGTCTATAAAAATCTGGCAAAGGTTTACGTAAAAAAGGGTGATAAAGTAAAAACAAAGCAAAATATTGGACAGATATTCACTAATTCTTCAAATGGAGAGACTATTTTAAGTTTTAGTGTTTTTAAAGAATCCAAAACGCAAAATCCGGCTGAATGGATTTATAAGATGTGACGAAGTCAAGCTGAATTTATTTCAGCTTCTTTTGATTATATCTAAATCTAACTTGAGTCTTAATAATAAGCATCTCTTAATCTCTCACAACCTCAAAACTATGTCTTAGTTTTCTTGTGTTGAATCTCATTCCAAAAAGGGTTATTAATCTATAAACAAAGCCTTTAATTCTGTAGCATCTTTAGGTTTCATTTTCCCCGCCAGTACCAGACTTAATTGTTTTCGTCTTAAAGCACCTTCAAAGCGTAATTTTTCGAGGTCTGTTTCTGGTCTTATTTCAGGGATTCGGACTGGTCGCCCTGTATCATCAACTGCTACAAAAGTATAAATAGCTTCGTTGGCTTTAGTTCGTTCTCCAGACTCTCTGTCTTCTGTCCAGACATCTATATATATCTCCATAGAACTATTAAAGGCACGAGACACTTTTGCCTCAACAGTTACAGCACTACCTAACGGAATAGCCCTGTTAAAAGCAACATGGTTTACAGAAGCAGTAACCACAATTCGCCTGCTGTGACGTCTGGCTGCGATACTTGCAGCTCGATCCATTCTCGCTAATAATTCGCCTCCAAATAAATTGTTCAATGGGTTTGTTTCACTTGGCAAGACCAGGTCGGTCATTATGGTTCTGGATTCTTCAGGAGTTTTTGCTTGCATGATTTGTTTTTGAGATTGCAAAGATATATTGATTTACGATTGTAGAGTTACGATTTCCGAATTAATGAATAAAATTTATAGGACAAAGCTCTTTCTTTGTAGCACCAGTCGTAAATCAAAATTTGTAAATCGTAATTAGTTAAGTTCTTTCACCAACAACCAAGCGTCACGGTTGTGATTTATTCTGACCTTTCGAAGGGCTTTTAAAGCTTCTATTCTATTTTCAAAACTCTCGTAAACAACTTCGTGTAAACCATATTTGTTCACACCAATTTTTCTAGCCTTGTATCCTAATTTCTGTAGTTGTCTCACTTTTTTAACCGAGTTCTCCTCTACTCTAAAAGCTCCGGCAACAATGTGATAACGTCCAAGCTGTTTATCTACATTTAAAGTAATAGCCGGAAGTGGATTTTCGATCACAAATGTAGCTTCCTGAATTTTGTTTTCAAGTTGTCTGTTTGCTTCTTCTTGTGCCAATTGATTGTGTGACTCAATTTGATTCACATAATATTTAGACATACCCAAACCGCCAATCGTTAAGGCAATAATGGCTATTGCAGCATAACGCAGATAGGGACGCTCTTTGCGTCTTTCCGGAGTAATTATTAATGGAACGGCTTCTTCAAGAGTTTCAATCTCCTCTTTATAAACTTCCCGTGTGACAGCAGGGGAGACAAATTGCGACAATCCAAAGGAGTCAGTTAAATAATTTAAGTGGTAAGATGGTTCAAATTGTATTTTGCCATCTTTGCTCAAAAAAATATCTCCAATATTATCGAAAGTAAGTGTTTCGCCCTGAATAAGATAAGATTTGAGATGCTTGATTCGTTTTTGTATTTTCTCTAAAGCAGCCTCAAATGGAATTTTCTCAACACCTGCAATATAATGGACTAACAAGCCATCATTTTTCTGAATTTGCTCATTAAAAGAAACCACTTTTTTTGGCGGGTAAAACGCATTGGTAGATTCGTGTATCTCAGCAGATTCTCGTTGGGTTAAAAAAGCACCAAATTCTGGCACAACAACACATTCGTATCTATAAAGTAAATCGCTTATGTAAGTCTCCAATTGCATTAAAACAAAGGTAAAATATTTTGAATTCTATTAAAATTTAATCCCAACTATTTATTAACACGGTAAAATTTGCTTTCTTGCAATTTGAAAATCAAATAGGATAGAAATGACTGAAACCGACTTGCTTTACATCCTGGCATTACAACATGTTCCTAAAGTTGGAGATATCACTGCAAAAAAATTGATTTCACATTGTGGTTCGGCTGAAGCTGTTTTTAAGGAGAAAAAGAACAATCTCCTTAAGATAGATGGTATTGGGACGACTGTATTAAATGAATTGTTTGACAAATACCATCATGAAGAAGCAGAAAAGGAATTGAGGTATGTTTTAGATAATGATATTTCCTGTTTGTACTTTGGTGATAATGACTATCCTCATAAATTGAAACATTGTATAGATAGTCCTATCTTATTATTCCAGTCTGGAAACATTAATTTAAAACAACAACGAATCATCAGCATAGTTGGTACACGAAAGATTACGACTAGCGGAATTGCGTTTTGTAAGAAATTGGTTGAAACACTGGTTCCATTTGATCCGGTAATAGTTTCAGGATTTGCTTATGGTACGGATATTACGGCACAAAAAGAGGCTTTAAAGCATAATTTACAAACTATAGGTTGTTTGGCTCATGGACTGAATCAAATATATCCTAAAGTGCATAAGAAATATGTTTCTGAGGTTGAAAAACATGGAGGTTTTTTAACCGAATTCTGGAGTACTTCTAATCCTGAACGCGAGAATTTTTTAAAACGTAACCGAATAATTGCAGGATTAAGTGATGCAACCATTGTGATTGAATCTGCCGAAAAGGGAGGGAGTTTAGTAACTGCAGATATTGCGAATTCATATAACAGGGAAGTCTTTGCCGTTCCGGGACGTACAACAGACAGCCAAAGCGTAGGATGCAATAATTTGATAAAATATCAGAAAGCGCATTTGCTGTCCAACCCTTTGGATATAGCTTACATGCTAAACTGGCAATTGGAAGATGAGGTAAAACCATCCGTTCAAAAACAATTATTTGTTGACTTGGATGATGATGAAAAAGTTATTTATAATTATTTGAAACAGAACGATAAACAACTATTGGATGTTATTGCTTTGGAATGTTGCATTCCAATATTTAAAACAGCCAGTATTTTATTGAATATGGAATTAAAAGGCGTGATAAGACCACTTCCGGGGAAATTGTTTGAAATTATTTAATAACCAACTTTTTTTCTAACCCTACCTAATACGTCATCTGCCACTTTTTTAGCTTTATCTGCACCAACGGACAATGCATTATCTATTTCATCCAAATTATTCATGTAATAATTATATCGCTCGCGTTCAACTGCAAACTTCTCAATGATTAATTCAAACAAGGCTTGTTTAGCATGTCCATAGCCATAACCACCTTTTTCGTAATTGGATTTCATAGCGGCTACCTGCTCTTTATCAGCAATCAATCTGTAAATAGCAAAACAGTTACAGGTTTTCCAGTCTTTAGGTTCTTCAAGAGGTGTGCTATCGGTAACTATTGACATAATGCGTTTGCGTAGTTTTTTGTCATCAATAAAAATATCGATTAGATTATCCTTGCTCTTACTCATTTTATCGCCATCAATTCCGGGTACCAACATGGTATGCTCTTGTATTTTCCCTTCAGGCATAACAAAAGTCTCACCCATTTTAGCATGAAAACGTGAGGCAACATCGCGAGTCATTTCTATATGCTGCAGCTGGTCTTTCCCAACGGGAATGATATTAGCATCGTACAACAAAATATCCGCAGCCATTAACATGGGATAAAAAAATAATCCGGAATTGACATCTTCCAGTCTATCAGCTTTATCCTTAAAACTATGCGCCAATGTTAAACGTTGGTATGGAAAGAAACAACTTAAATACCAGGCTAATTCGGTAGTCTGAGGCACATCGCTTTGTCTGTAAAAAACGGTTTTATTGATATCCAACCCAAAAGCCAACCAGGTTGCAGCTGTTGAATAAGTGTTTTGTCGCAAAGTCTCAGCATCTTTAATCTGTGTTAAAGAATGCATATCTGCTATAAACAAAAAAGATTCATTCTCAGAATTCTTGGACATTTCAATTGCAGGAATGATAGCTCCCAATAAATTTCCCAAATGTGGTGTTCCTGTGCTTTGTACTCCTGTAAGTATTCTTGCCATTGTAATTTTTCAATATGAGGACAAAGGTAAATTTTTTGACACAATGCTCAATAAAATTCTTTAGTTTTGGTTGGCATGATCGTATTCAAATACATTTTTTGGGTGTTTTACAGAATCTGGTTCTATATTCTGGTTGCCTTACCCATAATTTTTTTGTTTCCCATACTACTCCTTTCCATTTCCAGAGAAAAATGGTATCCTTTATTTTTTAGACTAGCCCGATTCTGGGCTAAGTTCATTTTGATTGGGATGGGTTTTATATGGAAGGTAGAAAGTGAACAAAAACCAGAGAAAGACAAAAGCTATATGTTTATCGCAAATCACACATCCATGGTTGATATCATGCTTATGCTGGTTGCAGTCAAGAATCCATTTGTGTTTGTCGGCAAAAAGGAGCTGGGCAAAATTCCATTGTTCGGATATTTCTATAAACGCACCTGTATTTTGGTAGACAGAAGTGATGCCAGAAGCAGGCGAGCTGTTTTTTTAAGAGCTCAACGACAGACTAAAACAAGGATTGAGCATTTGCATCTTTCCTGAAGGTTTAGTCCCGGAAGAGCATATAGAGTTAACTGAATTTAAAGATGGTGCATTCAGACTGGCTATCAATCATAACATACCAATAGTCCCTTTAACTTTTCCGGATAATAAAAAACGATTTTCTTATACTTTTTTTAGTGGAGGGCCAGGACAAATGCGTGTTTATATGCATAAATTCATAGAAACCGTTGATTTAGAAATTAGAGAAACTCAAGAACTAAAGAATCAAGCTTATAAAATTATTTACAATAAATTAAAACAATATAAAATCAAAAAAGCTACTCATGGCACTGAGTAGCTTTTTTTTGCATTATTGCTGTTGCAATAACTATCTAACCAACTAAAAAACCTAAAACTTAATATTTATTCCGGAATACACTCCAATAAAATAGGGTTTAAAACTTCCGGATGTATTATTGAATGTGCTTATTTGATATTTGAACACTGGATCCACATTAAAACTCATATTCTTCGAGAATTTGTAATCCAACCCAAATCCAAAATTAGCACTGTAGCTGACATCATTGATGTTGGTGGCTTCACCGAGAATGGTGTTATCGCCTCTCAATTCATAAGATACCTCATTATTGCTTAAAAAGAAAGTGCTAAAACCTCCAACTACAGAAAAGCCCACTTTTTTATCTGACATTCTATATTTTAATTCAACCGGAATTTCAATAAAAGTCATATCCTGATTTAAAAAAGCCATGGACTCGCCAGGAAAAATGGATGGACTTTGAACAAATCCCAAATTACTTCCACTCACAAACGACAGGCTTTGTACAGCACTATTTAATTTAATATTCCTAAATAGGTTAGTATCACCAGATGCAGCGCCAATATTTTCGTAAATTAAAACATCGTTTGTGCTGTATCCTAAGTTAACTCGGTTGACACCAGATCTTACTGTTAATCTTCCATTAACAGCATAACTTACATTAACGCCATAACTCAGATTGATATCACCACTTTTATCATTATAAACAAGCTGTTCATTAATTGAAGATCCATCACCAAAGGCATTAAAATAAACAGGGGCAAAATTTGGGCTAACTTGCCACCTGTTTAATTTTTCTTTTTCTTCTTCATTAATGTCTTCTTTGTTCACTATAACATCTTCGGTTAATGGTATTTTTTCTTTTTCCTGCTCAACAATTAAATTCTCAGGAGAATTATTATTGATAATTTCTTCCGGCCTATTTTCTATTGCAGCGTTTTTGATGTCTTTGTCTGTATTAACGAGCGCATTCTGATTTTGTACATCATTAATCTCTTTTTCTTTAGTAGTAACTGCAATATTTTCAGATGGTTTAGAGATGTTACTTACTTTATCACCCAGCAGACCATCGACTATTTTATCCTGATTGGTTAAAACAGTTGAATTATTTATAAAAGGTTTAGTATTTACGCTCTTTTTGTTTGCGTTAGTTCCGGAATTGCTATTTGCCGGGTTGTCAGATTCAACCAATGAATTATTTGGATCAGAATTCTTTTCAGGTGTATTTTCAGAATTAATAATGATCTTTTTTACTTCTTCCTTCGGGCTGATTGCGCTCTCATTTTGAGAATTGCTATTGGTTCCTTCTGAAGTTTCATCATTTACAATTACAGGTACATTGTTTAAAGGATCATCTTGATTGAAAATAAAATTGCCTACCGTCACAAGTAAAAGTAAAGCAGCAGCAATACCCGCCAGCTTCCACCAAATTGGGATTACTTTTCTATTTCTGTCTTTTTTACCTAGTTCCTGACTTATTTTATCCCAAACGCCCTCTCCCGGATTTACATCTAGATCCTTGAGTTTCTCTTGAAAAATTCTGTCTATATGTTTCTTTTCACTCATTATAACGATTGAGACTGTTGTCTCGCTTTATAATTTTCAATTTTCTCTTTTAATATGAATCTGGCACGAGCCAGATTAGATTTTGATGTCCCCGTTGTTATATTCAACATGTTCGCAACTTCCTTGTGAGAATATCCATCAAGAACATAAAGATTAAAGACTAATCTATATCTATCAGGTAATTCCTGAATGATCTTAAGTAAATAATCAATACTTATATCATCATCTTCAATAGCGACCGATACATCTTCAATATTCCCTTCATTCACAATCTTAAACACACTTTTTTCACGGTATCGCTGTAAAGCTGTATTGATAGTTATTCGTTTTATCCAACCTTCAAAAGAACCTTTGTTATTGTATTGCTTAATTTTCTTAAAAATAGTCACAAAGCTATCCTGCAGATTATCTTCAGCCTCTGCATAATTCCTTGAATACTTTAAGCAAACAGAAAACAATTTGCTCGAAAAGAGCTTATATAGTTGACTTTGTGCTTTAGTATCATTTTTTTTACAATTAACTATGAGTTGTTCTAAACTCAAATTCTTTTGTTTAAAATTAATGCCTGTTTATTCTTCAACTAAAATTTCATAAATCAAAAATTCATCTTCATCATTCTCATTCCTGCCGGTCCAAAATTTAAAGACATAAGAACCATAATTCAAAGGTTTAAAATCAAAGGATCTTTCAATTAAGTTATCATCTACTAAAATGCAATTAGAACCTTGATAAACCTGATTTATTACCGCAACAGTTCTTGTGCTATCTTCAGCCACATAGTACAGGTCATGAAAAACATGGCATGTAGAACGGTTAAAGTAAGTGTAAGTTATGGTGTGAACAGCACCATAGGTAAAACTATCCGGCATGTTTACACTTTCTATTGGAATAAATTCATAGTGAAAATTAACAGAATCATCATCCAAACTGCATGACCAGAATGAAAATGACAGAAAACATAATAAAACCAGTTTTTTCATTAAACATCAATTTATAAACATATAATGTTACCTATAGATACAAAAGATATAAAATGGTTGCGTAAAAAATCAAAAAATCCCGAATTTTCGGGATTTTCTATTATTTTTTATTTTTAAGGACTTCCTTGATTTTTTCTTCAAGTTCATCCATGAGTTCCGGATTATCCTTTATTAAGGCTTTCACCGCATCCCTTCCTTGTCCAAGCTTAGTGTCATCATAACTAAACCAGGATCCACTCTTTTTAATTATTTCAAATTCTACAGCGAGATCTAATATTTCACCTACTTTACTTATACCCACTCCGTACATTATATCAAACTCAGCAGTTTTAAATGGTGGGGCTACTTTATTCTTGACTACTTTAACTCTGGTTTTGTTCCCTGTTACGTTACCATCGGTTTCCTTAATTTGCGTCGACCTTCTAATATCTAAACGAACTGAAGCGTAGAACTTAAGAGCATTACCACCAGTTGTTGTTTCCGGGTTACCAAACATAACACCAATTTTTTCACGCAATTGGTTTATGAACATTACCGTACAATTAGTTTTACTAATGGAAGAAGTCAGTTTTCTCAAAGCCTGAGACATTAAACGGGCATGCAGACCCATTTTAGAGTCACCCATTTCTCCTTCTATTTCACTTCTGGGTGTCAAGGCAGCGACAGAATCAATCACAACTATATCTATTGCACCGGAACGTATTAAATTATCTGTAATTTCTAATGCTTGCTCTCCATTATCAGGTTGTGAAATGATCAAATTCTCAATATCTACACCTAAATTCTTTGCATAAAATCTGTCAAAAGCATGTTCTGCATCAATAAATGCTGCAATTCCTCCTGCCTTTTGGGCTTCAGCAATAGCATGTAGTGTTAAAGTTGTTTTACCTGATGATTCAGGGCCATAAATTTCTATAACACGACCTCTTGGATAACCTCCAACACCAAGTGCTATATCTAAACCAAGAGATCCTGAAGGAATTACTTCCACATCAACAACTGCCTGATCACTCATTTTCATTACGGTTCCTTTACCGTATGCCTTATCTAACTTATCAAGAGTTAATTTAAGGGCTTTTAATTTTGCATCTTTTTCGTTACTCATTTTAATTTTTGTATCTAATTCGTGCTAAAATACTACTTCTTTTTTCTTATAACAATTTTTTTGACGCAACCTTTTTATACTTTGTGCATCTACTATTTATTAAGGGGAAAAATTGCTATGAAAAGAGTATAAATAAACTTCATTATAGATTTTATAAAGAAATATAATGGAGTTTTTATGCTAATCCCTCTAAGTGATAAAATTTTTGCAGAATTAAAAACAAAATTTTTGAACGAATGAAATTCTTAAAAAAAACGCTATTTAAAAAGGAATTAGGTGTTTCAGTTGCGATAAGTGTCAATGGCAATTGTAAAGCCGATGGAGGTTAACTCGCAAACTATTTTTATAAAAATTTAAAAAAAGTTTAATAACGAGTTAGTCTGGAAAGAGCATTTTGATTTTCAAAATGCTTTTTTTGTGCGCTATACTTAAGAAAAATCAGCTTATTATATAAAAACATTACATTTGCAAAAAAATAATTGGTATGCAACATATAGAATTGATGGCTCCTGCCGGAAGTTTTGAATCTCTGCAAGCAGCTTTGGACAATGGTGCTGATTCAGTTTATTTTGGTGTTGAACAATTAAACATGAGAGCCAGAGCATCAATTAATTTTACTTTAGATGATCTGGAAGAAATATCAAGAAGATGTCAAGCTAAAAATGTCAGAACTTATTTGACATTGAACACCATCATTTATGATCATGATCTTTCTATAGTTAAAACCCTGGTTAAAAAGGCAAAAGAAGCAGGTATATCTGCTGTTATTGCCATGGACCAGGCGGTCATTGCTATTGCAAGAGAAGTTGGACTGGAAGTTCATATATCAACACAAATAAATATCACTAACATAGAAACTGTTAAGTTCTATGCCATGTTTGCCGATACCATAGTTCTTAGCCGAGAATTAAGTTTACGTCAGGTTAAGAAAATAACAGAACAAATAGAGAAAGATCAAATAAAAGGACCTGCAGGTAAGTTAGTCGAGATTGAGATCTTTGGTCATGGAGCGCTTTGCATGGCGGTTTCAGGAAAGTGTTATATGAGTCTGCATTCTCAAAATTCATCAGCAAACAGAGGCGCCTGCAAGCAAAACTGCAGAAAGAAATATACGGTTATCGATCAGGAAACCGGCTTTGAAATGGAACTTGATAATGAATATATCATGTCTCCAAAAGACCTGTGTACAATTGACTTTTTAGATCAGGTTGCCGATGCAGGAATTAAGGTTTTAAAAATTGAAGGCCGTGGTAGAGCTCCGGAATATGTAGCCAACGTTATTAAATGTTATCGTGATGCCATTGATAGTATTGCAGATGGGACTTATGATAAAGAAAAGGTTATTTCCTGGATGCTTGAACTTGAGAAAGTATATAACCGCGGATTTTGGAACGGCTATTACTTGGGTCAGAAATTGGGAGAATGGAGCAAAGGTTCCGGTTCTCACGCCACACAGAAAAAAGTTTATATTGGTAAAGGCATGCATTTCTATACGAAATCAAAGATTGGCGAATTTAAAATAGAAGCATACGATATTGCTATCGGTGATACCATCTTAATCCAAGGACCAACTACAGGAGCTCAGGAAATGGAAGTAAATGAAATGTTGGTAAATGATGAAAAATTGCAAAAAGGCACAAAAGGTGATTCCATTACAATTCCTTTAAAATTCAGGATTAGACCTTCAGATAAATTATATAAGATCGTTGAAAACAAAGTGCAAGCTTAATGGTTGTAGTTACATTACAGCGAAATAAATGTATAGGCTGCAATTACTGTGTTGAGTTGGCTCCCGATCAATTTCAAATGTCTAAAAAAGACGGAAAATCTGTTTTGTTACGATCGGAAGAAAAAAAAGGATTTTTCACCATCAAATCTAATGACGATTTTATTTTTGATGATTGTGACAAAGCTGCCAAAGCTTGTCCTGTGAAGATCATCAGCGTAAAATCCATTTAGAAAGGAATCTTATTTCTTTATTTTTAAGTAATTAGAATAATCTTATCTTTACAAACTAAAGTTTATTTAGTTAGTAATTTCCGTGAAAGTGGAAATCTTTATAAATTGAACTATATTTATTAATCGTCTTCTGAGGATCATAAAATTCATCAGAATCAATATATATCTAAGCATATGGCTTGTAACAGTTGTACAACTGATAAGAACGGTCTGCCAAAAGGCTGTAAGAACAACGGAACATGCGGAACAGACAGTTGTAACAAATTAACTGTTTTTGATTGGCTTTCAAACATGTCTCTTCCCGAAGGAGAAAAGTCATTTGATTATATTGAAGTTCGTTTTAAGAACGGAAGAAAATTATACTACAAGAATACAGAGAATTTATCTTTAGCTATTGGCGACATAGTTGCTACTCAAGCACAATCTGGTCATGATATTGGTATGGTAACTCTTACAGGTGAACTTGTAAAAGTCCAAATGAAGCGTAAAAAAATTGAGATCGATGGAGAAGAAGTATTAAAAATATACAGAAAGGCATCTCAAAAAGACATAGACATCTGGAGTACTTCTCGTGACAAGGAGGAAGCCATGAAAGTTAAAGCACGCCAGTTTGCTATTGATCTTAGACTACAAATGAAGATCTCTGATATTGAATTTCAAGGAGATGGTAGTAAAGCAACCTTTTACTATACTGCTGAGGAACGCGTGGATTTTCGAGAACTAATTAAACTTTTCGCGCGTGAATTTAAGACCAGGATAGAGATGAAACAAGTTGGATTTCGTCAGGAAGCTTCCAGATTAGGAGGTATCGGTTCTTGTGGCCGTGAATTATGTTGCTCAACCTGGTTAACAGATTTCAGATCGGTCAGCACATCGGCGGCAAGATACCAGCAACTTTCCCTTAATCCTCAAAAGCTGGCAGGGCAATGCGGAAAACTTAAATGCTGCTTAAATTATGAGTTGGACGCATATATGGATGCGCTAAAAGAAATTCCAAAAATAGATGTCAAACTTATTACGGAAAAAGGAAAAGCGGTTTGTCAAAAAATAGATATTTTTCAGGGATTTTTGTGGTATACTTATGAAGGTGAATGGACCAACTGGCATAAATTAACAGCAGCTCAGGCAAACGAAATTATTGAGATAAACAACAAAAAAGAAAAAGTTGCAAGTTTAGAAGAATATGCCTCAGAACTAATTTTAGAGACAAAAACTGAATTTGAAAACGTCGTTGGGCAGGACAGTTTGACTCGTTTTGATAGTCCAAAACCAAAATCAAAACGTAGAAAAAATAAGAGCAGAAATAGAAAAAGAAAACCTCGCCGAAACAGATAGAATGATGAGGATTAATATAGCTACAGGTCTTGTGTTTTGTTGTTTAGCTTTGTGTTCGTGTGACAATAACAGAGTTTTTGATGAATATCGATCTTTGCCAAACACATGGAATAAAGATTCAATTATTACGTTTAATGTTACACCACCGGATTCAACAAATGCGTATAATGTTTTTGTGAATTTGAGAAATACCAGTGATTATAAGTACAGTAATTTGTTTTTGATAATCGATACTAAATTCCCAAATGGGAAGGTTGTAACAGACACTCTGGAATATAGAATGACAAAACCAAATGGTGAATTTTTAGGAACAGGTTTTGCAGATATTAAAGAGAATAAACTCTGGTATAAAGAAAATGTGGTCTTTAATGAGGATGGGGATTATGCATTCTCAATAAGGCAGGCAATGAGAGAAAATGGAAAGGTTGAAGGGGTCATTGATCTTGAAGGCATTACAGATATAGGATTAAGAATCGAAAGAATTAATAACAAATAACAGGTGGGTTTCAGTGATCTTGCATCAAACTTAGCGAAGTAGAAGTGTTACAAGATCCTTTAGTGACTTTTTTTAGATTATGGCAACAAAAAAACAAGCAAAGAGTATTTCTGATTACAGTAAGTACCTAAGATGGTTCTGGATACTTTTTTTATCCGGAGTATTAGGCTTGATCCTGATTTTTTCACTTGCTTCCATGGGTGCCTTAGGTGAAATGCCGGATCACACCCAACTGGAAAATCCTGAAACCAATTTAGCAACAGAGATCATTTCTTCAGATGGTTTAACACTTGGTAAATTTTATTTCAATGATAACAGAACTCCTGTTGCGTATGAGGAGTTACCAAAACATTTGGTAGATGCTCTTATTGCTGTAGAAGACGCCAGATTCCACGATCACTCGGGGATTGATGCAAGAGGAACTATTAGGGCGTTTGCATTTCTTGGAAGTAAAGGTGGAGCCAGTACGATATCTCAGCAATTGGCAAGACAGTTATTTGTTGGAGTGCGATCAAAAAGTAAACTGGAGGCTGTTACACAAAAAGTTAAAGAATGGGTCATTGCATTGCGTTTAGAGCGTCAGTATACAAAAGAAGAGATCATTGCCCAATACTTTAATATCTACGATTTTGGCAATAATGCCGATGGAATACGAAGTGCCTCAAGGATCTATTTTGGGAAAGAACCTAATGAAATAGACCTGAGAGAATCGGCAATGCTTGTTGGAATGTTCAAGAATTCTTCCCTTTATAACCCAAGAAGAAATCCGGAAGGAGTAATAAACAGAAGAAATGTTGTAATTGGTCAAATGGAGAAGTATGGGTATATAAAAGAAGAAGTAAAAGACTCACTACAACAAATGGATCTGGGATTGAATTATTCACCTGAATCACACAAAGAGGGTATTGCCACATATTTTAGAGAGTATTTACGTGATTTCATGAAAGACTGGATTAAAAATAATCCAAAAGCAGACGGCTCTAAATATGATCTTTATAGCGATGGATTAAAAATTTACACTACCATCGATTCTCGAATGCAAGCCTATGCCGAGGAAGCAGTAGCGAGACACATGCCAAAATTACAAGCAGAATTTTTTCATCAGAACACACCTCCTCGAAATCCAACAGCGCCATTTCTGGAATTAGATAACGCAGAGATCAAGGATCTTATGGATCGTTCTATGAGACGTTCAGAACGTTGGCGAGTTATGAAAAAAGAAGGAAAGACTGATAAAGAGATCATCAAATCCTTTGATACGCCCACAAAAATGAGAATATTCTCCTGGGATGCTCCAAACACAGAGATGGACACTATTATGAAACCTATGGATTCCATGCGTTATTACAAATCTTTCCTGCAACCGGGAATGATGTCTATGGACCCTCAAACCGGACATGTAAAGGCCTGGGTTGGCGGAATGGATTACAGACATTTCCAGTATGATATGGTAAAGCAAGGCAAACGTCAGGTAGGGTCAACATTCAAACCATTTGTTTATGCTACGGCAATTGACCAGCTTCATTTATCACCTTGTGATGAACTTCCTGATATTCCATTTTGTATAGAAAAAGGGAAATATGGTAACACCGAAGAATGGTGCCCTAAAAATTCAGGTGAGAAATATGGTGGAGTTCGTACGCTTAAGAATGCCCTGGCGAATTCGGTCAATACTATTACTGCCCAAGTGATGGATAAAGTTGGTCCACAACCGGTTGTTGACCTGGTCAAAAAATTGGGTGTCGAATCAGAGCTTCTACCTGTACCTTCAATTGCTTTGGGAACACCAGACTTAAGTGTTTATGAAATGGTAGCAGCCTACAGTGCCTTTGCAAACAAAGGCGTTTATACTAAACCGGTGATGGTAACGAGTATTGTGGATAAGAATGATACACTTCTTTATCAGGTTTCTCCTGAAAGCAGAGATGTACTTAGTGAAGAAACAGCTTACGTAACCGTTAAGTTATTGGAAGGTGTAACACTTGGAGGTTCCGGAATAAGACTTAGAACATCAGGTGCAGAAAGATATAAGCCTGAATTTAAAGAAGTTATTACAGGCTATCCATACCAATTCACGAACCCAATAGCAGGTAAAACCGGAACCACACAAAACCAGAGTGACGGCTGGTTTATGGGAATGGTTCCAAATTTGGTAACCGGTGTTTGGGTAGGAGCAGAGGACAGATCGGTTCATTTTAGAACAATTACTTATGGACAGGGAGCTACAATGGCATTACCAATTTGGGGAATGTATATGAAGAGTTGTTATGCCGATGAGGACTTAAATATTTCGATAGAGGACTTTGAAGAGCCTGCTAATTTATCAATACGCGTTAATTGCGACACTGATGATGATACCATAAAAGACGAACCTGTGATTGAATATGGTATTGATGAGTTGGATATGTAAAAACCAGTTTCATTTAGCTGATTGATTTAGCAAACTCAATAAAGAAATCAACACTTTCCGGATTTCGCATGGAATCAAAATTGATAGACTTTTCCAAAGGCATTTTTAAAAGGATCTTCTTTATTGGCGCTTCCATCTTTTTCCCGGATATGGTATAAGGAATGTCTTTTACTTCAATAATTTCATCAGGAACATGTCTTGGTGTATATTCTTTTTTTAATTGAGAATTGATCCTTGTTTTAATTTTATCAGTCAATTCAAAAGACTCCTTAAGTTTTACAAATAATGGCATGTAATGCTTCCCTTCATCAAGCTCCAGATTAACTATAAGTGAATCTTCAATCTCTTGAATCTTATTAACTGCCCTGTAAATCTCGCTTGTTCCAATTCTAATACCATGACGATTTAGGGTAGCATCTGAACGTCCATAAATCACTAATCCATCAGTTTTAGAATTAATTTTTATAAAGTCCCCATGTCGCCATTTTCCCGGATAATGTTCAAAATAACTGGCTTTATAACGTTTGTTATCCTTATCCTTCCAAAAATAGATTGGCATTGAAGGCATAGGTTTGATAATGACCATTTCTCCTAATTCATCAAGAACCGGTTTCTCATTTTCATCATAAGCAAATAAGAACACTCCTAGTGCTCTGCATTGTATTTCTCCAGCATGAACAGCATAATAAGGTGTTCCGCCTACAAAAGCCGTACAAACATCTGTTCCGCCAGCCATAGAGCATAACCAGACATCATCTTTTATGTTCTTATAAACATACTCAAAGGCTTCGTAAGGCAAAGGGGCTCCTGTTGAGCTAATAGATCGAATAGAAGACAGATCATGATTTGATTTAGCATCAATATTCTTTTTCATGCTTGCCACCAGATAAGGCGCACTGGTTCCAAAATGATTAACACCTACTTTGTCTGAAAATGCCCATAAAGCTTCAAAATCAGGGTAGGTTGGGCTCCCATCATACAACACAATGGATGCTCCCATTAGTAAAGCAGATTGTACAAAATTCCACATCATCCAACCTGTTGTAGAGAACCAGAAATAGCGCTCCCCTTTATGCACATCGTTGTGGAATGCCATGTATTTTAAATGCTCTAGTAATATGCCACCATGAGAATGAACGATTGCTTTTGGCAATCCTGTTGTCCCGGAAGAATATAACACCCATATAGGATGATTAAATTCAACGGGCTCAAAAGTCAGTTCATGTGATTGTGAACTAAATACAGTTTCAATATCAACAAAAGTTTCTGGGAAATTATCTAATGCTTTTTTGTTTAAATAAGGCAAGACGATAACTTTTTCCAGAGTTGGTAAAGCATCTACAATACTATTGACAATTTCAGTCTTATCGTAGGGCTTTCCATTGTATTGATAGCCATCAACAGCAATAAGTACTTTTGGCTTTATCTGAGCAAATCTGTCTACAACACTTTCAGATCCAAAATCGGGCGATGTACTGGACCAGACAGCGCCTATTGAGTTTACCGCTAAAAACGAAATAGTTGCTTCGGGAATATTAGGCAAAAACGCTACAACCCGATCGCCTTTTGTTACGCCAACTGACTTTAAATAAGAAGCCATTGAGGCCACTTTTTGTTTTAATTCATTCCAGCTTATTTCTTTGTAGTCTCCGGCTTCATTTCCAAAATAGATGGCAGTTTCTTTTAGGCTGGAGTTTCTGAAAATATGTTCTGCATAGTTTAAAGTTGAACCTTCAAACCATTTGCAATTCGGCATATTGTAACTTGAAAGAATGTTTTTATATGGACTGTGAGAAATAATATTAAAATAATCCCAAATGGCTTCCCAGAAATCTTCTATATTATCAACTGACCATTTCCAGAGATCATGATAGTTATTAAAACTTAGATCATAATGATTTTGCAGCCAATGCTGAAAATGAAATAAATGGCTGTTTTCTTTAAAACCTGCATCACCTTCCCATAATTTTTTATCGGACATTCTTAACCGTTTTAATTATAACCAAATATAAATATATTATAACCAAGTTGGTTTATCAAGTAAATCTATTCTTTGGAAAGAGCCAATAAAAAAACCCATTACAAGCGCAATGGGTTTTTCATTATTTATAGTTGTTTTATTCAACAATCATCTTTTTGATTATATCACCATTACTGGTCTCCAACTGAACAATATACATTCCTGTGCTTATATTATGTACAGGTAAAGATAGGTTTCTGTTCTCAAGATTGGAATTCCAGGAATTAAAGGACTGACCTAAAGAATTATACAACTTAATGCTTTCAATTTCAGTATCCAGAATTCTGTTTATCTTCAATTCTGTATTGGAGTCATTCATATATACAATTATGCCTTGTTCAAGAGTAACTTCATCGAAAGTTTTTAATCTAGGCTGGAAAACCAACACAAATCGTTCATTGTATTCACCTGCTTCAAGGTCAATTTCAAAAGGATCATTTGTAATGTCATAGGTTTCCTTAGTTAAATTATCCTTGATATAGATTCTCGTAAAGGCATCCAGATTTTCAATGGAGTCCAAAGTAATTTTCGCTAAACCAGTTTCACTCACTATTAAACCAAGTGGTAATTCCTGATCCGAATCAAAATTATCAACACCTTGAATTACAAATTGCGTATCATCAATGTTCCAGAACATATCTTCCACTCCAAGATCTGGTAATAGTGCATCATATCCTAGATCAAAAGAGTTGCTGGCGTTTTTGTCAACACCAGCTACTATCTGTCTGTGAATTCCTTTCGGAGAGTCGAAATTTAAACGAATAATAGGTCTTGTGTTACCGTTCTCTGCTGTTTCAGTATTCATCCTTGCACTAGTATTTGTAACCTTTCCAGATTCTGTTTTGTCTGATCCTGAGTTTCTCATGAAAACAGAATTTGTTGGAGTTTCCGGTTTGAAAACCCTTTGACTGTTCTTAAATACGATATCTCCTCCGTAAACTGTTGTTAATCCCGTAAGATCCTCATCAAGAGAAGTCAAAACAAAGAATCCTTGGTTAACAGGGATATATCTGCCAGGTATTTTTGTACCTGTTGCGCCTGTGGCATTTATTCTTTGGTCGTTGGCAATTGCCGGAGCTCCTCCAATAAGGTTGCGGGTTGCATAACCACCCACATAATCTCCAAGATGATGAGAATTGACGGACCCAAAATGATCCCAGAAATAAAGAGCACCATTAAATACGTTTCCATTTGGATTATTTCCTCCATCAATCGTACTTAAATTATCTTTTATAAATTCTTCTGCATCCATTGCAGATGGGTATGGATTACCAATCAGTCTGTCATTTCCAGGAGCTAATGGAAGAGTAAAATCGCCATTATTTGGTTTTCCTCGGAATACATAATTCTGTTCACTGGTAATAGGAACTGAACCTGATGAACCTTTCATTGTATAACCTTCTCCCGGTAAAACAGGAGAATTTGGATAAATTTTTTGCCAGGCACCATAATTATCGCTGGAACCATTGTATTTCCATAACCAATAGGTACTTATAGTTATTGGATCAGAATTACCATAATCGGCAGATGTATATGACCATTGAAAATCAATTGATCGAGGATAAACACCATTATCAGCCACAGATCCATCAAGTAAAAAGGATCCAATTGTATACTCACCGTTAACACTGGCTGTTCCTCTGGCTCCTGTAGCTCCAATTGGGCTAACTGAAGAAGACCAGTAATTATAGTTGTAACTGTTAGCAGTTCCCTGCTGATCTTTTTCTATATATCCGGAGCTATCTGCATCTAATATACTGCCAGCACCCTGTACAAGCTGAGATTCTCCTTCAAGGTCTAATTTGCCATCCAGTTCAAGATACCAGCTTACATTGAGTTCAGAATCATTTTTAACACTGAATTCAATAGGATTGGAACTTGCATCTTGAGCATCGATCATTAAACCGGCCTGTTTTAAGTCACTATCAACATATACATCATTGTTGGCAATTTTAACAATGGCACTTTCATTAATTGATGGCATCACTACCATTTATACCTCTTACAGGATCATTTACAGCAACATCTAATCGTCCACTTTGTTTGGTTACAAATGGCAGTGGCGCTGTTTGCGGTTCAATTAATTTTGTATTATAAATTCTTGCACCAGAGCCCTCATCAATTTCAGGAGTAGTTAAGTCATCCAGAATATTATCTTTATAAGCATCCATTCTATAATACCGCTTCAGGCTATTCCAGACTAATGGTATACTGGTATTTTCATCATCATCATCATCATCCAATATTAAATTGTTTACTTCTATTGGAACAACAACACCTTTTATGTTACCACCATCTTTTCAATTTCCTGATAGATCATTTTTTGAAGTTCATTTAAAGCAAGAGCTTTAAAGAATACCCGTGCTTCATCAATATAGCCGTTAAAATAGTTCTGCGTCTTTACCAGGTTTTTTCCCTAGTGTAAAGCTGGATGAGTCTGAAGGTAATGCACCTGATGTATTGTAACTATCAACCTCCTGGCCATTTATGTATAGAATAATTTCACTATTTGTATTGCTGTAAGAAGCAGCTACGTGAATCCATTGATTTGTAGGTAACGCAGATCCACTTTCAACATTTTTGCCATTTCCTTTTGCTATAATTACTTTTTCCTCATTGAGTTCTATATAGAAATTATCCTGGCCTATAATAAATTGGTCTCCTGATGCCGATGGATCAATCTTTATCCATGCCATAATTGTGGCTTCACTCCATCCTGACATAACATTTGTATCTTCGACGTAATCATTTCTACCATCAAAGAACAGATCGAATTTACCTTGCAGATCTCTTGGTGATCCAAAAGCAGTATCATTTGTGTCAAACGAACTCATAAGTCCATCTCCGTCACTATCAACAGTATCATCAATTTTACCGTCATTATCGGAATCTAAATTAGCATAATGTGTTTCTGCTATATCGAAAATGCCGTCGTTATTTGAATCCAGATCTATATAATCCGGAGTATCGGCATCATCTGCATTATTTACATAATAAGGGGCCGATCCCTGACTTAAGTTTCCAAATTCATTGGCACCCGTACCATAATCATACTTATCCAATATGCCATCTCCAAAATATTCTACAGTGCCATCACCGTCATCATCTTTTTCTCTAAATGCTTCAGATTCCTGACCATCACCAACTCCATCACCATTGATGTCACCATCACCATTATCGAACACAAGGTTACCAAAAACATATCTTTTTGTCCTTGCTTCATCCACATCAAAAACAGCATCATTATCACTATCCAGATCTCTAAAGTTTGGAACACCATCTCCATCAGAATCTAAAGGAACATTAGACTCAAAAGCATCATGCATACCGTTGTTATTAGAATCTACAAATGAAGCAGAAGGAATTGTTCCTTTTCCGGCGCTTATACTTCCTAATCCCGCTTCAACAATATCAGGAATACCATCATTATCTGAATCAAGATCTAAATAATCCGGGACTGAATCGCCATCCGTAATCTTCACATCCCGATGGAATAGAGTATAACTGAACCTGATCTATAAAATTACCGGAGCTTGTAGAGCCTGAAGCAGTTCGTAGAACTGTAAATGTTAATCTTGTAGTTGTTTGTCCTGCCGGCACTACATACTGACCTGTATGCATTGTCCATGAGGCATCAGCCGCTGATGTAAAAGTACCCTGAGATGTTAAAGTTCCATTAGGATCTCCAATTAAGTAATTGAATAACATCTTCATTAGCGCTTCCTGAATAACCTGTTCGTTTACGATGTGCAAATGTCCATTGGAGCATATTTCCTGGAGTTGTGGCAACATCCTGGTATAATCCGTCATTGGTAGTAGCGTTAACCTCTGCCCAATGAGAACCGGAATAAGCCTGACCACCGGAATCATTTGATGCAGTCCTGAGAATTATGCCAGATCTCTAAATAATTATTTGTGGCATCAGCACTTAACCAGTTCGGAATATTAGAGGCATCCCCTTTCCAAATTCCTGAAGTACCTACAACATCCGTAGAGCCGCCATCTAAAGTTAAAATATCTATTGCCTCAAAATTGGAATTAAGTAATGGGGGATTTGTAAGACTGGTACATTCGTCGGTATCCAGAATACCATCATTATCATCATCAATATCAATTTGATTGTAAACACCATCATTATCACTATCGTATACTGTTCTATAAGTAACCCTAAAGTTGGTAGGTCATCATCTCCTTTTTCTCTACTTTCATACTTCTGTTTCCTCATCAACTCCATCTTACACCCAAGCATAACACCATTGTTAATTAAAGACCAGAAACCCATTCCTGAACTAAAGACGGTTATAAACCAGGAATGAATACCTTTATAATTGGCATTAATCGTATATAATGGAGTACCATCATTATAATTGTTCCCAACTACACCAGGGCTTGACCAGCTATCAGAACTGGTTCTTTCCAGCCAATTGGATTCTTTATTTTTAGCACCACAATCATTTCCTTCATCCCAGGCTTTCAGTAACTTCCAACAAACACCAATTGTCATGTCTTTATCGGTATTACTGTCTAGCCTGAGTTCGGCGGACTCAATATATGCATCCGATGGAATGGATGATACATCGAACTGGAGCAATGCCCTTTGAAGATCCGTGGTTTTGTTTCCTACAATAAGATCATCACAATCTCCATTACTTTTAGTTCGATCATCTCCCGATTTACCTTTGATGTAAGTATCCTGTGTTGCTATTAAGTCAACAGTTTGAGTCGTTTGTGAATAAGCGGAAAATGTAAAGAGAATAGCGAATACTACTATTGCATCCCTTAACAATAAAGTAGTTTTTTTCATATTAAATTCTGTTAGAATAGCTTGGGGCCATTACAGTTAATAAGCAAACTTACTCAAAAATCCCACTAACGGCAAATATTTTCGATGAACTGCATAAATTAAAAAAACCTAATTGCTAAAATAAGTTGAAAAATAAAAACCAAAATTGGTTTATCAAGTAAATTTATTCTTTGGAAAGCACCAATAAAAAAACCCACTACAAGCGCAATGGGTTTTTAATTATTTATAGTTGTTTTATTCAATAATCATCTTCTTGATTATATCACCATCACTGGTCTCCAACTGAACAATATACATTCCTGTGCTAATACTATGCACAGGTAATGATAGGTTTCTGTTTTCTAGATTAGAATTCCAGGAGTTAAAGGACTGACCTAAAGAATTGTATAGCTTAATGCTTTCAATTGTTGTATCCAGAATTCTGTTTATCTTCAATTCTGTACCGGAGTCATTCATATACACAATGATACCTTCTTCCAGAGTAACTTCATCGAAAGTTTTTAATCTAGGCTGGAAAGCCAACACAAAACGATCATTGTATTCGCCTGCTTCCAGCTCAATTTCAAAAGGATCATTGGTAATGTCATAGGTTTCCTTAGTCAAATTATCTTTTATATAGATCTTTGTTAGGATATCCAGGTTCTCAACGGAATCAACAGAAATTCTTGCTAATCCGGCTTCACTGATGATCAAACCAAGAGGTAATTCCTGATCGGGATCAAAATTATCAACACCTTGAATTACAAATTGCGTATCGTTAATATTCCAGAACATATCTTCCGGACCAAGATCTGGTAAAAGGGCATCATATCCAAGATCAAAAGAGTTGCTGGCGTTTTTATCAGCACCTGCTAAAATCTGTCTGTGAATTCCTTTTGGAGAGTCAAAACTCAACCTAATAAGGGGTCTTTCATTGCCATTATCTGCTGATTCGGCATTCATTCTTGCGCTAGTATTTGTAACTTTCCCAGATTCTGCTTTGTCTGATCCTGAGTTTCTCATGAAAACAGAATTTGTTGGAGCTTCCGGTTTGAAAACCCTTTGACTGTTCTTAAACACGATATCACCTCCGTAAACTGTTGTTAACCCTGTCAAGTCTTCATCAAGTGAGGTCAGGACAAAGAACCCTTGGTTCACAGGTATGTATCGACCAGGTATTTTAGTTCCATAACCTCCGGTGGCGTTTATTCTTTGGTCGTTGGCAATTGCCGGGGTACCGCCAATTATGTTGCGAGTCGCATAACCACCAACATAATTTCCAAGATAATGTGAATTAACGGATCCAAAATGATCCCAGAAATAAAGGGCACCATTAAATACGTTTCCATTGGTGTTATTTCCTCCATCAATTGTGCTTAAGTTATCCAAAATAAATTTTTCTGTATCCATTGCAGATGGGTATGGATTACCAATAAGTCTGTCATTTCCGGGAGTAAGGGGCAGGGTAAAATCGCCATTATTTGGTTTGCCTCTGAACACATAATTTTGTTCACTGGAAATAGGCACAGACCCGGAAGATCCTTTCATTGTATATCCTTCTCCCGGTAAAACGGGCGTATTTGGCCAAACTTTTTGCCATGCACCATAATTATCGCTGGTACCATGATATTTCCATAACCAATAGGTACTTATTGTTATAGGGTCAGAATTACCAAAATCGGCGGCCGTATATGACCATTGAAAATCAATTGGTTGTGGATATACCCCATTATCGGCTACAGATCCATCAAGTAAAAAGGATCCAATTGTATACTCACCGTTCACACCGGCTGTTCCTCTAGCTCCGGAAGCCCCAATTGGGCTAACTGATGAAGACCAGTAATTATAATTGTAACTGTTTGCAGTTCCCTGCTGATCTTTTTCTATAAAGCCTGAACTGTCTGCATCTAAAACACTTCCTGCGCCTTGAACAAGTTGAGATTCTCCTTCCAAATCTAACTTTCCATCTAATTCCAGATACCAGCTTACATTAAGCTCAGAATCATTTTTAACACTGAATTCAATAGGATTAGAACTTGCATCTTGAGCATCTACTATTAATGCAGCCTGCTTTAATTCACTATCAACATATACATCATTGTTGGCAATTCTAACAATGGCACTTTCATTATTTAGAACATCACCACCATTGATACCTCTTTCAGGGTCATTTACTGCTACATCAAGTTTGCCACTTTTATTTGTTACAAATGGCAGAGGAGCAGACTGAGACTCAATTAATTTTGTGTTATAAATCCTTGCACCTGATCCTTCATCTATTTCCGGAGTTGTAAGATCGTCCAGGACATTGTCTTTAAAGGCATCCATTCTGTAATACCTCTTCAGACTATTCCATACTAATGGGATGCTGGTATTTTCATCAATTAAATTGGTTACCTCGATAGGTACAATAACACCTTTTATATTACCACTATCCTCTTCAATTTCCTGATAGATCATTTTTTGAAGTTCATTTAAAGCAAGTGCCTTAAAGAAGACACGCGCTTCATCTATATAACCATTGAAATATTTACTATCTGTACCCGGTTGTCTTCCCAAAGTCAGACTTGAGGAATCAGAAGGAAGTGCTCCTGAAACGGTAGTACTTGATATTTCCTTACCATTTATAAATAGTTTAAGTGCACTGTTGGTATTGCTGTATGATGCAGCCACATGTGTCCATTGATTCGTATTTAATGCGGAACCATTAGAAACTGTATTTCCATTTGCTTTGGCTGAAATCGTTTTATCAGAGTTAAGCTGGATATAGAACGAATTTTGACCGAAAATTATTTGATCTCCGGCAGCCGAAGGATCGATTTTGATCCAGGCCATTAAAGTAGCTTCACTCCATCCTGATATAACACTTGTGTCTTCTACATAGTCATTACGACCATCGAAGAACAGGTCATATTTACCTTGAAGATCTCTCGGTGATCCAAAGGCAGAATCATTAGTGTCAAATGAACTCATAAGCCCATCTCCGTCATTATCAACGGTATCATCAATTATTCCATCATTATCGGAATCTAAATTAGCATAATGTGTTTCTGCAATATCAAAAATACCATCATTATTCGAATCCAGATCAATATAATCAGGTGTATCTGCATCATCTTCATTATTGACAAAATAAGGAGCTGATCCCTGATCAAGGTTGCCAAATTCATTGGCACCATTACCATTATCATACTTATCAAGTATTCCATCTCCAAAATATTCAGCACAGCCATCTTCCAAGACTTTTATTCTAAAAGATTCTGTTTCCGCGCCATCTCCAACACCATCACCATTTATGTCACCATCTCCATTATCAAATGTTAGTGTTGAGAATACATATCTTTTTGTTCTGGCTTCATCTACATCAAAAACCGCATCGTTGTCACTATCCAGATCCTTGAAATTAGGGATACCATCACCATCAGAGTCTAATGGAGTATTTGTTTCATAAGCATCATGCATACCATTATGATTTGCATCTACAAATGAGGCTAACGCAATTTTACCTGTTCCTGCACTGAGTTCCGGTACGCCGGCTTCAACAATATCAGGAATACCATCATTATCAGAATCCAGATCCAGATAATCAGGAACTGTATCTCCGTCTGTATCCGTACAATCTTTAGGTACTACAAATAATTGTACATTATCTATAAAGTTGCCTGAACTTGTAGAACCAGAGGCAGCACTTATAGCATTAAAAGTTAATCTTGTTGTGGTTTGCCCTGGAGGAACAGTATATTGACCAAAATGAATCTCCCAGGACGAATCTCCCGGAGATGTGTATGTTCCCTGAGAAGTCATCGTACCACTTGGATCTCCAATTAATAACTGTACGATATCTTCATTGGCACTTCCTGCATATCCTGTTCGTTTGCGATGTGCAAATGTCCATTGCAGAACATCGCCCGGAGCCGAAACCACATCCTGATACAAGCCGTCATTGGTTGTTGCATTTACTTCCGCCCAATGAGTACCGGAATACGCTTGCCCTCCTGCATCATTACTTGCAGCCTGTGAATTATGCCAGATCTCCAGATAATTATTGGTAGTATCAGCACTTTCCCAATTTGGGATATTACTGGCATCACCTTTCCATATTCCTGAAGAACCAACTACATCTGTTGGACCACCATCTAAGGTTAATATGTCTAAGACCTCAAAATCAGAATTTAATAAAGGTGGGTTTACAATACTGTTACATTCATCTGTATCTAATATACCATCATTATCATCATCAATATCTATACTGTCATTTACACCGTCATTATCACTATCCATAACATCTTCAGTAAAAACTGTATATGTTACTCTAAGAGTAGGAGGAATTCCACCAGATTTTTCAGTACTTTGATATTCTGCTTTACGGTCACCACCACCATCCTGACTTCCTAACATAACGCCATTATTTACTGCTGTACCGGAAACCCAGTCTTGAACCAGAGATGTAATAAACCAGGATTGTATCCCTTTAAAATCAACATTTATTGTTGATAATGGGGTGCCATCACTAGGGTCATTTCCAACCACCCCATCATTTGACCAGGCAGAAGTGCTTGTTCTCATGTTCCAGTTTGCTGCACCATTAGCATTACAAGAACTACCTTCATCCCAGGAATCAGTTGCTCCTATTTGAAAAACACTGACATCAAAATCTTTTTCATTCGTACAATTTAATCTCAATTCTGCTGTATTAATTACAGCACAACTAGGTATTGTTGAAAGATTGAATTGAAGCAATGCTCTATGAAGATCATTTGTTTCGCGGTCAATAATTAATTTGTCACATGAGCCAAAATTATCCGGCTGGTCGCCTGACTTATACATAATGTAGGCGTCTTTTGTTGCTATTAAGTCAACAGTTTGTGTCGATTGTGAATATGCGGAAAATGAAAAGAATAATGCAAATACTACTATTGCATCCCTTAACAATAAAGTAGTTTTTTTCATATTTAAGTTCAATTAGAATAGCTTGGGGCTATTGTATTAATAAGCAAACATATGTATAAAACCAGCTAAATGCAAAAATACTCGATGAACTACATGCTTCTTGCTTAGATCTTATCCATTATTCAAATTTTTTTTGAGTGAAAAACGAAATTTTTATTTTTTTTTCAATTTAATAGGTTTTCGTAAAACAGGGTCAAATTTAATTGACTGAAAATAAATTGATTAGTTTACTAGATGTGATTGATTGGGTGCGAGATTTAAAAAATAATCAAATGACCAAATGTTAAAATTTTAAGCAATTCATCGAAAATAAGTGTATTTAAACTGAAAAATTCAAATATTCTTTGCACATTTACAGTCCCTAAATAAACCTACTTTTTGTTTCAAATCTACTAAGAACTTAACCTTTTGTTATGGACACAAATCTACCACGAACTAAATCTTTTCACAAGAGTGAATTCTACAAGAACGTACAAGGAACCGTCAGATTTATTCGCAGCTTTCATTATTTGATGAAAAAAGTATTTATGCTATAATCCTTTTGGAATTGCATTGATCAACTTTTGAGTGTATTCAGTTTTTGGATCTTCATAAATGGAGTCAGCTTCTCCAGATTCTTCAATTTTACCCTTATTCATTACCAGTAATTGATCTGACATATATTTTACTACAGACAGGTCGTGAGATATAAAAATATAAGTAAAACCAAAGTTCTCTTTCAGGCTGTTCAATAAGTTTAACACCTGAGCTTGAACAGAAATATCCAGCGCAGAAACCGATTCATCACATATTATCAATTTTGGGTTCAATGCTATTGTTCTGGCAATTCCAATGCGTTGCCTTTGACCGCCGGAGAACTCATGAGGATATCGGTAGAAATAATCCTCTGATAACCCTACCTGATTCAAAATAGCCAGTACTTTTTCTTTTCTTTCTTTCTCAGAATTGTATAATTCATGGACCTTCATAGGTTCCATTATCGCCTTGCCAACAGGAATCCTTGGATTTAATGAAGAAAAGGGATCTTGAAAAATTATTTGAATATCTTTTCTTAATTTCCTAATGGAAGCTTTTGGGAGATTGGTAATATCCTTCCCATTATAAAATATTTGTCCTGCCGTAGCCTTATCAAGTTGTAGAATAGCATTTCCCAAGGTAGATTTACCACAACCCGATTCGCCCACCAAACCCAGAGTTTCACCTGGATACAACTTAAAACTAACTTTATCTACTGCTTTGAATGCTTCAGATTTTTTAAAAAATCCTGCTTTGGAAAAATATTCTTTTTCCAAATTTTTTATCTCGAGTAAAGGCTTTTTTGCATATATAATTTTATGACTTTGCTCTCTTTCTTTTTTTGAGATCATGTTATTATCTACGGAATCATTCAAATAATCCTGTATAGTTGGCAGTCTTCTGGGACGACTATCTATTGAAGGTCTTGAGTGAATAAGTGCTTTGGTATAGATGTGTTTTGGATCTTTAAAAATTTTCTTTACGGCACCTGCCTCCACGATCTCACCCTGATACATAACGATCACACGATGGGCAATTTCACTGACAAGTGACAGGTCATGAGATATAAATAGGATACTCATTTTTGTTTCCTTTTGCAACTCTTTTAAAAGACTGATTATATCTTTTTGTACTGTGACATCCAGAGCAGTCGAGGGTTCATCAGCAATCAAAATTTTTGGTTTGCAGGCAATAGCCATGGCAATCATGACGCGCTGCATTTGTCCGCCTGAAATCTCGTGCGGATAAGCATTGTAGACTCTGGTTGGCTCAGGGAGCTTTACTTTTTCGAATAAAAGCAAAGTTTCGTTAATTATTTCTTTTTTACTTAAAGATCTGTGTTGAGCTATTATTTCAAAAACCTGTTCTCCGCATGTCATAGACGGATTCAAGGCACTCATGGGTTCCTGGAAGATCATACTAATCTTATTTCCTCTTATGCTTTGAAAGGATTTATGGTCCAAAGCAGCCAGATCCGTCTCTTCAAATTGAATTGAACCGGAATTAATTTTAGAAATTGAACGAGGCAATAATCCTAAAATAGAAAGAGCTGTAATGGATTTCCCTGATCCGGATTCACCCACAATTCCCAGAATTTCATTTTCCTTTAGGTCAAATGAAATAGACTTTAAAATTTGAGATTCTTTTTTATTGGTTAAAAAAGAAACGGATAGGTCTTTTACTGAGAGTAAATTTGTCTTATTCATTTCTTAAAAATACGGTTTTTCTGATAGGATTATTGTGGTAAAACCATAATCGCTAAAATAATTTTATATTTTATTTATAAATATAATTGAATCATTAAAAAATTTTCTATTTTCAAAAAATTAACAGCTATTAATCAATAAAAAATGAAAAAACTTCTACTATTATTTTTACTGTGCACATCTTTTGCTTTTTCTCAAAGTAAATCATTTTGGCAAAAACAAACTCCGGCAAATATTTCTAAAATTAAGCCAAGTAAACAAATTTTACCAACAAAAGAAACCTATAACTTGAATATTGAGGCTTTAAAACAAGCTTTAAGTAAAGCTCCAATTAGGGGTGAGTTTTATGGAAATTCTAACTTAATTATTTCTTTTCCAAATGCAGAGGGAGAACTAGAAAGCTTCAGAATTATGGAGGCTTCTGTTATGCATCCAGATCTGCAGGCTAAGTACCCTAATATCAAATCCTATGCAGGACAGGGAGTAGAAGATCCAACTGCAAGAATTCGATTTAGTATTTCTCCTTTAGGATTGCAGAGCATGAGACTATCTGCAAACAAACCAGCAAGTTTTATAGAACCATACACCAATGACTTGCAAAGTTATACTGTTTATAAAAGAGAAGATAAAACTGGTGATCTCAATGATTTTGAATGCGAGGTAGTAGAATCTGCCAATAAAATGCTTGATGGAAATTCTTCTTATTTAAAAAATGCAGATGACGGGATTTTACGCACATATAGATTAGTTGTTTCGGCGACGGGAGAATACACACAGTACCACGGAGGCACAAAAGCTTTGGCTTTAGCGGCCATAAACACGACAATGACAAGGGTAAACGGTATATATGAAAGTGATTTTAATGTTACAATGGTATTGATTGCCAATACTGATGATGTTATTTATACAAGTACAAGTAGTGATCCTTATGCAAGCACTACTTCAGGATACAATAGCGCCCTGCAGTCTACGCTTACAAGTGTCATTGGAGAATCCAATTATGATATAGGCCATCTTTTTGCAAATCTCCAAAATAATGGAAATGCAGGTTGCATTGGATGTGTATGTGTGAATAACCAAAAAGGAAGCGGATGGACATCACATACTGTTCCGGAAGGAGACAATTTTGATGTTGATTATGTAGCCCATGAGATGGGCCATCAATTTGGTGGAAATCATACTTTCACATTTAGTAATGAGGGTACTGGAGTACAAATGGAGCCGGGTAGTGGCTCAACAATTATGGGTTACGCCGGAATAACCGGAGCTACAGATGTGCAAGCTCATAGTGATCCATATTTTCATGCTGTTTCTATCGAACAAATAACTGATTATATTAAAAGTACAAGTTGCCAAACTAATTCAAGCACTGGCAATGCGGTTCCAACAGTAAATGCAGGAGCAAATTACACAATTCCTAAAGGAACTCCTTTTGTGTTAGATGGTACTGCCACAGATGCTGATACAGGAGATGTTCTAACTTATTGCTGGGAACAATTTAATTCTGGTTCACCAACAACTACAAATCCGAGTGTGAATAATACATCAGGTACTGCGTTTAGATCATTTAACCCAACAACTGATTCTAAGAGATACTTCCCAAGATTATCAACTATAAAAACTGGAGCTACATCTTGGCAATGGGAGGCAGTTCCTAATGTAGCCAGGTCACTAACTTTTAGATTAACTGTTAGGGATAATGTTGCCGGAGGAGGAAATAATAATAGCGATGATACTGTTATTACTGTAAATGGCACAGCAGGTCCATTTATTCTTAATGTGCCAAATACGAATGTTACTTGGAACGCTGGAACAACTCAAACAGTGACTTGGAATGTAGCGGGAACAACTGGAAATGGAGTGAATGCATCAAATGTTGATATTTTCTTGTCAACAGATGGAGGCGATACGTATCCAATCTCTTTAGCCTTTGGAGTACCAAATGATGGTTCACATGATATTGTTGTACCAAATAATCAAGGTTCTCAAAATAGAATTATGGTAAAAGGATCTAATCATGTTTTCTTTGATATTTCAAATACCGATTTTACAATTGCAGGACAAGTTGTTTGTAATGCAACTGTACCAACAGGTTTGTCAGCTTCAAGTATTGGGACGAATTCTGCCACTTTAAGTTGGGATGCAGTTGCAGGAGCGTCATTTGATCTGCAATATAGAGCAGTGGGTTCAGGAACATGGACAACATCATCAGTAGCTGGTATTTCTTCAGCATTAACAGGGTTGACAGCTTTAACTCAATATGAAGCTCAAGTTAGAAGCAAATGCCCAGACAATTCAACATCTGCATATAGTAGTATCATTAATTTTACTACCACTGATGTTCAACTAAATTATTGTAGTTCGGCAAGTACAAATGTAAATGATGAATATATAAGCAGAGTTCAATTGAATAGTATTGACAATAGTTCCGGAGCACAATTCTATTCAGATTTTACTAGTATTTCTACAACCTTAACAAAGGATACTCAATATACAATAACTGTTACTCCAACTTGGACTGGAACGGTTTATAACGAAGCCTATTCAGTTTGGATTGATTATAACAGAGATGGAGATTTCACTGACGCAGGTGAACAAGTTTGGACTCAGGGAAACACAAAAGCTACAACAGTTAGTGGTAATTTTACAGTGCCTGCAGGCGCAGTAGAAAACTCTACCAGAATGAGAGTATCAATGAAATATAACGGAATTCCAACATCATGTGAAACATTTACATATGGAGAAGTTGAGGACTATACAGTTATTATTCAAGGTTCTGGGCCAGATATTGAAGGGCCTTCTGCACCTGCAAATTTAACGGCATCAAATACAACTCAAACATCAACAGATTTAACTTGGACTGCTTCAACAGATAATGTTGGTGTGACGGCTTATGATGTGTATCAGGGAAGCACTGTTATAGCTACTGTAGCTACAACAAACTATCAAGTAACGGGATTGTTACCTAGTACAGCGTATGTTTTCTCTGTAATTGCAAAAGATGCCGCAGGTAATGAATCTGTCTCAAGTAATGTTGCAAATGTAACAACCTTAGATCCGCCGGATACTCAAGCTCCAACAGTGCCAACAAATTTAGTGGCATCAAATACAACTCAAACAACTACAGATTTAAGTTGGAATGCTTCTTCTGATAATGTTGGTGTAACAGGCTATGATGTTTATCAAGGTGCTACATTAATTGCCTCTTTAACTGGTTTAACTTATCAAGTTACAGGTTTAACGGCTGGTACTTCCTATTCATTCAGTGTCAGAGCTAAAGACACTGCTGGAAATGTTTCAGGAGAGAGTAATATTGTTAATGTAACGACAGATGTGTTTGTAGATTCAACACCTCCTAGTACTCCTTCTAATCTTACAGCATCAAATACAACTCAAACATCAACAGATTTAAATTGGACTGCCTCAACAGACAACGTTGGTGTATTTAGTTACGATGTATATGAAGGACCAACAGTTATTGCAAATGTGGTAAATACCAATTACCAGGTTACCGGTTTAAATGCGAGCACTAGTTATTCGTTTACTGTTGTGGCTAGAGATGTGGCCGGAAATCAATCTTCTGCAAGTAATATTGCAAATATTACAACTTTAGACCCACCAGATACTCAAGCGCCGTCTGCACCAACAAACCTTACGGCGTCAAATACAACGCAATCATCAACAGATTTAAGTTGGACAGCTTCTACAGATAATGTTGGTGTTACAGCTTATGATGTGTATCAAGGCGCAGCAGTTATTGCAACTGTATCAACAACTAATTTTCAGGTTACCGGATTGTCGGCAAATACAGGTTACAATTTTAGTGTCATTGCGAAAGATGCAGCTGGAAATGAATCAGCTTCAAGTAATGTTGTTAATGTAACTACTTTGGATGTTTCAGGATGTTCAGGAGGTATTACATCGTATCCATACTTTGAAGGATTTGAGAACACATTAGGAGCTTGGACTCAATCTACTGCCGATGACATTAATTGGACAGTTGATGCAAATGGAACACCATCCAGTAATACAGGTCCATCCAGCGCTGTTCAAGGATCCTATTACATATATGTAGAGGCATCAAGTCCAAATTATCCAAGCAAGAGAGCGATTTTAAATTCTCCTTGTTTTGACCTAAGTGCTCTAGCTGAACCAAAATTTAATTTTAAATACCATCAATATGGTTCAACAAATATGGGAACAATTGATCTGGAATTAAGTGATGATAACGGAGTTACCTGGACTTCAGTTTGGAATAGTTCCGGTAATTTAGGCAATTCGTGGTTATCTGCAAGTGTAGACCTATCTGCTTATAATAGCGGAAGTGTTCAACTTAGATTTAACCGCTTTATTGGAAGTACTTGGCAAGCGGATATTGCCATAGACGACGTTAGCTTAACAGATGGGGCAGTAGTCATATCCGGTTGTTCAGGAGGAATTGCATCATATCCGTATTCAGAAGGATTTGAAAATACTATAGGTGCATGGACACAATCAACAGCTGATGACCTTAATTGGACCGTTGATGCAAATGGAACGCCTTCAAGCAGTACAGGTCCATCTGGTGCAATTCAAGGATCGTATTACATTTATGTCGAGGCTTCTGGAAATGGTACTGGCTATCCAAATAAAAGAGCCATTATAACATCTCCTTGTTTTGATTTAAGTGATCAATCTTTTGCTACATTTAACTTTAATTACCATCAATATGGATCGACGAATATGGGAACATTAGATTTAGAAGTGAGTAATGATAATGGTTCAAGTTGGTTAAGTGTGTGGAATAGTTCAGGTAACCTAGGGAATACATGGCAATCAGCAAGTGTAGATCTTTCTTCATATGTTGGTGGAAGTATCCAGGTCAGATTTAATAGAGTAACGGGTAGTACCTGGCAAGCAGATATAGCTATTGACAATATCAACTTTACATCTGCCGGGGCTTCAAAAGACATTTTAGTTGATTCTGGTATTGATAACTATGAGGGAGAAGATATTAATATTTATCCCAATCCTGTAAAAGGAAATCATTTAAATATTATTTCGCCTTATAGATATGTAAAATATGAAGTATTTAATACTCTTGGGCAGTTAGTTGATAAAGGAGAAATTACTAATAGTAAGATTGACATTAGTAATTTGGAATCTGCTGTTTATCAAATCACCTTTTTTACTGAAGGAGAAATTATTACCAAACGATTTATTAGAAAATAGATAACCTAATGTTTAAATGAAAAAGTCCAGATATAAAATCTGGACTTTTTTTATATATGAATTATTTCATCATCATTCAGAATTTCATCACCTCTTAATCTCAAAAAAATTTGGGCTACAGCAATGGTGTCTTTTTCACAATACTCTATTATTTTGCTGATGTCATTTTCTTCATAAAAAACGCGATAAACATCACTTCCGTCAATATCATCTTTTGGTGATGGGATTCCTAAGACATTGGTCAATAATTTCAAAGATGTATAATTCTTATAGTCTCCAAATTTCCATAATTCAAGAGTGTCCAGATGCGGTACCTCCCAGGGTTTCTTTCCGAATAAATTTAGCTTATATGGTAAGGTAATGTCATTTATAATCATTCTTCTGGCTATGTAAGGAAAATCGAATTCTTTGCCATTATGGGCACAAAGTAAATGTTTAGCCTGACTAAAATGAGAGATCAAAAGGTTCTTAAAATCTTTCAGAAGCTTTATTTCATCTCCATAAAAGGAAGTAACCCGGAATGATCTAATATCCCCTTTAAAAGTAAAGTAGCCAACAGATATACATATTATTTTGCCAAATTCTGCCCAAATGCCTGCACTGGGATAAAACTCCTCTGCAGTATACTCATCATGACGCTGGTATTTTGACTTTAGTTCCCAAAGTTCTTGCTTGTCAGAATCCAGATCTTTAAAATCCTGCATCTCAGGAACGGTTTCAATATCAAGAAATAATATGTTTTCAAGGTTTAGTTTTGTTATCATATTATGTCAGTTTTATCAGATTTTCAATTTCTTTTTGAAAACAAGTTTTTACATTGGTTACCAAAAACTCCAGCAATTCCGGCTGCGATTCCGCCAATAAGGCCAGTTGCTAATATAAGTAGATAAGGATTACCTTGAAGAGGCAACAGAACCGCTATTTTTTTTGCCATTATAAAATCATTAGAACTACTTAACAAAAAGGAATAGATCATCCAAAATAGTGCTATTGCCAAAAAAGGAATAAAAAAGACAGCACTCTTTTTTAAGCTAAATAATAAACCTGTAAAAAATGCGGCGAGCATAATGGACCACCAAGGTAAAAATTGAGACAAAATTATGGCTAATAATAAGAGTTGCTATAAAGTTGATAATATTTTTGTTCATTGTTTAGGTGTTAAAGTTTGAGTGGAAATAATGCCTTCGGTTTTGTTTTGATCTTGTATAAACAATAATTCTAAATATTTTCCTTCTGCCCAGTCATCTATAAAATTATCATAGTATTTACTTCCTGGATTACCGGATTGTCCACCAGGATAAATTCCCAGAGCAGTTGGTGGCGATGTCATTTCAACAATCATTCTCCATGATGGTCCATGATTTTTGGACATGGCATTAACGGCATTGCCGTCACCGCCAATAGGAATATTAAATCTTGAAAAGGCAGGTAAGAGCCTGCAATAAATGACCAACAAAAACGTCTTTTTCTTTATTCCAATTGTAATTGCCATTTTCTGATTCCCATTCCTGATAGGCCTTTGCAGTTTCTTTAAAAGAAATTAAAAACAAATCTTTTGCTGTTTCATTTTCAGGAGTTTCCTTGATATCCATAAAGGCATCATCTCCTTTAAAACGTAACATATAAGTGGTCTGGTAATCAAATGGACTATCCAATGCCGTAGTTTTCCACTTTAAATTCGTCCCAGGTAAGGTTATAAAGTCTATTCCACCAGCTGTCCCATCGTCCTGGACCAACTTTATCGATATCATAAGTAAAATCCCATTTTTTCATAATCTCCAAAAATTGATTCTCGTAATCAGATAAGATTAGAAGTATCCATTGTTTCCAGAATATAAGGAAGCATTTCAGAAGCCAGTAAATTGAAGTTGTTGTTCTGAAGATCCTTAAAATCTTGAATATCAATATCTTCTTTTGAAGATAAGAAATGTATTAATGACTCTGTTTCTGTATGCTTCGTAGCCGTCGTTGAATACGTAGAAAGGATAAGAAGGGTCAACAGGATGCTGATTCGCAGAACTCACAAAACCACGTTCCGGATTTTTGGTATGTGCATTGAAAGGTTGTTCTAATAAAGCTTTGCCAGTCATTCTCCGGATTGCTACCATCCATTAAAAATTTACCTTGTCCTTTCCATTTATTGGGAAACTTACCCTGAATCCATAAGTGCAATATCACCTTCTGTTGAAGCAAAAACAAAGTTTTGAGCAGGTGCAGTATAATCTTTAATTGCATCTAAGTAATCATCATAATTTTTAGCTTTATTCAAGTCTAAAAATGGTCGCTGATTATTTCCGCCTAAATGACCAATCCATTTCATGGCATAACCTTCTTTCGGATTATCACCTTTAAAATTGTGATCATATACCACCGGACCATGATGCGTATAAACCACCGTGTCTAAAACAGTTTTTTTACCTTTTACCTTTATTTCCTCAACTACGAAATGTTGTAGTTCTGTAACTATTATCATATTTGTATTGGGTCTCTGGTTTCGTCTTTGAATTCAATTTTATACCAGTCAAGAGCATCCCTTGTCGCATTTGTTTCTCCCCATGCAATATGTGTATTAAATCCTGAAATAACACCAAGCGCACCAGGTAATGTAGCTCCAAAAGCATTATGTGTTGGTGTGCTCAATTGCATGACAAACCAAATGGAAGGAAGATTTAGGCCTAAATGCGGATCGTTGGCTAAAATAGGATTTCCGGAATACGATTTAGCTTCCTGAAATGGCCCAGTTATTACTTCCATTATCAGGATGAGGTTTGGTGATGGTTTCTGAAATAGAATCCAGAACGAATTCATTTTCCGGCGTCTCGGTTATTGGAACATCTATAAAACTCCAATCTGTATCTTTAGGGATAACAGGATCGTTAATGTCAAAAAAATCAGGAAATAAAAGGTCAAATTTTTCTTTTCCAAATAAGCGTAAGGCATTGGTAAATTCCAGATCATCGTCACCACCTGCCAGATCCTTCGTCATATACATCAGAAGTAAGGCTGTTTTCTTTATGGTCCATGGTTCAGGAGCGTAGTTTAACAACTTATATTCTACAGGAAAATCGGCTGTTGTCAGACTGTTTATATGCTGGTTGACTCCGGCACTATAAGCTTCCAGGTATTTAAGAGTTTCAGGATCTTCCTGCATTTTCAAGATGGTTTGCTCTGCTCCATAGCCCATTCCACGTCTTCTTTCCTCTTTGTCATAATTTAATGGCACCTTCACCAATGATTTCCGATAACCTTCCGGCTGCAGCATGAGTTTGAAATTCCATTTGCCATAAGCGATGTTTGGCTGTAATGTATCCTTGTGTCCTGTAAAGATCTGTTTCGTTTTGGGCAAAAACATGTGGAATAAAATGCTTGTCATAATGCACAATGACGTTATCTACAAGACCATCAATTTGAAGATCACCACTGACTGTTTCATCTTTTTCATTTTGCCAGATTCCTTGTGCGGGATTTAAAAATTTACCGAAAGGCGGAGCAGAACCAACCTTATTGTTTAAACCGTAAAAAGCAGCTATAACCAATAAAAGGGATAATAAGAACTTGAAGTATTTCATTAATGAAGGTTTTTCTTAGAAAAACTAAATATAAGAAAATTAAATACCCACAAAAACCCTTTACTAAAGGAAAATTATATTTTTTAAAAGGTTCAGTAAACTTTTATCTAAAATAAGGATTGCTGTTTATTTGGGCTTTCATGATCCAATAACCATTTTTTCCTGTATAAACCACCGGCATAACCAGTTAAAGACCCATCTGAACCAATTACCCTGTGACATGGAATCACTATCCAGATAGGATTTTTACCATTTGCATTCGCGATTGCTCTAATGGCTTTGGGATCTCCTAATCTTTTGCTCAACTCTAAATAAGACAGGGTTTTACCATATGGAATATTTACTAATTCATTCCAAACTCTTTTTTGAAATTCAGTGCCAGTCGGATTCAGTTTCAAACTGAATTTTTGACGAGTTCCTTGAAAATATTCGTCTAATTGTTTGACACAGTCTTTGAGCTCATCAGGAATTGAATGTGAAAGTGCTTGTTCATTGTTCAAAACAAGTATTGATGCGATTCCTTCTTCATTCCCTTCTATCTTTGCATGCCCTAAAGGTGTTTTAATTGTAACCTGTTTCATTTTTAAGAAAATACGTACAAAAAATTAACAAAATTTGCATTTCATCGATAAAACGTAAATAATATTGGCTGAAATACATTAGTTTTTTACATTAGTAGTCCCTTAATCTAAAAAACAATATATGATGAAAAATCTGCTTATACTATCATCATTGGCTATATCCTTATTTATAACAGGGATTCCTCATAATTTTAAAATTGAAAGTAACAATTTAATTTGGCAAAAAGTATACGACAGTGATAATTCTATTTATGAATTATATGAATCCCTTCGACAACAGGGAAATTATGAAAAAATTTACATCGTTAGAGATGAAGTGATATTCACAATAAACTTTGACAGCAAAAATGAATTGGAAGCACATGGTTACGAAAAGGGAAGCTATCCAAGGTATTTGAAGCCGGGCGGAAAATTCACGGGATATTTGCAGAAGAAGGAAGGAAAATATAGAGTGACAATTACGAATATAGATTTTAACTGGAACGGCGATTTTGTTGAGAATATAGATGATGCCGCACTACAAAAAGGTGAGTTGAACGAGCATATAAAAGCTAAAAAAGTAATTCAATTGTTTGATCGATATTTTAATAAAAAATTTGATTTTTGTATTGCTTGCCGAGAGAGTTGGTAGCATAAAAATATTTTGCCTCATTTATTCTTTAGTTTTTTAAAAAATCTCAATGTGAAAACATTGGGATTTTTATTTCCTCTTAATATTTATGTCTTCAATTAATCCTAATCGTTTAGCCCTTTTTTCCCAGCTTTTTCTGGCAAGCATCTGCAAGTTTTCTACATTATCGCTTTCATCCATGATCTCCAGGCCTAATAAAGTTTCAATGACATCTTCCATGGTGACCAAGCCACTCACGGAACCATATTCGTCGACCACCAATGACATATGGTTTTTGCTCTCTATAAGTTGTTCAAAAAGTTTTGGAATAGGCAAATTTCTATTGGTGATGATAATATTTCTTTTAATTTCTGCCAATGGTTTGCTGCCATTACCTGTTGCCATTTCTTTGTAAACGTCATCTTTTAATACAAGACCTGTAATATTATCGGGAGAATCCTTAAAAATAGGAATTCTGGAAAACCTTAAGGTTGGATTATTATTAAAAAAAGATTCAATAGATGTCTCCTCGTTTTCAATTTTTATGACCGTTCTTGGAGTCATAATATCTTTTGCACTTACATCTTTAAAATTTATAAGATTTTTGATCACCTTACTTTCAGATTCATGAAAAACACCTTCTTCATGAGCTATGTCTGTCATAGCCAAAAAACCTTCTCTACTGAATACACTTCCATGATGACCTTTGCCAAATAATTTGGTGAATAATTGCAGGGACCAGATAATACCTGTCCATTTAAAGAAAAAGATTAACCCATTAAGTATAATAGTTGATAAATTTGCGAGTTGTTTCCAATAAGTTGCACCAATAGTTTTTGGTATTATTTCTGAAAGTACTAAAATTAAAAAGGTCATTATTGCAGAAACTATCAATATTGAATTATCTCCGGTTCCAAATACTTTTTCAGCTTGTACACCAACCAATATTGCCCCAACAGTATGCGCAATGGTATTTAAAGTAAGAATGGCAATCAAGGGTTTATCAACATCCTTTTTGATCTTTTCTAGAGTAGATGCATAGTGTTTTCCTTCACTTTTTTTAATATTAATAAAGGTCGGTGTGACACTCAATAAAACAGCTTCCAGAATAGAGCATAAAAAAGAAAAGAAAATAGAAATTATAGCATAGAAAATCAGTAAGCTCATGAATGTGAATTTGATGATAAAGTTAAAAATAAAATAATAACCTTTTGTACAGGTGAAGAACTTAAATTACTTGGCTTAATTATTGCTATATTTATCCAACAATTAAGCCAGGAAAAATTGAAAAAATTATCTCTCAGAACACGCATTTTCATAGCCATGATTCTCCTGGTGGTTTTAGCTTCGGTTTTAATTGCATTGGTTTCAATTTATCAATACAATGAAGAGTCTCAGGATTACCATAAAAGCAGATTGGAAAGAAAAGAACAGAATATACAGGAGCATATAAATTATGTATTAAGAGAGACCACATATGAGATCAAGACTGAAAAAATTCCGTTGATATTTAAAGAAAAGATATATGAAATAGCAACTATACATAAACTACAGCTTAATCTCTATGATCTGGAAGGAAATTTGTTAAAGTCATCTTTGGCAAGAATAAAACCGGATTCTCTGGCTATTTGCCTGGATGCAGATATATTGAATTCCCTGTCAAAATCTGAGGACAAAAGGTATGTTGAAAAACGTCTTGAGAACGGCGAAACGTTCCTGTCTTCATATTCCTATATTACAGATGGAAAATATAAACCTTTGGCAATTTTGAATCTTCCCTATTTGGAGAAGGATGAGTTCTTAAGCAGGGAATTAAATGAGTTTTTAATAAGGTTGGCATATGCTTATATAGTGATGCTGTTTATCGCTATTATTTTAGCATATTTTTCCTCAAAATTCATTACCAAAACCTTGAAGACTATAAGTGATAAGATCAATACAACCAGATTGGAAAAGCGAAATGAGAGAATAAATATTGAAACAAAAACAGAAGAAATTTCAACCTTGGTCAACTCTTATAACAGTATGATAGATGAACTTGAAGAAAGTGCAGTTAAACTGGCAACCAGTGAAAGGGAGCAGGCATGGCGGGAAATGGCAAAACAAGTTGCTCACGAAATAAAGAATCCTTTAACTCCAATGCGATTAAGTGTGCAGAGTTTTCAAGCTAAATTTAACCCGAACGATCCTGAAATCCATCAAAAGGTAGATGAATTCAGCAATACACTGATCCAGCAGATAGATATTATGAGCAGTATTGCTTCAGCTTTTTCTAATTTTGCCGAAATGCCTGCTCAAAAGGTTGAAATGCTTAATATAGTAGAGGTTGTTAACTTGGCATTAGATATTTTTAATGAGAAGTATATCACATTCAGGCCAAGTAAAAATGAAATTATTGCCAATTTTGACCGAACCCAATTGATTCGTGTTGTTACCAATCTTGTTAAGAATGGAATTCAGTCCATTCCAAAAGGTGTTCAGCCCGAAATAGAGGTCACTCTTTCTGAAGAAAAAGGTAACATAATACTGAAGGTTAAGGACAATGGAATTGGGATAAAAGATGAGAACAAAGAAAAGGTATTTGAACCAAAATTTACGACTAAAACCAGCGGGATGGGATTGGGCTTAGCTATGGTAAAAAACATTGTTAACACCTACAAAGGAATTATTTCATTTAAATCAAATAAAAATAATGGGACCACTTTTACAGTTGTTTTCCCAAAAGAATAAAATTATGAATTATAAAAATATACTAACAGAATCAAAAAATGGTATTGCCACCATTACAATCAATCGACCTAATAAATTGAATGCGCTTAATATTGAGACCATTCAGGAGTTGCATGATGCCTTTAAACAATCAGATCATGATAAGAATGTAAAGGTTATAATATTAACAGGCAGTGGTGAAAAGGCATTTGTAGCCGGTGCTGATATAAGTGAATTTGCAAATTTTAGCATTGATGAAGGAAGTAAACTGGCAGCAAAAGGACAAAAACTGTTATTTGATTTTGTAGAACAATTATCAACTCCGGTTATTGCAGCAGTGAATGGTTTTGCGCTTGGCGGCGGATTGGAACTCGCGATGGCCTGTCATTTTAGAGTTGCAAGCAGTAATGCAAAAATGGGATTACCAGAGGTGTCTTTGGGAGTTATTCCGGGATATGGCGGAACACAACGATTGCCTCAGTTAGTCGGTAAAGGACGCGCTTTGGAAATGATTATGACAGCTGGAATGATAGATGCAAATCAAGCATTGAATTACGGTTTGGTAAATCATGTTAAGACACAAGAAGAACTTTTGGAATTTTGTCATGAACTTGCAGATAAAATTATGAGAAATTCCTCGGTGGCTATAGCCAAAGCAATAAAGGCTGTTAATGCAAATTATAATGATGACAAAAATGGTTTTAAAACTGAAATAAAACAGTTCGGTAAATGTTTTGGCACAGAAGATTTTAAAGAAGGCACAACTGCATTTTTACAAAAAAGAAAGGCTAATTTCCCAGGGAAGTAAAAAACTAAAACATATTGAATAAAAAAAGCGACTTAAATAAGCCGCTTTTTTTTATTTAATTTATCAGGATTTATTACCTGCTCTTACAATAGTTAATTCATCAACTATATGTTTTGCATTTGAAAATTTATCAATTAGCCAAAGAACATACCTGATGTCAACGTTTATTGTTCTCTGAAGAATAGGGTCAAAAATAACATCGCCAGCCATAGCCTCAATATTGCCATCAAATGCCAACCCAATTAGCTCACCATTGCCATTTATTACCGGAGATCCGGAATTTCCTCCGGTTATATCATTATCAGTAAGGAAATTCACAGGTAATTGTCCGTATTCATTAGCATATACACCATAATCTTTTTTCTTATAAATATCCAGCATAGCCTGTGGTAAGTCAAATTCGTCATCATTTGGCTTATATTTATTAATGACTCCGGTTAGAGTTGTATAATAATTCTTGTTAGCATCATTTCTACTGTCTTTAGGCAGAGATCGAACTTTTCCGTAGGATAATCTTAAAGTAGAGTTCGCATCTGGATATTGAATTTTACTTAATCCGGATTTTCGTAACCCTTCTACCAGCAATCTGTATGAAGCTCCAAAATCATTTTCCGGCTGCATCAGGTCTTCAGGGCTTTCTCTGTATTTATCCAACAATTCACCAGATAATTTATATAATGGGTCATTTGTCAATAAAGTGGAATCAGGATATTGAAGGAATGCTTCAACTCGCTCTTTAGATGAAAACATACTTAACTCAAAAATAGCATTTACATAGGTTGTAAAGTCGTTATTGTTCTTTGCACCAACTTCAGCTACTAATTCAGGTAGTGGATAATTTGATCTCGAGGCATATAGGCCAAGTTGTTTTCCAAGAATCTCTTTTTCCAGAGGTAAATGGAAATCTTCATACGAACTTTCTATAAGTTCCAATAACCTTGGCATTATGTTTTTGCGCATTGCATCATTAGCGCTTACATATTGTTCAAGACCTGAGCCTATTCTATATGGTAAAACTGCGAATTTACTTGAACGAAGCATGCCAATAATATAATTATCATGTTTAGCCTTATTGTTGGTAAGACTGTAATATTTATTGATATTGGAAATAACATTTCCATATTTAGCTTTATTCTCTTTTTTATTGGCCCATTTATCAAATTTAGCTTCTGTTTTGCGTTTTATTGCAGCCGTCCTATGTTTTGAAAGCGCGTCTATCATACCAATTCTGTTCTTCCAGTAATTGGCTATTCTTGCGTATTGGGAAGCATACATAAGATCTATTTCATCGTTTTCCTTCATGTATTTTTTCATGACATCTAAGCTCAATTTAGAGCCTTCAACCCAGGCAGGATAGGCATAATTTACATTTTGCTCTACGCCTTCGGCAGGCATCCATCGGTTTGTTCTTCCTGGATAACCAAATATCATGGCAAAGTCATTTTCCTTTACTCCGTCAATATTTACCGGCAAGTGGTATTTTGCTTTTAATGGGACATTTTCTGTTGAATATTCTGCAGGATTTCCGTTTGCATCTGCATAAACTCTGAATAAACTAAAATCTCCAGTATGTCTTGGCCATTCCCAATTATCTGTGTCACCACCGTATTTTCCTATACTTTCAGGTGGAGCACCAACTAATCTAACGTCATTATAATCTTCATAAACAAAGTAGTAATATTCATTTCCCTGATAAAAAGAACGAACTGAAACTGTATATTTTCCACCTTCGTTGTTTTCTTGCTCAATTTTGGATATCTCCCTGTTTATTGCTGCTTCTCTTTCTTTTTCGCTCATGCTGTCATTAACCTGAGACAAAATGCGATTGGAAACATCATCCATTCTAACAAAAAACCGTACAAATAACCTATTAGGCTTCAATTCTTCCTCCAATGAGCCCGCCCAAAATCCGTCTTTTAAATGATTTTTTTCTGCAGTTGATAATTCTGCTATGGCATTATAACCACAATGATGATTTGTAAGCACCAGACCACTATCAGAAATAATGCTGGCAGTACAACCTCCATTAAATTGAACAATGGCATCTTTTAAACTTTGGTTATTAACACTGTAAATTTCTTCAGAAGTTAATTGTAGCCCCATTTTTTGCATATCGCGATGATTTAATCGCTCAATGTGCATTAAGAACCACATACCTTCATCTGCTCTAATTGAGTTTGGAATGGCAAGAATAATAGTAAATAAAAAAAGAAATATTTTTTTCATGTGAAGTTATTTTTAATTAGGCTCTAAAATTAAGGATTTTATAGCGGATAGCGTCTCAAATTCTCTTTAAAAAATGTTAATATTTTCTGGCTTTTGTATATAAAAAAAGTGGGCGAAAAGCCCACTTTTATAACTGAAGTCAAAAGATTTTTTCTAACTAAAACTTTTAATAATCTATGAATGTATATCCTTCAGTTTTAATTTAAATTTATAATTTCCTTTTTCTATTTTTTTAATTTATTGAAATAATCACCTTTAAGGGTTAAAATTTTATCCTCAATACCTTTTTTAACTTCTCTTGAATCATCAACAAGAATTTCTTTAGTTTTCTTTTTTTCTTGAGGTTTAACAGAAGTATAGGAATAATCTAAATATTCAACAAAAGATCTGCCTTCAGTGTTCATGACTACTTTATAATTTCCTTTTTCCCTTTTTAACAGCCTGTAAACTCTTTGGATATTAATTGTGTTTTCTAATGTTTCCGAGTGAATTAACTCATATGAACCAGAGTCATAATCATAATAAATTTTCACTTCTAATGGCTGTTTATCTAAAGATAGTTTTGAGAGTAGTATGTTGTTTTCCTTTTTAGAAACATATGGCTTATAAATTATTGTTTCCATTTCTTTATTAAAGTCAACTTTTGCCATACTTACTGTAAAAGGAATAACCCTAATTTCCAGATCTCTATCTAGTTCAAAATAATACTCACCATCCGGAAGTGATGTTAAATCAAATCCCTTAACAAATTCTCCGGAATCTTTTATTGATTCTTTATAAAGAACCAGTCCAAACGCATCCTTAATGGATAGCTGATTTCCTTGCTTGACATCTAACAATGTCAACATAGTTGTTTTGTCGTCTTTAATATTTCTTAATGAAGAAATATCATTTGCTCTACCAAGTAATGCAGTAAACAGTACTACAAATACTAAACTTCTTTTAATTAAATTTTTCATAACATAATAGTTTTAATAATTACATGACAAATGTATGGGCCTTTTGCAAGTCTGAAAACAACAATTTTGACCAATTTATATATTATATTACCTTAACTATAACGTTATAGTAAAAAAATGGTTAATATAGCATATATTATGGTTAAATTTGCATAGATATTTTAATGATAGGGAATTACCTTTGTATAAAAAATGCACCATGATTATTAAAAAACCTGCTTTAAGAAAATTAAGTCCGGAATTTGGTTATTCGCTTCTTGTAGAACAACATACAGAAAGACTAGATGATAATACTGCTTTTTGGCACTTTCACCCGGAAATTGAATTACTGTATGTAAATAAAGGATATGGCAAAAGACATATAGGAAACCATATCTCTTATTTTAATAATAGTCAGCTGTTATTGATTGGCTCAAATTTACCTCATAATGGCTTTACTGATGGTATGACCAGATATGGAAAAGAAACCACAATACAATTTCATCCGGAATTTTTAGGAAATACTTTTTTTGATGTTCCGGAAATGAAAGCAATAAATAAACTGCTCGAAAGAGCAAAAAAGGGTATTTTATTTAACGTAGAAACAAAAAAGGAAGTTGGTCCTAAAATTGAAGCCCTGGTTAAATATGAGGGATTTGAGAGGGTGATTAAACTTTTAAAGGTCCTTCACAGTCTTGCTTTACGAGAAGATTACAGGATTTTAAATCCTGAAGGGTTCAATTTTGAAACGGAACCTCAGGATACGGCAAAAATAGATATTATCTATAAGCATGTTAATACCAATTTCACAAACCATATATCTTTAGAAGAGATTGCAGATAAGGTTAGTATGACCGTTCCTGCTTTTTGCAGATACTTTAAAAAAGTAACAGGAAAGACATTTACCAAATTGGTGAATGAATACAGAGTAGTACATGCCACTAAATTGCTTCAGGAAAGCCAAAGCAGTATAACAGACATTTGCTATGAATGCGGATTCAATAACTTTTCTCATTTTAATAAGCTATTTAAGGAGATCACCGGGAAAAGTGCATCGCATTACAGGAGTGAAATGAAACAAATGGTTCAATAAGAGAAATATGAGTACATTATTAAGTATAAAAATGAATAGAAAAATTAATAAAACACTTGATTATTACTATACCAAGAGGAAGGAAATCAGTGATTTTGTAAATAGTCATACAGACTTGACACCAGACCAAATTATTCATTATGGTGAAGAAATGGCTATTCTGGAATATAAGATCACGGCATTAGAGATAGCTAAAGAAAACTAATGTTTTATTTTGATTTTATTGAAGATCAATCTCCTTCTCAAATATAATTTTAGTTTGCCCTGCTTCATTTGTATATATACTAACTATGTCAAATCCTCGTTTGAGATTTAGAATCATCATTGGCTTAAATTTATTCATAGATTTGGTTCTCAATTTTCTAAATCCCAGAGATCTGGCGGCTAATTCTAGTTGTTTTGCAAGGTTTTCGGCAATACCTTTTTGTCTGAAATCAGATAAAACACCTCCAATCCAGCTGTAAAATGTATCTTCATCATAAGGGTAGCCAATTTTAAAACCAATGAGTTTATTTTTATGATAAACTAAAACTGAAATAACTTCTGGATGTTCGTTAAATCTGGTTTTAAAAAAATCAACATCGGCATCTTCAAATACTAATGTGTAGATTTTTAATAATTCTTTAAGTAAAGTTGTGTTAGAATTCCCAACAACGAGCTTATAATTAAGGCTATCTTTTTCCATTCCATTCTGCATAGAATTCATCAAGGAATACTTTCATGTATTCATGGCGTTTTTCTGCTAATTTCTTACCTGATTGTGTATTCATTCTATCTTTAAGCAACAATAATTTTTCATAAAAGTGATTGATTGTTGGAGCTTTAGATCTTTTATATTCCTCCTTACTCATATTGAGGTTCGGTTTAATATCCGGATCATAAAGAGGCCTGTTTTTAAACCCGCCATAATTAAAACACCGCGCTATTCCAATGGCTCCTATAGCATCTAACCGATCGGCATCCTGGATAACTTTTAATTCAGGAGAAGTAAATTCTTGATTTATATTACCTCCCTTGAACGAAATATTTTCAATTATTTTTATGATATGTTCTATTACTAGTGAATCGACATTATGTTTAAACAAAAATTCACGAGCCAACTTTGGACCAATCGTTTCATCTCCGTCATGGAACTTACTATCAGCGATATCGTGCAATAAAGAGCCAAGAGCAATAACCAGAGAATCTGCTTTTTCATCTTTTGCGATTAGAACAGCATTATTATAAACCCGTAAAGTATGAAACCAGTCATGTCCTCCTTCAGCGTCAACCAAACTGTTTTTAACAAAGGTTTTTGTGGCTTCTATAAGTTGTTTATTATTCATGTATTACTGAATCGGTTATTTGTTTTTCAATTTGTTTAGTCAACTCAATGGTATTGTATTCACTTACTTTCAGCATGTTATGGACCGTAAATGTAATATGTACACCAATACCCATAGGGAATTTTCCATAGCGTAATAATTTCCAGGAATTATTAATTGTAATTGGAATAACAATAGCATTTGGAGCATGCTCTATTAGAGTCGCCAACCCTTTGGTTTTGAAAGGTTTTGTCATACCGTTTCTACTTCTTGATCCTTCAGGAAAAATTACAACTGCTCGTTTATGAGTTTCGATATATTTCGCCATTTCCTTGATCGCATTGACTGCCTGTATTGGATTTTTTCTATCTATCAATACTGAGCCTCCATGGCGCAAATTATAAGACACACTTGGGATGCCCTTACCTAATTCAATTTTGCTTATGAATTTAGGATGAAATTTTCGCATAAACCATATTATTGGAGGAATATCATTCATGCTTTGGTGATTGGCAACTATGATTGCAGGAACATTGATTGGAATATCATCAGGGACTTTAAAGGTATATCTAACACCTAAAATATGTAAGCTTCTTGTAAGAAACCAATTAAGGATATCTACACTTTTTTTATGGGCTTGATACCCAAATAAATTAAAGCAGATCCATTGAACAGGATGAAATACAAGAAGATTTATTCCAAAAATTATAAAATAAATTATTGTAAGAGGATATGCCAGAAGTTTTCGCATAAATTAAGATCACTTATTGGGCCAAAAATACGCATAAAAAAACCACGACAAAATCGTGGTTCTATTTTTTATATATCATGTTGAGTTTATCTCAGTATCTTTTACAAGATTCTTCACTTTGTTCGCAATGACGAATTCTTAACAATACTCATTAAAAGCATCAACAAGGTTTTCTGCGATCAATTCAGCAGGTCGTCCTTCAATATGATGGCGCTCCAGCATATGAACTAATTCTCCATCTTTAAACAAGGCAATGCTTGGTGAACTTGGAGGGAAAGGAATCATATGTTCTCTTGCCTTATCTGTAGCTTCTCTATCGACTCCGGCGAAAACGGTCACTAAATTATCTGGTCTTTTAGCATTTTGTAAACTCATTCTTGCTGCCGGACGAGCATTGGCTGCGGCACAGCCACAAACAGAATTGACAACCACTAAAGTTGTTCCTTTTTTTGCAATGGCTGCATCTACAGCATCTGCTGTGTGCAACTCCTCGAAACCAACATTGGTCAAATCTTCTCGCATTGGTTTTACTAACTCTGGTGGATACATATCTTTTTCTATTTTTATTTATTTAAACTGGTCAAAGATAAATAAAAATCAAGCAAAACAGGTTTTAGGGCAATTACCTTAACTATTTTTAACTTTTTTTGAGTTTTTCAATTCAATTTTTGAACCTTTTAGACGTAACAAATAGAAATATATTTCAACTAACATTGGTATATTTGATCTTTAATTTCAATAACTAAGTATTATGGGTTTTGTAAAATGGTTGGGAGCTTCCCTTGGATGGTCTTTTGGTGGTCCAATTGGAGCTATTATAGGACTGGCAATAGGTAGTCTGGTAGATTCTATATCAGATGGTACCGGAAACCCTTTGTTGGGTGAGCGTCAAACAAGGCAACGACAAAGAAGACAACAAACCACCTACAGAACCAAACCACAATCTCCACCGCAAACACAATCCGGTGATTTTGAAGTGAGCCTATTAATCCTTGCCTCAATCGTTATTAAGGCAGATGGAAGTCAGGATCAAAGAGAACTAGATTATGTCAGAAAACAGTTTGTTGAGTTATATGGTAAGGAACGAGCTAATAATGCATTCAGGTTATTTAAGAATATAAGTAATCAAAAAAATATTTCGACCAGACAAGTCTGTCTTCAAATTAAACAGATGATGGATCACCCATCTCGTCTACAGTTATTACACTTTTTGTTTGGAATAGCCAAGGCAGATGGAATTGTTATTGATGATGAAGAAAAACAAATTTATACAATTGCCGGTTATTTAGGTATCAGCTCTCGTGATTATAACAGCATCAAGGCTATGTTCTACAATAGCAGCGATAATGCCTATAAAATTTTAGAGATAGATAAATCAGCTACTGTTGATGAGATAAAAAAGGCTTACAGAACGATGGCTAAAAAATACCATCCCGATAAAGTGGCACATCTTGGTAAGGAACACCAAATAGGCGCTGAAGAAAAATTCAAACAAGTTCAAAAAGCCTACGAGCAACTTCAAAAGGAGAGAGGATTTTAGTCGAAAAGGAACAGTTTTTGTGATGTTTTCTAAAAACTAATCCATATGAAGTTTTCGCTATCAATTTTATCCTTGTTTTTCAGTTTAATGCTGTCTGCACAATCAAATGAATATGCGGGAAGTTATGAATTTTATAGCGGAAATGTTGATAGTCATTTTTTAAGGGACTATCTTACTTTAAACCCAGATGGCACATTTCTTCTTCTTTCCGAATCCTATATTGAAGAAACAATGCCAAGAGAAAGAAAAGAATATGGTAAAGGAACCTGGACCTCTGATAAGGGATTGATATTTCTAAAAGCCGAAGAAAGCGATGTGGATGCTAAACATGTGCTTAATCTGAACAATACCAAACTCCGTTTCGACACCAAATCACCTAGAGATAAATCCAATAGAGATATTAAGACTTCTGTAAGAATATTTGACACAGAAATTTTTTGGTTAAAAGGAAGAACACTTATTAAAGGAGCTAATACAACCCCAATTATTAAAAACAAGGAATGTTGTAAATCTGTTTGGCAAGCTCATTCTTACCTACACGGTAAATGGAGAAAGAATAACAATGAAAACAAAGAGTATCATTATTCCTTTCCAGAAGAAAAAGGTGTGTTTAATGTTTATGAAAAAAATGCAGAAGGAGTATTGGAGAAAGTAAATAAAAACCCTGGAACAATAAAAATATTAAAAGCTGAAGATGGATATATGATTGAACAGGATTTTGAAGGGTTAAAAATCAATTTCACTATTAAATACTTGGACAACACAAAACTCATTTTAGTAAGAAGAGATGGCAAGGAAAGCATTCTTTATCGAATTAAAGAATAAAACCCAAAAGAAAGGCCTTAATAAAATATTTAGACTCCCCTAAAAAAATATTTATACTAATATAAAAATCACTATCTTTGTAGCCTAATTTATATGTTTTGGTTACATTTTCAGAAGAAAACTATTTAAAAACCATTTACCACCTTGGGAAACAAGGAAGTGTTGCTGTAAGCACAAATGCAATTGCAGAAAAGATTAGTACTAAAGCCTCTTCTGTGACTGATATGATCAAGAAGCTGGCAGATAAGAAGCTTGTAGATTACAGGAAATACTATGGTGTAAATCTTACGGAAAAAGGCAAGATGGCAGCTATTGGTGTAATAAGAAATCATAGGTTATGGGAAGTTTTTTTAGTAGATAAATTAAATTTTTCCTGGGATGAAGTTCATGAATTAGCTGAAGAATTGGAACATGTAAAATCAAAAAAATTAACGGATCAACTCGACGCTTTTTTAGGATTTCCAACTCACGACCCTCATGGGGATCCCATACCAAACAAGAATGGACAATTAAACAAAAATAATCTTGTAAATATATTGGAACTGGAAAATGGTGTTGAGGGAATTTTATCTCATGTAAAAGACTCTTCGGCAGTTTTTTTAAAATTCTTAAGTAAGAACAACTTGTCACTGGGTGATAAGATAAAGGTGATGGATAAAGAACCTTTTGACAATTCAATAAAGATAAAGGTCAATTCAAAACAGTTGAATATATCAGAAAATGCTGCACAAAATTTATACTTGAATTTATAATATGAGTAATTACAACCCAACATACGCTTTAGTTCTGTTTTTGGTCTTATCGGCTTTGGTCTACTTTCTGTTTAGACCGGTAAAAGGGTGGTTCTGGTTAATCAAAAACAGCTATAGGTTGAATGAAAAAACGGTAATTGAAGATATTTTAAAGAATCTTTATCATAACGAGATATCAGGCAAGGAAGTAACAGTAAATAATTTAACCAGAAGTTTAAAATTCAATGATGGTTTGATAATCGATGCCATTAAAAAAATGTCCATAAACGAATTGATCGAGCAAGATGGAGAAGTATTATTGCTATCAGGCTCAGGAAGAGATTATGCCTTAAAGATTATAAGAGTTCACAGGTTATGGGAAAAATACCTTGCAGAAAAAACGGGATTTGACAAACAGGAATGGCATGACAGGGCCGAAGAAATGGAACATAAATTGAGCTATGAAGAAACCAATATTCTTTCTACTCAGTTGGGTCATCCTATGTATGATCCGCATGGAGATCCCATCCCGACACACAAAGGAAAAGTTGCGGAAGTAAAGGGAGTCTCTCTTGCAACATTGCCAATAAATACAATTGGAAAGATCACTCATATAGAGGACGAACCCGATGTAATTTATAAGCAAATACTGGCAGAAAACATACATATTGGATCCCAAATAAGAGTTGTTGAGAACAACACGCAACGCATTGTGTTTTATGCTGAAGGTGAAGAATTCAAATTGGCTCCGGTCGTGGCATCAAATATAACGGTTCAGGTTTTTGAGAAAGAAGATGTCATTGAGCAGGATCTTGTGAGGTTATCCAGTTTAAAAGAAGATGAAACCGCCAAAGTATTGGGAATATCAAAGGAATGCAGGGGTGAAGCAAGAAGACGACTTCTTGATCTGGGATTTGTTAAAGGATCACCAATTAGTATTGATTTGATCAGTCCTTTAAAAAACCCAAAAGCATATTTGGTTAAAGGCACGTCTATAGCATTGCGAGACAATCAAGCTTCAAAAATACTTATCAAAAAAGATTGAAATTATGGAAAAGAAAGTAGTTAACAGTAGCTGTGAAGTTTGTCCGCAATACAATGCCAAAGGATTAAAAAAATTAGGTGTCAATATTGAAAATACTGATTATGTGATAGCTTTGGCAGGCAATCCGAATACAGGTAAAAGTACAGTTTTTAATGCTTTAACGGGTTTACGACAACACACTGGAAATTGGCCTGGAAAAACGGTTATAAGGGCAGAAGGCGCTTTTGAATACAATTCAAAAAAATTCAAACTGGTAGATCTTCCCGGGACGTATTCTCTTTTATCGACATCTCAAGATGAAGAAGTTGCGAGAAACTTTATTCTTTTTGGCAAGCCCGATGTTACAGTAATCGTTGTAGATGCCAGCAGACTGGAAAGAAATCTGAATTTAGTTTTACAAATATTGGAGATTACCAATAAGGCCGTTCTATGCCTTAACCTTATGGATGAGGCAAAACGAAATAATATTAAAATAGATGAACGAACCTTAGCACGAGATCTTGGAATTCCCGTTGTTCCAACAAGTGCCAGGTTCAACAAAGGAATTCCGGAGTTAATTACAACGATAAATGAAGTGGCTAATGGCAATATTGTCTGCAATCCTCATAGGATCAAAAATGTGCCTGAAAACATTAATAAAGCTGTCAAAAAATTAAGCGAGGAAATTAAAAAACAATTTCCAACGGTACCAAATAGCAGATGGATCGCAATAAGATTACTGGAAGGGGACAAAAGAATCATAGAAGCATTAAAGACTAAAGAGTTCGTTTAAACCTACAAAAGATATGAGCAACAAATCTGTAAAAGACATTCTCGAATTATCCAATGAGCTTAGATGGCAAATTGGTGATGATTTTCATGACAACCTGATTGAAGGAATCTATGCTGATGCTTCGCAAATTGTTGGTGATGTGGTTCAATCGGACACCGGGGCTAAAAAGTTAAGGCTAGACGCCAAAATAGACAGAATCATAACCAGTAAAATTTGGGGATTTCCATTGATGTTTTTAATTCTTGGGGCAGTTCTTTGGTTAACAATAATTGGAGCCAATTACCCATCTTCATTACTGGCTGATTTGTTACTGGATACAATCCATCCCGGGTTAAAAAGTTTAGCTTCCAATATTGGAATACCATGGTGGTTAGACGGGTTTTTAATTGATGGAGTATATTTGGCGCTAGCGTGGGTTATAGCAGTCATGTTGCCACCTATGGCTATATTCTTTCCTTTGTTTACATTACTCGAAGATTTTGGGTATTTACCAAGAGTTGCTTTTAATTTAGACTATTTATTTAAAAAAGCAGGAGCTCATGGTAAGCAGGCCTTAACTATGAGTATGGGTTTTGGCTGTAACGCTGCAGGAGTAGTGGCAACAAGGATAATTGACAGCCCCAGAGAACGACTTATTGCCATTATCACCAATAATTTTTCATTGTGTAATGGACGTTGGCCAACCCAAATATTAATTGCAACTATTTTTGTTGGTGCAGTTGTACCTCAGTCACTTTCCGGATTGGCTTCAGTAGGTGCAGTTATTGGAATTGCGATTCTTGGAATGGGCTTTATGTTTTTAAGCTCCTGGGCACTATCGAAAACAGTTCTTAAAGGAGAAGTTTCTACCTTTAATTTAGAATTACCGCCATACAGACCACCAAGATTCTGGAAAACACTTTACACTTCTTTAATTGACAGGACATTAATAGTGTTATGGAGAGCTATGGTATTTGCCGCTCCTGCAGGTGCCGTTATATGGTTAATATCCAACATTAACATTGGAGATCATAGCATTGCTTACTGGATGATAGATTCTCTGGATGGATTTGGCTGGCTGCTTGGACTTAATGGAGTCATTTTAGTTGCATATATAGTCGCCATTCCTGCTAATGAAATAGTAATTCCGACTATTTTAATGCTGACAGTATTAGTAACAGGAGTCACTGGAGGAGAAGGAGCCGGAGTAATGTTTGAATTGGATTCTGCCAATGCAACCGGAGATATTTTAAGGGCTGGAGGCTGGACGCTTCTCACTGCTGTGAATTTAATGCTGTTCAGCTTATTACATAATCCATGCAGTACAACAATATATACCATCTATAAAGAAACAAAAAGTGTTAAATGGACTACAGTCGCGTCAATAATGCCAGTAGTAATGGGATTCATAGTCACATTTTTAGTTGCTCAGATCTGGAGGATTTTGGCATAACTTCTATAATTAACTTCGGTAAACTTTCAATGAACAAATACTTACTTGCGATAGTTTTAATATGCTTTGGTTATATGGCAAATGCCCAAACCATAGTTACAGACAGACCTGATCAAACGGAAAGCTCATCAACAATAAGAAAAGGGAAGTTGCAAATAGAATCAGGTATTTTGTATGGATCAGCCAAAGATGATTTTTTTTCGGAAGAATTACTGTTAACTCCAACAGTTTTGTGGCGTTACGGAGTATCTAATGGAATTGAATTAAGATTGTTAACAGAGTTTGTAAGCGTGAAGGATAAGTTGACAAATGAAAAATCAAGTGGTATAGCTGATTTACAATTAGGAACAAAAATTCAAATCTTAAAAAAAGAGGATGCAAAAACCGAAATAGCTTTTATATCTCATGTATTTATTCCAACCGCAAAAGATGAATTGACTTTGGATGAAATAGGTATTATCAATAAAATTTCTATTGCACATGATATTGGTAAAAATTTTAGCTTTGGATATAATGCTGGTTACGATTATTATGGTTTTGGGTCTGGTAACCTGACCTATTCTTTAGCTTTAGGGCTTGGAATATCTGATAAAGTAGGAATGTATATCGAACCCTTTGGAGCTTTGGTTGAAATGGAAATCCATGAAGCTAATTTTGATGCAGGATTTACTTATTTGGTAAAGGATAATCTTCAATTGGATGTGTCAGCAGGAGCAGGATTAAATCATAAAATGTTTTATGTTTCTATCGGATGTAGCATCAATATAGACTTGAAAAAATAGAATTCATAAAGGTTGGCACGATTTAAGCATATACTTCATAAATATCTTACTATGAGAATACTTTATGTTGCTTTTTTCCTATTAATCGGATTTACAACTCAGGCACAAAACATTGCAAGTTTAAAGTACGGTTCAACTTTAGCCATTAATGAGGTTGAAATTGAATTTGTTGAAGTGACTGAAGATTCTCGTTGCCCTGCCAATGTTCATTGTGTTCAGGCAGGAAAAGCTGTAGTGATTGTAAACATTTATATTGAAGGAAATTTTATTGAAGAACGTACATTAGCGTTCCATCCTAGCGGATTCAGTAATAATTCTAGCACAATGCTTTATAATTCTAATGGATTGCAGATTACTGGTTTAAATTTAATGCCTTATCCCACAGCTGAATCAAAAACTCTCAAAAATGATTATTACTTGGAGTTGGTTATCGACAATTAAGAACATCCACAATCATCTTCACCACAAGATTTTTTGGTAGATGATTTCTTAAAAAAGAATTTCCTGATCAAAAATGAAAGTGCTAAAACTAACGCAGTAAAAACCAGTATGTTTTGTAAAAAAATGTTCATTTTATATTAGTCGGTTATAATAAATTAAAATTACTTTAAAAGCTGAAAAGCAATCAGCGCAATTACATAGGCCAAAGCCGACATTCCAATCAATTGAATAATTGGCCATTTCCAACTATTTGTTTCACGCTTAACAATAGCTAATGTACTCATACATTGCATTGCAAAAGCGTAAAATAATAACAATGATATACCAGAGGCAAAATTAAATAAAGGTCCTCCTAGAATGGGATTTACTTCTCCGGCCATTCGGTTTTTAATCGTTTCTTCTTCTTCACTTCCAACACTGTAGATGGTTGCCAATGTACCAACAAAGACTTCACGAGCAGCGAAGGAACTCACAATTGCGATACCAATTTTCCAATCGTAACCCAAAGGGCGTATTGCAGGTTCAATGGCTCTTCCCGTTATCCCTATAAAGGAATGCTCCAGTTTATGGGATGCTATTTTATGTTTTAATTCATCATCACTTAAATTTTGAGAGATCGTTTGAGCCTTAACTATAGCTTCTGCATTGTTGAACTGCTCTCCTGGCCCATAAGATGCTAAAAACCATAGAACGATTGAGATCGCTAAAATGATCTTTCCTGCTCCAAAAACAAAGGCCTTAGTTTTTTCAATTACGGTAAAAACAACGTTTTTAAATAAGGGCAATTTATAATTAGGCATTTCTATAACAAAAAACGTTTTGGTTTTTATTTTGAGAACTCTGTTTAACAGCATAGCTGAAGCTATTGCTGCTCCAAATCCTAATAAATACAAAAACATTAAAGTTAATGCCTGATAACTTAACCCGATAAACCGACCCTCGGGGATGACCAAGGCTATAATAATTAAGTACACAGGTAGTCGTGCAGAACAAGTTACAAATGGTGTGACCAATATGGTAATCAACCGTTCTCGCCAGCTCTCAATATTTCTGGTTGCCATTATGGCCGGAATTGCACAAGCAGTTCCGGATATCAAAGGCACAACACTTTTGCCGCTTAAACCAAAACGCCTCATGATCCTGTCCATTAAGAAAACCACCCGACTCATATAGCCGCTTTCCTCTAATATTGAAATGAATAAAAACAGAAATGCGATTTGAGGTATGAAAATGACTATACCTCCAAGCCCTGGAATAATTCCTTCGGCCAATAAACTTGTGAAAGCTCCTTTTGGTAAAATTGTCTTGGTCCATTCACTTAAAGAAGCAAACATACTATCAATGAAATCCATTGGCACACTGGACCAATCGTAAATCGCTTGAAATATAGTAAGCAAAATGATAAAGAAAATTAAGTATCCAAAAATTTTGTGAGTTAATATCCTGTCAAGTGTTGCTCGAAATCCTTTTGCACTATTAGCGTCAATAGTCTGACCCTTTTTAAGCACATCGTTGATGAATTGATACCTTTTTATGGTCTCCTTTTGCTGCAATCGCTTAAGATCGCCTTTACTTTTAGTTTTAAAACTGGCAATAGCGTCCATTTCATTCCTGTCTATTTTCCCAAAATTCACATCCTGGGTTATAACCAGCCAAAGTTTATACAATAACTGATTAGGGAATGCTTTTCTCAAGTTGTCAAAGTATTCGGTATCGATCTCTGAGGCATTAACACAAGGCTCCGTGGACAACTCTTTATAATTGGAAATAAGATTTTTTAAATGGTCAATTCCTTGATTTTTTCTGGTGCTTACTACAGCTATTTTGGTTTTTAATTTGGATTCCAGATACTCTATATTCAAAGAAATTCCTTTGTATGTCATCCTATCAGCCATATTGATAACCAATATTACAGGAATTCCAAGGTCTTTTATTTGTGTGAATAATAGTAAGTTTCGTTTAAGATTTTCTACGTCGCTAATTAATGCGGCCACATCAGGATAATCTTTGTCATTCTTATTTAAAAGTAATTCTATAACAACGTTTTCGTCAAATGAAGAGGCATTCAAGCTATATGTTCCCGGCAGATCGATAATATGCGCTTTCACTCCACGAGGAAGTTTGCAAATACCTTCTTTTTTCTCAACAGTAATTCCCGGATAATTTCCAACTTTTTGATTTAATCCGGTAAGGGAGTTGAATACCGATGTCTTACCGGTATTGGGATTTCCAATTAATGCAACATTTATTTGTTTACCCATTGGAAATTTTTTCTATATGGATATGAACGGCAGTTTCTCTTCTTATAGCCAGGTGACAACCGCTAATATTCAAGTACATGGGGTCTGAAAAAGGTGCCAGTTGAATTAATTCTATTTCATTTCCCGGCAAACAGCCCATTTCTATGAGTTTTAAAGGAATGTATTTAGAAGATGCATCTAATATTATTCCCCTTTCACCTACTTTTAAATCTGCAGCTGTCAACAATTCTTATTTAGATTGATTATAATTAAGCAAAAATAACTGAAAATTGACCGTTAAAAAAATTACTAAACAACAAAAGTGACTAAGCTTTATGAGATTATCAAATTTATTATCCTAAAACTATGTAAATAGATAACAATTCATCGGTTTATATGCTAAGGCAATAAGGTTTTATTCTGAATTTTATCAGAATAATAAATCGTACAGATCTAGGGGTTAAAATATTGTTAATATGGTGGTTAAAGGTCTAATAGTAGTAATTTTGTAGTCTCAAATTTAAAATAATAGAATTATGAAAGCAAGTTATAGTAAAATCGCAAAAGAAAGTAAAATAGGAATTACCACTAAGATATTTGGCAACACAAGCGCAATTGTATGGAATACAAAAAGACGCTTCAGATAATCCTCGGGAAATTTTTACAGAAGAGGCACTTTGTAAAAGTGCCTTTTTTTTTCTAAAACTTATAAATAAGAATTAATAAACTAGAAGAAGCATTGTGCTCAGCATAGTAAACGAATTGATTGTTATATTGACAACAGTTATTAACAAATGTCGAGTTAGAGTTAATTTAGTATATAAATATGCCAAATATGTTGTACTAAGTTGATTATAGCCACTTTACATTTGCAGTCTCAAATTTAAAAAATAAAAATTATGAAAACAAGTTATAGTAAAATCGCAAGAGAAAGTAAAATAGGAATTACTACAAAAATATTTGGAAATACCAGTTCAATGGTTTGGAATACAAAAAGACGTTATAAATAAATATAGGAATTCTTAAAAAAAAGGCACTTTTAAAGTGCCTTTTTTTATTTGTATTCTTCTTTTAAAACTTCAATATCGTTAAGTAATCGCTCTATATCTTCTTCGTTTGTTCCGTCATAAAAACCTCTTATTTGGTTTTTCTTATCTATGAGCATGAAGTTCTCTGTATGTATCATATCATAAGGTCCGCCATCACCGTCAGTCTTTACAGCTAAATAACTCTTTCTGGCCAATTCATAAATTTGTTTTTTATCTCCGGTAACAAGATTCCATTTACTGTCAATAACACCTTTTTCGAGTGCATATCGCTTAAGCTGAGCGACTGAATCTATTTCTGGTGTAACAGAATGGGACAATAACAAAACTTCGTTATCATCTTTAAGTTTTTGTTGTACGTCTTTCATGTTATCTGTCATAATAGGACAGATAGTTTGACAAGTTGTAAAAAAGAAATCGGCCACATAGATCTTATCCTTATAAAACTCTTGGGTTATGGTATCACCATTCTGGTTAATTAAGTTAAAATCAGCGATCTTGTGATATTTGCTTTTATGCTGTATAGTGCTGTCTACAAGTTCTTCACTTACTCTACTGGGTTGATAAATGGGTAATGGCTTATACACATCCAAAACATTATAAATGATGGAAATAATTATTAGGGATAGAATCAAAAATGCAATTCCGAAATATTTATATTCTTTAAAAAAAGATAACATTGAACCCAAATTTTAGTTGTTGGACGCAAAATTACAACTTAATTGAGTTAATTTTGGTAGTTTTAGTCACCAAAATAAGGCACTATGAAAAGACTTTTTCCCTCATTAATTATCCTATTCCCTTTCGTTATTTTTTCTCAGACTTTTGAAAACGATCAAATGGAGATCATAGAAGCAGAAACCAAGGCTGCATCTCACAGGATATATGAATCCAGAGTCAATGCCAATACGGGTAATTATGATGTGAAGTATCATAAATTGGAATTTACAATAGATCCGAGTATTGCAAACATATCCGGAATTGTAACTACTCATTTTGAAGCTAAAGAGAACATGTCGCAGGTCACCTTTGACCTTACGGATAATATGATAGTTTCACAGATTCTCCAAAACGGGAATCCTGTTTCGTTTTCCCAAAATATAAATGATGAACTGGTAATTGATTTGTCAACTACAGTTAACCAGGGTCAATTAGGGATTGTTGAAATTACTTATTCAGGGTCTCCTCAAACTTCAGGATTTGACTCTTTTGAGGCATCAACACATAATGGAGACCCAGTTCTTTGGACATTGTCAGAACCTTATGGCGCGAAGGACTGGTGGCCATGCAAACAAGATCTGAATGATAAGATTGACAGCATAGATGTTTACATAACAACTCCACACTACAATTCCCAATCGGAAGAATACATTGCGGTTAGCAATGGAGTTGAACAGAGTCAAATTGTAAATGGATTGAATAAAACAACTCATTTCAAACATCAATATCCCATACCTGCGTATTTAATAGCCATAGCTGCGACAAATTATTCGGTTTATACCCATACAGTACCTAATGACGGAAATCCGTTTGATATAGTGAATTATGTTTACCCTGAAAATTTGACATCTTCACAATCAAGCACTTTGGTAACAGTGCCCATTATGGAATTGTTTACTGATTTATTTGAAGAATATCCCTATGCTTCAGAAAAATATGGTCATGCACAATTTGGATGGGGAGGAGGAATGGAACATACTACAGTATCTTTTATGGGCAGTTTTAGCAGGAACTTAATTGCACATGAACTGGCACATCAATGGTTTGGTGATAAGATCACCTGTGGAAGCTGGAAAGATATCTGGCTCAACGAAGGTTTTGCCACCTATTTATCGGGTCTGGTTATTGAGGACTTGGATGGAAATGCTGCATTTTCAAATTGGAAACAGCAGCGAACAAACAATATTACTTCTCAATTAGGAGGAGCAGTTTATTTAACAGATGCTGATACTACTAGTGTAAGCAGAATATTTAGTGGTAGATTAAGTTATGACAAAGGATCCATGGTCCTGCATATGCTCAGAAAGAGATTAGGGGATACTGATTTCTATCAAGGTATTCAAAGTTATTTAAGCGATCCTGATCTTGCATTTAATTATGCAAAAACTGAAGATTTTATTCCAATAATGGAAGCAGCCAGTGGAGAAGATTTAACTGAGTTTTTCGATGACTGGTTGTTCAATCAAGGCTATCCAAGTTATAGTGTTGAATGGACTCAGCCGAATCCTTCTCAGATCCAGATCCAGATCGACCAAACTCAAAGTCATCCTTCAGTCAGTTTTTTTGAGGCGCCTGTTACCCTAAGATTGAATGGAACCGGTTCCGAAACTCAGGATATTGTCCTTAATAATACAAGCAACGGTCAAATCTTTCTGGAAACAGTTTCTTTTAATGTAGCTAGTATTCAATTTGACCCGGAATCTGATCTTATTTCAATGAATAATTCGGTTGCTTTAGGGATTAATGATGAATTTCCAAAAGTGCAATTCTCGTTGTATCCAAATCCGGCAAAAACCGAAATATTTATGCAAAAACCAAGTAATCTGGATATTTTGAATATCCGGATTTATGATATATTAGGGAGGATGGTATTAGAATCTCCTTTTCAGGATAGATTGAATATTGAATCCTTGTCAACAGGATTACACTTTTTAACTTTTTATACCAATGAAGGACTCATTCATAAAAGATTGTTAAAGCAATAAGTATAGTTTTTTTAAAGTTGATATAAAACCTTACTTTTGTCGCTCAAATTTAAATAGATAATCGCCTGAATGGAATTCGTTATAAAAATATCCCAGTTCTTATTGAGTTTATCCTTACTTATTGTTCTTCATGAGTTAGGGCATTTTATACCTGCAAAAATCTTTAAGACCCGAGTAGAGAAGTTTTACCTGTTTTTTGACATTAAATATTCATTGTTTAAAAAGAAAATAGGCGAAACCGTTTATGGAATTGGTTGGTTACCTCTTGGAGGCTATGTAAAAATAGCAGGTATGATAGATGAGAGCATGGATAAAGAACAAATGGCTCAACCACCCCAGCCATGGGAATTCAGGACCAAACCGGCATGGCAACGATTAATTATTATGCTTGGAGGTGTTTTTGTGAATTTTGTATTGGCATTGGTCATATACGTTTTTATGTCCTTTGCTTATGGAGATACAGATATTTCTGCAGAAAGCATCAAAGATGGTTACTGGATTAGCAATCCATTGCTTACTGATCTTGGTTTTAAGACAGGTGATGATGTCATTGCTATTAACGAGTTTAAAGTTGAAAGTTATTCAGATATAAAAAAGTTTATAGTTGAAGCTGATTCATATACAATTGAAAGGGATGGTGTCGAACAAAAAATAACGTTGCCGGAAGATTTTTTAGGACAATTAACTACCAGTGATGACAGAAGTTTGTTTGAATTACGTATACCATTTATGGTCGGCAAAGTTTCAGATTCATCTTTGAACAAAGGAGCCGATCTAAAGCAAGGAGACATAATAACTGCCATTAACGGGAATGAGGTAAAATACTTTGATCAGTTTGCAGATGAGCTTGGTAAATATAAAAACCAAACCATCCAAGTTAAACTTTTAAGGGACAATGAGTCATTTATTCAAGATTTAAAAGTTGATGATAATGGTAAAGTCGGGATTTTTCCTGCAAGCAGCATAAAACAATTTGAGGAATTAGGGTATTTTAAAATAGTTAAGAAAGAGTATACTTTTTTTGAAAGCTTTGGTGCCGGACTAACAAGGTTTAAAGACCAGATAGGGTCTTACGGAGCGCAATTAAAAAAGATATTCAATCCTAATACAGGAGCATATAAAGGCGTTGGCGGATTTAAGGCCATTTTTGATATCTTTCCTGATATTTGGAGTTGGGAGGCATTTTGGACGATAACAGCATTTTTATCGATCATGTTGGGAGTTCTTAATTTATTACCAATACCTGCACTTGATGGAGGGCACGTCATGTTTTTACTATATGAGATGGCATCTGGAAAAAAACCGGGAGATAAATTCATGGAATATGCCCAAATGGCAGGATTTTTTATTCTAATCGCCTTGGTACTTTTTGCAAATGGCAATGATATTTTCAAAGCAGTTTTCAATTAATATTTTTTATTTGTTTATTTGTTGGGATTAAAAAATAGTATATATTTGCGCTCTCAAAAAGAGTAAAAAAACACTCCTCCTTAGCTCAGTTGGTTAGAGCATTTGACTGTTAATCAAAGGGTCCTTGGTTCGAGTCCAAGAGGGGGAGCAAAACATGAAAAACCACTTAAGAAATTAGGTGGTTTCTTAATTTAAATCGGGATGTGGCGCAGTCCGGTTAGCGTACACGGCTGGGGGCCGTGTGGTCGCAGGTTCAAATCCTGTCATCCCGACAAACTAAAGCGAAAACTTGCGTAGAAAGGACACTTTTTTAAGCAAGTTTCTTGGTTTAGGTTAAATTAAAGCAACGCTTTAATTTGCAACATAAGCGATGTAAAAGGATTATTAAAATCCTGTCATCCCGACTATATTGCCAGTAAGCAGTTATTTTTTAAACTTTCTTCTGCCATTTTTGCCATTTGCCAGTAAGGAGGCAGATAACCATTATCTTCTTTAAAAGATTTTACCTTTGATTCTGTTAATGATTTACAAGTATTAAAGCGATCAATAAAATCATTATTCTTCAATGCCATTTCAGCATCCATTCCCTCAGGAATGACTCCTTCTTTCCCAATTATGTTAAGAAAAAACGAATAAGCTTTAATTGTTCTGGCAATTGGAAGCAACCAAATATTATAATCTAATTGCTCCCCTTTATTCGCCTGGGTTATCAAAGCATCCATCACTGCATTGTCTAAGTGGTCTTGAAGAAGAACTTCCTTATTTCGCCATTCGGCAACTACGCTTAACATGGGATCATATTCCAGATCTGATGGCATTTGAGTCACAAATTTTTCAACACCAAAAACATTCAGCCAGTTAATAATTCCATCGGATGAAATAGTAGACTGAAATTCCCATAGATCCACACCAAAATGTTTGTACGCATAAGATCCAACTTCCGAACAAAACATAGCTGAAGAATCATAATAATCCATTTTAAAGTCATACGGAATATGTCTGGTTTCAGATTCATTATAAATATAGGAAGACGCCTCATAAGGAAGCATTGGATTTTCAATCATCTGAGACAGATCAGCTCTAGGCCTCATAACCATAAATCTTAGCTTTTTATCATTTAAATATTCATCAAGCGAAGCTATTGCAACTCCTTTTTCAATATGAGCCTCAACAAAATAGGGTTTGTTGTTTGCTTTATCAATATGGATCATAGCGACATGAGAGAAATTCCCCGGATAGTCATTCCCTCTGGAAATAAAAGCCGAAACCTCTGCTCCGCCTCTGCTCACCAGTAAGTCACCGCTATGCACCTTTATTCCTAAAACTTCTACGGAAGGAGTGACAGATGGTTCGTCCGAGACATACATTGTTGAAATAAACTTATCATCACCAGACTGTAATAATATTTCTTCAACTGCAGCCCTCATACCATAAAGAATTCGATAGGAGACATTACGAGATTCAACATTATCCATATCCCATGAACGTGAATCAGTTTTTAGCTTTTTTCTGACCTGATTGTAAAAACGTATGTACCAGTCAGATTTATTTCTTTGTGCGGCAATTAAAGGAGCAATTTCAAAAAATCGTTTTTCAATAGATGGATAAAAAGTATCATCCGGCATTTGAATATTACCTACATTTTCATTAAATAAACTATCGGTTTCAGTAGCCATAACCATAACTAAAGAATCTAATTCTTCATCTGGAATGTCTTGTGCATTTTTGAATGCTATCTCAAGCTGATCCCAAAGTTTATCCTGTCCCCAGATAAAAGGATCTTTTGAAGGAATTTGGAGTTCTGCTTGATTACCTGTGGTTGGTATTAGAAGTAAAAAATACAGGACAATAATCAGGAGTAAGAATTTTGAGAATTTCTTCATGTAGTACTTTAGTTTTATAGTCTTTTAAGTTTTAAATATAGTTCTTTAAGCTGGAACCAATTTATTTGCTGGTTTATTAAATTGCTCTCAGAAAAAATAAAATGAATCCTTAAAAACGGGCCATCTAAAAAATCAGTTCAAGGGGGTAAAAACTTATTTATAGTAATCAGATTATATTTTTTTATGTATATTTAAAAATAGTATTAGGATAATCATCCTTCTCAGATTACTTTTTGAATAATACCAAGTCCTCACATTTTTAACAAAAGAACCATCTGATTTTCAGATAAGGCGTAAGGCCTGATATATTTAAATAACCAAAAACCAACTAAAATGAAAAAACTATTATTATTTTCAATGGTACTTTTGTTAAGTACCTCTATTTATGCCCAAAGAGGAAATAATCCAGTATACTGGAATACCTGGGAGTATACTGCTAAGGACGGCATGCGACAGGACTTTGAAAAGGCAGCAGCCAAAAAAACGGCTATGTTCAATAAAACACCGGAGACTGCAATTATGACCTACAGAATTATAACAGGACCTGATAGTGGTTCATATCTTCGTGTTGAAGCCAATAAAACGGCAGCAGATTATGATCTGGACAGAACAGCTGAAGGGAATTATTGGAACGAAAATGTCGCCAAATATGTAGCGAAAGACAAAGGTCAAGTTAGATATCAGAGATTAAATAATGGATCGTATGACCCAGACCCAGAAGATAATTCTCCTTCTAAATATGTTCAAAGGACATTTTTTAATGTAAAGGCAGACAAGATCCTGCATTTTAGAAGAGCCATGACTAGGCTTGCTAAAGTGGCTGAAAAAAGAGGATGGGAGGACACGAGATCATTATTTAGATTGGTTAGTGGAGGAAATAGAAATCAATTTATTTATGCAGTTGGGTTTGATACCTATAAACGACCAGAAAGCCCGGAAATTGAAACTACTATGGAAGAAGATTATAATGAATTATTTGGATGGGGCTCATGGGATGAAGATTGGGGGAATTTTGATGCTTCTTTAGAGTACTGGGGTGAACAAAGAGATTTATTACAACTCGTTCCTAGTATGTCGACTGGAATGATGAATTAAATCATTGAATATTTCCATCTTAATTTTATGAGGAATAATCTATGATATCCAAAAAATATGAAAAGCCACTTATTATTTTAAGTGGCTTTTGGTTTTCATATAACTTGTGTTCATTATAAGTTTAACTATCAACCATTTTTATTCTTTAATAAAACATAAAATTGATAAGGCTTGAATAACAGATGCTCATGGTCTTTCCCAATTTTTATATTCTTTTCTAACCACAGATCATAGAGTTTGTCCGTTTGTCCTCTTACAGAATTAAAAACATAATAAGTCAGATTTTGAGGTTCAGGGCTGTAATTAAAGAGGCAAAAGACTTGCTTTCCTTCCAGACTTCTTACAAAACCTACTATTGATCTGTTATGGGATTCAAGCCAGTTGACATTGTTTATATCAGCAAAAGCATCATATTCCTTTCTAATACGTATTATTTTTTGCAAACCCTTAAAAATAGCATATTCAATAGTACCTTTTTTTCCTGCTTTTGCATTTTTCTTCCAGTCAATCACAGGTCTGTGCATCCAGCGATTGTCATAGCTTTTCCCGGGTTCAGTCAGATATGAATAATCATTGGTGTATCCTGCTTCATCGCCGTAGAAGATCATAGGAATCCCGCCGAGCAATATACTGTTGGCCTGCATAAGCAGGATCTTGTCAATGGATGTACTAATGGCTTTGCTGTCTTTTTTATCGATGGCTTTTTCCAGTCCGCATAATGAGGCCAAGCTTCCGGATATTCGTGCATCATTTGTTCTTGGGTTTACTGCAAACAACTCGCCTCTTGATGGGCTTGTTTCTATTAACCCTGCATAATAATTTTTAAGATATTCACGATGTAAAAATGGGGTATAACCTAACTGTTCAAGATAGCGATCATCAAAACTTAGTCCTATATCATCGTGACACCTGACATAATTAATCCAGGTTACACCATATGGCTTCTGTTGAATGATCTCCTGGTTGGCAATCATATTTCTGGCATCAGAAGTTGCAAGTGCATCCCATTGCAAAGCCATTTGTGTCGCATTATATGCCAGATCACATTCTTTATTGGTCATAAAGCCAGTTCCAAAATAATTCATTATTTGATGTGGAGCTACAATAGCTTCTCCTAAAATAGCCATTCCCGGAGTGGCGATTTCCAAGGAAGTTTTAATTAATTGCAAAATAACATGAGCTTCGGGTAGGTTCTGACACGAGGTTCCCATTTGTTTCCAAATAAAAGCAGGGGCATCAACTCTCAAAATGTCAACACCTAAATTGGCATAAAAGAAAATATTGCTCAACATGGCTTTTAAAACCTGTGGATTTGTAAAATTCAGGTCCCACTGGTAATTATGAAAGACAGACATGACCCATTTATTCATTTCCTTGTTGTAAATGAAACTTCCAGGGGAGCTTTCAGGAAATATATCGGGCATATGGGCTTCCATTTGATCAGGAATTGTACGATCGTCATATAAATAATAAAAGTCCTGATAGAAAGGGTCTCCTTGTTTCGCTTTTTGTGCCCATTCATGCTGATCGGAAGTGTGATTAAGAACGATGTCTATCATTAGGTACATGTCTTTCTCCTGAAGAGCACGCTGCACGCTTTTCAAATCCTCAAGAGTCCCAAAGCGTTTGTCAATTACTCTATAATTGGATACAGCATAACCGCCATCACTGGCGTTCTCAGGGCTTTCAAAAAGAGGCATTAAGTGCAATAAGTTGACACCCAGATCTTGTAAATAGTTTAATTTGTCAGGCATAGCCTTTAAAGAACCTGCAAATCTGTCCACATACAAACTCATCCCTGCTAATTTATTGCTTAAAAACCAGATGTCTCTTTTATCTTTTTCCTTATCACGTTTTTTTAAATATGGGCTTCTTTCAATATATGAATCTGCGATCAATTCAAGAATTTCTTTGAATGTATGGTTAAAGGCTTCTTTATGGCAGTAAAGCTGAGAGTATAAATAATGAAGGAGTTCAGCATTTCCTATAAACCTGTCAATAAAGTCCTGATGAGATTTTCCATCAAGACCTTTATCCTTAATAACCGAACGAATAATTGAAAAGATAGCTCTGTTTCCCATCGTTTAAAAATAGCAAAACTTATAGACTTACTTCAAAATACTGCTGTTATTTGGAATTGATTAAAGAAAATGCAGCAAGGATTATCATTTAACACTACGAAAAACTCATTTTTAATACTACAAAAAATCAGGGATCTTATAAACGAAATATTAATTTTTGGTCAAGAACAGGTCTTTTAGTAAAATATTTTTGAAAAAAGTCCCTTTTTCACTCCAATGAACATCAGCATTCTACGGGAAAACCGTAGCTGTAGGCCCCGTAAACAAAGGATTTTAACATTTTTTTTAACATAATATTAAGAATTAATATATAATTTAACACTTATTAATTAATCCCTTGTAATTATGAAAACAAAACTACTCTTTTACACAATTCAGAAGTTAAAAAATACATTAAAGCTTAATGGTATTTTTACTTACTTGATTATTTTTTTTATTACGGTTTCGTCCTATTCACAGAGTGAAGGAATGACATTTACTTGTGGTACAATTATTTTTAATTTTGATAGTGAGCCAGCGGGTGTAATCAATGGGTACTCCTATTGGACAGGCGGATCAGCTGCTGGTAGTTCTGATCAATTCGTACTGTTCGTTCAAAATGATAACTCTCAAGGTACTGGTGATGATCGTTGGGAAGTCCATCCAGATATAGGAGGTTTTCCAGGTATTGATGTAGGGCCGGAGGATCCTCCAATTGAAGGTACTTATGGAGTGTTATATTTCTATTCTTATGACTTTAACGATGTTTCACCTCTTTGTAACAGCGAGTGGATAATACAAGAAACGTTTTTTCTGACTTATTGTGCAACAGTTACCGCTACTTGCATAGGTGGGCCTATAACAGGAGATTGTTTTACTTACTACACAGATACAGATGAAGATGGCTTTGGAAGTGTTTTGGATATGGAGGGAGAGGAATTCTGTTCAGATCCAGGCGTAGGATATAGTCTTACAAATGATGATTGTAATGATGAAGATGCCTCAATTAATCCTGGTGCAGATGAAATCTGTGATGGACAAGATAATAATTGTATTGGTGGAGTAGATGAAGATATTGAAGACTGTACTAACGGAGTTATAATTGAATACTGCAATGATGCGAAAACCAAGATTTTGGTCTGTCATAATGGTAAAGATATATGTGTGAGTATAAATGCAATGCCCGCTCATGAAGCCCATGGAGACTATATAGGGTCTTGTGCTAATGCTTCTAGAGAAGGAGGAATAGACATATCAGAAGAAAATCTTGCAACGTATGATGTGGTTTCATGGCCAAATCCAACTAATAATTTATTCAATATTAAGATGATAACACCTAATTCTATTGATAAAGTCGATCTTAAATCGTTTGACATGAATGGAAGGCTTATCCATTCCAATATAATTAATGGCAATGAAGATTATCAGTTTGGAGGTGAATTAAGTTCCGGTATTTATTTTGTCAGACTTTCTCAAGCCGATATAACTAAGGTCATTAAGCTTATTAAACAGTAGATGAAAAATTAATTAAATACAATCCCTGATTTAAATATAGTTCTATCCTTAATAAAGCCATTCAATTTTTTGAATGGCTTTATTATTTATCTATCATAGAGTATAGAATTTCGATCAGTTGCAGACTTTTTTTTATATTTAATGATAATCGGACATTATATTCTCGTAATGAAACCTTTTTTAATATTGCAATTACGGCCAATTGATATGGCTTCAGATGATGAATTTGACGCTTTCTTGAAATATGGAGGATTGTTAAATAATCAAGTGCATCGAGTGCGAATGGAAAAAGAAGGTGTTCCCAAATATAGATCTTGAAGACTATTCTGGAATCATATTAGGTGGCGGCCCAAGCAATGTTAGTGATGAAGAGCAGGTTAAAAAGGATTACGAAAGGCGTTTTGAAAAAGAACTGGATGTTCTTCTCGTTAAAGTCTTTAAAAATGATTTTCCTTTTTTAGGTGTTTGCTATGGTATAGGTGCACTTAATAAATTTAAAGGAGGAGAGGTATCAAAAGAAAAGTATTCAGAAGCAGTTGGAACCGTAGAAATAGAATTAACGGAAATAGGTAAAAAAGATGAATTGTTAAATGATATCTCTGGTAAATTCAATGCTTATTGCGGTCATAAGGAAGCCTGTCAAACTTTACCATATGATGCAACCTTGTTGGCAAGTTCTGATGACTGTCCTTATCAGATGATAAGATTTAAAAATAACATTTACGCAACTCAATTTCATACAGAATTGGATATTGAAGGTATTATATTAAGAATAAATGTCTATAAGAATCATGGATATTTTTCTCCGGAAGATGCTGAAGCTCTCATCAAAAAGATGAAAGAGGTTGAGGTAACTTTTCCCAGTAAAATCCTGCATAAATTCATTCAAAAATATCAAGTTTAAAATTCATTTTAATTCATTTATATTTATAGTATGATATTTCTTTGGGCATTTTCAAGTGTTATGATTCTTATGACTGCGCTTTGGCTCATAAGCATTCCCATAAAAAATGTAAGTATAGTCGATATTTTTTGGGGTATTGGCTTTATAGTGGCGAATGCTACTTACCTTTTGCTTTCAGGAGATGTTTACACTCGTAAATGGTTGGTATTTGGTTTAGTGACCCTCTGGGGTCTTAGACTTTCAGGCTATTTATTATATAGAAATTATGGTAAAGAAGAGGATTTCAGATATCAGGAATTCAGAAGACATTTTGGAGCAAAACGTTACTGGTGGTTTAGTTTTTTTCAGGTTTTCCTTCTTCAGGGATCATTGATCGCATTGGTCTCACTTCCTTTATTGGGGATAAACACATATACACAATCCAATGACTTAAATGCTCTGGATTATGCAGCAGTAGTCTTGTGGATAGTTGGATTTTTATTTGAATCGGTTGGCGATTATCAGTTAACAAGGTTTAAAAATAATCCTGATAATAAGGGAAAGGTTTTAGATACCGGTCTATGGAGATATACCAGACATCCAAATTATTTTGGTGATGTAACTGTCTGGTGGTCGTTTGGGTTATTTTCAATAGCAGCAGGAGCTTATTGGCATGTTGCAGGGTCCTTGATCATGACCTATTTGATAATAAAAATATCAGGAGTTTCTCTTCTTGAAAGATCCTTAAAGGATACAAAACCCCAATACAGGGATTATGTGGCTAAAACAAGTGCGTTTTTCCCTTGGTTTCCAAATAGGAATAAGGGATGATCGATCTTGTAAAAAATAACATCTGGCTTATCCTGTTCATTGCCTGGGGGCTGCCCCTTACCTATTACAGGAGCAAATTCAGAAAAATAGTATATCAAACAGATAGCTGGATAATCAACATAAAACCCGTATTTATTAGAGAAATAAAAGGGCTTTTCGGAAACTTATATCCAGAAAATAGGGAATACAAAAGGTTTCGAAATTTTTATTTGATTTATCTTCTGGTCTACTTAATTTTGTTCCTTTGTTATTTATACTTCGGAAAAAACGCTTGATAAAACCATCAATACACTTAACTTTGCATTATTGTTTTGGCTCCATAGTTCAAGGGATAGAATAAAAGTTTCCTAAACTTTAGATTCAGGTTCGAATCCTGATGGAGCTACTTTTTTTATTTCTTGAGTTTTACTTCAACACGCCTGTTTTGATCTCTTCCTCCTTTGGTTGCATTTGAAAACTTAGGCCTTCTTTCACCATAACCAATGGCAGTTAATCTTGAAGGATCAATTCCGTTACTAATCAAATAATCTCTAACGGCATTGGCTCTATCGTTTGATAATCTGTCATTTGTAATATGACTTCCTAAACTATCTGTATGTCCTTCAATAATGAAATGTGCATCTGGATATGTCTTAATAATTTGAGTTATAGATTGTAAAACGGTGTAAGTCTCCTCTTTGAAAAACGATTTACTGTAATCAAAGAAAATAGTTTTGGCATACTCATTTAGAGTTTCTAAAATCTTTTCACTTGGCTGACCAGATTCTGTAATAAGCTCAGTTTTTATCTCAGGATCAAGGTCTTGTAATGGTTCAGGAACCGGACAGCCATTATTTTCCAGAGTTCCGGGATGATCAGGACATTTGTCATCGGCATCTGCTAAGCCATCATTATCAGTATCAGGACAACCATTGAATTCTGGTTTTCCGGCATTTTCAGGACATTGATCTTTAGTGTCTTCAACACCATCTCCATCAGTATCTGGACAACCATTAAACTCCAGTAAACCAGCTACCATAGGACATTGATCATTTTTATTTGTTATGCCATCCCGGTCAAAATCTTTTTTATAAAGTCTAAAAGTAAGACCTGCGAAATATTGTATCTGACTTTTATTATTTCCGTCAATTCTGTAAAACTTACTTATGGCCTGCAGGTTCAGACCAACAGATCTGGAAAACCAAATGATGCTACCTGCACCTAAATTTTGAGAAAAGTTAGATTGGCGGTCATTAAAAGGGCCATTTTCACTTATAAAAAATAATCCCAGACCACCTTCAAAATATAAATCCAGCCAGCTAGAATTGAAAAAAAAGTGGTCAAAATAAAATTTATAACTTAAGTCACCCGATGCATAACTTTGGTCTTCAGTAATTAAACTCCCATCTACAATACCTTCATTAGCTTTCCATTTATTAAGACTTCCAAAAAGAGAAATTGAATTGGCATTGGCAAATCTGAATTCAACTCCTAAAGCAAGCGGATTTGAAAACGCACTTGTACTTTCATCAGATGTGAAATCAAAAGGTTTCCATTTTCCGGAGTTGTCTACAACATTCACTCCTGCCTTAATAATCCAGCTTTTTGTAAATGTTATTGGATCTCCTGTTATACGATCTTGAGAAAATGAAAGAACCGACCAAAATAGTAAGGTAATTAATGTAATTTTTTGCATGCAGATAATAGTATTATAACTTATACATAGTTTACATGTGAAGTTAAAGAAAATGTAATAAAAATCTCAATTTTTATTTTCTTTTTTTCCAGGAATTGAATTCGATCAAAGTTTTTTCATCGGTTGGCGGATAGAGACCAATTATAGTTCTTCCTTCATTCACTTTTTCCAGAACAAAATCTTCAAACATGGTCATTTCGGTACATTCATCCGCCACTTCATCTGCAATATCTTTTGGTATTACCATAACTCCATCGTCGTCACCAACAACTACATCTCCGGGAAATACAGCTACATCTCCACAACCAATTGGGACATTAATATCAAGAGCCTGATGTAATGTTAAGTTTGTTGGCGCCGAAGGAAGGTCATGATATGAAGGAAAAGGGAGTTCAGCAATTTCAGCGGAATCTCTAAAGCCTCCATCCGTGACAATTCCTGCACAACCACGTTTCATCAATCTGGTTACAAGAATTGAACCTGCAGAAGCTGCTCGTGAATTCTTCCTGCTATCTATTACTAAAACAGAACCTGTAGGGCAGGTTTCAACAGCAACTCTTTGCGGATGTTTAGGATCTTTAAACACTTCAACCGGATTTAAATCTTCACGTGCCGGAATATATCGTAACGTAAATGCTTCACCTACCATTATTGGTTTGCCCTTTTTGAGCGGTTTAACGTTTTGGATGTATTGATTCCGCAATCCTTTCTTATATAAGCATGTAGCTATAGTAGCAGTACTTACTTTTTGAAGTTTTTCTCTTGTAGCCGGTTTTAAAGAAGTCATATTTATATTAATGTGAATTCTTAATAAAAAGAATGGTTATACCAACAAATATACATATATTTGGTAAACCAAACTGGTAAACCAATTATTTTTTGTAAATTGACAAGTGGTTTTTAGCCATGTATAACTAATAAACAACAAAGAATATCATAAAGATGAAAAGACTATTTATTGTTCTGACTTTGACTTTTTTAATCAGTGCGTGTGGAGAGAAAAGCAGCTCTAAAGGCACCAAAGTAAATGACCAAGACGAACTTTCTGAAGCTATAAAAAACGCACAAGCTGGAGACAACATTGTTTTGGCAGATGGTATTTGGAAGGACGTACAAATTAAATTTACAGGTGAAGGAACCGAAGCCAAACCAATAACTTTAAAAGCAGAAACTCCAGGGAAAGTATTTATTGAAGGTGTTTCAAACTTAACTTTTGGAGGCGAATATTTAGTAGTGAGTGGTTTGCATTTTAGAAATGGATATTCACCATCAGAAAATGTAATCGCTTTTAGGATAGACGAAGATAACGTTGCAAACAATTGTAGAGTTACAAATTGTGTCATTAGAGATTTTAATAAATTACAACGTGATGATGATGATATGTGGGTTCAATTTTACGGAAGACACAATCAATTAGATCATTGTTATATTGCTGGTAAAACAAACGGAGGCCCAACAGTTAGGGTTGATTTAAAAGGCGTTCAAAGTATAAAAAACTATCATAAAATTATAAATAATCATTTTGGACCTCGACCTCGAAAAGGTGGTGCTAGAGGTGAAACGATTCAGTTAGGAAGTAGTTTTACGTCTATGAGCCCAAGTAATACAACCATTGCAAATAACCTGTTTGAAGAATGCAATGGAGAGGTTGAAATAATTTCAAGTAAAACTAATTTCAACGAAATTAAAAATAACGTGTTTTACAAAAGTGAAGGTTCAGTAGTGACGAGACATGGAAATTATGCGATGATTGATGGCAACTATTTTATTGGTGATGGTGTAAATAAAAATTATGGTGGTATTAGAATTGTAAATACAGGACATTGGATTGTAAATAACTATTTCTATAACATAATTGGTGAAAATTTCAGAAGTCCTCTAGCTATAATGAATGGAATTCCAAAATCGCCTCTAAATAGATATAACCAAGTTACAGATGTTGTGGTTGCTTATAATACATACGTAAATTGTAAATCGCCTTGGCAATTTGGTGTGGGAACAAATATTGCCCAAAAGGATGTGTTGCCTTTATCTGAAATTCGCTCGGCAAGACCTATTAGAACCACTGTTGCCAATAATATTATTTACAACGAAAAAGGAGACGAATCTATAGTTGTAGAGCATGATAAAGCGGACGGGGTTTTATTTAAAAATAATATTGTAGATAATAAAGGTGTAAAGTTTAAAGATTTTGATGGTGGTATTTTACAAGCATCGTTAGAATTGAAAAAAGTAGCTGATAATATTTATCTCCCAGCGGGTGTGCCTAGTGATATAGAACCATATATAGGTTTCGATTTTAATTCTATTGAAACAGATTTATTTGGTAAATCAAGAAAAGACAATAATAGTATAGGTGCAGTTTTAGGTGTTGATGTTACAAATCCTAATATTTTAGATAAATCTAAATACGGAGCAACTTGGTACTCGAATGAAATTGAAGCGAAAGACCCAGTTACGCATACTGTAGCAAAAGCAGAGGAATTGCAAACTAAAATAGATGAAGCAAGCAATGGAGATATTATCTCTTTAACGGAAGGTGTTTACGCGATTGATAAGTCATTGGTAATTAATAAAACACTTACGGTTCAATCTCAAGGCGATACAAAAGCACAGCTTGTTTTTTCCGGTGAACCTAATACGCCATTGTTTTCATTACAACCTAAAGGAAAACTAACCGTAAATAATGTAATCTTAAAAGGAAGCACTTCAAATTTTGCTTTTGCGAGCTTAAAAGAAAATATGTCTAATCATTTCGGTTTAACAGTTTCAAATTGTGATATAAGCGATTTCAACTATGTTTTAAAAGCCTATAAACAATCCTTTGCAGAACGCATCACCTTTGAAAACACAAACATTTCAAATTGTGAAAACGGTTTGGAATTGTCGGAAGAAACCAATGACAAAGGCGATTATAACACTGAATATCTTACCATAAATAATTGTCAGTTCACAAATGTTAAAAGCAATGTGATTGATTATTATCGCGGTGGTTATGACGAATCAACAATTGGCGGAAATCTGTTGGTTACAAACAGTACATTTACTAATTGTGGAGCTAAAGAACAAAACGGAATTTTACTTAATTCAAGAGGGATCGTTAATGTGAATATTTCTAACAACACATTCAAGAATAATCCGGTAAAATTAGTTGCACTTCTTTGGGGCGCCAAAAATAATTCACAATCAGATAATCAAATTTCTAACTCAGGAGAAATACGAACAGAAGAGAATTTGAAGATGAAGTTAATGTATTAGAACACCTTAATAATGAAAACAATCAGAGCAATTATAATATTGGTAAGTTTAGTATTAACCAATCCTATTATTGCCCAAAATATTCCATCCAGAAAAGTTGTTTCTATAGACAAGTTTTCAAATTATTTAAAACCTGAAGTCAAAAAGGAGCTTGCTAAAAAAGGTAAAATCACGACATCAGAAATAGCACAATATTTCAGAAAAAAATTCTCTGAACGCTATTTCTACGATTGGAATAGTTTCAATAAACGTTTTCAATCTTATAAGGACATTTATCCGGACGCAGAAAAAGGTCACTCTGAAAGAGCTTTAGACCACATGGCAAAATACAATGGGTCTACACAATGGAAACTACCTTTTAATTATTTATTTGGTGAACCGGTTAACGCCTATGCATTGCGTCATTTAGCACGTCAGCACAAAATGGTTGACATTGCTTTTTATTACAATTACCAAAATCAGGATTCAAAATATTTAGAGTATTTCAAAGACCAAATGAACTCGTTAAATGCTGCCTTGGATTCTGGAGAATATGAAAAAATTGACGATGGGAATGGCGTTTATGAAGCATTTCGATCTGGTTATCGCATTTTGAACTGGTTACAAATTCATAACATGTTTTTAGGTCAGAATAACTATTCTGATGACGATCAATTAACAACCATTGCAACTTTGTTGCAACATGGAGCCCACTTGTATGAAACCAATCAGGAATTTGTATCAGGTAATCATCAAACCAGAGGATTATCTGCCTTGGCAATGGTTTCCATTTTATTAAGAGATTTTGTAGATACTGACCAATGGTACAATCATTCAATGAAATTATTGGAAGAACATTTGTCAAGAGAGATCAACGATGATGGTTTCCAGTTCGAGCGCACTGTTCATTACCATATCAGTGACATTGGCAATTATTATTATGTGTATCAACTTGCACAAACAAGTAATTTAGAGGTGAGTCAGTTTTGGGAAGAGAAACTAAAGTCCCTATTCACTACGCTAATTAAAATTGCTTATCCTGATAAATCGGCTCCGGTTTTATCTGATGATACAGACGATCCTTGGGCAGAAAAGAATGATATTTCGGGGGCCTTGACTTTAGGTTATTTGCTGTTCAATGATCCTGAAATGGGTTACTTTGCCAATGATCATGTTGAATCTAGAATGTATTGGTATTTAAGCGACTCGCAATTAAAAATGCTCGGTAATATTGAAACCAAAAAACCAGTCTATGGATCGCTCCATTTTCCAACAACCGGTTATTATATTATGAGAGATGGTTGGAATCCAAAAAACAATATGATGATAATTTCTGCGGGACTGGATGATTTAAAACCAGACCATCAACATGGTGATATGTTAGGGATACAAGCCATGGCCAATAGAAAAGTTATATTACCAAATTATCAGGTTAGGTATTATTTAAAGGATTTAGAGCTGTTCAAAAATTCAATGACCAAAAATGTAGCTTTGGTTGATGATGAGTTGCAAGGCAAGCAGTATACTTCGAATAAAGGTGGAAGCGGATTCGGGAAATTCAGGGAGTTACCAAATCCAAAAGTGATTTCCTGGTCAACCAATGATGATATTGATGTGTTTGTTGGTTCCCATGATGGATTTGAAAATGTTGGTGTAGATTATTCACGACAAGTCATCAATCTAAAGAACCAATTTTGGATTGTTAAGGATAATTTCAAATCAGATAAGCCACATGAATACAAACAGGTTTGGCAAGGACATTACAGTCATGAATATGCTCCTGATTTGTTAAGGTCAACCTTTGAAGATGGATCAGGATTGGACATTTACCAGCTAAATAAAACAGATGAAGTTAAAACTGATGGCAGACGAGGGAAACAATGGTCTGTAGTTTCAAAAAAAGGATCTTCAGATTATAGTTTCATAACCATACTTTTTCCTTTTGATAAATTTGATAAGCGTATTAACGAGGATCAAGAAATTCCGGAACTAAATGGATGGAAACTAAATGATTCAAAATGGACAACGGATAATAAACAATCAATTTCATTAACCAAAGGAGAAACATCCATTTTCTTTTCGGTTAAAACACTAGAGTTCATGAATACAAAAATAGAGTTTGAAGAGTAATGTTGATGTTATAGTGACCCAAGACAAGGATAAGCCAAAAATTCAATTCATTGATAGAGCAGAAGGCCAATTCGCATTTAAATAATACAGTTTCAAATTCTGTAGATATTGAAGTCGAAGAGAATTTGAAGCTTAATAAGGTGTATTAAAACAAACAAATCTAAATCATAAAATGAAAAAATCATTAGTAATTATAATTTCACTTTTAGCAACCTTCGCTTGCAAAAATAATTCTAAAACTACTTCAGAGACTACAACTCAAACTGAAGATACTAAAAAGTACCCAAGTGATGTTATTCCATTTATGGATGAATGGAATATTCTTTTAGGAGATGGTACACGTTCCGAAGATTTAGTAAATTTTGAAAAGGAAGGTTTTTTTTATGTTGAAAATGATGGAAATACAGATTGGGTAGTATATAAAACACCTAATTCTGGTATTACCTCACGAACTTCAAACAACACAAGAACAGAATTAGGACAAAAAGCACATTGGATTCCTGAAACAGGCGGTAAATTAACAGGCACATTAAAAGTACAGCATGTGTCAACTACAGGTGATGCGAGAGTTGCCTCTTCATATTCGGTAGTAGTTGGTCAAATTCATAGTGATGAAGGACATGAAAACGAACCTTTAAAAATCTTTTATAAAAAATTCCCTGGTCATACAAAAGGCTCTGTTTTTTGGAATTATGAAATTAATACAGAAGGCAGTAATGATGGCAGATGGGATTTTTCAACAGCAGTTTGGGGTTCTGATTTTTCAGTTGTAGGGACAAGTCCAACTACATATCCAGAAGAACCAGAAGATGGAATTGCCTTAGGAGAAGAATTTAGTTACGAAGTTAACGTCTATAAGGGTATTATGTATCTCACTTTTACAAGTGAAGGACATGAAACTATAAAATTCACAAAAAACTTATTGAAATCAGATTTTGCAAAAAAAGAAGAAATTCCTCAACAGGTTATAAACGTTTATGCATCAAAACGAACTGTAAGCGAAGAAAGAGAAAATGCCTATGCTGGCGAATTACAGTATTTTAAGCAAGGTGCTTACAATCAGGCTAACGGGAAGACTACTAAATCTGAAACTTATAATGGTGATATAGCAAAACAATATGAAAATGGAAGCTATGCAGAAGTATGGTTTAAAGCAGGTTCTTTAGGTGAAGGCATCAATCCAGAAAATCAATAATGACCAAAAATGAATAAAGTCATTTATATAATGGGAGTTTCGGGTGTTGGAAAAAGCACAATTGGCATAATGTTGGCCAACGAAATGAATATTCCTTTTTTCGATGGCGACGATTACCATTCAAAGAAAAACGTTGATAAAATGTCAAGTGGAAAAGCTTTGAACGACGATGACAGACATGGTTGGCTGGTGACTTTAAATGAATTGGCAAAAACACAATTGAAAAAGAACAGTTGTGTGATAGTTTGTTCCGCATTAAAGAAGAAATACAGAGAACTCCTGAGTGATGGTATTGAAAACCAAACCAAATGGGTCCATTTGTCAGGTACTTTTGAAACGATTTACAATAGAATGAATGCAAGAAAGAATCATTTTATGCCTTCAGACTTACTTAAATCACAATTCGACACCTTGGAAATTCCTGTTAATGCCATTTCAGTTGATGTTAAACTTACACCGGAAGAAATCATAAAACAAATAAAAGAAGAACTGATGGATAAATCGGAGTTTGGACTTCTTGGATTAGGAGTCATGGGTAAAAGTCTATGCAGAAATTTGGCAAACAATGGATTCAAGATTTCCATGTTTAACAGACATGTTAATGGAGTTGAAGAAAATGTTGCCTTAAACTTTAGAAATGAGCATAAGGAATTATCATTAGCATTGCCATTTGATGATCTCAAAGAATTTGTGAATTCCATTCAAAAGCCTAGAAAAATAATGCTCATGGTTAATGCCGGTAAAACGGTTGATATTGTTATTGATGATTTGCTTCCACATTTATCTGATGGGGATATAATTATCGATGGAGGCAATTCAAACTACAACAAAACCAAAGAACGTTTTGAGTATTTGCAATCCAAGAAAATTCATTTCATTGGAACAGGAGTTTCCGGAGGCGAAGAAGGTGCACTTAAAGGACCATCCATTATGCCAAGTGGAAATAAAGATGCCTACAATTTGGTAAAACCTTTCTTAGAGAAGATTGCCGCAAAAGATGATAATGATTTACCATGCTGTACCTATATAGGTCCGGAAGGAAGTGGCCATTTTGTAAAAATGGTTCATAACGGAATTGAATATGCCGAAATGCAATTGTTGGCAGAAGTGTTTGGAATCCTTTCATCAACAGGAAAAAATCCTGATGAAATTGCAGATGTTTTGGAAAGTTGGAAATCGACTGCTAGCAGTTATTTATTAGAGATCACAGTTGATATTCTAAGAAAAAAGGAAGGAAACGATTGGTTGGTCAATAAAATATTAGATAAAGCAGGTAATAAAGGCACAGGAAATTGGACAACCATTGCGACGGCAGAATTAGGTGCTCCAAGCACAATGATTGCTTCGGCTTTATTTGCTCGTTATACATCCTTTTTAAAAGAGGACAGAGTTGAAGCGCAAAATCTTTATAGAACAGAGAATGATATTAATATCAGATATTGTCATCAATAGATTTGTTGAAAACCTATCAGTTTGCAAGAATCATCAATCATTATCAGGGACTTCACTTAATTCATCAAGCTTCAAAGACTTATAATTGGGATTTAAATTTAAGTGAGATAGCAAGGATTTGGACTGCAGGGTGTATTATCAAATCCGATTTAATGATTGATTTGGTTGAGGTACTGAAATCATCACCTTCTATTTTGAAAAATGATAAGATAATTCATCAGATCAAATCCTTAAAACCATCAGCAAATAAAATGGTGTCTCAATGTATTTTAAATGAATTGCCAATTCCTTGTTTAAGTGAATCCATCAACTTTTTTAATAGTTATACAACTGGAGATTCATCTGCTAATTTAATTCAGGCACAACGCGATTTTTTTGGAGCACATACGTATCAAAGGGTTGAT
>CAWHCT010000009.1:0-9496 GCA_963827785.1 uncultured Flavobacteriaceae bacterium | reverse complement strand
TTAAAGGCAGAGAGAACATATGACGAGATCATATACATGACTCCGGATGGAAAACTATTTAAACAAGGTATAGCCACCCAAATTTCTTGAAAGAGAACATTATTATTCTTTGCGGACATTACAAAGGTGTGGATCAACGTGTACGCGACCATTTTATAACACGTGAAATATCGATTGGCGATTATGTATTGTCTGGTGGCGAATTGGGAGCTGCTGTGTTTTGTGATGCAATAATCAGATTAATTCCGGGTGTATTAGGAAATGAAACATCTCCATAACAGATAGTTTCCAGGATAATTTGTTGGCACCACCCATTTATACTCGTCCTAGAGATTATAAAGGCTGGAAGGTTCCGGATGTATTATTCAGTGGCAATTTCCCCGAAATGAAAAATGGCGCGAAGAAGAAGCTTATAAACATACCAAGGACAGAAGACCAGATTTGTTGGAAGAGTAAGTGTTAAGGATTGAAGCATTTGTTCGAGCTCTTTTTGTCTCCTTGAGCATTACTTAAATGAAAATATATTTTTATTGAAAGTAGCAAGTATAACTTGTCGAAAGGTTTTTAGACAAAAAAGCGACTGCTGAAAGCCCGACCTGAAGTGCAACGAAAGGAAACACCCAAAAAACTTTTAACTTTTATCTTCAACATTTAACTTTTTACTTATATTTGCACCCAATTTCGGGTTAACCTCTGGCGAGAATCGTGAATGTTGTTTCGGATTAATTATTAAATAGATTACAAAATGGAATCTTTATTAAAATATGTTCAGGACGAATTTATAGCTAAAAAGGAATTACCTGAATTTTCTGCCGGTGACACAATTACTGTGTATTATGAAATTAAGGAAGGAGCTAAAACAAGAACTCAGTTCTTTAAAGGTGTAGTGCTTCAACGAAGAGGGACAGGAACGACTGAAACCTTTACAATTAGAAAAATGTCTGGAACAATAGGTGTTGAAAGAATTTTTCCTGTAAATATGCCTGCACTTCAAAAAATTGAGGTCAATAAAAAAGGTAAAGTACGAAGAGCTAGAATCTTTTATTTTAGAGGTCTTACCGGTAAAAAAGCAAGAATTAAAGAAGAAAGACGTTAATAAACGTTTAATAACTTTTAAAAGCCCTGAAATTTCAGGGCTTTTTTTATTAACAAATGTTAATAAACTTGGTTTATAAATCGTTGATATTAAAACCCTTAAAATATTTTAAATATTGGATTGCCGCATTATCTTAGCTAAAGAATTTGATAACGGCTTCGGCCGGTTTTGGTGTCAAAACCAAATTAGATTTAAGTTCAATAAAGTAACGTTCTTTATAAAACTGTTTTCTGAGGTCTCAAGGCGCCATGTGTATGCATGTGAAAGTTGAGAGATCAAGAAGTTGTAAAAAGTATTGTATGTTTCGGCAGACAAAAACTGGTGCAACGGAAAGCTTAGGTATCTTGCAGAAGCGAAAGTGAAAGTTGGAAAAGGAAGCAATGAATTAGAGGTGGTAGGTTACGCAAGTAAAATGCAATTGATAATTTATCAAGGAAAACAGTTTAACTAAAACATTTTAGTAATAGGTCAATGCATATTGAAAATTACACTAAACGAAATGTTTTATTGAAATAGTGAAACTTGAACCGAAAAAGTGTAAAATGAAAATTTTAACTGAGGTTAGTAGCAATGCTAAATAGGTCATGTGGAACTGTTTCAAGAAAGCCATGTCAAGATAGATTAACTTCTAGATGATATGGCTTTTGTTTTTTATACACCTTTGATTTCTGTATATATTGTCAGATTAAAAAAGAGAAGAATTCTTACTATTAATATCCTTTCCTAATAACATTAGCCACTTGATTTTTGTATATTTACAACGCCCAAACAAGGCCTTTTTTCCTAATTTTTTAAAATAAAATAAATGTCAGATAAGTCTACAATCATTTACACGAAAACAGATGAAGCACCTGCATTGGCTACTCGATCATTTTTACCAATAATTAAAGCATTTTTGAAACCGTCCGGAATACGGATTGAAACAAAAGATATTTCATTAGCCGGAAGAATATTAGCCAGTTTTCCTGAATTTTTAAATGAGGATCAAAAAGTTACTGATGCTTTATCAGAATTGAGTGAATTAGTTAAAAAACCTGATGCCAATATAATTAAAGTTACCAAATATAAGTGCTTCACTTCCGCAACTTGAAGCTGCAATAAAGGAATTACAATCCAAAGGATTTAGTTTACCCAACTATCCGGAAGATCCAAAAAACGATAAGGAAAAGTCAATAAAATTAAAGTACGATAAGATAAAAGGAAGTGCTGTAAATCCAGTACTTCGCGAAGGTAATTCTGATAGACGCGCACCTAAAGCCATAAAAAATTACGCAAAAAAGAATCCACATTCCATGGGTGCCTGGTCTCCTGATTCCAAAACACATGTGGCAACAATGACGAAAGGTGATTTCGCACATAACGAAAAATCTGTTACACTGGATTATCCTACCTCCATAAAAATAGTTCATACCAATTCTCAAGGAACAAAAACAACATTAAAAGATAGCTTTCCAATTTTAAAAGGTGAAATAATTGATGCGACAGTCCTAAATAAAAAAGAATTAATTGGGTTTTTGGAAGATCAAATAAAAGATGCGAAATCTAAAAATGTACTGTTTTCATTACACATGAAAGCGACCATGATGAAAGTGTCCGATCCAATTATTTTTGGCCATGCTGTAGAGGTGTTCTTTAAAAACGTCTTTAAGAAGCATTCACAAACCTTAGATGAAATTGGTGTGGACGTAAAAAATGGATTTGGTGATCTAATATCTGATATTCAAAAATTACCGGAAAATAAAAGAAAAGAAATAGAAGCAGATATTAAAAAGGCTTTATAAGAATGGTCCGGAACTTGCAATGGTGAATTCTGATAAAGGTATTACAAATCTTCATGTACCAAGTGATGTGATCATTGATGCATCCATGCCTGCAATGATCAGGACTTCGGGTAAAATGTGGGATAAAAATGGCAAATTACAAGATACTAAAGCCGTAATTCCAGACAGTAGTTATGCAGGAATTTATATTGCTACAATAGACTTTTGTAAAAAACATGGTGCATTCGACCCAACTACCATGGGCACTGTGCCTAATGTTGGTCTAATGGCTCAAAAAGCTGAAGAATATGGTTCTCATGACAAAACATTTGAAATTTCATCAAATGGAGTTGTCCAGGTTATTGATGATAATAACAAGGTTTTAATAGAGCACAATGTAGAAAAAGGTGATATCTGGCGTATGTGTCAAACCAAAGATGCACCAATACAGGATTGGGTAAAATTAGCAGTTTCAAGAGCCAGAGCATCCAATACACCGGCGGTTTTCTGGTTGGATAAAAACAGAGCTCATGATGCCGAAATAATTAAAAAAGTTAACACATATTTACCAGATCATAATACTACTGGTTTGGATATAAGGATTTTATCTCCTATTGAAGCCACAAACTTTACATTAAAACGAGTCAAAGAAGGAAAAGATACCATTTCAGTTTCAGGTAATGTATTAAGAGATTATTTAACCGATCTGTTCCCAATCTTAGAAGTTGGTACCAGCGCAAAAATGCTCTCAATTGTTCCATTAATGAATGGTGGTGGATTATTTGAAACTGGAGCAGGTGGATCTGCACCAAAACATGTTCAGCAGTTCACAGCAGAAAATCACTTGCGCTGGGATTCTTTAGGTGAATTTTTAGCTCTTGCAGTTTCCTTAGAACATATATCGGAAAAAACTAAAAATACGAAAGCAGCGATTTTAGGAGAGACTTTAGATGCAGCAACCGAAAAACTTTTAGAAAACAAAAAAGGACCTTCAAGGATTGCAGGAGAAATTGATAACAGAGGTAGTCAATTTTATTTAGCCATGTATTGGGCTCAGGAATTAGCAAACCAAGACAAGGATACTGATCTTAAAAATGATTTTTAAAGATGTTGCTAAATCGTTAGCCAGCAATGAAAAATCAATTTTTGCAGAATTGAATGCTATCCAAGGCCATCCATTAGATCTTGGAGGATATTACCTTCCTGATGAAAATTTAGCCAATAATGCTATGAGGCCAAATGAGACATTTAACAGGATAATTAAATCAGTTAACTGATACTTTAAGATAATGTTAAAAGCTCCAGTACTGGAGCTTTTTTTTATAAATTTGCCAGCAAAAAATTGCGCATGGAACAATTCAGGGCATTTATTATTCTTTTATTTTGCCTGAACACGGCCTTTAATTATTCCCAGGAAAAGTTTACTTTAAGTGGTAATATTAATGACTCTCAAAGTAATGAATCATTAATTGGTGTTAACATCATATTTCCCGAGTTGCAAACCGGTACAGCAACTAATGAATATGGATTCTACTCCATAACATTACCCAAAGGCCTTTATGAGGTTAAAATCAGCTTTTTAGGATTTGCTGAAATTAATGAAACCATTGATCTTAATGAGAATAAACAAATAAATTATCAACTTACAGAGTCATTTGAAAGTTTAGATGAAGTTGTTATTTCAAAAAATGTGGAACAATTAAATATAAGAAAACCACAAATGAGTGTCAATGCGCTTTCTTCAAATACCATTAAACAAATTCCGGTTGTTCTAGGCGAACCGGATGTCATCAAATCTATTACCTTGCTTCCTGGAGTTACCAATGCTGGTGAAGGATCTTCCGGTTTTAATGTAAGAGGTGGCGCAGCAGATCAGAACCTAATTTTGTTAGACGAAGCCACTATTTACAATTCTTCACATTTGTTCGGTTTCTTTTCTGTATTCAATCCAGATGCTATTAAAGATCTAAAATTATACAAAGGCGGAATTCCATCACGATATGGCGGAAGAGTATCATCAGTTCTGGATATTTATCAAAAAGAAGGAAACAGTAGGCAATTTGAGGGGAATGGCGGAATTGGTGTCGTTGCCAGCCGATTGCTTTTGGAGGGACCTCTCAAGAAGGATAAAGGATCTTTTCTCTTAGGTGGACGATCATCCTATGCTCATTTATTCTTGCCTCTTTTTGATATCGATAATATTGCATATTTCTATGATCTGAATACGAAATTAAGTTATAGATTAAATCAAAAAAACAATATTTATCTTTCCGGTTACTTTGGTAGGGATGTATTTCGAATTTCAGATTCTTTCGAAAATAGTTATGGAAATGCTGTTTTTAACTTTAGATGGAATCACTTGTTCTCTGATAAATTATTCTCCAATCTCTCATTGATATACTCTGATTATTATTATGACCTTAAACTAAACTTTGTTGAATTCGATTGGGTTTCTGGTATCCAGAATTTCAATTTAAAATATGACCTAAAGCATTATTTAAACGATAAATTGGAGTTGCAATATGGGTTGAATAGCATTTATTATAAATTCAATCCCGGAGAAATTGAACCTACAACAGCTACATCTGGAATAAACTCATTTAAATTGACCGATAAATTTGCTTTTGAAAATGCAATTTACTTTGATGCAGAGCATAGATTATCAGATAAATTAACAGCAACATATGGACTGAGGATCAGTTCGTTTTTAAGATTAGGACAGGACGAATTGAATATTTACGAAGATAATAATCCGGTTATTTTCAATCAGGATCTTCAGATCTATGAAAAAGCAGAACCCATATCAACAGAAAATTACAAACGCAGCGATGTCATTACATCATTCAGCAATTTAGAGCCTAGAGTCTCTATTGCTTACCAACTAAACGAAGTATCCTCAGTTAAAGCAAGCTATAACAGATTGAGCCAATATCTCCATTTATTATCTAACACATCCTCACCTACACCACTCGATGTATGGACGCCAAGTGGTAAATATGTGAAACCCCAAATATTAGATCAGGTTGCTATTGGCTATTTTAAAAATTTTGAAACTATAGATTACTCCCTAGAAGTGGAAAGTTTTTATAAGGAAATAAAGAATCGAATCGATTATATAGATGGTGCCGATCTAATTGCGAACAATGCCATTGAGCAGGTAATATTAAATGGAGAAGCAAGAGCTTATGGACTAGAAATACTATTACGAAAAAATGAAGGTCAATTTAAAGGATGGTTAGCCTATACCTTATCAAAATCTGAGCAAAGAACTCAGGGAAGAACTTCTGAGGAACTAGGAATTAATAATGGCAATTGGTATAATACGCCATATGATAAAACTCATGATATTTCATTTACAGCAAGTTATGATCTAAATAAAAAATGGAGTTTTAATACAAATTTCTTGTTCCAAACAGGGCAACCAACAACCTATCCTGATGGGCAATATGAGTATAATGGAATATCTATTCCAAGTTATGGTGAAAGAAATCAGTTTAGGCTACCGGCTTATCACAGAATGGATATATCTGCCAAATATGTTCCAAAATCAGTAAAAGATAAATCCTGGAAATCGTATTGGGTATTCAGTATTTATAATGTTTATAACAGAAGGAATGCAGCCTCAATAACGTTCAGGCAAGACAGAAATACAGGTGACAATGAGGCTTTAAGATTATCCATTTTTGGAATCATTCCTTCAGTATCCTATAATTTTAAGTTTTAAAAATGAAAAAAATAATTTACATAGCGATCATTTCATTATTCACTTTTTCATGTGAAGACGTGATCGATCTGGATCTCCCAACCTCCGAGTCAAAATTAGTTATTGAAGCCTCAATTAATTGGATTAAGGGAACTTCAGGTAATGAACAACAAATAAAACTAACGCTTTCTGCTCCTTATTTTGAGACAGAAATTCCACCGGCAAATGGTGCCCTAGTAAGTGTCACCGATTCAAATAATAATTCATTTCAATTTATTGAGGAGGGCAACTCAGGAATCTATAAAAATGATTCATTTATTCCATTAATTAATGTTGATTATTTTCTAACAATCAATTATCAGGGAGAAATTTATTCAGCTACAGAAACTTTAAAATCTGTTAGTGAAATTGAGTACGTCGAACAAAATAATGAAGGAGGATTTTCTGGTGAAGAAATCGAACTTAAAGCTTTTTATACAGATCCCGCAAATGAAGAAAATTACTACTTCTTCGAGTTTTCTAGTGATATTCCAGTAATTCCGTCACTAGAAGTTTATAAAGATGAGTTCGTTAACGGTAATCAAATATTTGGTTTTTATACCGAAGAAGATTTGGCAACTGGAGATATTGTAACCATAAGGAATTATGGCATTTCACAGCGGTTCTACGATTATATGTTCATACTTTTACAACAAAACAGCGAAGAAGGCGGTGGTCCTTTTGAAACGCAACCAGCTACAGTTAGAGGTAATTGCGTTAATCAAACAAATCCGGAAAACTTTCCATTAGGCTATTTCAGACTCTCTGAAGTTGATGAATTTATTTATGTAATTCAGTGATATATTTTGGGCGTTACCTTGTAATACAAGGTCGTGCTGTACGCTATATCTTTTTAATTATTAGATAATTAGTAAGTGTTTAATTTAGAACCATCAAATTAAAAAGGATACCGCTGCCATCACTAACGCAAATCTTTTTATAACAAAGTATAATTTCCAGATCTCATTAACTTCTAAACTTATTATGTATTTTTGAAATATGAAATTCACAAGGACTACAGAACAGGACTCTAAATACAATCATTTGGAAAAAATGACGGTGAATGAATTATTAATTAATATAAATAAGGAAGATAAAACAGTCCCTCTAGCAGTAGAAAAAGTTATACCAATAATAGAAAAATTAGTTGGTATTATAGTCGAAAAACTAAATTCTGGAGGACGATTGTTTTATATAGGTGCAGGAACCAGCGGCAGATTGGGTATTGTTGATGCTTCTGAGTGCCCGCCTACTTTTGGGGTTCCGCATGACTTGGTGATAGGACTCATTGCCGGTGGTGATTCTGCTATCAGAAAGGCTGTTGAATTTGCAGAAGATTCAGTTACTCAAGGTTGGATTGATCTTCAAGAATATAAAATTAACAGTAAGGATGTTGTGGTTGGAATAGCCGCATCTGGAACCACGCCTTACGTGATTGGCGCGCTTAAGGAATGTAACAAAAATAATATTATTACTGGTTGTATTACTTGTAATAAGAGCAGTCCCTTATCAAAAACTGCTAAATTTCCTATTGAGGTTATTGTAGGTCCGGAATTCGTAACTGGTAGTTCACGAATGAAGGCTGGTACAGCTCAAAAAATTGTATTGAATATGATTACTACGGCTACAATGATTCAGCTAGGTAAGATCAAAGGAAACAAAATGATCGATATGCAGTTGACTAATAATAAACTTGTTGATAGAGGAGTAAATATGTTAATGAAAGAACTCAATATCAATCAAGAAATGGCAGAAAATCTTCTGAATAAACATAAAAATGTTAGGTTAGCCATTGAACAATACAAAAATGAACGAAAACAGAACAGATAAACAATTACTTGTAAAAGGTTTTCAAAATTTAGGAATATCTCTAATCTTAATGTTTTTGGGTCCAACGATAATTTATTTGGCACTGAGTAACAAAGAAAAACCTCTTTATATTCCTTTATTGGTTATAGGCATATTAGGTTGTGCTGCAGCTGTTTACTTTGCTTTCCGAGGAATCAATAAAATCCTCGACAGTATGTTTAAAAATAATTCCTCTAGTTGACTATTTTTCTTGGAGTAGTTGGGTTAAGGCCAAATTGTTCTTCATTAAATTCAATATTCAATCCATCAAGAATATAATTTATAATGGCATAATGGTGAATAGTGTGACTGTTTGCCTGGGCTAACAGTGAAGAAAGCGTATATTTTATTTTGACTTTGCCCAATCCCAAATCATCTACTACAATAATTTCTCGGTCTAAAGGAGATGCCAATAGTTTTAATCTTTGATTTATAGCCTCCAAGTAATCCAAAGCGGAGTCTGTAAGGTTTTCAACGTTTTGATCTCTTTTTCGATCTGTAAGATCCACTAAATTATTTTCACAATTTAAAATGCATTCATAAAAATCTAGTATATGTCTAACATGAGATCCAATACTAGAATAATAAGGTGAAACAGAAGTATTGCTTAATTGTTCATCACTTATTTTGGATAATAATGATTTTGATTTATTAAGTGTTTTTATAGTTGATTCAATTATAAAATTCATAGAAACTAAAATTAACTAATTAATTTGAATATAAAAATTAATATAGAGTCGGTCCATTTTTATTTATAACCTTACAATTAACCAAAAAAAAATCCCTTCATTAATAAAAATGAAGGGATTCAAAAAAGGCGGTGACCTACTCTTCCACAATGTAGTACCATCGGCGCGAATGGGCTTAACTTCTCTGTTCGGAATGGTAAGAGGTGAGCCCCATTGCTATAACCACCTTAAATCTTTGCTATAGGCTTTAAGCTTAACGCTTAAGGCATACAGCGTCATGTCTGTGGCATGACAAATATCTTAACATATTGAAAAAAGGGCGATAATCGCCATTATACAAAAAAACAAATTCTAATTATTG
>CAWHCT010000008.1:0-210711 GCA_963827785.1 uncultured Flavobacteriaceae bacterium | reverse complement strand
TTAAATATTAGCAGATTTAACAGTTTTAATAATTCTACCTGCAATTTTATATGGATCACCATTAGAAGCTGGTCTTCTGTCTTCTAACCAACCTTTCCAACCTTTTTCAACAGTAATAATTGGAATTCGAATTGAAGCACCTCTATCTGAAACTCCATAACTGAAATCAGAAATGAGCAGTTTCGTGTAATCCAGTTAAACGTTGATCATTAAATTCACCATAAACTTCAATATGTTCTTCAGTTACAGGTCTAAAAGCTTCACAAATTTTCTCGTAAGTTTCTTTAGAACCACAAGTTCTTAAAGTAGTGTTAGAGAAGTTAGCGTGCATACCAGAACCATTCCAATCACCTTTAACAGGTTTTGGGTGGTATTCAATATAATAACCATATTTTTCAGTTAATCTGTTCTAATAAATATCTAGCAATCCAAATTTCATCTCCTGCTTTTTTAGCACCTTTTGCAAATAATTGAAATTCCCATTGTCCTGAAGCAACTTCTTGGTTAATACCTTCAAAGTTTAATCCTGCATCAATACATAAATCAGCATGTTCTTCAACAAAATCTCTACCCTGAGTATTTCTTCCACCAACAGAACAGTAGTACATACCTTGTGGTCCTGGATAACCACCAATAGGGAAACCTAAAGGTAATTCAGTTTTAGTATCCATTAAAAAGTATTCTTGTTCAAAACCAAACCAGAAATCATTATCATCATCATCAATTGTAGCTCTTCCATTAGATGCATGAGGTGTTCCATCTGCATTTAAAACTTCTGTCATTACTAAATATCCATTCTTTCTAGCTGGATCTGGATAAATTGCAACAGGTTTTAATAAACAGTCAGAAGATCCTCCTTCATGCTTGTTCTGTTGATGATCCATCAAAAGACCAATTTGGACAATCTTCTAATTTTCCACTAAAATCCTCTTCTACTTTAGTTTTACTTCTCATGTTTTGAGTTGGTTGATGTAACCATCTAACCAAATGTACTCTAATTTAATTTTTGTCATAATTTTATTGTGATAAATTATTAATAATACGTGCAAATATAAATTTATTTCTATTTAACCCAAAAAAAAATAGGTAAAATTATTATTTTTTATAATATGATATTAACACCCCTAAAAATTTAGGGTTATATAATTTTTATAAAAAATTTTATGTTCTTATTTTTATATTTGTAAAAAATTATAAATAATGTCAACACTTCGATTTTTTGCCATTAAAGAAACCTTAAATAGAAAACCTTATAGTTAATGAAAACAATCGCCGATCCGATATTATTTGGAAAAAATGTATTTAATGAAGCGGTCATGAAGCAATACTTAACTAAAGAAGCTTTTAATAGTGTTATGAATGCGATTAATAAAGGGAACGAAAATAGATAGAGTATTGCCGATCAAATTGCATCAGGAATGAAAGATTGGGCATTATCAAAAGGAGCTACACATTATACACATTGGTTTCAACCATTAACAGGAGCAACTGCAGAAAAACATGATGCTTTTTTTGAAACTTTAGAAGATGGTAGTGCCATTGAAAGATTTGGTGGTGGACAGTTGGTACAGCAAGAACCAGATGCATCCAGTTTTCCAAGTGGAGGAATTAGAAATACGTTTGAAGCAAGAGGTTATACGGCCTGGGATCCAACATCACCTGCTTTTATTTATGGTACAACCTTATGTATTCCAACTGTATTTGTGGCCTATACTGGTGAAGCACTAGATTATAAAACACCTTTATTAAGAGCATTGCAGGCAGTTGATAATGCAGCTGTAGCCGTTGCTAAATATTTTGATAAAAATGTAAGAAAGGTAAATGCTTCTTTAGGATGGGAACAGGAATATTTTTTAATAGATAGTGCTTTAGCTGCTTCAAGACCAGATATTACCTTAACAGGAAGAACATTATTAGGACATTCAGCTGCAAAAGGACAACAATTAGATGATCATTATTTTGGGACCATTCCAAACAGAGCAATGGCATTTATGCGAGATCTGGAAACAGAATGTATGTTATTAGGTATTCCGGTAAAAACAAGACATAATGAAGTGGCTCCTAATCAGTTTGAACTGGCTCCGATATTTGAAGAGGCCAATTTAGCAGTAGACCATAATTCATTGCTAATGGATGTGATGGAAAAAATTGCAGGCAGACATAATTTTAAAGTATTGTTTCATGAAAAACCATTTGCAGGAGTAAATGGATCTGGAAAACATAATAACTGGAGTTTAAGCACAGATACTGGAGTTAATTTATTAAGTCCGGGAACAACACCAATGAGTAACTTACAATTCCTGACCTTTTTTATAAATACAATTAAAGCAGTTCATGACTATGAAGAATTGTTAAGAGCTTCCATTGCATCGGCGAGTAACGATCACAGACTAGGAGCAAATGAAGCGCCTCCGGCAATAATATCTGTATTTATAGGTGAGCAACTAACTAAAACGCTTGAAGAATTAGAAGGCGTGACTAAAGGAAAACTATCACCACAGGAAAAAACACAGCTCAAATTAAATGTCGTTGGAAAGATTCCGGAAATATTCTTGGATAATACAGATAGAAACAGAACATCTCCTTTTGCATTTACAGGAAATAAATTTGAATTCAGAGCAGTTGGTTCATCAGCGAACTGTGCAAATCCTATGACAGTTTTAAATTCTATTGTAGCAAAACAATTGATAGACTTTAAAAAAGAAGTTGATGTTTTAATAAATAAAAAGGATTTAAAAAAGATGAGGCCATCTTTAATGTATTAAGAGAATACATTAAGCAGTCCAAGAATATTTTGTTTGAAGGTAACGGATATAGTGCCGAATGGGAAAAAGAAGCCAAAAAGAGAGGGTTAAGTAATAATAAAACAACTCCGGAAGCTTTAAAAGCAAGAATATCTAAAAAAGCCATAGATCTGTTTGAAGAATTGGAGGTCATGAATAAAGTGGAGATAGAAGCCAGGTATGAAATTGAGATCGAGGAATATACATTGAGACTGCAAATAGAAAGTCGGGTGCTTAGGAGATGTGGCCAGAAACCATATAATCCCTACCGCCGTTAAATATCAGAACATTTTGATAGAAAATGTAAAAGGCCTTAAAGATATATATGGTAGCACTTTTAAAACTTATGCCAAGGAGCAGTTAGAATTGATCCAGGATATATCAAAACGCATAGAAGCAATTAACTCCGGAGTAACTAAAATGACAAATGAGCGTAAAAATGCCAATACGATGGGAGATTCAGTAAAAACTGCAGAAGCCTATTGTAATAAGGTAAAGCCATTTCTTGAGGAGATACGTTATCATTGTGACAAGCTAGAACTTTTAATTGATGATGAGCTTTGGCCACTTACCAAATACAGAGAACTCTTGTTTACTAAGTAATATTAGATACTTATTATATAAAAATTGAAAGGGGAGGACTACAAATCCTCCTTTTTTATGTCAAATGTTAAATAAAATGTTAAATTTTAACAAATAGGTATGCGCTTCATCGAAAAATAAACTCAAAAATTGATTGACGCATGTGTTTCATCCTTACTATCTGTTTCTTGTCGAATATTTAGGATATATCTTACAAATATGATTTTGCACTGAATTTTTTTTAAGGGATTATCTGCTTATATTTGTGTTGCTATTAATCAATAAATATTTAATTATGAAAAAATTATTTCTGAGCGTTGCGGCTCTTTTATGCGCTACGCTTATGTTCGCACAGGACAACACAACTACAGTCAACAGACGGTGTATGAACAATTCTGACGCAGATCAGACAGGTATTGCAACAATGCAACTGTAAATCAACTTGGTGTATTAAACGATTCAGACGTTGATCAAACTAACTTGGATTATCCAAACGTTGCAGGGTTACACAGATTGGTATTGAAAACGAATCTGATGTGGTTACTGATGGTGATGGTAACATGCTATTGTTACTCAAGGGCAAATCTTTGCAGATGATGGTGGTAACAAAGCCACTATTACTACAAGGTACAGGTGACGACTGGTTTAACTTTGCACAGACTACACAATTAGGTTCAGACAACGCTGCATTCCAAATGCAGATATAGATTTTAACAGTGCTGTAATTTTACAAGTTGGAGTAGATAACAATGCATACCAAGAGCAAGCTAGTGCATATTTTCAGTGGTAACTTTGCATCTTCTAACCAATTGGGTGTAGGACAACTCCAGTACTCAGGTTCAAAGTGGAGACAGACTACCATGCTCAAAGTAATCAAGTTGGTGGTTATTTTGGTGGAAACATTTCTACTCAAAGCCAAGTACAAACTGATAATGACGCGTATGTAGGTCAAGGAGGATCTTTGAATGTTAGTGGTCAAACACAAGATGGTACATTCTTAAAAGGTGTTGTTGGACAAATTGGTGGTGGTAACAATGCTACTCAAATGCAAACTGGTGAAGATAACTTATCTAGTGCATTGCAATTTGGTCTTGGTAACACAAGTATGCAAACTCAAAGTGGATTGGATAATGAACTTAAAGTAGAACAAGGAATCTGGGGAATGGCAGATGGCAACTTAGCTACACAAACTCAATCTGGTTACAATAATAAGGCTTTTGCAGACCAGGATGGTGATTTTAATACATCTACTCAAACGCAACAGAGTTTTCTTAACGATGCTTCGGTAAAACAAGCAGGAGATGGTAACATGGCCATGCAGACTCAATTTGCAAAAACAAACAGAGCAATAGCTAGACAAGGTGGAGATCTTAAACATAAGTATGCAAACTCAATCTGGAAAAATTAACTTTGGTTAGGTTACACAAAATGGAGTATTGAACACAGGTATGCAAATGCAGAATGGCCTTGTCAAACTATGCTGAACTAGTTCAACATGGTCTTATCGAATCACGCTGTTCAAACTCAAACAGGTGATAAGAACGAGGCTAGTAGTAAGTCAAACTTACTGGTGCTGATAATAATACAGCTACTCAATTGCAGGTTGGTGATGATAACAAGGCAAATATTGTACAGGATGGTGATATAACCATGCTACACAAATACAAATTGGTGACAATCTAGATGATATGTTAATTGAGCAATTAGGTGATGGTAATAATACTACTCAAATCCAAGTTGGAGGTCCTGATAATTATGCACATGCTTTTTCAAGTGGTAATGATAATATTTCTTCTCAGACTCAAAGTCAGATAATTATAATCTTGCTTTTATTGGTCAACATGGTAATGGTAACTACTGCTACTCAAGTGCAATCAGGATATTGGAATCAAGCAATTTCAATCAATATGGTGATGGCGGTAGTGTAACCAAACACAAGCTGGTGATGATAACTATGCTCAGTATTTCAAGGTTATGTTAATGGTCATACCGCTATATCAAGATCAAGCAGGTGATGGAACGCTGCTTTTGCCATCAATATGGTCAAGATAACTATGTAGAACAAACTCAAGTTGGAGATGGAATATGGCTGAAAGCATTCAAGATGGTGAACATAATTATGTTCATCAGCACCAAAATGATATTGGGTAACACAGCATATGCATACCAAAACTGGAATGACTGGACGGAAATGGTGGATATAACACTATTGATCAAAGCACACAGGTGAAGGTAATTATGCTTTTGCAGAACAAGGATATGTTTGATTATATAGAAACTAAAGGTAACTTGATTAATCAAATCTCAAACTGGTGATTAGCATTGGCAGAATCATACCAAGTAGGTTTATATAACGTTGATAACACAATTCAAACTGGTTAAAGTAACTGGAGTCATTCTGATCAGTGGGGAACTCAGCAATAATGCTGAGACAAACCAGTCAAATGCGTATAACTTTGCTACTACTTATCAGAGAAGATGATAATATGTCAAATATACACCAAGGTGGAACTATGATACGTGCAAATGTAACTCAATATGGTGGAGAGAATAGTTCTTATGTAAACCAAAATGATGGTAACTAACAAATAATTAACAAATTATTCAATAAATTGGGGTGGAAATTTTTCCACTCCAATTTTTGATAATTATAATGCAAATGAAAATACCCACAACATAACTTGCTGCTTTTTGTGTTAACTTGTTGTACTGCTTTTTCTCAGGAGGAAAGAGGAGCTAATTTTAGTACAGAGAATGAACGTCTTAATGTGGTCACCAATATGGAGTACGACAGCTGAATTTGGCGAATTCTGCAATACGAATCAACAAAATTCAATTTTCATACAGCAAATAGGTGACAACAACAAGGTTTATTCACAGACCCAGTCACAAAATCTCAAGAATAAATTTATACCAAAACGGTGATTGCAATAATATAGATATAAATGCTAATGCACCCAGCATAGATGCCTTTGTTATTCAAAACGGAAATAATAATAATGTTTAGGATAATGTATATTATTCTAATCTTGAAGTTAAACCTGAATGCTATTCAAAATGGTGATAATTTGACCATAAATAGATTAGGTGTTAACGTCCTTTCAAATAAACTAGCAACTAGTCCAAGAAGGCAGTTTTAAGACCATAACCGTCATAAGTAATTAATTTCTTTATATATTTACCTCTTTATTTTGTAAGTGAAGTAAAAAAGATGAAGAAATTTATTGTTTTATTCTTAGCGCCTATCTCTTTTCAAATTTCTTTAGGACAAATTACAACTACAAAAGATAGATATCCGAGTTAAAGGTGGAAACTACAGACAATATTAGTATTTAACTGCTAGGACATTTAATAGAACCGATTTATATTTTAATTTAAGATATGTCTTTTCGGTTACTAGTCTTTGATGAAAATTACAAGTCTTTCAAAGAAGTCACTAGAAGAATTTTTAAGATCACATGATGCTACAGCCAAAACCTTAGAAGATTTTGTAAACTCTCAGGACGCTTCCAAATATACTTCAAAGGAATCTGCTGAAGATTTTTTTCTCTAGATCCTTATCAGTCAAAGGATCTTTACAGAGACTCTATTGAGACAGGTTCAACAATAAAATAATAGTCTTATTATTGATATATGACGAAGACGATATTATGGTATCGAAGAACCAGAGTAGTTTTTAATGAAAATTATGCAACGGAAGAAACTGCAAGAAAGAAGAAATACCTAGGATGGAATTGAATTAACAGGTATGGTTGTAGAAGAGACATTAACTAAAAATGGTAAGGATTTTTATGATCAATTTTATCATTATTATTCCTATAATAAAATAAAAGGTGACGAAATTGTCATTATTGACGAAATGTTCACTTTTAGGACCCGAACAAAGATAAATGTAAAAATCGGTGATGAGGAAATATTTTCGTTTTTTGGAGTTCAAATGATGAGTATATCGATGAAATGGCAAAGATTTCGGTTCAAAAAGTTTACCAATATTTTGAAAATAAAAAGAAAGAAAAAACGTATATTACGCGCTATTAAAACGATAATTTTTTATTAAACCTAATTATGAAAAAGTTATTATTAATATTGTTGTTGGCATGTTCTGCACAAATGTTCAGTCAGCAATTAGTTTATAAACCAAAAAATCCAAATTTTGGTGGAGACACTTTTAATTATCAATGGTTATTAAGTTCAGCCGAATCACAAAATACTTTTGAGGATCCAGATGCAGATGGAGATAGGACGGAACAGTCCGATTTAGAACGATTTACAGATAACTTAAATAGTCAGTTATTAAATTTAGTCTCCAGATCCCTGTTTAATGACCAGTTTGGCGATGGTGGTTTAACAGAAGGAACGTATACTTTTGGTAGTTTATCAATAGAAATATTTCCTTCCAGTGATGGTCTAGTCATAACTATATTGGATACCGATACAGGAGAACAAACACAAGTAATAATCCCAGATTGATATTTCATATATGAAAAGAATATGTATAAAGGCACTGACTTTATTTAGTTTTTTATTTTTAACAAATTGCGGGTCTTATTTTAATCAACCTGTTGATTTACAAGAAGCTAGATTAGGAGAATCTTCAGATGTCACCCAAAGATTAAAGAGCTTATCCTTACCTAAAGAACCTGTTGTTGTGGGTGTCTATAAATTTAGGGATCAAACAGGGCAGTATAAACCATCTGAGACAGGTGGTTCATTTAGTACAGCAGTTACTCAAGGAGCTACGACTATTTTAGTAAAGGCTCTTGAAGATTCGAAATGGTTCCTGCCCATAGAAAGAGAGAACTTGGCAAATTTATTGAATGAACGAAATATTATTAGATCCACCAGGCAGGAATATAGAAAACACCAATCCTGACGAACCTCAATTACCACCCTTATTATATGCAGGCATTCTTTTAGAAGGTGGAATAGTGTCTTATGATACGAATATAATTACAGGAGGTATTGGAGCAAGATATTTTGGTATTGGTTCTTCCACTCAATACCGACAAGACAGAATTACTGTTTATTTAAGAGCGGTATCTACTTCAAATGGCAAGATCTTGAAAACTGTTTATGTTTCTAAAACCATTTTATCTCAAGCTGTCGACGCTAGTTTGTTTAAATATGTGAAATTTAAGCGATTACTGGAGGTTGAAACAGGATTTACTAAAAATGAACCATTACAAATGGCCGTGGCGGAAGCGATTGAAAAATCAGTTGAAGCTTTGATCATTGAAGGGATAAGTGATAAATTATGGTCACCACAAGCTAGTGAAGCGGAAGTTAAGCATTGATAAACGATTATGAACTTGAAAAAGAAGAGGCTATTTCGACTAAATTATATGATAGATTTTTAACAGAACGTAGAGGTAAAAGTGCAATATCAAGTGCAGTTGGTTTTACTTCAATGAATGGTGATTTTGCGAGTCCTGAACCAGAATTTAATGCGCGTATTAGGATATAAACATTATATCAATCCATATTTAAATTTAAATTTTAATTACAACAGGTTTAATCTTGCAAATGAGGAGTATTTAATGAAGGGTTTATGTCATTCGATCTAAATGTAGAAGTAAATGTACTTACCTCATGATAAATTTACACCTTATGTTTTTGGTGGTTTTGGGACTAATGCTTTCAATGATTTTGATTCTATTGATCCAAAACTTCAAATTGGATTGGGGTTTGAATATTTAGTAGCTAATAATATTGGAATAATACTATATGGTGAACATAATTATGTATTTAATGATGAGTTGGATGGATTAGATATCGGAAAAAATGACGATATGTTTTATCGTGTTGGAGCAGGAATAAATATTTATTTTACACAGCCCAAAACATAAATTTAATGAAAAAGAATGATATAGAAAGCAGAAGAAGAGAGAACAAAGACAGTTAAAGAAATTGAATACCCAAACTCTTAAAGAAAATAGAAGAACAAAACGTCTTTTATACCAAAGATGAGAAAAAAGCCCAACCGTTGAGGCTCCTATTAGTGAAAGTCCAAATAATAGAATCTCCAAAAAAAGAAAGTAATAGAAACTCCAAAAAAGGAGACGCTAATAAATGTTATAGATAAAAGAGAACAACGAAGGCTTAATATTAAAATGATAAAAGAGAATAGAAGAGCAGCTAAAAGAGCTGCTAAAGAAGCAAAGAAGAATATGATAAAACAATTATGAATTCCAATAAAATTGAAAATGATGAAAACTAATTTCAAATACATATTCTTATCTTTAGTTTTAATGTTTTTTATTAATTGTAGCGAAGATAAAATTACGTTGACAGGAAAAGGTACAATTACAGGTATTGCTGTTTCTGTTGGAGATTTTGAGCCATTGGAGAATGTTAAGATTTCTACTAATCCCTTTTCAAGTATTGTATTTACAGATTCAGAATGGAAATTTTGAAATTCCTGAAGTGCCAATTAATGATTACTCTATCCAGGCTGAAAAAGATGGATACTTGACACAATTTGAGGGGATTACGGTTTTAGATGAATCGACAATAAATGTGATATTCGAAATGAATTTGGCAACTTCCACCAATAAGGCTCCTAATATGCCTGTATTAAGTACACCTTCAAATAATGCAATAGACCAAGCGATCGATGTTCAATTATTCTGGTCAGGATCTGATCCTGATAATGATATATTAAGCTATTCTATAGAAATACTTAATGACGAGAATTCTGAAGTTCTGGAATTCACAAATATTTCTGATACTACTTATACCGTTTCGGGATTGCATTACGGATTAAAATATTTTTGGCAGGTTGCCGCTTCAGATGATATCAATGAACCAACACTTAGTGAGATTTTTACATTTGAAACCTTACCATTTCCTAATAATAGGTATTTTTTTGTTAGAAAGATAAATGGGAATAATGTAATATTCTCAGGAGATGATGAAGGAAATGAAATACAATTAACTTCAGCAAATTCAAATAGTTGGAGACCTCGAAAAGGAACAAATGCAAATAAAATAGCATTTTTAAGAACAAATGGTGGACAAACACATTTGTATACTATGAATCTAAATGGATCAGATGTTTTTCAAGTATCGAGTAATGTACCTGTTTCCGGTTTTAATCCTGAAGAAATAGATTTTACATGGGCAGATAATGACTCTTCAATCTATTATCCGAGTTTTGATAAGCTATTCAGAATTTCTCCAAATGGAGCAGGTCTAACTCAAGTTCATCAGACATCCAATGGAAATTTCATAACTGAGATCGATTGGAATCAACAATCTTCGAGAATAGCATTAAAGACGAATAATAATGCCGGTTATGAAGCTCAAATTTATACAATAAATACATCAGGAGTTTTGCAGGATTCAATATTGGATGGAATTAATGGAGCAGTTGGAGGATTAGACTTTTCATTTGATGGCACCAAATTATTGTACACATACGATATATCGACATCGAAAATTCAGAATATAGACAATTGGATACAAATATGTTTATATATAATTTTAGCACCATGGATTCAACAAATGTTTCTGATGGAAAAGATCCTGGGACAAATGATTTAGATGCCAGATTTTCCCCAAGTGAGGCTGCATTAGTATTCGTAAATACTTCTAATGACGGTGTTTCTCAAAATGACGTTTTTACAATGACAATAGATGAAGCTGGTATCAAGATCAATATTATTTGAAAATGCCAAAATGCCTGACTGGAAATAGTTGGATATCAAAAAAATATATTTAAAAGCATACACCAAAAAGTTGTATGCTTTTTTTTTATAAATATCTTTGCACTTCAATATATCATTATGAGTTCTCAAACCAGTAAAAGATATGGTCAACGTGGCGTTTCCGCTTCAAAGGAAGATGTCCACAATGCCATTAAAAATATTGATAAAGGATTATTCCCTAAGGCATTCTGTAAAATAGTTCCGGATTACTTAACAAACGATAATGATTATTGTTTAATAATGCATGCCGATGGGGCTGGTACCAAATCGTCTTTAGCATATATGTATTGGAAAGAAACTGGTGATCTTTCTGTTTGGAAAGGAATTGCCCAGGATGCGTTAATAATGAATATTGATGATCTGTTATGTGTTGGTGCGACTGATAATATTATGTTATCATCCACAATAGGAAGAAATAAGAATTTGATTCCTGGAGAAGTGATATCAACAATAATAAACGGTACGGAGGAGCTTATTTCAGAGTTGAATCAATTTGGCGTAACCATTCATTCAACCGGAGGAGAAACAGCTGATGTGGGTGATTTGGTAAGAACGATCATTGTGGATTCAACAGTAACGGCTAGAATGAAACGTAGAGATGTTATTGATAATGCCAATATAAAATCTGGAGATGTTATTGTAGGTTTAGAGTCTTATGGTCAGGCAACTTATGAAAAAGAATATAATGGTGGAATGGGTAGTAACGGACTCACCTCAGCAAGGCATGATGTTTTTGGAAAATATCTTTCTAAAAAATATCCGGAAAGTTATGATGCTTTAGTTCCGGAGGAACTGGTTTATTCAGGGCAAAAGAAATTGACCGATGAAATTAAAAACTCTCCATTAAATGCTGGAAAATTGGTGTTGTCTCCTACAAGGACATATGCACCAATTATAAAGAAAATTTTATCAAAATATAAGTCTGATCAAATACATGGCATGGTGCACTGCAGCGGAGGAGCTCAAACTAAAATTCTTCACTTTATTAGTAATTTACATATTATAAAGGATAATATGTTTCCGGTTCCACCTTTGTTCAACTTGATACAAGAACAGTCCAAGACCAGCTGGAAAGAAATGTATCAGGTCTTTAACTGCGGACACAGAATGGAATTATATGTCTCTCCGCAAATCGCAGAAGATATAATATCAATCTCTAAATCATTCAATGTTAATGCACAAATAATTGGTAGGGTTGAAGAGTCTAAGTCAAAAAAGTTAACTATTAAAAGTGAGTTTGGAGTATTTGAGTATTAAATTAATTCAAATAGAAATAGAATTCTAAATGAAATTCAGTTTATTAATTTTTTTCATAGTAATTTTTAATATTTCTCAAGCCCAAATAGGAATATCCTTCTCTAAGTTCCAATCAGATTCTATTCTTAATAAAGAAACTCCTAAAAAATGGGAGCATTTGAATAGAATAGGCTTTGATTTTAGTCAAGTGGCTTTTGTAAACTGGAATGCTGGAGGGAGTAATTCGATCTCTGCATTATTGAGACTTTTCTCTTCTGTAAAACATAAGCATAATAATTTGGTATGGATTGCATCAGCCAGGACAAGATATGGCGTAAACAAGCAGGAAAATCAAAGACTTAGGAAGACAGAAGATGAAATTGAATTAGCTTCCACGCTGGGATATAGAAAAAACACATTCACGAACTGGTACTACTCTGCACGATTTAATTTCAAGACGCAATTTACAAATGGATATAATTACCCTGACAGGGATAATGAAATATCTAAATTTATGGCTCCTGGTTATTTATACTTAGGAGGAGGGGCAGAATATGGTAAGAATCTGGACCAATTATCAATTTATTTATCACCCTTCACATTCAAATCTACTTTCGTTTTGGACAAGGACCTATCAAATGCTGGGTCTTTTGGTGTAATGCCGGCCATTATTGACGAAAATGGGAATATTATAAAAGAAGGACAGAGTATCAGAACAGAATTGGGGATACTTATAACTAGTTCATATGAAGCCCAAATAATCGATAACATTAAATTACTGAATAACTTAAGTCTATACACAGATTATTTAAATAGCTTTGGGAACATAGATGTTGACTGGGAAGTAGTTTTTGATTTTAAAGTTAATGATTTTGTGAAAGCAACTTTAGGATCGCATTTAAGATACGATAATGATGTTAAGATTTTAAAAGAAACTGAAATAGAAGGTGAATACATAGAAAAAGGAGCTCGAGTTCAACTTAAGCAATTGCTTGGTATTGGCGTAGTTTTAAATTTTTAAAGGACTTTTTTGAATTAGCTGGTATTTGGAATATTTAAATAAACTCCTTTATAACTAATAAATAAACTAAAGTTATTAATATATCTATCAGAAAAATAGAGCCAAATAACATGAAGGTAGAAATTCCTACATCCTTATAGAGATTAAGCACTTTTCCTCCATTAACTCTACTTAATATATACCATAAAAAAATCACCAGGATCAATTTAATTGAAATTGCAGGAATTACTTTCGGATTAAAAACTGTCAATAATATATTTACTGCAAAAGACCAAAAAAAGAAAGGTCTGTAAAATATTATAATTGATGATAGCTTTTGCATAATTATAGTAACGAAAAAATATACAGGTTATTTTTTAAGAACCATTAATCCAATATTTTAATGATAATCCTATTCATAAATTATTGTACTTTTGCCATACAATTTTAAGGTGCATGTTAGAGAAATTACAAATAATAAAACAACGATTTGACGAGGTGAGTGATCTTATTATTCAACCTGATATTATGTCTGATCAAAAAAGATATATAGCGCTTAATAAAGAATACAAGGACTTAAAATTGCTCGTTGATAAAGGAAATATATACAAAGCATTAATTGATAATTTAAATGAAGCCGAAGAGATCATAAAAGACGGAAATGATCCGGAAATGATTGAAATGGCTAAAATGCAGTATGATGAGGTCAAGGAAAAAATCCCCATTTTAGAAGACGAAATAAAGTTCATGTTGATTCCCCAGGATCCTGAGGACAGTAAAAACGCTGTTGTTGAGTTACGCGCAGGAACCGGAGGAGACGAAGCGAGTATTTTTGCGGGAGACTTGTTTAGAATGTATTCCAAATATTGCGAAAGCAAAGGCTGGAAGGTTTCCACTATTGATTTTAGCGAAGGCACTAATGGCGGTTTTAAGGAGATCCAGTTTGAAGTATTGGGAGAAGATGTTTATGGAACATTAAAATTCGAAGCGGGTGTACATAGGGTACAGCGTGTGCCCCAAACGGAAACTCAGGGTAGGGTTCATACAAGTGCAGCGACTGTAATGGTTTTTCCTGAAGCGGAAGAGTTCGAAATAGAAATAGACCCTAAAGATGTAAGAATTGATTTCTTCTGTTCATCAGGTCCCGGTGGTCAGTCTGTGAATACTACCTATTCGGCTGTTCGATTAACCCATATTCCTACAGGTTTGGTAGCGCAATGTCAGGATCAAAAATCTCAACACAAAAATAAGGAAAAGGCATTCAGAGTTTTACGTTCAAGACTTTATGATATTGAACTGGCTAAAAAGCAGGAGGAAGATGCTGCCAAACGAGGTTCTATGGTAAGTTCTGGTGACAGGAGTGCCAAGATAAGAACATATAATTATCCGCAAGGTCGTGTAACAGATCATAGAATCGGATTGACATTATATGATCTATCTAATATTATAAATGGGGATATTCAAAAAATAATTGATGAATTAATGTTAGCAGAAAACACGGAAAAACTTAAGGCTAGCAGCGACATCATTTAAAAAATTATTTTCATTATAAGACTTTATTTTAAACTAGTTTGAAATCCTTGAATTGGAAAAGTTAGAATGACAACCAAAGACCTGATACATCAAATAAAAACTAAAAGATCCTTTCTTTGTATAGGTTTAGATGTCGATTTAAATAAAATTCCCAAGCACTTATTAAAAGAAAAGGATCCGATATTTACATTTAATAAAGCTATAATAGATGCTACGCATCATTTATGTGTAGCTTATAAACCCAACATTGCATTTTATGAGGCTTATGGATTAAAAGGTTGGAAATCGCTTATAAAAACGATTGACTACCTTAATGAAAAACATCCTGAGATATTCACTATTGCCGATGCAAAGCGAGGTGATATAGGTAATACAAGCACCATGTACGCAAAGGCATTTTTTGAAGACTTGGGCTTTGATAGTATTACCGTAGCACCTTATATGGGCAAAGATTCGGTTGAGCCTTTTCTGGCCTTTAAGGATAAAAATACAATTCTGTTGGCCTTAACATCAAATCCGGGAGCTTTTGATTTTCAAACTAAGACTGCTGACGGAAAAGAACTATACAAGCTGGTTTTAGAAACCTCTAAAACCTGGAAAAATTCTAAAAACCTAATGTATGTGGTTGGAGCGACTAAAGCCGAGTTTTTAGATGACATCAGGAAAATAATTCCTGACAGTTTTTTATTGGTCCCGGGAATTGGAGCTCAAGGCGGTGATCTTCAAAATGTATGTAAATATGGAATGAATAAAAATATCGGATTACTTATAAATTCCTCAAGAGGAATAATTTATGCTTCTAAAGACAAAGATTTTGCAATTGCTGCTGCCAAAAAGGCAAAAGAGATTCAAAGGCAAATGGAAGTAGAATTAAAAAGACTTTGACCCGTTAAATACAAAAAGCCAGTAAAAAACTGGCTTTTCATAAACTAACTAACTAACTTAAACAATAATTTAATGAGAAATTTTATTTGTTCAATACAAATATAACTCACGGTCTGCTAAATTATTGTTAATTAAATATTATAGTTATATTAAAGTTTTGTTACAAAAGGAATTGATTAACCAATACTTAACAATTTCAAAATTCAATTCAAATTAAGTGTGCTTTAATCTTGTAGAGCAAAAACTTTTCTTAGAAGATCGGTTGTTCGGGATGATACTTGGGTTCGTATATCCTTTTCTTCTACTGCAATCATAGTATAAACACCTTTTAATGCTTCATTGGTAACATAATCTGTAAGATCCGGATTAACATTGTTTGTAAAAGGGATACTATTGTATTTATTGATCAAATTCTCCCAAATTTGATCAGCACCAACCTTTGTAAAAGAAGTTTGAATTACGGGATGAAATTTATCGTATAAAGCCATTTGAGTTTTGCCGGTTAAATAGGTAGTTGCAGAATCATCAGATCCTAATAATATATTTTTAGCATCATCAAATGTAATTTCTTTTACAGCATTAATAAAAATTGGAGTCGCTTCCTTAACAGCGTCTTCTGCTGCTCTATTTAGTATTTTTAATCCTTCATCTGCTAAATTACTTAAACCGATGTCTCTAAGGGCTTGATCCACTTTTTGGAGTTCCTCCGGAAGCAATATCTTAACAAGGTCATTTTTATAAAAACCATCAACCTGTGTCAATTTGCTAACTTGTTTATCTATTCCAAATTCTAAAGCTTCTCTAAGTCCTGCAGCTATATCTACATTGCTAATTTCACCTCCTTGGGGTAATTGATCAATAACACCTTGTAATTCGGCACATGAACTAAAAGTAAAAATTAAAGTTAATGCAATTATTATTTTTTTCATATTGAATATTTATTTTGATTTTTTCCGAAGATAGTTATTACAAATTAGAAGGGTCAACTTATTCATTATCACGTTAATTTTTAAAAAATAAAATTAGTTTAAAAATGTCAATTATTGAGTGTCATAGTTAATTTTAGATAATCATAAATAGATGATAGTTTTTTTTGAATAATCCTTAAATTGCATGTAATATAATTGCTTTTATTGCGAATGGAACAAATCAAACCATATAAACCAAAACATAAGATTAGAATTGTAACGGCAGCATCTTTATTTGATGGACATGATGCGGCAATTAATATTATGCGTAGGATTATTCAATCTACAGGAGTCGAAGTTATCCATTTAGGTCATGACAGAAGTGTTGAAGAAGTAGTAAATACCGCAATCCAAGAGGATGCTAATGCAATAGCAATGACATCTTACCAAGGTGGACATAACGAGTATTTTAAGTATATGTATGATCTGTTGAAAGAAAAAGGGGCTGATCATATTAAAATATTTGGAGGTGGAGGTGGAGTCATTTTACCTGAAGAAATCAAGGAATTGATGGACTATGGAATAACCCGAATTTACTCACCAGATGATGGAAGACAATTGGGGCTTCAGGGCATGATAAATGATCTGGTAAAGCAATCGGATTTTGCTATAGGGGATAAGTTGAATGGTGAGGTTGAATTACTTGCAAAGAAAAATTCTAAAGCAATTGCCAGAATCATTTCATCGGCAGAAAATTTTCCGGAAATAGCAAAGGATGCACTGAAAAAGATTCATAAAAACAATGAAGAGTCAAATATACCTGTTTTGGGAATTACGGGTACGGGAGGATCGGGAAAAAGCAGTCTTGTGGATGAATTAGTTAGACGTTTTTTAGTTGATTTTCCAAAGAAAACCATTGGAATAATTTCTGTTGATCCTTCAAAGCGAAAAACTGGTGGAGCATTGCTTGGAGATCGAATTCGGATGAATGCAATCAATAATTCAAGAGTATACATGCGCAGTTTGGCAACACGACAATCTAATCTGGCTCTGTCCAGGCATGTTGGAGAGGCGGTTCAAGTTTTAAAAGCTGCAAAATATGATTTGATTATTCTGGAAACTTCGGGAATTGGACAAAGCGATACCGAAATTATTGAGCATAGTGATGTGTCATTATATGTGATGACTCCGGAATTTGGAGCTGCAACACAACTGGAAAAAATTGATATGCTGGATTTTGCCGATTTGGTTGCAATTAATAAATATGATAAACGAGGTGCCGAAGATGCTTTGCGTGATGTAAAAAAACAATACATGCGAAATCACAACCTTTGGGATGTGCCACAAAAAGATCTACCGGTTTACGGAACCATTGCGTCTCAGTTTAACGATCCCGGAATGAATAAGCTTTACAGAGCTGTAATGGATAAGATCATGGAAAAAACGGAGGCAAATCTAAAATCATCTTTTAAAATTTCTAAAGAGATGAGTGAAAAGATCTTTGTAATTCCACCTCCACGAACACGATATTTGGCAGAGATATCAGAAAACAATAGAGCCTATGATAAGAAAAGTTCAGAGCAGGTTGAAGTCGCACAAAATCTTTATGGGATCTATAAAACAATATGTTCTGTATTAAATGTCTCATCGAGGACAGCCGAAACAACTTTTCTTGACAAGAATGGTTTAAATTATAATGAGATCTTAAAACAAGTTAGTGAAGATAATCATGACTTTCTGAAGCTATTAATAGGAGAGTTTGATCGAGTAAAATTGAATTTAAATCCTTACAACTGGGAAGTTATTATTAATTGGAAAGAGAAAGTTAAAAAATATAAAGACCCCATCTATTCTTTTAAAGTTCGAAATAAAGAAATCAATGTTGAAACGCACACTGAATCTTTGTCTCACATACAAATACCAAAAGTTTCTCTTCCAAAATATGAAGCATGGGGAGATATATTAAGCTGGACCTTACAGGAAAATGTTCCAGGAGAGTTTCCCTTTACCGCAGGATTATATCCATTTAAAAGACAAGGTGAAGATCCGGCGAGAATGTTTGCAGGTGAAGGTGGTCCGGAGCGAACCAATAAACGTTTTCATTATGTAAGTCTGGGAATGCCTGCAAAACGATTATCAACTGCTTTTGATAGTGTTACTTTGTATGGGAATGACCCTGATATGAGTCCGGATATTTATGGAAAAATTGGGAATGCCGGAGTATCTATTTGTTGTTTGGATGATGCGAAGAAATTATATTCCGGATTTAATTTAGCAGATCCAATGACTTCGGTCAGTATGACTATTAATGGTCCTGCACCTATGTTGCTAGGCTTTTTTATGAATGCAGCTATTGATCAGCAATGTGAAATATATATAAAGGAAAATGGTTTAGAAAAAGAAGTTGAAGCCAAAATCAATAAGCTTTATAAAGATAAAGAAAGACCAAAATATTTTGGAAACTTGCCTGAAGGAAATAATGGTTTAGGACTTATGCTTCTTGGAGTTACAGGAGATCAAGTATTGCCAAAAGATGATTTATGACAATATAAAAGCAAAGACCATTTCACAAGTTAGAGGAACGGTTCAGGCAGATATTTTAAAAGAAGACCAGGCACAAAATACCTGTATTTTTTCTACGGAATTTGCCTTGCGATTGATGGGTGATGTTCAGGAGTATTTTATTGAAAATAATGTTCGTAATTTTTATTCGGTTTCAATTTCAGGATATCATATTGCTGAAGCAGGTGCTAATCCAATTTCACAATTGGCATTTACTTTGGCCAATGGATTTACTTATGTAGAGTATTATTTATCAAGAGGTATGGATATCAATAAATTTGGTCCAAACCTATCATTCTTCTTCTCAAACGGAATTGATCCTGAATATGCGGTAATTGGGCGTGTTGCTAGAAAGATCTGGTCTAAAGCAATGAAAAATAAATATGGTGCCAATGCCAGAGCGCAAATGTTGAAATATCATATTCAAACCTCCGGACGAAGCTTGCATGCTCAGGAAATTGATTTTAATGATATCAGAACGACACTTCAAGCACTTTATGCCATTTATGATAATTGTAATTCTTTGCACACAAATGCTTATGATGAGGCTATCACAACCCCTACCGAAGAATCTGTTCGCCGTGCCATGGCTATTCAATTAATAATCAATAAAGAACTGGGACTGGCAAAAAATGAAAATCCTATTCAAGGATCCTTTATTATTGAAGAATTGACCGATTTGGTTGAAGAAGCTGTTCTAGTAGAATTTGATAGAATTACGGAACGAGGTGGTGTTTTGGGTGCCATGGAAACCATGTATCAACGGAGCAAAATACAAGAAGAAAGTTTGTATTATGAAACATTAAAACATACTGGTGAATTTCCAATAATTGGAGTCAATACATTCTTAAGTAGTAAAGGTTCACCAACAATATTGCCGGCAGAAGTGATTAGAGCAACAGAAGAAGAAAAACAAAATCAGATCAAAATTTTAAAAAATCTTCATGCTTTCAATAAAACAGATGCTCTTTTAAAGGACCTGCAACAAAAGGCTATTCATAATCAAAATATGTTTGAGTCCCTAATGGAGGCATGTAAAAACTGTTCATTAGGTCAAATTACTGATTCCTTATTTGAAGTAGGAGGACAGTACAGAAGAAATATGTAATTAATTAGGAAATCTGGTTCGATTACAAGGACAATATCCAGGTTTTTTGAAGTTGTCTGAATTTTTTTAATTCACTTCTAAGCACAGGTAAATAATCTTTCCCATCACTGTTGCAGTGCATTAATCGTTTGCAATTATAATAAAGTAAATTTGTCAATCGCTCGACAGAAGCAATGTGTTTGTGTTTTTTATCAGAATATCGTTCTAATTCAGCATTGACAATTTCAGGTGCTAAAGATACCGACTGCTGAACGATATCTCCTGAAAAATAAATATTTGAATCTTCTTTTCCGTCAATTGTTAAATTAGCAAGATCCTGGTTTAAATAAGTAGAAATACTCCTTGACAGGACAATTATGTCCAATGCCTTTTGATATATAGGCAATTCTGAAAGATGAGAAGGAATATTGTAAAACATTTTATAATAGCATTTCTATCAAATGTAGTTACAAGTTATCATATAATGCTTTGAATATTAAATGGATAATGTATATTTACTTTAATAATTAATGTATTTCTAATAAATACTTTAAATGAATATTGATTCTCTTAATTGGAAGATCTTGAAATGCTTGCAAAAAAATGCAAGGCAATCTAATGCAGAAATTGGAAGAACAGTTGGTATAAGTTCTCCTGCAGTTTCTGAACGCATAAAGAAAATGGAAGATGCCGGCATTATAACAGGATACCTTACTTCTGTTTCTACGTATGAATCCGGTTATCAATTAAAAGCATTTATTACACTTAGAGCGTTCATGGGTATGTTAAAGCCTTTTATGGAAAAAGTTAAGTCATATGATGAAGTGCTGAATTGCTATCGCATAACAGGAAATGAGAATTTTGTAATGGAAGTGGCCTTAAAGAATCAAAAGCATTTGGAACAGTTTATAGATCAGTTAATTGTTTATGGTGAGACCAAAACCCAGATCGTGTTATCTAATGTTGTGAAGCATAATGAAGTGAAACCTGTTAAATAAAAAGACAAGGTCTATTCCTTGTTTAAGGCTAATCTGCGTTTTAAAAATAATAGGATCAAAATAGATATAAACATTAATCCCGTTATTGAATACCAGGTAAAATCAAAACCAAATCTATCAACAAATTGCATTCCTGTATTATGTCCTAAAATATGTGCAATGGCAAATCCTATGCTATACAAGGCCATATACTCTCCTTGATTGCCTCGCTTTGCACGTTGTAATGCGAATGCATTTGAAAACGGAAAAGCAACCATTTCTCCAACGGTCATTAATATCATACCTATGATTAAGACACCAGCCCAACTTGTCAAATTAAGAACTAAAAAACTGAGGCCAGTTAAAATAGCCCCAATAATAATTAAGGACATTTTTGTAAATCGGCCATTTTCTAAATACTTCACAATGGGCATCTCAAAAATAAATATCAGTAACCCATTCATACCCATTAAAAGACCTATTTTAGTTTCATTTAAAAAATGGATATCCTTGTAATAAAGGGGCATAGTTGAAAAGTATTGTAAAAAAGAAATACTAAATAAGATCATTGCTGCCAGGAATATCAAATAAGTAATATCCTTGTATGCCGATTTTGGATCCTGGACAACCACGTCATCAAATGTCCTTGCAGTTTTAGGGTTTAATACATTTACCAAAAGTAATCCGGCAAGTATGCAAGTTATTCCATCAACCCAGAACAAACCACTGTAACCCATGGTTACAATAATGATTCCACCAACAGCAGGTCCTGCCGAGAAACCAAGGTTTATGGCTAATCGGATCAAGGTCACCGATCGTGTTTTATTTTCTGGTTTACTATATGCACTAAGCGCTACAAACATAGCAGGTCTGAACATATCTGCAACAGCCAGCAAAATGAAAACACCAACACAAATTTGTACAAAAGTGTTTAAGTATTGAAGAAATACAAACAATATGCCTGAAGCGATTAGACTAAATATCATGATCTTATAATAACCAATTTTATCGGTCAATTTCCCACCTAACCAAGATCCAAGAACAGAACCGGCACCAAAGGAACTCATAATCCAGCCAACTTCAGCAAGAGAAAAGTTTAAACTTGTTGTCAGGTACAGTGATAAAAACGGCACAACCATAGTTCCTGCTCTATTTATAAGAGTTATCAAAGCAAGCCACCATACTTCAGTAGAAAGTCCCTTAAATGTACCTATATAGTTATTGAAAAGTAATTTCATTAGTTTGGTTGTCTGGCAAAAGTATAAAGTCCGATCTAATTGTTGGACTTTTATTAATTGAAATATTATACAGTTTAATCAGGACAAAGTAAATATCTCAATCTTCTGTAAAATAAATATTAACATGAAATGTGCTTAATTGAATCGAGTTTAAATTAGTATTTGATCACCGCTAAACAAAATAATTTTAATTGTATTTTTGATATTAAATTAATTTACGATGAAAAATATTAATCTGATAGTAATTCTTTTTATCTTATTATTTTCATGTGGGAGTAGTAAAAGTTTTCAAAGTTTCTTTGATTCTCACAAAACAGATCTAGGTGTAACAGCTTTTCAAGTGCCCAATTTTATGAAGGCTTTATTAGGCAATATTTCACCAAAACAAAATATGTTTGATAATCTGACTGATTTTAAATTCATAACATTTAATAACACGTCAAGTCAAAATCAGAAAAGTATAATTAATGATATGAATATTGTTGCCAGTAACAAATACACTGATATGTACCGAAGGAATACAGTTGAAAATACTAAGATTATATCTGTAAAAGAAATAGGTAATGTAGTTACAGAGGCTATTGTGTTTGATAGTAAGATTGATAAAACAACCGTTTTTTATTTAAAAGGGAAATTTGATCCTGATAAGATCAAGGCTTTTTCTGATGACGCCACATTTGATGATTTTTCTAAAAAACTTCAGCAGGAATACCAAATGAGCCTAAATCCTCCTATAAATCCATCATTTAATCCAAATGATTAATATGAAAAAAGCAACGATTTTTTTACTTATTATATGTGCAATTGGATGCAAACAAAATAAGGAACCTGTGTTGGGTGAAACCGAATTCCAGAAACAAATGAACGCCGATTTCAAAGATGCATCTAAATCGCCATTAAAGGAAAAGGATAGAATGGATTTTAAAGGATTGGATTTTTTTAAATTTGATTCGATTTATGTAGTAACGGCTAAATTAACCCGAACTCCTGATGAGAAACCATTTAAAATGAAAACAACCACCGACAGATTACCAAACTATGTGAAATATGGCGAAGTTGAGTTTCAGTTAGATGGAGAATCTCATAAGCTTAATATCTATCAAAATCTGGATATAATTGAAGATGAAGGATACGAAGATTATTTGTTCCTGCCGTTTTTAGATGACACAAATGGTGAAGAAAGTTACGCCGGAGGACGGTATGTTGAAGCAAGAATCCCTGAGGGAGATTCTATTATTATTGATTTTAATTCGGCATACAATCCGTATTGTGCCTATAACGATAAATATTCCTGCCCAATAGTACCAAGAGAAAATTATGTAGATGCACCTGTAAAAGCCGGTGTCAAGGCTTTTGGAAAACACTGATTCAGTTTTCTACCTTAAATCTGTCTCAAAAACAGTATTTATTTTTTATAATAGTAATTTATTTTACTGCAATATAAATTTCAGTTATCCATTTTGCCGGATTAGGTTCTGTCATCGGGTCAGTTAAATACGCTTCCATCATCGGACCAGTTTCAGTCATTTCCAGATCTTTTTCTGATGCATACTTCATCGTGGTTTCCCAGGCTTCTTTTAAATTTGTATAATCTCCTTTTAATGTAGTTTTGACTGCTTTAAAAGGATCAAGTTTTCCGGTGAGTATGTCGCTTTCTGTAGTAATGACTCTTGAAGTTGTTGGAATACAACATGAAAACATAACTGCATTATTCTCTTCATCCCATTTATGATATAAAACATAGGGAGCACCACCCATTGCAATATTGTTTTTTAGTACAAACTGACTTAGTCTTGGCATCATTTCAGTCATTTTGGCATCAAATTCATCCATCTTGCACGATGCGGTATTATACAAATAAAAACCACCGCTATGTTCGGTAACTCCATCAACAGCTATACTGTATTTTTTCATTTCAACCATAGTGATGCTGTCTAATTTTTCCAGTCCGCGTTCGAAATCAGGACCAATCATTTTATCAAATCCACCTGAAACAGCAGCAAAACCTTTGAACATAAAAGGTACTTTGTCACTATTCATTTTCCAAGTGACCTTTGTAGTATTATGGCCTGTAGGTTCAAAAGACCAATTTATTTTTGAAGGGTGAAAATCGTCAAATTGCAACTCCTGTTCAATAGAAATATTAGGATTTGACGCCAATGTACTCATGCTTCCCAGACCGTCTTTCCCTTCCCATGAATAAGATCCTCCAATTCCTTGAGTTTGTTCCGAGAACATTAATTTCAGATCTGGTTCTTTTTCAACCCATGGAGACCACGACTCCCAGTTTTTAAAGTCAATAACATTATCATACAAAACGGCTGCAGGAGCATTAATTGTTCGTTCTCTTGATACTTCAAAAGAATTAGGTTGTACCGCGATATAAATTGCAAATCCTATTATAGCAATTAATACTAAAAAGAAAAAATATTTTAAAAATTTCATAATTATTAGGTTGACTTTTTCCTAGATCAAAGATAATCAATTTTAATCTATAGCAATATATTAAATCTGCTTCTTAATGCGGTTTTATAAATCCGGTTTTAATTCCTGATATGAATAAAATTGTGGTGTTGCCGGCAATAATGTAATTCAATTAAAATCTTTTGATGGGCATAGGCTAGATTATAGTTAGAAATTCAGTTTTTTATCTGATGTGAACTAGTAAAACTCAATGCAGAATAAACAAAAGAGCCTGACCGGTGTCTTTTTTTTTACGTAAAAATAAATTTGATAGCAGTGATAAACAAAATGAAGGAAATAAAGGCAATCAATACCCAAACTGTTCCGGGATAATACTTTTTATGAAGTTTTAGGTCTTTTCTGTAAGCAAAGATCAATGAAAGTATAAATGCAATAACGAACAGAATTGCGAAAATCAATTGACCTTTTGTAAACATATTTCAGTATTTTTAAAACTTATTTATCAAGTTAAAAACGAAAACAAATCTAATAAATATATGCCTAATGTCATAGTTTTTGGAGCCACTTCGGGAATTGGAAAAAAATTGACTGAAATGTTGGTTTTAGACGGTTATAAAGTTGCCATAACGGGAAGACGAATAGAGTTGCTTAACGAGTTGAAATCATCGAATTCTGAAAAAATCATAGTTAGGCAAAATGATGTTCAGAATGTTAAACAAACAGAGTCGGTATTTAAAGAGATAGTAAGTGAGCTAGGCGAAGTAGATATCATTATTCATAGTTCCGGAATTGGCTATGAAAATCCGGATTTGGACTGGAATAAGGAATGGGATACCATTAAAACAAACGTGATTGGGGCAACACAAATTTATGATTTAGCATTTCAGTTGTTCAAGAAACAAGGATTTGGACATTTAGTAGCCATTTCTTCTATTGCTTCATTGAGAGGAAACCGGGAATCACCGGCATACTTTGCTTCAAAAGCATATCAGGTCAACTATTTAGAGTCGTTATATTTTAAAGCAAAAGAAATAAAGGGAAGAAAGGTTTTTGTGACAGACATTCGTCCAGGATTTGTCGATACAAAAATGGCTTTGGGCGATGGTATTTTTTGGATGGCTTCTTTAGATAAAGCCAGTAAGCAGATTTATTCAGCAATCAAAAGAAAAAAACGACGAGTATATATTTCAAAACGCTGGAATCTTATTGCCTGGGTTTTAAAAATTGTACCTTCATGGATAATGAAAAAAGTTATGTAGTATATTGGTATGCAACTTATCACTAAGAACAAAAAGGATATTAGATCGAGCACAATAGGATATTTTTTGATAAATAATGAATATTAATTATATATGAAAGATAAAATAGAAGCAGTAAAGGCCTTTCATAAGGCTTACAAATTAGGATATCGTGAAACTCCTAAAGGTAATCTGGGATTGGAAAAAAATCTTCTTCGTTATAAGCTTATGAGAGAGGAGAACGAAGAATATTTAGAAGCTGCCAACAAAGATGACCTTGTTGAAGTGGCAGATGCACTAGGCGATTTACTATATATTCTATGCGGAACTATTATAGAACATGGGTTGCAGTACAAGATAGAAGAGGTTTTTGAAGAAATTCAGCGCAGCAATATGAGTAAACTGGGAGCAGATGGTGAACCTATCTATCGTGAAGACGGAAAAGTATTAAAAGGTCCTAATTATTTTAAACCAAACATTCTGGACATATTGGACAAATAAAAAAGAGAAGCAACTGCTTCTCTTTTATTTATTATTATCCCTTTGGGGAAATGTCGGAAGGACAAAGGGGGCTAAACTTTCACTCTCCAGCCGTAAGGATCATTTGCCTTATTCGTCTGTATATCTGTAATGCGCTTTTTAAGTTTTGCAGCATATGTTTCTTTTAATTCAGGCAGGTCATAATCTTTACCTCTGTAACCAAATCCTGAAATAGGGGAAATTACAGCTGCAGTTCCAGCTCCAAATATTTCTTTTAAACTCCCGTTCTTAGCTGCCTTAACAAGTTCATCAACTTTTATCTTTCTTACTTCCACTTCAATACCTTCATCTTTTGCTATTTCAATAATACTCTTTCGGGTAATTCCATCTAAAATACGTTCACTTGTTGGTGCTGTAATCAGAGTATCATCAATTCTTATAAACACGTTCATTGCTCCCGCCTCTTCAATATATTCATGTGAAGTATCGTCCGTCCAGATAACCTGGCTATATCCTTTTTTAATAGCTAATTGTGTTGGATAGAATTGTCCGCCGTAATTACCTCCGGCTTTAGCATAACCAACACCTCCATTAGCAGCTCTTGAATATTGCTCTTCAATTAATACTTTTACTTTGCCGGCAAAGTACGATCCTGAAGGTGAACAGGCAATAATGAATTTGTATTCTTCAGATGGTGATGCGTGCACTCCTTTTCCTGTCGCAAATATAAATGGTCTAACATACAGTGAACTCCCTTCAGCAGTTGGTATCCAATCTTTTTCAATCCTAAGTAGGGTTTTTAAACCTTCCATAAAATATTCTTCCGGGACTTCAGGTATTGATAACCGTTTTGATGAAATATTCAGCCTTTTACAATTATCTGTTGGTCTGAACAAGAAAATATTCTCTTCAGAATCCTTGTATGCCTTCATCCCTTCAAAAACAGACTGACCATAATGAAATATTTTGGCTGATGGATCCAAAGTAATTGGTTGATAAGGAATAATCTTAGGTGCGCTCCAGGCTCCATCCTTATAATCACACACCATCATATGATCTGTAAATACTCTTCCAAATCCCAAATTATCAAAATCTACATCATGAATTTTGGTCGTTTTTGCTTTTATAACCTCCAAATTTGTTGATATTGCGTTGCCCATTTTTTTACAATTTATATAACAAATTTATGCAATTATTGATTCATAAAAAACTGTATCTTCGCAACGTCTTAAATAATTATGAAATGCAAAAACTTTTAACACTTTTATTTATAGGATTGTTATTTATTTCCTGTAAAAATGAAACAAAAAAAGAATCAGAAGCCGAAGTACAACCAGAAATCTCTTATGCTTCATTTGGAAAGGAGATTATTGCAGATGACGCTATTGCAGCATCCTCGATGGCTCAGCATTATAAAACCATGAAGGTTGGAGATAGTATTGATTCCAAAATAATTGGTAAGGTGAATGAGGTTTGTCAGGCCAAAGGATGTTGGATGAAAGTTGATCTTGAAGAAGGCAATCATGTCATGGTAAAATTCAAGGATTATGGGTTTTTTATGCCGAAGGATATCGCAGGGAAAGAAGTAATTTTGAATGGAAAAGCATTTGTTGAAGAAATGCCTGTTGATGAGCAACGTCATTATGCTGAAGATGCGGGAAAAACCTCTGAAGAGATCGCCAGTATAACCGAACCAAAAAGAACCTATTCGTTTGAGGCCGATGGTGTACTTTTAATCCAATAATGCAGAGAAAGATAATAGAAACTGCTGACGGTTCTTCAACCATTTATTTATCTGATTGGAACGAACATTACCATTCAAAACATGGAGCTGTTCAAGAGGCTTTGCATGTTTTTATTCAATCAGGTTTGCACCATTGTTATAAAATAAATCCAAAAGAAGACATTTCTATTCTTGAAATAGGATTTGGCACCGGACTGAATGCTTATTTAACGCTGTTAGAAGCTGCAAAATTAGATCTAAAGATTGATTATATTGGTATTGAGGCATATCCTGTTCTCACCGAAGAGATTAAGAAACTTAATTATCCGAGAGTCATTACTGGTTTACAACAAGATAAATTATTTGATTCTTTGCATACAGCAGATTGGGAGTCTAAACACCATATAACAGATAGGTTTATCCTTGCTAAACGTCAACAATTCTTTGAAGATATTGATGAGGATGATACATACAACCTTATCTATTTTGATGCATTTAGCCCTCGAGTTCAACCTGATTTGTGGTCTGAGGGCATCTTTAAAATCATGTATAAGGTACTTAAACCAAAAGGTGTGTTGGTGACATATTCAGCCAAAGGAAGTGTTCGCCGAGCGATGCAGGATGTTGGATTTACAGTTGAGCGACTCCCAGGACCTCCAGGAAAGCGTGAAATGCTGAGAGCAACGAAGCATTCAGCGAATCCAAAAAAATAGCATTATTTAGCGACTCCCATAAATATTATTTTAATCTAAATGCTTAGTGTAACTAAAAGTTAATTAAAGGCAAATTCTGTTAAACCTAACTTAAAGCACAATCATTCAATAGTGCTTATTCGTAAATTTACTCAAAATTGCAGTATGAAAGTATTAATTACAGGTGCCACAGGATTAATTGGTCAAAAACTAACAAAACTTTGCCATCAAAAAGGGTGGTCCGTAAACTACCTATCTACAAGTAAAAATAAACTTCAGGATAAAAAAGGTTATAAAGGATTTTACTGGGATCCTAAAAATGGTGAAATAGATGATTTGGCATTAAAAGGAGTTGATGCTATTTTCCATTTGGTTGGAGCGAGTATTGCGGAGAGATGGACTTCAAGCTATAAAAAAGAGATAGTTTCCAGTAGAGTTATTACCACTAAATTATTACTCGACGCCATAAAAAGAGGTAAATATCCAATAAAAAAGATTGTCTCAGCGAGTGCCATTGGTATTTATCCAACATCATTTACTAACTACTACAATGAAGATTATAAAGATATTAATCCAAGTTTTTTAGGTGAGGTTGTTAATAAATGGGAGCATGAAGTCGATGCTTTTTCAAGTCTGGATATTGATGTGGTGAAACTGAGGATTGGAATTGTATTAAGTGAGAAGGCAGGTGCTTTGACTAAAATGATGCAACCTATAAAATATGGTGTTGGATCTGCATTTGGGAATGGAAAACAATGGCAATCATGGATTCATATTGATGATCTAGCCGATATGTTCATTTTTGTAATGGAAAAGGATATTTCAGGAGTTGTCAATGGTGTAGCTCCTAATCCGGTAACAAATGAAGAACTTACTAAAGCCATCGCCAAACAGGTAAAAAGTCCTTTGATCTTACCCAATATACCTAAAGCTGTACTAAGTTTAATATTGGGAGAAATGCACATCGTTCTATTTGAAAGTCAAAGGGTTTGCTCGAAAAAAATCGAAAAATTAGGATTTGCATTCAAATATCCGAACTTAAAACCTGCATTAGAAGATCTTCTATAGAGATTATCGGGATAAATTCCATTCCCATAGTTTTCCATCTTCTGCATCAAATATTTCTTTAACAAAAAAGAACCCACACTTTTTTAAAACCTTAACCGAAGGATTTTCTTCAGCTAAAGTATGAGCTTTTATTATGTCAATTCTCCTTTCTTTAAATGCGATTTCTATTAAAAGTTTTGCCATTTCTGTAGCATAACCTTGATTTCTAAAAGATTCAACTACTTCATACCCAATTTCAACAGAGCCGTTCTTAGGTTCACCCTTATATCCGCAAGTTCCAATAATTGTATTGCTTTTCATATCAATTGGCAAATAAATCAACCACTTTTGAGATTCTGGTGTTTCAGAAAGAACATTTAAAGAATATTTAAATGCATCAAATCCAAATTCTGACCAGTTATTAGGCACAATTACTTCAAGGTTTAGTGAAAGGATATCATCACCTTCAAGTATCCATTTTAAAATGGCAGGACTGCAATTAATTAGTTTTAAGCGATTCACTTTCGTTATATTTTCAAGATAAAAAAAACCACTCATCCCAAAAAGTCGGGAGAGTGGTTTTTAATAATTATAAAACTTAAATTACCTAAGATTTTTGTCCTTTAAGTGTGATCTTCAATTCGATGTCATCATTAATGAACTTATCCCCTAAATTATCAAAGAAGGACTTAGAACCATATTGAACATCCCATTTGGAACGGTCAATTGTAAATACTTCACTTGTAATTGTAAAGCTATCTCCCTCAGAAGAAACAACTACTGGGAATGTGACGTTATTTTTCTTTTCTTTCAGTGTTAAATTACCGGACAGCATAGTTTTACCTTCTTTTTCTTCAAATCCGGTTACTTCAAATGCTGCACTTGGATATTGTTCAACGTCAAAAAAGTCAGGGCTTTTAAGATGACCAACTAGTTTAGCATTGTTTTTGTCATCCATTGGCATATCCAAATTCACTATTGAATTCATATCAATTAAAAATGAACCACTTTCTACTTTACCGTTGTTTACACTGAACACACCACTATCCATTCCTATTGTACCATTGTGCTTTCCGGTTGGCTTAAATCCTGTCCATTCAATCGAGGATTCTGTTGTATTTGCCATATATTTAACAGATTGCAATTGTGCTTGTGCAGCCGCTTCTGCAGCTGTTGTTTCAGCTTCCTTAGCTTTGTCTTTACAAGCAACAAGTGTAGTCGCTATTGCAAAAATTGTAAAAACATTTAAAATTCTTTTTTTCATTTTTTTAGGTTTGTGTTATTATTTTGTGGCGCAAAAGTAGTAAATAACAAAGTAATAAGAGGAGACAATAAAAATTTTAAGATTTTTTTATGACATTATGACATTTTAATAATAATGGCAGTACTTTTGCCAATTAAAAAATAGCATGTTAAAATCGTATATACAATGAGTAAAAAAGATAATAAAGAAGATATAATGGAAGAACAAGAAATTGTTCAGGAAGCTCAGGATTTAAAAAAAGAACAAGTTGAAAAATCTGAAGAAGAACAATTAAAAGAGGAATTGAATAAGGAGAAGGATAAATTTTTGCGTCTTTTTGCCGAATTTGAGAACTATAAAAAGAGAACTTCAAAGGAACGAATGGAATTATTTAAAACCGCCAGTGAAGATGTTATGGTTTCCTTACTTCCTGTTTTAGATGATTTTGAAAGGGCATTAACACATATTGAAGATGATAAAGAAGCTGAAGATTTAAGAAAAGGAGTGCTGCTGATTTACCAAAAACTTTTAACCACTTTGGAGCAAAAAGGGCTTCAGGTAATTCAGGTAAAAAAAGGTGACAAATTTGATGCTGAGGATCACGAGGCAGTAACTCAAATTCCGTCACCTAATAAAAAGATGAAAGGCAAAATTATTGATATCGTTGAAAAGGGATACAAATTGGGAGATAAAGTGATTCGTTTTCCAAAAGTTGTTATTGGACAATAATCTGTAAATTCATAACTAACAGACTTCAACAGATCTAACTTTTATAGAGCATAATGGCAAAAAGAGATTATTACGAAATTTTAGGGATATCCAAAGGTGCTTCCTCCGCAGAAATAAAAAAGGCATACCGTAAAAAGGCTATTGAGTATCATCCGGATAAAAATCCCAATGATAAAACAGCGGAGGCTAAGTTCAAAGAGGCTGCAGAGGCCTATGAGGTTTTAAGTAACGCTGATAAAAAAGCACGTTATGACCAATTTGGGCATCAGGCTTTTGAAGGGGCTGGTGGATTTGGTGGAGGTGGAATGAATATGGAAGACATATTCAGTCAGTTCGGTGATATTTTTGGTGGTGCTTTTGGAGGTGGTGGATTCTCTGGTTTTGGAGGCGGATTTGGCGGTGGTCAAAGAATGGTGAAGGGAAGTAATTTAAGAATACGAGTTAAATTAACTTTAGATGATATCGCTCATGGTGTTGAAAAGAAAGTCAAGGTAAGACGAAAAGTTCAAGCTCCCGGGACGACATATAATACATGTTCAAGCTGTAATGGAAGTGGTCAGGTCACCAGAATTACTAATACTATTTTAGGACGAATGCAAACTGCTTCAACCTGTCCTTCATGCGGTGGAGCTGGTCAAACAATAAAAAACAAGCCCTCTGATGCAGATGCACAAGGATTAAAAATCACGGAAGAGACAGTTTCAATTAAAATACCGGCCGGTGTAGTTGATGGCATGCAACTTAAAGTAAGTGGCAAAGGAAATGATGCGCCTGGAAATGGAATTGCCGGAGACCTTTTAGTGGCTATTGAAGAAGAAAAACATCCTACTTTGCAGCGTGAAGGAGACAATTTGCATTATGACCTTTATATAGGCATATCTGATGCTGCTCTTGGAGGATCAAAAGAAATTGATACAGTTACAGGAAAAGTCAGAATTAAAATAGAACCGGGTGTTCAATCAGGTAAAATTTTACGTTTGCGAGGTAAAGGGATACCGAGTATAAATGGTTATGGAAAGGGTGACCTGTTAGTACACATTAATGTATGGACACCTAAAAAATTATCGAAGGCCCAAAAGGAATTCTTTGAAAGCATGCAAAACGATGAAAACTTTATCCCAAGGCCGGAAGTTGGAGACAAATCTTTTTTTGAAAAAGTTAAAGATATGTTTTCATAAATTAATTCTATTTTAATAAAAAGTAGTATATTTGAAATATCACTAATAATTATTAGTGGTATTTTTCTTTTTCATAGCAATTTTTTCCCATCCTTAAAACTTGTTTTAAGGGTGGGTTTTGTTTTTAATGGAATAATTATTTAATTCATAACTTACCTATTACAACAATTAATATCTTTACACACTAAAATTCAATAACATTTATATTTAAATGAATAATCTGCTTGTAGTTAACTCGGTCTCTAAGAATTTTGGAGATTTTACAGCCTTAAATAATGTGTCGATTGAAGTTCCTAAAGGGAGTGTTTTTGGATTATTAGGACCAAATGGTGCGGGAAAAACAACATTGATCAGGATCATTAATCAAATTACGATGCCAGATAGTGGATTTGTAGAACTGGATGGAGAGCCACTTCAAGCACATCACATAAGGGATATAGGCTATTTACCGGAAGAAAGAGGGTTATATAAAACCATGAAAGTTGGTGAACAGGCCTTATATTTGGCACAATTGAAAGGTTTGAGTCATAGAGAGGCAAAAACCAGACTAAAATGGTGGTTTGAACGTCTGGAAATGGAAAATTGGTGGAATAAAAAAATACAGGAGCTGTCAAAAGGGATGGCTCAAAAGGTGCAGTTCATTGTAACTGTATTGCATCAGCCAAAGTTATTGATCTTTGATGAACCATTTTCCGGATTTGATCCTATTAACGCTAGTTTAATAAAGGATGAGATTTTAAGATTAAGGGACGAAGGTGCTACAGTCATTTTTTCAACTCATCGTATGGAATCCGTTGAGCAAATGTGTGATCATATAGCTCTATTGCATGAAAGTAATAAGATTCTTGATGGAAAGTTGATGGATATAAAAAGGCAATATAAAACAAATACCTTTGAAGTAGGATTGGAAGCCAAAGACAGAGTTAAATTGGAATCAGAATTAAATTCAAGATTTAGTATTACTCCCGCTAGTTTTAGAACTATAGGTGATGAGCTAAAATTAAATATTAGTTTAAAAAACGGTGAAACTCCAAATGAACTTTTAAACTATTTGACAAAAAAGGCATTAGTAAATCATTTTGTTGAAGTCATACCAAGCGCAAACGATATTTTCATAAAAGCAGTTAAAGAAAATTAGTAAAATGGGAACCAAAAAGATCAATCATTTGCCACTTATTATTAAAAGGGAATACTTAACTAAAGTGAAGAACAAGTCATTCATTGTAATGACTATTTTGAGCCCAATTATTATGATTGCTATAATAGCTTTAGTTGCTTATCTATCACAACTAAATAACAATAAGGTCAAAACAATTTCTGTTTTGGATGAGTCGGGATTGGTAAAAGAAATCTTTAAGGATAGTGATCATACTAAATATATTATCCTCGATAATGTTAGCTTAGATACGGCGAAGCAAATAGTTGAACAAGGAGAACAACTTGGGCTTCTTTATATTGGTAAAAATGAAAACTTAAAGTCCTTATCAAAATCAATTAAGTTTTATTCCAAGGATTCTCCTTCCTTTACTATTATGGCTGACCTAGAGTCTAAAATAGGAAAACGATTAACAGATCTGAATCTTGAAAATGAAGGCGTAAATATTGACCAAATTAGGGCTTCTACAATTAATATTGATATAAATCAAGAAAGCTATACAGGTCAAAAAACTTCAAAGATTGATAATATCTTTAAACTAATTTTTGGGGGATTGGCAGGTTACTTATTATTTATGTTCATTATAATCTATGGTAATATGATCATGCGCAGCGTCATAGAAGAAAAAACGAGTAGAATCATTGAAATTATTATTTCTTCGGTAAGACCCGTTCAACTTATGCTTGGTAAAATTATTGGTACATCGTTGGCTGGAGTGACTCAATTTATCATTTGGATCATTCTCGGAGGGTTATTACTGTCAATTGTATCTGCTATCTTTGGAATTAATCTTATGAGTACATCAGTGCCTCAGCAGGAAATGATGGAACAAGCATTGACGAATACTGATGTGAATGCACAAGTGGAAGCAGCTAAAGCGGCATTTTTTAACCTTCCAATTTTGAATCTGGTAGTTGCCTTTATAATTTTCTTTATAGGTGGTTACTTATTATATAGTTCATTATATGCAGCAATTGGAGCAGCTGTTGACAATGAAACCGATACCCAGCAATTTTTATTGCCTATAATTATGCCTTTGATAATTGCTGTATACGTAGGTATTTTTACAGTTATTGAGGATCCTCATGGAACGGTCTCAACCGTGTTTTCTTTTATTCCTTTAACCTCGCCTGTAGTGATGCTAATGAGGATTCCATTTGGAGTTCCTATATGGCAACAGGCCATATCTGTTTTGTTGCTAGTTGGAAGTTTTATGTTTACTGTCTGGTTTGCTGCTAAAATTTACAGAGTTGGGATTTTAATGTATGGCAAAAAGCCTAGTTATAAGGAATTGTTTAAATGGCTTAAATATTAAATTATGAAAGTGTTAAGAGAGTTTTTAAATACATCATTTCAATTATCGGATAATATTACTATAAGCTTTAGGGATATCTTGGTGTTAATTATAGTTTTAATTCTCGCCAATTTTTTAATGTCCTTGATGAGACGATTAATCACAAGGAAAATGCCCCATGATGATGCCAAAAAATTCAGGGCTGTATTTTCTTATGCAAGGTGGCTGATTTATGTAACCATTGTTCTAATAACTTTTCATGCGTTAGGAGTTAATTTAAGTGGAATATTAGCGGCTTCAGCAGCTTTACTTATAGGAATTGGTCTGGCATTACAAACACTTTTTCAAGACATTATTTCCGGTGTATTCATTTTGGTCGATCAAACAGTTCACGTGGGTGATATAATAGAAATTGAAGGTAAAGTAGGTCGGGTTGAAGAAATTAAATTAAGGACTACAAGGGCGGTGACGATAGACAATAAGGTGTTAGTTATACCTAATCATCTGTATCTGGCGAATAGTCTATATAACTGGACTCAAAATGGAACCACAACAAGGGAAAGTGTTGAAGTAGGAGTTGCCTATGGGAGTGATGTTCAAAAAGTAAAATCTTTGCTATTAGAAGCCGCAAACAATAATGCCAATGTTTTAAAAACCCCGCCTCCTGTGGTTCAATTTACAAATTTTGGTGATAGTTCATTAAACTTTAAACTTATAGTAACTTTGAACGATAGTTTTCAGGCAGGAGTACCTAAGAGTGATCTTCGATTTGAAATAGATAGGTTATTCAGGGAAAATAATATTACGATTCCATTCCCTCAAAGAGATATTCATATAATACAGAAATAAAGAAAAGCAAATGCCAAAAATTTTAATAATTGAGGATGAAGCCGCAATAAGACGGGTTTTAGTAAAGATATTATCTGAAGAAAATAAATCGTATCAGGTTGATGAAGCTGAAGATGGTTTGATAGGCATAGAAATGATCAAAAAAGATGATTTTGACCTGATTCTATGTGATATAAAAATGCCTAAAATGGATGGTGTTGAGGTTCTGGAAGCTGTTAAAAAACTAAAACCTGAAATTCCTATTGTTATGATATCAGGTCACGGTGATCTTGATACAGCAGTTAATACTATGCGTCTAGGAGCATTTGATTATATTTCAAAACCACCTGATCTCAATAGATTGCTCAATACTGTTAGAAATGCTTTGGACAAAAAAGAACTTGTTGTTGAGAATACCCTTTTAAAAAAGAAGGTTAGTAAAAACTATGAAATGATTGGTAATAGTGAAGCTATTAGCAAAATAAAAGATATAATTGATAAGGTAGCGATAACAGATGCCAGAGTATTAATTACTGGTCCAAATGGTACAGGAAAAGAATTGGTAGCACATTGGTTACACCAAAAAAGCCAAAGGGCTAATGGGCCTATGGTTGAAGTGAATTGTGCGGCCATACCAAGTGAGCTGATAGAAAGCGAATTGTTTGGTCATGTTAAAGGAGCGTTTACAAGTGCTAATAAAGACAGAGCAGGTAAATTTGAGACGGCAAACGGTGGTACTATATTTTTAGATGAAGTAGGAGACATGAGTCTATCTGCTCAGGCAAAAGTGTTACGTGCCCTACAAGAAAACCGAATTCAAAGAGTTGGCAGTGACAAAGATATAAAGGTTAATGTGCGAGTCGTGGCGGCAACAAATAAGGATTTGAAAAAGGAAATTGAGCAATCTAAATTTCGTGAAGATCTTTATCACAGATTGGCAGTTATTCTTATTCAAGTTCCTTCGTTAAATGAAAGAAGAGATGATATTCCGTTGTTAGTGGAGTATTTTACAACAAAAATTGCTGAGGAACACGGAACAGCCAAAAAAACATTTTCTGATAAGGCAATAAACCTATTAAAGGAATATGACTGGACAGGAAATATCAGGGAATTGCGAAATGTCGTTGAACGTTTGATCATTTTAGGAGGGACAGAAGTAAGTGAAAGTGATGTTAAATTGTTCGCCAGCAAATAATTAAAGCTGAAAACTATAGCTAATTCCTGTTTGAATGTCAGGATTGTTACTTACAGTAAAATCTTGCTGTAAATAGATGGTTACGGTGTTTTTTCTTGAAATGGAGTAAAGAAAACTCCAGTAATCATTGTACTCATAAAGATTCGTCACTCCATGTCCCCATGATTTATGAGCATCAGGATGCCTGATAGGAATCATATAAGCTCGTTCACTTATCTTATTATAGGACGTTTGTACATAAAAATTTGCTCCAAAAGAGTGCAAAATACCTTTTTTTGAAACGAAATTATATTCCAAAGCGCTTTCCAAATGAGCTATAAGTTCGTTGGTTCCAAAATCCATATTATCACTCTTTAGGTCAATAGCATTTTTTCTAATGCAACCTAAACTTAATCCAATTTGAAAGCTTTGAGTATCATTCAATACATATGATTTTATTGCATTTCCAGAAATGCCTAGACTAATGGAGGAATTGTATTTTGAAAGATTTAAACCTAAATGAGTGGCAAAATTAAAATGAAGATTTTTGCTTTCATTTATTAGTGATTCAGGATAATAATAATAACTTGTCTCCAATCCTCCGATCAAAAAATCTCCATTGTTAATTTTTAAAGTATTTCCATTTCGGTCTGTGTATTGAATCAATCCTTCATTTAATCCAAAGACAGCTCTGTCAAATGGATCATCACCACCACCAATATTTTCGTGGAAATATTCTATGAACTCATCACTGGTGAATACGGATAATGGAAATTTTCCTTTGGTTAAAACAAAAGTTCTTAACCCAATGGATAGTTCGTGTTGTTTATCCAACTTAATGTCGACGTTTGAACGAATTCCCTTGATTACTCCATCAATTTGTAACTCATAGGATTTTGCATTTAAAGTATCTTCATCAAAATAATACTGAGCTTGATGCCAGGGAATTTCTCTTACAATATTTCTAACATCTTCATCATTGGGAATATAATTCTTTATTGGTGTTCCCCATACATTGCCACTTTCTAAACTAAGCCTAATAGTCGTTTTTTTAACAGGATGTCTCCTAAAATTACCTTGAATTCTGGAAATGAATATTCCAAAAGGATGTGTTGATAGAATACTGCCTTTCGTTATACCATTTTTGTCAGATACTGAAATTGAGTCAATATCCTGTGAATAACAGTTTAACTGACTTAAAAGAATTAAAACATAAAAACAATTTATGTATTTTCATTATAACAAATTGACCGAACGAAACTACAAAAACTTAGTTTAATTATTAAGACTTAAAAGACATTGATTTTATCAAATCAAACATTTTCATGTGGCGCTTTTTATCCTTTTACTATATTTATAAAATAAACAATATTCTAGATTAAATCGATGAAAAAAGTAAATACAGATGATTTTAAAGTCACCACGAAAATTAAACTGAAAGAACAATCTACAAATTATGATCTGGCTGCTGACGATAAAGAAATAAAGAAGGAATTAGAAAAACTTCGGAAAAAGCTCAGTAAAATACAGGATACTATGTATGCACATGGTAAATATGCCGTTTTAGTGTGCCTGCAAGGTATGGATACTGCAGGTAAGGATAGCTTGATAAGAGAAGTCTTCAAGGATTTAAATGCTCGTGGAGTTGTAGTTCACAGTTTTAAAGTTCCTACTGAACTGGAACTAAGACATGATTACATTTGGAGACATTATATAGCTCTTCCAGAGAGAGGTAAGTTTGGAATCTTTAATAGAACTCATTATGAAAATGTGTTAGTGACAAGAGTCCATCCTGGTTATATTTTAGGTGAAAATATTCCTGGTATTAATTCTGTTGAAGATATTAATGATGCATTCTGGAATAGCCGATTTGAGCAGATCAAGAATTTTGAAAAACATATTTCACAGAATGGAATAATTATCTTTAAATTCTTTTTGAACCTGTCTAAGGAAGAACAGAAAAATAGATTATTAAGAAGATTGGATCTCCCTAACAAAAACTGGAAATTTTCGCCTGGTGATTTAAAAGAACGTAAGCTTTGGGATAAATATCAGGAGTGTTATGAAGATGCGATTAACAGGACATCATTAAAACATTCACCTTGGTATACAATTCCTGCAGATAATAAGAAAACAGCAAGATATTTGGTTGCTAAGACAATTTACGACACTTTAAAAACGTATACAGACATTAAAGAACCGGAATTAGATGACGAAGTAAAGGCTAATATTGAGATGTATAAGGAGCAACTTAAAAATGATTGAATTAAACTTTTTCAATATTTTATGGTCTAACTTAATATAAAGAAATCATGGAGATTATACTTTATAGAGCAATGATGATAGAAAATCCTGCAATTCGCAGGATTTTTTTATGATTTATTTAGATTTAAAGAACTTCAGATATAGTATATTTAAAACTTTAAAATTATTATTCATGAAAAAATTCCTGATAGTTTTAACCCTTATTTGGACATTAAATGTAGTATCGCAATCAGATGCGGAAACATTAAAAAAGATTTTTGATACGTCTTTAGCTAATGGCAAAAGTTATGATTGGTTGGATTATTTATCAAATCAAATTGGAGGCAGACTTTCAGGGTCGCTAAATGCAGAGTTAGCTGTAAAATATACAAAAGAAGAACTCGAAAAATTAGGACTTGACAAAGTGTGGCTTCAGCCGGTTATGGTCCCAAAATGGGTTAGAGGTGCTCCTGAATTTGCGTTTATAGAAACGATACCGGGAAAAACAACACCTATAAATATCTGTGCACTTGGCGGATCTGTTGCGACGCCATATGGAGGTTTAAAAGCAAATGTTGTAGAGGTCAATGGAATGGAAGATCTAAAGAATTATACCAAGGAACAAATTGAGGGTAAGATAGTATTCTTAAACAGGCCAATGAATCCAACCTTTATACATACGTTTGAAGCCTATGGAGATTGCGGAAGACAGAGGTATAATGGTGGCTATGAAGCTGCTAAACTTGGAGCTTCGGGTGTTTTAGTAAGATCACTGAATTTACGTGCAGACGATTTTCCCCATACTGGAGCCATGAGTTACAGGGATCTTCCTGAAGATCAACGAATTCCTGCAGCGGCTATCAGTACCAATCATGCGAACTTACTTAGTAGTATGCTAAAGCTTGATAAAAACATTAAAGTTTATTTCAAACAGAGTTGCAAGCAATTAAAAGATGTTCAATCCTATAATGTCATTGGTGAAATTACGGGTAGTGAATTTCCAAATGAATATATGGTAGTTGGAGGTCATCTTGATTCCTGGGATTTAGGTGATGGCTCCCATGATGATGGAGCAGGAGTAGTTCAGTCAATGGAAGTTTTAAGAATATTTAAAGAAACTGGAATTAAGCCAAAAAGAACAATTAGAGTTGTGCTATTCATGAATGAAGAAAATGGATTAAGAGGAGGTAGAAAATACGCCGAAGAAGCTAAAAGAAAAGGAGAAAATCATGTTATGGCTTTGGAAAGTGATGCAGGGGGGTTCACGCCAAGAGGATTCAGTTTTGATTGTAGTGATGCTAATTTTAATCAGGTTTTAAGCTGGAAACCACTATTTGAACCTTATTTAATACATTATTTTGAAAAAGGGGGATCAGGTGCAGATATTGGACCATTAAAAAGTGATAGCAATGTATTATGTGGTTTAAGACCAGATTCACAACGCTATTTTGATCATCATCATTCGGCAACTGATACTTTTGACGCAGTAAATAAACGAGAACTGGAATTGGGAGGTGCAACTATGACATCTTTGGTTTATCTGTTTGACAAATATGGGACTAATCCATTACCAGTGAATACTCAGTTAAAAAATTAATGAGATGAAATATTTCGGAATATTAATAGCTTTGATATCCTTTAATACCGTTATGGCACAAAAAGAAAAAATTCCTTATTCTGAAATACCGGATTATTCAGATAAATATACGGCTGGAACTGTTGCTGCGAGAATGATTGATGGACTCGGTTTTAGATATTATTGGGCTACTGACGGATTAAGGGAAGAAGATCTAAAATTTAAACCAAGTGAAGATGCAAGAACCACCGAACAAACCATTGATCATATATTGGGTTTATCTAATGTCATAGTAAATTCGACAACGAATAAGGTAAATGACAGAAGTATTGCCAAACCTGAATTAACATTTGATGAAAAGCGCAGGCAAACACTTATAAATTTTAAAACAGCGGCAGATATTTTAAGAAGTAGTGATGATATTTCTGTCTTTAAAATTATTTTTAATAGTGACAAAGGAACAACAGAGTATCCATTCTGGAATAATATTAACGGACCAATTGCGGATGCTTTATGGCATTGCGGACAAGTGGTTTCTTTTAGACGTTCGTCAGGGAATCCTTATGATTCTAAAGTTAGTTTATTCACTGGTAAAGTAAAAGGCTAGTAAATATTAAAATTACTAGCCTCTTATTCCTATTTTAAATTTCGTTTAGCCTAGAACTGAAAATAAATAAATTGTTCTCCACTACCTTGAGATATAATTATAAGGAAAAACATAATTGCCCAGAACACACCTAAAACCCAAGGAGACATTTTTAAAGATACTTCCTTTAAAGATGTGTTACGCATAAACCAATGACAAACAAAAAGAAGGGCGATTACAACACTTACTTTTGTTATTGTAAAAGAATCGAGTATTTTTTCTCCCTCGGTCTGCATGTAAAACATTGATTTTATCATATTCCAAGCGGTTTTAAATTCTCTCGCTCTAAAAAATGTCCACGTTATATTTACACAAGAAAAGGTTGTAAAAGCTAAAAACATACCGTTCCAGCGTGTTATCTTGAAGGGTAAATATTGCCGTTGAAGACGTTCTAATATTAAATAACTACCATGTAAACCTCCCCATACTATAAAAGTCCAGGCGGCACCATGCCAAAGTCCTCCTAATAACATAGTGACCATTAAGGCTACATATAATCGTAATATACCATGTCTATTTCCTCCCAATGGAATGTAAAGGTAATCTCTTAACCAGCTAGAAAGAGTTATGTGCCATCGTCTCCAAAGATCAGAAAAGCCTAAGGATGCATAAGGATATTTAAAGTTATCCGGCAGAATAATGCCGAGCATAAGGGCAATACCAATAGCACAGGTGGAATATCCTGCAAAATCAAAAAATATCTGCCCAGAAAATGCAAGAGTGCCTACCCAGGCATCAACACCATGTAATAATTTATTTGAACCAAAAACTTTATCTGCTGTTCCAGATAATAATGTATCTGCCATGACCACTTTTTGAAACAAACCAATAGTGAGTAAAAATATACCCCATATAAATTGATTAATCGTAGCTTTCTTTTCTTCATAAAATTGTGTGATCAGGTCTTGTGCTCTAACAATTGGTCCTGCAACGAGTTGTGGAAAAAAGGTAACGTATAATGCAAAATCTAAAAACGTTCTAGCTGGCTCAATTTTACGTTTATACATGTCAATTGTGTATGACATGGTTTGAAACGTATAAAATGAAATTCCCATGGGGAGAATGATATCCATTGGTTGGGCTTTATATCCGTATCCATAAGTGGTATTTACTACGGCAGTAAAATTATCGAGTAGGAAATCTCTGTATTTAAAGAAGGCCAGAAAACCTAAGTTTACAACCATACTTAAAACAAGCCATAATTTTCTTCGACGTTCATTTTCTTCCACGGCCAACTTCCTGCCAGCAGTCCAATCAACCATAGTTGATATCCATAATAATATTACTAAAGGTGGATTCCAAAGGCCATAAAAAATATAGCTAGCTAATAATAGCATTCCTTTTTTAGAAGTCCAATTTAAAAATTTTGAGTAGTATAGTGCCAGAACTATTAACAAGAATAGTATAAAGCTTAAGGAGTTAAATAACATATTCTTTTGGTTTACAGGTTAATAATAGCATTATCAGCTTTCATAATATTTAAAAGCTCTCGGGTGAAATAATCTGCATCTTCACCAGATAAATGAGAGTCTTCAGGACATGTTAGATGTTTTAATGACTCATAATCTTCAAAATGATAAGCTTTTACATCTGCTTGCTTAACTAAGTCATCCCAAAATTCTGCTCTAGGCAATCCCATGTTTTCACCAATTCTTACACCACCACTTGAAGGGCATCTCATTAGTACTACATTGCCACCTTTATCTTTATATTTTTTTAAATCCTCTAAAAAAAAATTCATTGTTGATTCTTTATCTGGAGGTGGAGCGCCTTTACCAAAGAAGGCCCATACTTTTTTAATAGTATTGGCAAAAGTTGTATCTGTAGAGGTTTTTGGCGTCATTCTCATGTTTCTATCCAAGTTGACATCACCGAAATAGTAAAAGGGAGGTTGAATGGGTTCACCAGTTCTGTCACCAATTTTAATCGATCTTAACAAAGATTTTAAATCAATATCATCAGACCATTCTTCCTCATCAGCTGATATAAAAACTAAGTTTTTTTGCAATGGAATTGAAAGTTGGTAGTTTATGCGTTGAGCGTAAGTTCTATTTTTATAAAAATCAACTTTGGATTGAGGTCTGTTCCATGGAAAAGCTCCGGGATATGTTGTAGAAAAAAACAATCCAGGTGTTACCCCAAGGAGAACTGTTCCTGTGAAATTTGAATTATTTACAATGTCATGAAAGGTTGGTAAAGGAGAAGAACCTGTTGAAGCTAACTGAATTGGTTTTTTGCCTGTTATGGATTCCCATTCATCTATTTGAATGTCAAAAAAAGCTCTGGATGATCCTAGAACAATTACATCTTCCTTGGTAGCTTTTTCAACCTTTGCTCTTGTAATAGCCCAAAGGGCCTTTTCATCATTTAAAGTTGGATAATATCCTTGAGAACGCCAATAGGCTTCCCAGGCTGTTACAGATAAAATACCTAAGATAATAGCGATTATCAGTGATTGTTTTAGTTGCATGTCGGTTGGTTTTTGTTGGTTGATTTATGTTAGTATTATTTATTCATGGCATCAGCTATCCCTTTTGTATCAGCAAACTGCTGGAAAGAGATTATCTTCCCATCTTTTAGATTCCATAAATGAGCCATTTGCAAATTTATTACTGCTCCATTTTTTTTGTATTTGGCTTGATATCGCCCGGTGGTAAGCACTTTATTATTGGTCATTTCCTGAAGATTCAAATCGGTTAAATTCCAATATTCCCATTCACTTTGAATTCGGCCAAAAACACCTTTGGCTATAGCATCGAAACCTATATAAGGGTTCCCATCGGCAAAAGGAAAATTTTCAGCTTCATTCCATACTACTTTTTCGTCCATAACTGCCTGTACTGAAGGGATATCCCCCTTGGCAAAATCGTTATACAATTTTTGAACTATCATTACATTATCCGGATTTAAGAAAGGGTCTATACTTAATTGCCCCATAAAGACCAGATTATCCATAAAATCCTGTTCTTGTGCAATTTTACCATCCTTCATTTTAACCAATGTAGTACCTTCAACATCCACAGATTTTCCGGTTGCTGGCATTCCAAAGAAATCTCCGGAATGTGTTCCTTTAAACCTCCAGTGTTTTACTATTTTATCTCCTTGACCAAAAACATCAACAATAGTGAATTCAACATCAGAAAAACCTGTAACAAAATTTGAATAATAGTCTTTAAAACCTTCAAGTCCAACAATGTTTTCAGGACTCATAATAAGTGTAATATCGTCTGTAAAATTGGTATCATTAATAAGGGCGAGATTACCTGTATTAATAATTTCATCCCAGGTTTCAGAGTACATTTTAATGTTTTTTTGAACCTTTGCATTATTACAAGATGTAAAGCCAATTAAAATGATGGCCAAAATGGAGTAAATTAATTTTTTCATAATTGATTAGTTTTTTTGTTGGTTAATATTGGTGTTTAAAATTCGTTTATTTTTTTTCGATGTTTTTTAAAATCTATAAATTTTATAAATATTAGAGTTAGCACCGGCGAAATTGCCGTAATTAGTAAAACATATTCCCAGGACATAAATTCTTTTAATGTTCCAACTAAACCTGAACCAGCAGCACGGCCCATATTTGTAAGCGCCATGAATAGAGTAAACTGAGTTGCCGCAACTACCTGCCAGCACAATTTCATACTGGCTGCGAAAAAAGCAATAGTAAGGAATGTGTAAAAAAGATAGTAAAGCAAAACAAACACAAAGATGAATTTATCATTTTGCCATAGATTCGGTGAAAAAGCAAGCCCGATTATTAAAGCTATTATTGTAGTCAAATAAATAAATATCATTTTCTTATCACCAAAAAAATCAACTAAAGCACCACCGGCAAACATTCCAAAAAAGCCGCCGACCACTGTTGTAATTGAATATACCTGCGAATAAGAAGTATTACTCCATCCTAATTCCTGAATGGTGAAGATTGGTAAAAGTGTATCTATTAAACCAAACATCATTCCAATAATAAGAGAGGAAATACCCATGAAAAGTGTCGATGGTAAAATGACAACTCTAAATAAGCTCACAAAAATCTGTTTCCAACTTCCTAATTGAGAATTTTTAGAATCTTTGGACGGTTTGCCTTGAGTCCAGGGCATAAGCTTTTCTCCCGGGCGTTCTCTAAAAAATACAGGAACAAGCATAATAAATGCAACGGCTATGGATAAAGAAGAAATCGCTGTACTAAATCCCAGTAGATTTATTAATGCTGTTCCAATAACTAATGATAAAGCAGTACCTATGGTTTTTGAACCCCACATTAATCCATTGGCTCTGGCTTGCTGATCAATTGGTACTACATCTATTGCCATACCATCTGTGGCAACATCTTGAAACGCTCCAAAAAAGCTTATAAAAAATCCGGCGATCATTAATCCGTTTAAATTATTTAAAGGATCATGCACCAGTCCAATGGACAAAAAACTAATTATTAATCCTAATTGTCCAAATATTACCCAAGGGCGTTTTCGGCCCATAGATAAAATAGTAAATCGATCCATTAAAGGAGCAATAAGAATTTTAAAACTCCAGGGTATGCCAATGACAGCAACAAAACTTGCAATTTCAAGAGGAGTTTTGCTGTTCATTGCTAACCATGCAGGAATGGCAAAATAGGTAATTCCTTCCGGAATTCCTTGTGCCAGGTATAAGGCTGCGAACGTTAAATATCTTAAGGTCGGATTTTCGGTTAAAAAACGATTTTGCCTAAATTCGCTGCTTATCCGGTCATCAACTTGCATTTAGTATTCATTTGGTTGGTTGGTTTAATAAGAGATTAGCTCGGGATAGATTATTATTGAAGCATGTCTAATATATAAAAAATATTTAACAAGTTTTTCTTGACTCTTGATGAAAGAAAAAAGCATCTCTTAATAAGATGCTTTTTATTTCTTTAAATTTTACTTTATGACGTAATCTATCTAATGCTTTTAATTATTCCTATATATGTCACTTGTACATATTCATAAAGCCCAAAAATAAAATCACTTTATTACTAATTTGAAAGTTCTTTATTTAAAGTGTAGATATAAGACCAGTCACTGGAAACAGAAGCTCTAAATTTTGCTCTTAAAGCATCTGTTTTTTCTTTACCATTAGCTTTCTCATAAACTTGCCAGGCACCATCGCGATCCACATCCATTGCTGCAAAGTTTTTGTATGGAACCCCAACAAAGTAATCAGATACTTCAGGCGATCCACCAACAGTGCTATACCAAGTTCCTCTGGAATCTCCCTCTGCTTTTTTAAGAGCACTCGTTATTTCACCAACAACCTCTTTAAAATCAGAAGAGTTATTTGTTTTTACATTATATACCCAAACAAGCTTAGTATCTTCGGGCATTCCGGTAGATCTGCTTAATGCCGGCATAGAGCGAGCAATATTATAGTGAACGCTTTTTACATGAGGCATAATTAAATTTACGACCTTCATACTACATTCTTTTCCAGCCGGATCATTGTCATCATCCATTTCAGCCCAATTTGCCATAGTACTTGTTAATGTATAAACGTTACCCTCACCTTGCACTCGTTTCCACATATTCCATTTGTTCTTCCCCTCGTTATCCATATAACATTTTTTCCAAGACATCACACCTTCTAAAAACTGTGCATTGTGACCTGACTTTACAGTAATTTCTGATAAGTTTAATAAAAAACTTTCGCTTTCTTGTGATAGTAACATGATTGGGGATAGCAATAATAAATACAATAATTTTTTCATAATTTTAATGTTGGTTAGAATTGATTAATAATTAATATAAACGAAGTCAGATAAAATTAGAGCTGACATTGAATTCAAAATAATAATAAATTTAGGGCAACTAATCTTAGGTACTTTAATAAGGTTTGAGGATAGATGAAATACCTTTTCTTAAATTTAATTTTTTCAACAAGGTATTCTATAGATACTAAATATAGTAATTTTTTAGTAAAGTAGTTTTAAATAGTTCTTGATATAAGACAATATTCAGTTCAAATTTTTTCTTTCAAGATTGAAGATAAAATAATACATGTATTAATAAGGAAAAGGGCGAATTAAAAAATCGCGCGCTTTTAAGTTATAATTCAATTTCAATTTGATTTTTTAAAATGTCATCAAATGTTTCTCGTTTGCGAATTAAGTGTGCTTTCCCATTATGCCAAAGAACTTCGGCCGGACGATATCTCGAATTGTAGTTGCTTGCCATTGAAAAACAGTAGGCGCCTGCATTTTTAAAGGCAAGAATGTCACCTTCATGAATTTCAGTAATTCGTCTGTTATTGGCGAATGTGTCAGTTTCACATATATAACCTACAACTGAATAGAAACGCTCTTTCCCATCAGGATTAGAAATGTTTTCAATTTGATGTTGTGAGCCGTAAAGCATTGGTCTTATTAAATGGTTGAAACCTGAATCAACTTGCGCAAATACAGTAGAGGTGGTTTGCTTAATCACATTTACTTTAACCAAAAATCTGCCTGCTTCACTCACTAAAAATTTTCCTGGTTCGAATGCAATAGTAAGATCCTTGCCATATTCTTTACAAAAATCATTAAACCGGGTACTTAATTTTTCTCCAAATTCTTCAACATTGGTTTCTATGTCACCTTCTTTATAAGGTACTTTAAACCCTGATCCAAAGTCAATGAATTCCAAGTCTTTGAAGTGTTTGGCAGTTTCAAAAAGTATTTCACTGGCATACAAAAAGACATCAATATCCAAAATATCACTTCCGGTATGCATATGGATACCATTCACATTCATTTTAGTATTCTCTACAATTCTAAGAATATGCGGAATTTGGTGAATTGAAATACCAAATTTACTATCAATGTGTCCAACGGATATATTAGTATTTCCACCGGCCATGACATGCGGGTTGATACGAATGCAAACAGGAATATTAGGATGTTTTGTTCCGAATTGTTCTAAAATAGATAGGTTATCAATATTTATTTCACAACCTAAGGCAGCAGCTTTCTCAATCTCTTCCAATGATACTCCATTTGGTGTGAAAATTATTCTTTCTGCTGGAAAGCCGGCACTGAGTCCTAATTGAACTTCTTGAATTGAAACGGTATCCAATCCAGCTCCTAACTCCTTCATTAATTTTAATATAGAAATATTAGAAAGAGCTTTAACAGCATAATTGATCTTGACTTTCTTAACTTTATTAAATGCAGTTGTTAACCGTTTGTATTGAGATATGATTTTATCAGCGTCATAAACATAAACAGGACTGCCAAAGTCCTTTGCAACTTTTAATAAAGTATTATTATCCATTGTTTCAATTTTTGAATTAGCCTGTAAAATTATAATCTTTTTTTTACTCAGTTGCTTATTATTTCTTAAAAATCATAAGGATAAGTTAGCAATTCTTCAAAGATTATAAACAATATTGAAATTTATTGTATAAGAATTATCGGTTGATTACATTTGTGACACTAAATTTTATGCTTTAAAAGATGAATTTACACGAATATCAGGGAAAGGAAATATTAAGAAGTTTTGGCGTACGCATTCAACGTGGTATTGTTGCCCAAAACGCTAATGAAGCTGTTGCTGCAGCGAAGCAATTAGCCACAGAAACAGGTACTAGCTGGTTTGTAATTAAAGCTCAGGTGCATGCCGGTGGACGAGGAAAAGGAGGTGGCGTTAAGCTTGCGAAAAACCTTAAAGAAGTCGAGGAAATAGCGGGACAAATAATAGGCATGAACTTGATCACTCCCCAAACATCTGCGCAAGGAAAAAAAGTGCATCAGGTATTAATTGCTGAAGATGTTTATTATCCAGGCGAAAATGAACCGGATGAATATTACATGTCTGTATTATTAAATCGTGGAACAGGCAGGAATATGATCATGTATTCTACAGAAGGAGGCATGGATATTGAAAAAGTTGCTGAAGAAACACCTCATTTAATATTCAATGAAGAAATAGATCCTTCGGTAGGAATCCTTCCATTTCAAGCAAGACGAATAGCATTCAATCTTGGATTGTCGGGCATAGCTTTTAAAGAAATGACAAAATTTGTAACTGCTTTATATACAGCTTATGTAAAATCAGATGCGTCTTTATTTGAAATTAATCCTGTTTTAAAAACAAGTGATAATAAAATATTGGCTGTTGATGCAAAGGTTACCATTGATGATAATGCTTTATACAGACATAAAGATTATGTTAATTTAAGGGATTTACGTGAAGAAAATCCAATTGAGGTTGAAGCCAATGAATTGGGATTAAATTATGTGGATCTGGATGGCAATGTGGGTTGTATGGTAAATGGAGCCGGATTAGCAATGGCAACTATGGATCTTATTAAACAGGCTGGAGGGGAGCCGGCAAACTTTCTGGATGTTGGAGGTACAGCTGATGCTGCAAGAGTAGAAGCGGCATTCAGGATTATATTAAAGGATCCGTCGGTAAAAGCAATTTTGATCAATATTTTTGGTGGAATAGTTCGTTGTGACAGAGTCGCACAAGGTATTGTTGATGCGTACAAAAATATGGGAGATTCAATTAAGATTCCAATTATTGTTCGTTTACAAGGAACCAATGCGGACATAGCGAAAAAACTAATCGACAGTTCAGGACTGGATGTCAAAAGTGCTGTTGAGTTCCAGGAAGCAGCAGATAAGGTTCAGGCAGTTTTAGCCTAATTTATTTTAAAATATTAATAGAAGAGTAGTGAATTCAAAGTCACTACTCTTTTTTTGTTCTCATATTTAGTTAATTTTTGGTAATACAATGTTAAACTGTCGTTAATCGGTAATATAATATGTAACGTTTCGATTTTACTGAAGTCTATATACTATAAATCAATTAAAATCGAACAATTATGAAAACAATCAAAATGTTTTTACTGGCCGCAGCCATTACAGCCAGTAGTGTAGTTTCTGCAACTACAGAATCAATCGAAAAAGATCCAACTTCTTTAAAAGAAAAAATCACAAAACTATTAAAAAACCCTTCCTTTGTTGTGGAGGAAGATGTTCAAGCCAATGTTACTTTAATGTTTAACAAAAATCGTGAATTGGTTGTATTAGCTGTAGACTCTGAAAGTGAATTAGCTGAAAATTTTATTAAAAACAGATTGAATTACAAAAAATTAGACGTGGACGTCCAAAGTTTAAACAAAACTTTTGTAGTACCAGTTAAAATTGAGATGAAATAAAATCGAAATTAAAGAAGTATAAAACTCCTATCATATGATAGGAGTTTTTTTATGGTCTTATTCCATACAAAAATGTGTATTTTTAATAAATAAATTGAATAATATGAATTCCAGAAAAGAACAGCTTAAAGCTTTTGACAGGTTATTGACAATAATGGATGAACTTAGGGCAAAATGTCCCTGGGATAAGAAGCAAACCATGCAATCCTTACGCCATTTAACAATTGAGGAAACTTATGAACTTGGAGACGCAATTTTAGAAAACGATTTGGAAGAAATTAAAAAAGAGCTAGGAGATGTCTTATTACATATAGTGTTCTATTCAAAAATAGGTAGTGAGACAAATCATTTTGATATTGCTGATGTTTGCAACAGTATTAGTAAAAAATTAATTGGCAGACATCCACATATTTATGGGGATGTTGAGGTTGAAAATGAAGAGGATGTTAAACGCAACTGGGAGAATCTAAAACTAAAAGAGGGTAAGAATAGTGTATTGGAAGGTGTCCCTCTTGGTTTACCGGCAATTGTTAAGGCTAACAGGATTCAGGATAAAGTTGCCGGAGTTGGTTTTGATTGGGAAAAACCGGAACAGGTTTTTGAGAAAGTTAAAGAAGAATTAAACGAACTTCAATCAGAAATTGATACGGATAACCATGATGCCATGGAGAGTGAATTTGGAGATGTGCTATTCTCTTTGATCAATTATGCCAGATTTTTAAAAATAAATCCTGAAAACGCACTCGAACGAACCAATAAAAAATTTATTAAAAGATTTCAATTCCTGGAGAAAGAGTCTAAACGAATAAATAGGGAACTTAAGGATATGTCCTTAGAAGAAATGGATGTGTTCTGGGAAGAATCCAAAAAATTATAACGTGAAAAATCCAAAAGACATATTTATTACGTATATAATTTACAAAAGAGTTAGTTAGTTTAGTTAGGGGTCAAATTCCTACTTATAATTTAGGCAGCTTCTTGAAAAAATAGAACATTTCTTAAGCCTATATAAGTAGGGTTTGATGTTTTTAGTACATAGACTTAATTTTCTTCAGCTTTTCTTTCCAGACTTTTAATTCGTCCTTATGACGGGAAATATTCATACGAACTTCCTTTACAACTGGATTATCGTCATCAACATGAGAAAAGAAGAGTAAATTATTTTCTAGTTGATTTATTTCCTGTTTCGCTTCATCCACTCGTTTCTTTATAAAGAATAACTCGTTATCCAGTTTTTTGGAATCTTCCTCATTATTCAACGATTCTATTTTGTTATCATACTTAATTAACTCAACCTCTGATTGGCTCACATCTAATTTTTTAAATAAAGAATCAAGGGTTTTATTAAGTTTTTTATCAATAAATCTCTTATTATATGGCACTCGGCCTATAGCTTTCCACTCCTCAATTTTGGATTGGATTAATTTTAGATTGCTTTCCTTCTCACCAGTAAATTCAAGCTTCTCAAGTTCCTCTAAAAACTTTTGTTTCTTTTCAAAAGCTTCATTCTCTACTTTATTTTCAGAATCTTTTTGAACATGAAGTTTATCAAAGTAATGATTACAAGCCGATTTGAATTGTTTCCAAATTTTGTCACTGTCTTTCCTAGGTACATGTCCAATCCTTTTCCAATCTGCCTGGATCTTTTTCATTAGTGGAGTTGTAGATTCAAAATCGTCATTATCCTTATTATCTTCAGCAACTTTAATCAGTTCCAGCTTCTTTTCAAGGTTCTTGTATTGCTCCTTTTTTAAATCCTTGTAAAATGAGTTCTTCTTTCTGTTAAAAGTCCTCACGGCTTCTTTAAATTTTTTCCAGGTTGCCTCATTCACTTTTAACGGCACTTTTCCTGCTTTAAAGAATTCAGATCTTAATCCTTCGATCTCTTTTATTTTATTTTGCCAGGTCTTATGATTATTGGTGTCGTCAACTGAAACTGCAATGATTTTGGCTATTATTTCTTCTTTTTTCTCCAGATTCACTAAATATCCCTCATCGAGCTTATCAAAATACTCCTGGCGTTTTTTATGAATGGTTTTTGTGGCTAATTTGAATTTATCCCAAATTTCTTCACGGTATTCCCGTGCGACAGGACCCAATTCTTCTTTCCACATTTTATGCAATACCTGTAATTCTCTAAAAGCGTGGTTTACATCATCTATTTTTGCCAGTTCTTCAGCTTTTTCAACAATTTTCTGTTTTTGCTCTAAATTATGTTTGAAATCAAGATCTCTCAGATCTCTGTTTAGGTGTAGGAAATCATAAAATATTTCTACATGGTGATGATAGGTATTCCAGGCATTATTATACTTGTCTCTGGGAATGGGGCCTGTATCACGCCATCTTTCCTGTAATTCTTTAAAATGTTTGTAGGTTGTATTAATATTCTCCTCAACATTGATCAAACCCTTGAGTTCTTCTATAATTTGAAGTTTTTTCTCCAGATTTTCTTTAAGTGAAGATTCTATTTTTTTGTAGTGAAATTTTAATTTGTTCTTGTACTCTTTATTTGCAGTATTAAATCTCGATTTTATTGGGCTAGAATAATGAAAATCAATTGGATTTCCACCTTCACTAATAAAGTTATCCTTTTTTTCTTCAAGAAATTGGCTGAATTTTTCATTGAATTCTTTTTTTATTGAATCGACGTGTGTCCTGATAGCCTGAACTTTTTCCTTATTTATAAGATTAGTAAGTTCATCTACCAATTCTTCCATGGACATAGCATGGTAATCCTTGATCTCAATGGTATGTCTTTCTTGGTTACCCTCGTCTTCCGCATCTTCCGCATTAGAAGCTTCAATCTCATCTACAGCATTATCATCTTCAATAGTATTCTCCTTTTCTACAGTATTATCATCTTCAATGGTATTCTCCTTTTCTACAGCAATATCATCTTCTGCAGTCATTGGGGTCTTGGTATCTTCAATTTGAAGCTCGGGAGATTCACTTTCGATTTTCTTAGCCAGGTTTTCTTTTGAATCTAAATCTGGTTTTCCATCTGCATCATGCAGGGTATCTTTCTTTGACATTTTAAAATGTTTTGTAATCGATTTGCACTGATTATTTTGTTAAAGATAACAACATAGTGTGTAAATACAAAGAGTTGAAGATTTTTTGAAATAAAATAAATTGCAATAGCCATTAGAAATTACTTATTCCAGATTTCCCAGGATTTCTCGGCCTGTAATTCTAACATTCGTAAACCGTTACAGATGGATGCTCCTTGCTGTTTTCCTTTTTTTAAAAACAGGGTTTCATTTGGATTATATATTAGATCAAATAAAACATGTTCACTTGTAACAAATTGATATGGAAGGTTCGGGCTGTCTTTGACATTTGGATATGTACCTACAGGTGAACAATTTATAATAACAAGATGATCTTTGATGATTTTTTCATTGAGTTCTTTGTAGGTGAAGTGGTCTTTAGTTTTAGTCCTTGAGACATAAGAATATCTGATATTTAATTTTTTTAGGGCATAAGCCACGGCTTTACTTGCTCCTCCTGTTCCTAAAATAAGTGCTTTTTTATGTTGTTTTGTAAGTAAAGGTTTTAAAGATTTTTTAAAGCCGTAATAATCTGTGTTATAGCCTTTTAAATTTCCTTTTTTGGTAATCTTAATAGTGTTGATCGCACCTATTTCTTTGGCTGTTTTATTGATTAAGTCTAAATAGGGTATAACTTCTTCCTTATATGGAATTGTAACATTTAATCCTGCAATTTCAGGGTTATTCTTAATTAAGAATTTAAATTCTGATATAGAATCGAGATCAAAATTTTGATAAGAAGTATCTTTTATATGCTCTTTATCAAACTTTTTCTGAAAATAGGATTCAGAGAATGAATAGGATATATTCTTGCCAATTAACCCAAATTTACGCATTTTCTTTAATGGTTTTCTGTCCATACCATTCCAAAAGCAGGACAATTACAAAGCCTAGAATTATGAACATAGTGCCTATATAAGTATAGCCATTGATCTCCGGAAAAAAACGCTGATAATTTTCTACTATTTTTTTTCCTACGGAGTCCAATAGGAATGTTCCGTCTTCAGCCGTTTTGTAGATCGTTTTTTTCCATGGCCAAACCACACCAAGTGAACCTATTATAAAACCCGTAAGCAGCGAAATGGTGATGCTTTTATAATGTTTTAGTACATAACTTAAAATATGTGAAAAGGAGACTAGGCCAGTTATAGAGCCTAATGTAAACACGCCTAATACTTTTAGCATTCGGATTCGTGCTGTATTATTAATAAAACTGAAATCTCCTCTAATTAGCTCATAAAACGTATCAAATAAAGAGTTAACTGAATCTACCAATAGGAGTACATAATTACCTAATAGAATGAGAATAAAAGAACCCGAAAAACCGGGAAGTGTCATGCCTGAAACACTAATAATACCGCAAAAAAAGACAAACCATAAATTGTCATTCTCCTTTGCAGGATCCAAAAAACTAATTCCAACTCCAACTGCAATGCCTGTTAACAGTGCAACATAGGTTTTTAAATTCCAATCTTTGAAGTCTTTACTTATATAATAAACGGAACCAATGATCATTCCAAAAAACACACACCACACATACAACTCATAATTTTCAAGCAGATAATCCAGGATTTTTGAGACACTAAAATAGCTGACAACCATTCCCAGCATCAAAAGCCCCAGAAATCGACCATTTATATAACGAAAGAAACTTTTGAACCTTCCATTGATAAGCAATTTGAATGCTTTAGTATTGACCTTTTGAAGGGAATAGATAAATTCTTCGTAAAAACCGGCCACAAAAGCTACCAAACCTCCCGAGACGCCTGGAACTTTATTGGCTGCTCCCATTGCAAGACCTTTAATAACCAAAAAGATCTTATCAAAAAGTGTTCTGGTATTCTGCATTGAATATTATTGCGTTTTAGCGTTACCTAATTTTTCAAGAATAAAAATAGTTAAAAAACCTATAACCATTAATGCTATTGCAAAGGTCAATTGATTGTCACCTTCGTAAGAAAAAGGGGAGATGCTTTGCTCTAACAATGGAATTCTTTCATTATGTGAATTCAATCTCCAAGTCAATACTTTTTTCCAGGGCCATATTTTGTTGAGAGATCCAAAGATGAAACCAGTAAGAATTGCCAGAGTGAGGTTGTGATAATTCTTGAAAAGCCATTTCAATAATTTTGAAAAGGACAATAATCCTATAATTGCTCCAGCACCAAGGATTATTATAGTCTTAAAATCTTTATTATCAATCGCATTGATAACGGGTTTATAAGCCCCCAGAAGGACTAGGATAAATGCCCCGGAAATACCAGGTAAGATCATTGCGCAAATTGCCAATGCCCCGGAAGCAAATAAAAACCAAGTAGAGCTATTCGTTCCTAATGGTGGCAAAGTTGTGATATAATAGGCTAAAAAACTTCCAGCAATAAAACCTAGGACCGTTACCAAAGTCCATTTAGTTATTTGTTTTCCAACAAAGAAAATACTGGCAATTACCAAACCAAAAAAGAATGACCAAAGTAAAATGGGTTCATGTTCCAAAAGCCATCTGATGCTTTTCACTAAGGATAAAACACTTATGGCAATACCAATTACTAGGGAAAGAAGAAAACTGCCATTCAGTTTTTTCCATCCCGCAAAAAACCCTTCTTTAAAAAAGGTATTGACCAAGGATAAATTCACATTATTTATTGAAGTAATTAACTCTTCATAGATTCCTGAAATGAAAGCAATTGTTCCCCCGGAAACTCCTGGAACCACATCAGCAGCGCCCATTGCCATACCTTTTAACGAAATTATTACATAGTCAATTAATCGTCTTTGCATTTTTTTTTGGTTTTAGGAAAACCAAAGGTATGTAATTTTACTTTGAAGCGTTTTTGTAATTTAAAATAATATTTTGAATTGATTTTCTTTGGTAGACCCTGGGGAATAATTCTTCAAGAATAAAGCTATAGTCATTATCATAACTCAATGCATTTTTAATATGATAGTACCCTTTATCCGTTTCATTGGTCTTATAATATAATCCGGCCAATCTGTATTCAATTTCAGCATGTTCAGGATAAAATTCGGCGGCTTGAGTCAAATTATATATTGAAGCTTCGTATTCTCCCAGTAAAATCAGAACATCAGATCTAGATAGCCAAGTTTCAAGTTCATAATTTCCTAGTTCCAAGGTCTTTTTATATCCTCGTTCAGATTCCTCAAAGAATTTTAACCGTTGGTTTATTTGAGCATACAATTTCCAATAAACAGCATTCTCACTGTCAATATTTATAGCTTTATTGATATAGTATAAAGCCTTTTGATAATTATGATTCTTATTGTAGAATTTGGTTATTGCAATCCAGCCTTTATCAAGTAATGGATCTTCATGAACTGTCTTATAGTAAAACTGAACAGCAAGATCACTATTACCTAATTTTTCATAACAATTCCCGATTCTCAATAGAGCAAATGAAGTAGGATCATCAATAGACAGAGTAATGTTATAATTTTCTATTGCTTCATTGTACTTTTTCATTTTTTCCAGAACTTTCCCTTTTTCCATATAGGCGCCTAGAAATGTATCATCTGATATTATGGCAAAATCAAAAGATGATAAAGCTTTATCATACTCCTTTAATGCGAAATACTGTTTACCCAATTGATGCCAAGCAACTTCACAATAGGGGTTATTATCCAAAAATGAATTTAAAAATTCTATGGCTTCCTCATTTTGATTCAAAAAATCAAAGCAATAAATAACGTTGTATAATGCCGAATAATCACGATCGTCATTTTCCAGGCATTCCATAAAATTCAATTTGGCATTTTCAAATTGATCCAGAAAGAGATATTCCATACCAATCAAAGAATAAAGATCAGAAGGGTCATCAGTCAAATCCAAAGCAGATTTTAAGACTCTAATAGCTTCATCATGTTTATCCTGCTTGGAAAGAATGTTGGCTTTTTGAATATAGATCTCTTCATTCATAGGTTCCAGATCGTAAAGCTCATTTAGCAATTCATCTGCCAGAATCAGATTGTTCTCAAAAATATAAACTTCAATCTTGAAAAGTTTCAGGGTTGTTGAGGCAGGATGTTGCTCTAAACCTAATTTAATTGCCTTTTTAGCCAAGGATATTTTTCCTTTTTCTAAATAGTGGTGGATGATGTCTTCGAACTCTTCTGAATCAAAAAACAAAACGTTGTTTGTTTTAAGCATTGATTCAAATTTGGAAAGGGAAACGTTATTGTTGTTGTCGTCGTTTTGACTAAACTCCATGGGCAAATTAATTATTCTAGATGTACTAAAATTAGTACACTTCAAGCTAGAATAGGTGTTATGGGCTAAATGTTTTTAACAAAGTAATCAACATAGAAATTACCTGTTAGCTAAACACTTAGAGTGTTAATTAAACTTCTAAACCATTTAAAACTTCCAGAATTATGTCACATCCTACGATCAATTCTTCCTTACTGATGGTTAGAGGTGGAGTAATTCTGATGGCATGAGGTTCAAAAAGTAACCAGAATAATATAAGTCCCTTATCCTGACATTGCAAAACAACCTGATTGGTTATATCTTTTGAAGGTGTGAAAGCTGCTAGCATTAATCCTTTACCTCTAATTTCAGTAATTAATGGATGCTTTAGATGTTCCCTGATTATTTTTTCCTTTTCCAGAGTTTGCTCAATGATATCAGTTTCTACAATTTCCCTAATAGTTGCTAAGGCTGAAGCCGCAATAATGGGGTTTCCACCAAAAGTAGTAATATGACCAAGTTTTGGATTATCGCTAAGAAGATCCATTAATTCACCTGATGCTGTAAAAGCTCCAATTGGGAGTCCGCCTCCAAGTCCTTTTCCTAAAACAAGAATGTCCGGAACACAATTAAAATGCTCAAACCCGAATAGTTTTCCGGTTCTACCAATTCCGGGTTGTATCTCATCCAGAATTAAAAGCGCTCCAACTTTATCACAGCGTTCTCTCACTTTTTTTAGGTAATCATTTTTTGGTAGAATAAAACCAGCACCTCCTTGAATGGTCTCTAAAATAACTGCAGCAGTTTTAGAAGTTATTTGTTTTATTTGGAATTCATTGTTAAAGTCGATGAATCTGGTTCCGGGAACTAAGGGTCTAAAGGGTTGTTTACGTTCTTCAAAACCCATGACACTCATTGATCCCATGGTGTTACCATGATAGGCCTTGTTTGCAGCAATTATTTCAAATCTTCCTGTTGCAATCTTAGCTAATTTTAATGCCCCTTCTATAGCTTCAGTACCGGAATTGGTCAAGTAGGTTTTTTGGAGAGGTTGTGGTAAATGTTTTGCTAAATATTTAGTGAGTTCCACAGCTGGTTCCTGAATGTATTCACCATAAACCATGACATGCATATATTTATCTAATTGGTCCTTAATAGCAGTCACCACTTTAGGATGTCTATGTCCCAGGCTGCATGCAGACACACCAGCCACAAAATCCAAATAGGCTTTATTATTGATGTCATAAATATAACTCCCTTCAGCATGCGAAATTTCCATTGCTAACGGATGCGTAGTTGTTTGTGCTTGATATTTAAAGAAATCAGATTGCATGAAAATTATTTTGGATTTCTAAATGGTTTCTTCAATAGAGAGCTTTTCTTTATTGAATCATTTATCCTAATACGTTCTAGGACATCTGGAGGCAATTGTCTAGCCGCTTTGTTTTCTTTTCCTTCATTTTTATTCTCTTCCTTTTGAGAGTTCTCAATGCGGTCTATCATTTTATTATCAAAAAAATCTACTTCTTCAAGAGGATCCTCAATGCCTTTAATAACCGGTAAGACAAACGTTGGATCATCTTTGAATAAATCCTCTACATTCTTTGGTCGTTCATCTTCTCTCCAATTGAATCCTCTTAATAATCTTGCATTTTCAGGAAATTTGGATTCCGGATAAAGGTCTCCATCAATTTGTTTTAGCAGTCTGATCTCATCAATTGTTTTGCCAGTTATTTTGATATTGATATCACTGGATTTGGATTTATTGATTCCTATCAATTCATTTTCACTATTTCTTGCAAAATATATGACTTCTGAATTCTTAATAATATCAACATTATACAATTTATTTTCTTCATTGAACAATCCTATTAATCGCTGTCCTGAAATCTGATTGTATCCTGCATCCAAGGTATCCCTGCTAACCAAAAATGCATTATTAAAAACAATTAGAGAATCTAACTTTTCAGTTTCAGTATTTGATTTTATGTGAATGGTGTCACCTGTCATTTGATTGGTGAAGTTCCACAGAATTGGTTGCTTCTTTTTTGCAAAAGCATCTGTTAGTTGAGATATATTGATGAGTTTAGTCAGTCCTGATTCATGGTCTATATGTATGGAGTCTGCTTTACCACTCATATCTGATTTGTACATTTTTACGTTTTTGAAAGCACGAGTTATTCTTTTTTCAGGTTTACCTGTGACCATCAAGGTATCACCATGGATGTATAAGGAATCTCTGTCTTGAACGGATATTGCTAATGCGCGTTTTGTGATAAATACAGAATCTTTTTCTCTGAATACTTCTGCATAATGTCCCTTAATGATACTGTTATTTACAGTATCAGTCACTTTGATATTGTTACTTGCCGATGCAAAACTTCTGTTTCTGTCAAAGTACATACTGTCACCTTCAAAAATCCGGTTATCATAATCAATTCTTGACCTTTTAACAAAATATCCGGTATCATTCTTAGTATTGTAAAATCCTTTTTCACAATAAATTTTACTTTCCTTACTATCTATAGTTGTAGGTCCATATAAAAAAGCATGTCCCGATTCAGTATAAAAATCCAACCTGTTAGTATTAATTGTGTAATCCGGATTCACTAAAACCACATCTTTTACAAATTGATACTTTTTGGTATCCATATAATATCTACCAATTTGGCTGGTTATAGTACCAGACGTGTCGCGAACTACTTTTCCTTTGCTCCTGTAATATGCCTGCTGTTTAACCCTGTCAAAATAAAGAGTATCTGTGGTTAAAGTAGAACTAGGTTCTTTCAGGATGACATCGCCACTTGCAAATGCAAGTTTACTTTTACCACTGTATTCAGCATATTTGCTGCTCATATTTATGGAATCACCTTGTATTAATTTGACGTTACCATAGGCTTCTATGAAATCTTCCTCTCCAAAATGAATTGCTTTATCGCACCACATATTCACACCTTCATGAACTATATGAACTTGTTGTGAATCGTCTCTGGTCAAGATCGTCGCTCCCGGGTAATTGTCCTTATCCTTGTCAAGGAAACCTGAATATTCGATTTGGATCCTTTTTCGGTCCTGAGTTTGTGCATTGCTATAATTAATAAATAATAACAGGACTAAAAGTATGGGTTTAATTAATTTCAAAATATCTCTAAGTTTGTCCACAAAAATAACGATAAAATAATCGTTTAATTACCCCTTAAGATATTTTTATGAATAGATTGAATGTTTAAATACTTTTCAAAAATAACCCCTGTCAAAATAAAAATTTAACAGGGGTTTATGTAGTTTTTTTGAAAGTTTTATGTAAAAATAGTTTGCTTTCTATCAGGTCCAACCGATACTATTTTTATAGGTATGTCAAGTTCACCTTCAATAAATTTGATATATTTTTTAAGTGCCTCCGGTAACTCAGAAGAATTTGTCATTTTAGTAAGATCGGCTTTCCATCCGTCAAATTCTGTATAAATAGGTTTTACATTTTCAGGTTCAATATTATAAGGTAAATGTGAAATTTCCTTTCCTTTAAATTTATAAGATGTACAGACCTTAATTTTTTTAAATCCTGATAGTACATCACCTTTCATCATCATCAATTGTGTAACTCCATTTACCTGACATGCATATCGTAGTGCCACAAGATCCAGCCAACCACAACGTCTTGGTCTTCCTGTTGTAGCACCAAATTCATTGCCCACACGGCTTATTGTTGCTCCATCCTCATCAAATAATTCCGTTGGGAATGGTCCTGAGCCCACACGAGTGGTATATGCTTTAAATATACCGAACACATCACCAATTTTAGTTGGAGCTACTCCTAAACCTGTACAAGCTCCAGCTGCTGTGGTATTGCTTGATGTCACATATGGATAGGTTCCGAAGTCAATGTCTAACAAGGAGCCTTGAGCACCTTCGGCAAGAATTGTTTTCCCTGATTTTAAAGCCTGGTGAATGAATTCTTCTGAATCAATGAAAGTCAGAGTTTTTAATAAGTCAACGGCTTCAAAGAACTCTTCTTCGAGTTCGGCCAGATCATATTGTACGTCCACATTATAAAAACTGATCATAGATTCATGTTTATTGGCTAAGGCACGATATTTATCTTTCCAATGACTCAATTCTATATCACCAATTCTTATTCCGTTTCGACCTGTTTTATCCATGTATGTTGGTCCTATACCTTTTAAGTGTTGAACCAATTTTAGCCTTTCCTTTTGATGCTTCACTAGCGGCATCCAGTAACCGGTGAGTTGGTAATATTAAATGTGCTTTTCTGGAAATGAATAGTTTTGGTTTGTAGTCAATGCCATTTTCCTCCAGTTTTTCTAATTCTTTTTTAAAAATCACAGGATCAATGACTACACCGTTTCCAACAATATTCTGAGCTTTCTTGTGAAATATGCCAGAAGGAATAGTGTGAAGCACGTGTTTTTGGCCATTAAATACCAGAGTATGACCTGCATTTGGCCCGCCTTGAAATCGTGCAATAATATCGTAATTTGAGGTCAATACATCGACAATTTTTCCTTTGCCTTCATCTCCCCATTGTAATCCTAGTAGTAAATCTACTGCCATTGCTAATAAATAAGTTAATTAGTTTTTTTGTTTCCGTAAAAGTAGAGTGAGTGTGTCTTGATCTCAATGTTGAAAACTTCTTCCAGAGTATTTTTAATAGACTCAATTCTTGGGTCGCAAAATTCTATAACTTCCCCTGAATCTGTCAATATGACATGGTCATGCTGTTTGTCGAAATATGATTTTTCGTATTGGGCTTGGTTTTGACCAAATTGGTGCTTTCTAACCAATCCACATTCAAGTAACAATTCAATAGTGTTGTATAATGTAGCCCTGCTTACACGATATTTTTTATTCTTCATGCTTATGTACAAGGATTCAATATCGAAATGGTCATCATTATCATATATTTCCTGAAGAATAGCATAACGTTCCGGTGTTTTTCTATGTCCGTTTTCTTCCAAAAACTTTGTAAAAACATCCTTTACAATATCCTGATTTCTACTATCTGTTTTTACACTCATAATCTATAACAAATTTATGGTATTAAACTCTAGTAACTTTCTCGATACCATTAATTTTTTTAAGATTTTGCATTAGTTTATCAACAACAGTATTGTTTTTAACAACAACCTTAATTTTACCATTAAAGAGACCGCCATTGGTATCAAAACTAATACTCTTCATATTCACATGCATGTTGGAAGATATAACCTTGGTAATATCATTTATAAGACCTAAATTATCTATTCCTGTTAGGCGTAATTCTGCTATATATTCTTGTTGTGTAGAGTCAATCCATTTAGCAGGCATGATTCTGTAGGCATAATTGGATTGCAAACTCAATGCGTTTGGACAATTTTTTTTATGAACTTTAATGCCATCATTTATAGTTGTAAAGCCAAAAACCGAATCTCCTGGGATAGGATTGCAACAATTTGCAATTTTATAATCCAGTTTCTGCTCATCTTTACCGAAAACTAACATATCATAGTTAGAAGTCAATTCATCTTTATGAAGATCCTCTTTTGAAAGATTTTGTTTTCTGCTAATTTTATTTTTGATAAAGCTCATAAGTGCATTGCTTCTTTGAGCTGCATAACTTTTGAGCATTTTATTATCAATACTTCCAACTCCAACTCGGTAAAATAGATCTAAACTGGTTTTAAGCTTAAAATAATTCACCATTTCATTAATAGATTTTTCGTTGAGATCTATTTTTAGCTGTTTTAATTTTCTTCGCAGTATTTCCTTACCTTCTTCACCAACTTTTTTGGTATCTTCTTTAAGAGCAGATTTAATTTTACTTCTTGCTCTTGCTGTTGTGGCATAATCCAACCAGTTTGTATTTGGTTTGGCTTTATCTGAAGTCAAGATATCAACCTGATCACCACTATTCAATTCATGACTTAAAGGGACAAGTTTTCCATTGACCTTGGCACCTCTGGTTCTCATACCAACTTCCGTATGAATACTATAAGCAAAGTCCAATGGTGTTGCACCTTTTGGAAGAGATTTTAGTTCACCTTTAGGTGTAAAGACAAATATCTCTTTTGAGTACAGATTAAGTTTAAATTGTTCTACAAAGTCAACTGCATTGGTTTCCGGATTTTCCAATGCCTCTTGGAGTCTGTTTATCCAGCCTTCCAATCCGTCTTCTTCAGTTTGTTTTCCTTCCTTGTACTTATAGTGTGCTGCATAACCTTTTTCGGCGATCTCATTCATGCGTTCACTCCTAATCTGAACTTCTACCCATCTGCCTTTAGGTCCCATAACTGTTATATGTAAAGCTTCATAACCTGTGGATTTTGGAGAAGATATCCAGTCTCTTAATCTTATTGGATTTGGTCTGAAATGATCCGTAACAATGGAATATATTTTCCAGGCCAGGAATTTTTCATTTGCTGCATCAGATTTATATATTATCCTTATGGCAAATTTGTCATAAACTTCATCAAATGACACGCCTTGTTTGACCATTTTTTTCTTGATCGAAAAAATGGATTTTGGACGCCCTTTAATCTCGTAATTTAAGTTTTCTGCGTTTAATGAATCGGCTATAACTTTTGTAAAATCTTTGATGTAGGCATCTTGTTCTTCCTTACTTTCCTTAATCTTATTTAAAATATCATGATATACTTCAGGTTCAGTGTATTTTAAACCAAGATCTTCTAATTCGGTTTTTATGTTATAAAGTCCAATTCTATGGGCTAAAGGTGCATAAATATATAATGTTTCACTGGCTATTTTGACTTGTTTGTCGGGTCGCATTGCATCCATAGTCTGCATATTATGCAAGCGGTCAGCAATTTTTATGATTATCACTCTAACATCATCATTTAGAGTAAGAAGCATTTTCCGGAAATTCTCAGCTTGTTGAGAAATATCCATTTCTTTCTTTAAAGATGAAATCTTGGTAAGACCATCAACTATTCTGGCCACGGATTCACCAAACATCTGCTCGATATCGGCAATAGCATAATCCTTGGAATCTTCTACAACATCATGAAGCAATGCTGCGGCTATTGAGGTGGCATCTAGCCCAATTTGTTCTGCAACAATTGTAGCAACGGCAAGTGGATGAAAAATATAGGCTTCTCCCGATTTTCTCCTTTGACCTTTATGTGCATCAAGTGAAACCTCAAAAGCAGAGCGTATAAGCTTTTTATCTTCTTCTGATAAGATTCTGTAGCTTACCTTTAAAAGTTGTTTATAGGCTTTGGCAATTGCAGCATTTTCGTTTTCTATCTCAATCTCTGTCATAAGACTAAAAGTAACAATAAGATAATTAACTTACAATAGGCATTTGAATATTTAATAATAGGGAGGATGGACAATTATTTAAGATTAAAAGAATAAATAGATTAAGTCGTTGCCAGGATTTTATCCAGTTCAAAAAAGCAATCTAAATTAGATTTTTTGTTTGTATTAAATGAGATGCTTCCGTTACCATAAGGGTGGTATTTTTTTTCATCTGTTACAGAAAATAGACCAATTGTTGGTGTAAAAGATGAACTGGCTAAATGAGTAATTCCACTATCTGCACCAATGAAAACTGATGTATTTGCTATAAACGCAGCAATTTCACGAACATTTGTGCTGTAGAAGGAAGGTGCTTTAAACTCAATTTGAGAAACATTTTCAACCGGTAAAACTTCAACTATATTATAGTTTTTGTATTTAGTTTCTAAATTTTCATAAAAAGTAGACCACCACAATTTTGAATAACATTTATTTCCGGTAGCATAAGTAAATATTGAAATTGTTTCTTTCTTTTCTGATACTAACTTATTTAAAGCTTTACGTCCTGCTTCAATTTCTATTGTATCAAGTTTTAAATCCAAACCGGGAATATTTTTTTCTTGGTAAGAATATCCAAGAGTCTTCATTGACTTTCGAAAATTATATACTGGTTTTTTGGCCATGTGATTTGAATTATATTCAATTGAATTTTGATCTTCATCACTATCTCCAAAGAACTTAAAAGTTGAATTACAAAATTTAGTAGCGAGTCTGCCAGAAGATGATTTGCTTGTAACATTTATTGCCAGATCATATCTTTTTTTTCTTATCAAAAACCATGTTTTTATATATTTAAATAGATTTTTGAAAGGTTTTTTTGGTAGCTCTATAAACGTATCAATATTCTTATAATTTTTAAAAATTAAAGGGGCTAACCCTCCTTTTACAAACAAGTCAATTTTACAATCTGGATATGTTGTTCTTATTTCCTTAACAATGGGAGTAATTAATAAAAGATTCCCTAATCTATGATTTGGTCTACAAATTAATATTCTTTTAATATCAGGAAGATCCTTTATGCTATAGATCTTGACAGAGCTTGAATTACCAATTGAACTGGTAATCTTTTGCATAATTTTTCTTCTATATTTATTAATGTTCTTTAAGGCACTCATTGCGGTTTTAATATAATCAACTTTTGCAATATTAATTTAGTTTTTAAGACTTTTTATTCGCTCTAATAAGGTTGGATGTGAATAATGCATAAAAACGTAAGCTTTATGAGGTGTTAAATTACTTAAACTATTTTTGGAAAGCTTTTTTAAACCGCTAATCAATGGATCCGACTTATATGTTTCCTTAGCATAATGATCAGCCTGATATTCAAATTTGCGTGAAAAATAATTCATGATCAATCCGGTAAATTCGCTTATTGGACTATACAGCAATCCGAAGGCGATCAAACCAATATGAAAACTTGGAATAGTCACCCCCAAAGCTTCAGACAAAACAGGTTTTGAAATAAATATTGAAAGGATAAACAGAGTCAGACCAGTCAGCAAAATTGAAGAAATTAAATTAAAAATTATATGCTTCTTTTTATAATGGCCAACCTCATGAGCCAGCACTGAGACTATCTCATCTTCGTTAAGATCATTTATTAAAGTGTCATAAAGAGTTACACGTTTTTCCCTTCCAAATCCCGAAAAATAGGCGTTAGCCTTCGTACTGCGTTTTGATCCATCAATCACAAAAATTTTATTAAGATTAAATCCAACGGATTTTGCATATTCTGAAATTTTATTTCGCAAATCACCTTCTTCCAATGGTGTTTGTTTGTTAAACAAAGGCACGATCAATTTTGCATAGAACATGTTCAAAAATATAGTAAATATGGTTACTAAGCCCCAGGCATACAGCCAAAATTGTTTACCTGTCCATTGATAGAACCATATTATCAATGCTAAAATTCCACCTCCTAATATAGCCATCATCAACCAACCTTTAATTTTGTCAAAAATGAATGTTTTTACTGTGGTTTTGTTAAAGCCAAACTTTTCTTCGATCACAAAAGTTTTATAATATGAAAAAGGCGTTGAAATTATATCGCTACCAATCATTATAATTCCGAAGAAAATCAAGGCTATGACTATTGGGTTGCTGCTGTAGCTTCTTGCTATGTTATCCACAAATTCAAAACCGTCAAGCACAAAAAAAAGCAGCGTAATTATCAATGAGAATGAAGACGTAAGAATTCCGAATCGATAATTTGTTGCCTTATAGATCTGTGATTTTTTATATTGCTCCGTATCGTAAACATCTGCAATTTCATCTGGCAGGTCATCATTAAAATGTTTTGCATTCAAATGATCAATTATTTTATCTACAATAAATTTAATTATTAGTATTCCAATAATTATATAAAATAGGGTTGTTGAAGTCATGGCTTTATTTAAAGTCTCTTTGTCGTTTGGCTTCAAAAATAAGGATTCCTGCACTAACCGAAACATTCAATGAGTCTATTTGTCCCTGCATTGGAATAATTATGTTTTGAGCAGAGTTCTTTAGCCATTCTGAACTAAGTCCTGTATCTTCGGTACCAACAACAATAGCAGTAGGTTGGGTATAATCCTGTGTGTGGTAATCTATGCTTGCCTTTAATGCTGCACAATAGATTTTAATGTTTTTGTCTTTTAAATATTCAATAATTTCTGATGTACTTCCAGATGCAATTTGGTTGGTAAATACACAACCAACGCTTGAACGAATGATATTAGGATTATAGATGTCTGTCTTTATATTAGCAATGATAAATGCATCAACATTGGCGGCATCGGCAGTTCTTAATAAAGCTCCAATATTTCCCGGTTTTTCAGGTGCTTCAGCAACTAAGATCAATGGGTTTTGATTAGTGATCTTTAAATCATCCAATTTCAAAGATCTTGATCTTGCTATCGCTATAACCCCTTCTGTAGTTTCCCGATAGGCCAATTTTTCATAGACCTCTTTAGAAATTTCTATAATATCAATACCATAATTACTTAAGGAATTTGCTTCGGTTTCAGAAAACAAGTCAGGATAAAAAAGGAGTGTTTCAATCGTGTAATTACCCCTAATAGCTAAAGATAATTCACGTTTTCCTTCAATTAAGAATAATCCTGTTTTTTTTCTCTCTCTGCTTTTTTCTTTTAATAGAATAAGTTTCTTAATTAAGGGATTGTTTATACTGGTAATTTGTTTTTTCATTTAAATCTTATCATCAAAATAATTTACAATTAAAGCCACAACATAACTGTAACTTTCCATTCCGCCTTCTTGGTCGTTCGCTTCCAAATAGGCATTATAAGTTGATTTAAATAAAGGTTCAGTCGGATTTTTATACTGATCCCAAAAATCACGTACTTCTTTATAATTTTTTCTAACACCTTTATTGATACTTTCAACTAAAATTTGAAATAATTCCGGGTCCCGATTATAAATCTCATTGACACAATGTCTAAGCGCAAATGCATATCCTGAGTAAACAAAATAAATATCTTCATGACTTATAGAAGCCATGCACCCTAAAAAATTCGCTTCGTTTTCTGCAGCATAACCTAATTGATGCGCAATTTCATGGCTTGTTGTAGTAGGGAATTTGTAAACAGGGATCAAGGCGTCAACCTGAGCTTCATTTGTTAACGGATTTAAATAACCACTAAAACCCATATAAGTCAAAGGTAAACTGAACAAGGATTTTTTAATGCTGTTTGGCTGGTACTTCCACTGTGGATAGTCCTTCTCTAAATTCTTATAACCCTCAGGTGCTTTTCTAAGGATCTCGCTTTTACTATAAGGAATCAATACTTTTAGTGTATCATTATTAGTGATCTCCATTTGAATGGCATTCGTTTTCTCAATTAATCTTTTAGTGATATCAACTAATTGTTCGGTTGTGTATTCCTTTTCTATTCCCAATGATTCATTTAATGGGATCCTGTAATAGTTCATTCCCCAAAACAAATGAAAAGCAAAATAGAATATGGAAATAAAACTGAAAACATCCAAAAACCAGTGTTTGGTGTCTTTAGTAAAACGTCTCCTATTCCTTATTAACCACCTTATCATATAAATAATGGCCAGGGCATAAAACAAATCTCCAAAAGAAAAGGGTAACCATCCAAAAACATACCGCAACAATCTAGATGTAAATTGATATAATCCATTTGTGTAGTAGGTTTCTATCAATTCGTGATTGCTTCCCAGCAGTTTAACAGCTAAAAATATTGGGATTATTGAAAAGGCAATTATAGTTTTTTTATACTTAAACATTGTTCAAATGTAACTAAAAAAACCAATTCTATTTGTACCTTTGAGAGTACTTTAAATTATATGAAATGAATCCAGAAATATTAAAATTAAAGCCACAAAATCTGTGGAAAAATTTTGCAAAATTGAATGCTGTGCCAAGAGCTTCAAAAAAAGAAGAACGAGTTATTGCATTTATGAAAGAATTCGGAAAAAACCTTGGTCTAGAAACTTTTGAAGATGAAGTGGGTAATGTTATTATTAAAAAACCGGCAACTTCAGGAATGGACAGGATAGAAAAACTGTTGTTTTACAATCCCATCTTGATATGGTACATCAAAAAAATGCTGATACAGATTTTGATTTTGATACACAAGGAATAGAAATGTATATTGACGGAGATTGGGTAAAAGCAAAAGGAACAACACTTGGGGCAGATAATGGGTTGGGAGTGGCTACTATTATGGCAATATTAGAAAGTAAAGATATTCCTCATCCTGCAATTGAAGCTTTGTTTACTATTGATGAAGAAACAGGAATGACAGGCGCTATGGGATTAAAAGGTGGTTTGTTAAATGGTGAGATCCTTTTGAATCTAGATACAGAAGAAGATGATGAAATTGGAGTAGGTTGTGCTGGAGGCATTGATGTAACTGCCACAAGAACATATCAGGAAATTACAACTCCAAAGTCCAAAACAGGATTTTTGATTAAAGTCAAAGGATTACAAGGCGGACATTCAGGAATGGATATTCATAAAGGACTTGGTAATTCCAATAAAATATTGAATAGATTATTATTTGAAGGTTTGGGAGGATTTGGAATGTTGATATCCGAAATAGATGGTGGTAGTTTGCGAAATGCGATTCCCAGAGAAAGTAAGACTATCGTTGCTGTTGATTCTGAAAAGAAAGTAGATTTTGTAAAAGCTATCAAAGAACTTTCCAAAGCAATTAAGAACGAATTGAAAACGATGGAACCTGAACTACAAGTGGAAATTGCAGAATTAGATCCGCCTAAAAAAGTAATGGAAGTAAAAACTCAGAAACTGTTGGTCAATGGGTTAAATGCGGCATGGAATGGTGTATACAGAATGAGTGCAGATATTCCTGATCTTGTAGAAACTTCTAATAATATTGCCAGAGTTATAGTAAAGGATGGAGCTGTAAAAATTGCATGTTTAACCAGAAGTTCGGTTGAAAGCTCAAAAATGGATCTCGCAAATACTTTGAAAGCGACATTTGAATTGGCTGGTTGTGATGTAGAATTCTCCGGAAGTTATCCTGGCTGGGCTCCAAATATGGATTCAGCGATTTTAAAAGTTATGGAAAAACTTTATTTAGATATGAATGGTAAAAAAGCAAATGTGGCGGCTTGTCACGCAGGCTTGGAATGTGGTATTTTAGGCACTAATTATCCGGAAATGGATATGATAAGTTTTGGACCAACCATTCGTGGAGCTCATTCTCCTGACGAAAGAGCTAGCATATCATCAGCGCAGAAGTATTATAAATTCGTTTTAGAGATACTTAAAAATATACCTAAAAAGTAATAAAAAAGCCGCTTAAAAGCGGCTTTTTTATTGATATGAGTTATTGTTAAAATTTAATTCTGTGGTTTTACGATCTCAACCATTTCAATAATAAAAATTAGATCAGCTTTAGCCGGTATAGGCCCATTAGCTCTTTCACCATAAGCCAAGTGATAAGGCAAATAGAAAAATGCTTTGTCACCAACTTTCAGTTGTGCTACTGCTTCTTTAAATCCGGCAATCATACGTGCATCAGCACTTATTTGCATAGGCATAGGATTGTACATATCTCTTTGCACTTTCATTGGGTTTAGCATTCCATGCTTTTCTTCAATTTCTTTCCTATTACTATCGAATAATCGGCCATCAGTAAAATATCCTTCGTAATTAACTTTAACATTAGCTCCCTGGCTTGGTTTTTCACCAGTTCCTTTTGTAATAGTGAAAGTCTTTAATCCTGAAGCTGAAGCTTTAGCCTTGCTCAAATATCCATCAAGTAATGGTTTAACATCCTTTGCAGCCTCTACATTTTTAGCTTCTCTTATTTTTTGTTGTTCCTCGGCTTTTAATCGTTGCTCTTCTCTTAATTTTTCTTGTTTCTCCTTAATTTTAGGTAATTCTTCTGTAAAAACTTTTGGAGCATCAAATGTTTTGGCAGCTAAACCAACCCTAATGATGTTTACTTCCTGAATTACAACATCATCTATAGGTTTATTACTTGGTTTATTTGTTTCAACATTTGAAATTGAGTCTTGTACTTCAAGGCCTTTTACCAGTTCTCCAAAAACTGCGTGTCTATTATCAAGATTTGGTGTAGGGACTTCTGTTATAAAGAATTGACTTCCGTTTGTCGCAGGACCAGAATTGGCCATGGATAGAATCCCCGGTTTATCATGTTTAAGATCGGGATGAAATTCATCTTCAAATTTGAACCCAGGACTACCAGAACCGGTTCCGGTTGGATCACCACCTTGTATCATAAATTTGTCCATGACCCTGTGAAAGATAATTCCGTTATAGAATTTTTTACCTTTAAGAGAATCAGCCAGTAACGGATGGTTGCCTTCTGCTAAGGCAACAAAATTAGCTACGGTTACCGGAGCTTTTTCAAATTCTAACTTGGCAATCATTGTACCTTTATTAGTAATAATTTCGGCATATAAGCCATCTTCAAGATCTTGATATTTATTATTACAAGATGTCGCACTCATTAATAGAGCAAGTAAGAAAACTGTCATTGGAACTTTAAAAATTTTCATATTAATTAGAATCGTTTTTTGTTATTGAATTTACTGTGACTTCACATATTATTGGGACATTTGTACCTATTTTGTCATTATCGCCATAATAGCCAAATGCTTTTTGAGAAGGAAATAAAAAAGTTACGGTTTCACCTTTTTTCATAAGTTTAAGGCCTTCTCGTAAACCTGAAAACAATTTTTCCTGATCCATAGAATAATTTCTGGTCTTTAATTCTTCCTTCGTATAAATTATTTTACCATTGGTGCGTTTTATGTCAAAATCAAAATTTATAAGGTCACCGAATTTGGCTGTAATTGTGTCTGTACTTCTTTCGGAATTGTAAGCATACCAAAATCCATTGGATGAAGCAATGTATTGCTTTTCAGGATTTTCAGCCATGTAGTTTTCAAACAATTTTTTTTGTTTTTCATGCAGAGCTTTATTCCTGACAACTGAAGCGTCCATAAACGTTCCTGTTTTTACTGAAACCGGTTTACGCGCTTCAGGCGATTTACAAGAAACAAATACTAATAGGACTATAATAATTGACGATAATTTGTTCATTATTTGAGGTCTTTTTTATAGTCTGGCAAGATACTAATAAATTTTTCAACTGTTTTGTTCAAAGATAAATTACTTCGCCCACCTGCAGCATTTGTATGGCCACCACCCCCAAAATGGGCTCTTGCAAATTCATTCACAGAGAAATTACCATTGGACCTGAATGAGATCTTTATAATTCCTTCCTGTTTATGCTCAATAAAAATAGCGGCAAAAATTACATCTTTTAAGGATAATCCATAATTAACAACTCCTTCGGTATCTCCCTTCCTAAAATTATATTTATTCAGTTCTTTTTGCGATAGTGTAATATATGAGGTCTTTAATTCCGGGATCACTTTTAAATTGTTCAGTGCGCAACCAAGAAGTTGCAGTCGGCCGTAGCTGTTTGTATCATATACATTATTGTGAATAATCGAATTTTGGACACCTTTATCAATTAAATCGGCCACCACTCTATGGGTGGTACTTGTTGTAGAAGCGAATCTAAAAGAACCTGTGTCTGTCATAATTCCTGTGTAGAGACACGTCCCGATATTTTTATCAATAAGATGATCTTTTCCCAGCATGGTTATAAAGTGATATATCATTTGACTTGTTGAGCAAATAGTAACATCAGAATATACATAATTTGCATAGTCACCAGGCTGTTGATGGTGGTCTATCATTATTTTAATTGCGGTACTATTTTTTAAGCAAGTTTCCATTTCTCCGGCACGTTCCAAGGAATTGAAATCTAAAGTAAAAATAATGTCTGCGCCATCTATTAAGCTGTTGGCTATTTCTTTAGTATTTTCATAGTCTTTAATGATATGTTGATCCGGCATCCATTTTAAAAAATCCGGATAGTCATTGGGCATAACAACACTAGCATCATGATTTAATTTAACTAAAAAATGGTATAGACCTAAACTGGAACCAATTGCATCGCCATCAGGGTTTTTGTGAGATACAATAACAATTTTTTTTGGTGAAGATAGAAGCTGATTAACCTTTGCTAAGTCCTTTTTATTCATAGACAACGAATATACAATTTATACAATAAATTGTGAACCTCAAGTGCCACTTTTAAACTTGATTATTTCAAAAATATTAATTGGTATTATATTTTTAAACTGACAATCGATCACAAAAAAGTCTATGATTACTGTATTAATAATATAATTGTAACTCGTCCAATAAGATTTGGAACTAAATATAAATATATTACATTTGCCCGAAACTTTCAGGATATTCTTAATTATGGAATAAGGATTTTAAATTTGTGAGTTCACGAAGACCTATTATCAATATTCAAAATATCCGAGTAAATTAAAAAGAACAAATGGCAACAAACAGAACATTCACAATGCTAAAGCCAGATGCTGTTGAAAAAGGACACATCGGGGCAATTTTAGAAAAAATAACTGCTTCAGGATTTAGAATTGTAGCAATGAAGTTAACCCAGATGACAAAATCTGATGCAAAGACATTTTATGCAATACATAAAGAGCGACCATTTTTTGGTGAATTGGTGGAATACATGACACGAGGTCCAATTGTAGCAGCAATTTTAGAAAAAGAAAATGCTGTAGATGATTTTAGAACGCTTATCGGCGCCACCAATCCGGCTGAAGCGGCAGATGGAACTATTCGTAAATTATTTGCAGAGTCAATAAGTGAAAATGCTGTACATGGAAGTGACAGTGATGATAATGCTGAAATTGAAGGGCGTTTTCATTTTTCGGGAAGAGAAATGTTTTAAGAACTTTAAAGATTACAAATAAAAAACGCAACCAATTGGTTGCGTTTTTTTGTTCTAAAAAGTTTAAGCGTATATATTAGATAACTTTTACGTTTACTGCGTTTAATCCTTTTTTACCTTCTGTTAGATCGAATTCAACTTCATCGCCTTCGCGAATTTCATCAATTAGACCTGAAAAGTGCACAAAGTGCTCCTTGTTTGAACCTTCTTCTGTTATGAATCCAAATCCTTTGGCGTCATTGAAGAACTTAACTGTTCCTTTACTCATTGTTTTAAAATTTAATTTTATTTATAAGTTGCAAACATAGTGCCAATTATTTTACTATTACGTGTTTTTTCAAAAAATTATTTATTTTTATTGAAAAAAGGTTTGTTTTCGACCTAAAATGGACCAAATAATCAATCGAGATCTATTTTAGGACCAATTTTTTTATCAGATCCTTACCCAAAGATTCGTTCAACATGTCTATGATCTTTTCCTTGCCATAACTCAGCTCTTCTCTCAAGACTGAAGAGTTTAATTGTACATATAATGTATTTCTTTCGAGCTTAACGGCTGTGGTATAGCTATTTACTCCATTTCCCATGACCGCAGTCCACGCTTCAGATACATTTATTTTATCCAGCCCTGTTTGTAAACGATTTGATTCTACAAATTCTTTGAGGGCCTCGGAAATACTTATATGTTCATTGTGACGCTTAGTCATTATTCTATTTTTAAAGGAATATATCGTTTGTATAAATATACATTTTTATTGCTGTTGATTATTTTGAGTTGTTCATCATTAGCGAACAGAATGGTTTCTTTCCAGGTATCAAAAGGAGTTTTGTAATAAATGTTTAAACTATCATTTTCAATTGCAATCCTAAAAGATTCTGAGGTATTAAAAGAAGTGAATTTACCATCAAGGCTCGGTTTTAGTTTTTTTCTTAGTCCGGTTAAACTATCAGAAAATGAGAAATATTCAATGGTTTCGTTATAACTGTATTCACGTTCGGTTCCATCTGCTAATAGCACCTTTTCAATTTCCCAGTATCCAGGGAGGTAAGCTATGTAGGTTTCAACATTTTTCTTGCAACCAGCGAAAATAATCACAAATGTTAATATTATTAGTCGTTTCATAGTTTGAATATTTTGTACGATTGATGTGTTTGCTTTACAACTTCTTCCGTTCTTTCTGCATGTGTATCACTGATGAACAATTGGCCAAAATTTTCATCATCAACAAGTTTGATCAACTGTGCCACTCGCTGTTCGTCAAGTTTATCAAAAATGTCATCCAGTAATAAAATAGGATTAACTCCACTATGGTCTTTAATAAAATCAAATTGAGCCAGCTTTAATGCCACAAGAAAAGATTTTTGCTGGCCCTGACTTCCAAACTTTTTTATAGTATAGTTTTCAATGTTAAATTCCAAGTCATCCTTATGGATTCCAACACTCGTATACTGAAGAGCTCTGTCCCTATTTAAATTTTCTTCCAGTAACTTAGTTAAATCTTTTTGAAATAAATCGCTTTTATATGTAATGTTTACAACCTCATTTCCACTGCTTATACTTTGATATCTTTCCATGAATATTGGAATGAATTCTTTTAAAAATGTGTTTCTTTTTTTAAAGATGTTAGAGCCAAAGTCACTCAATTGCTGATTGTAAATATCTAAGGTATCACTGTTAAAGGTATTATTAACCATAAAATATTTTAACAAAGAATTGCGTTGAACAAGAACCTTGTTGTACATTATTAGATCCTTCAAATAACCCCTGTCACTTTGTGAAATAACACTGTCAATAAATTTTCTTCTGATGTCACTACCCTCAATGATCAAATCTCTGTCAGCAGGTGAAATAATTACCAAAGGCAGAAAACCTACATGATCACTGAATTTTTCATAAGATTTTGAATTACGTTTAATAATTTTCTTATGACCACGTTTTAAACTGACAATTATTTTTTCAACTTTAGATCCTTTTTGGTATTCTCCATCAATAACAAAGAAATCCTCATTATGTTTAATGTTTTGAGTTGCTACAGGATTGAAATAACTCTTACCAAATGACAAATGGTAGATCGCATCAAGAATATTTGTTTTTCCTATTCCATTTTGACCTACAATACAGTTTATTTTTTCATCAAAACTGAAATTTTTAGAGTCAAAGTTTTTATAGTTAACAAGTGACAGCGATTTTAGAATCATATAAATTGAAAATTGTAGCTGTTTTTAGATAAAAAATGGGATGTGCAAATTATTGAAAAATAACAAATAAATAACCTTTTAAATACCAATAAATATTTTATTTTTGCCACGCATTAATAAAGTATATATGGCAACTTATAAGAAAAGAGGTTACAAACCGAAAACCAAAGCAGAAAAAGTTGAGGCAATTGAAGAACAATCGGCAACAGCTGGTGTTTTCAAGACATTGGATGAAAGTGCATCTAAAACCGAAGAATGGGTTGCGGCTAACCAAAAATATATCTTTATAATAATAGGACTTGTAGCTGTAGTAGTGCTAGGCTACCTCGGTTACAACAAATTTATCGCAGAACCTAAACAGGAATCTGCTATGAATGATATGTATCACGCGCAATCCATGTTCAATGAAGCAATTTCCGGGACACAGACTGAGAAGGATTCATTGTTTACATTAGCACTGAATGGAAGTGGAGGTAAATTCGGTTTACTTGATATCATCGAGGAATATAAAGGAACTCCTGCTGCTAATTTGTCTAATTATTACGCAGGAATGTCTTATCTGCAAATGAAGGATTATAAAAATTCTATTACTTATTTGAGTAAATATAAATCTGATGATGAAGCAATAGCTCCATTGGCTAAAGGTGGAATTGGAGATTCTTTTGTTCAGTTGAATCAATTAGAAGATGCATTAGGTTACTATGAGGATGCTGCAAAAATGCGAAAGAATGATTTTACCACTCCAATGTATCTTTATAAAGCAGGAACCATAGCTCTTGAATTAGGTAAATCAGAAAAAGCACTTCAACATTTCAATACAATAAAAGAAGACTTTCCAAAATCAACTGAAGCTGCGAATATAGATGTATTCATCGGAAAAGCGGAAGCACTGAAATAGATCAAATGGCTACGGCAAACAAGAATTTATCACATTACGATAAATCCACTATTCCTAATGCAAAAAGTTTTCGTTTTGGCATTGTGGTTTCTGAGTGGAATCCAAATATAACAGAAGGATTGTATAATGGTGCCTATGATGCGTTGATCGAAAATGGAGCCAAGATAACTAACATTTTGCGATTTGATGTTCCCGGAAGTTTTGAACTAGTCTATGGTTGTAAAAAAATGCAGGAACAAAAAGTTGATGCCATAATTGCAATAGGTAGTGTTATTCAAGGTGAAACAAGACATTTTGATTTTGTTTGTGATGGAGTTACACAAGGGATAAAAGATCTTAATATTCAAAATGATATCCCAATTATTTTTTGCGTCCTTACGGACAATACAATGCAACAGGCCATTGACAGGTCTGGAGGTAAGCATGGCAATAAAGGGACAGAATCGGCTATTGCAGCTATAAAAATGGCCGATTTTAGGCTTAAGACTAAAAGCAAATAATTGCATTAAAAACTCCATTTTTCTTGGTGTTTGTTAACATTTTTTAGCAATAGAATTCTTCAATTGTATTGTATTTTCAGTATTTTTGATGCTTAGGGAGTTATGGGAATATTTAAATTACGGAAAAATAAGAAGTTTAATTATGTGCCTCGTCATTATAAATCAAATGGCGAAGGAAGTCCTTTTGAAATTAAACACAAATTTGACGATTATAGAAAAACAGTTGGTTCAAGTGGCAATATAAAAACTAAATTTTTAACCGCATGGGACGAACTTAGAAGTTCTCCAGATAAAGCTGCCAATAGAAGAATATTAATTATTGTCGCTATTTTAATATTAATTTTCCTTTTTATTATTGAATTTGATTTGTCTATTTTCTTTCAATAAAATATGGCAGATATCATTCAATTATTACCAGATCATGTAGCCAATCAAATTGCAGCAGGTGAAGTTGTTCAAAGACCAGCATCAGTTGTTAAAGGAATTGCTTGAAAATTCTATTGATGCTGATGCTAGCCAAATAAAATTGATAATAAAAGATGCGTGGCAAAACATTGATTCAAGTAATTGATAACGGAGTTGGGATGAGTGTTACCGATGCTCGTCTGAGCTTTGAAAGACACGCTACTTCAAAATAAGGTCTGCCGAAGATCTATTTCATATTAACACAAAGGGTTTAGAGGTGAGGCTTTGGCAAGTATTGCTGCAATTGCACATGTTGAATTAAAAACAAAACAAGAGCAGGATGAGGTTGGAAACTTCATATAAGGATTGAAGGCAGTAAAGTTGTTTCGCAAGAGGTTGTTGTAACGCCAAAAGGCACTTCAATAGCTGTAAAGAATTTTTTTTTAATATTCCTGCAAGACGTAATTTTTTAAAATCAAATCAGGTAGAAATGCGTCATGTCATTGACGAATTTCACCGTGTTGCTCTGGCGCATCCAAATATTTGTTTTACGATGTATCCAAAATGGCAGTGAGATGTTTAATTTGCCTGAAAGTAATTATCGGCAAAGCAGTAGTAAACATATTTGGAAATAAAACGAATGAAAAATTAGTTCCGGTTGAAGAGTCAACAGATGTTTTAAAGATCAGCGGATTTGTTTGTAAACCAGAGTATTCAAAAAAAACAAGAGGCGAGCAGTTTTTTTTTGTAAATAATAGGTTCATAAAAAGTGCCTATTTAAATCATTCCGTTATTTCTGCTTTTGAAGGGTTGTTGAAAGAAGGTAGATTTCCCAGTTATTTTTTGAATTTGACTGTTGAGCCTGAATCTATTGATATTAATATTCATCCTACAAAAACAGAAATTAAATTTGAAGATGATCATACTATCTATGCCATTTTAAGATCAGCAATAAAACATAGTCTCGGACAATTTAGCATAGCTCCCGTACTTGATTTTGAGCATGACGCTAATTTGGAAACGCCTTATCGATACAAGGATAGAAATGCTGAATCTCCAAATGTAGAAGTGGATAGAAATTTTAATCCCTTCCGACCTGATGGTAACTCAAGTTCAGTTTCAGGAAAATTTAAAAAAGATTCATCTCAGGGTTGGGAAAGCTTATATGTAGGATTGGAATCGAAGTCAAACAATTTAGAACCAGATTTTAGTGGCGTTCAATTTGAAAGTGATGACGTGGCGCCTTCCATGTTTGATGGTAATGATTCTTTGCAGGAAGTTCAAACAACATTCCAATTGCATAAAAAATACATTGTTACTACTATAAAATCAGGAATATTGCTTATTGATCAGAATAAGGCACATCAAAGAATCTTATATGAAGAATTTCTTCGAAATTTCACTTTAAAGGAAGCTACAAGTCAGCAATTATTATTCCCATTGGTTTTTCATTATTCTAAACCTGAAATTCATGTTATAGAACAACTGAGGGAACAATTGGAATCAACAGGGTTTATAATTTCAAAATTAAGCGCAGATACTTTAGAAATTTCAGGGATACCGCTAATAGTGACTGAAAGCGAGGTTTCAATAATAATTGAGCAACTTATAAGTGATTTCCAAAATGAAGTTCCAGATAGTAACTTAAGCTTAACAGATCTACTGTCAAAATCAATGGCTAGATCTCTGGCGATAAAAACTGGACAAACCCTTAACAAACAAGAACAGGAACATTTGGTTAATAGTCTTTTTGCATGTAAGGAAGCAAGCGTAACTCCGGCTAACAAGCCAATATTTATAACAATGACTATGGAGGATTTTGATAAGAGATTTGAATAATGTGGAAATAAAGAAAAAATAAAATGAATAGAATAACCAATACAGTCAAACACCTATTAATATTAAATATCATATTTTTTATTGGCACGCTTACTTTGGGTAAAGGCACGTTATTCTATGAGTTGTTTGCAATGTATTTTCCTAAGAATCCAATGTTCAGGTTTTGGCAAATCATATCTCATATGTTTATGCATGGAGGGTTTATGCATATTGGGTTTAATATGTTGGCTCTGTGGATGTTTGGAACTCCGGTTGAACAACGAATTGATTATAAGAAATTTTTATTCTTATACTTTTCTGCAGGCTTAGGAGCTTTGGCTTTACAGGTTGGATTCTCATATTTTAATTTTTATTCAGATTTTTCTACTCTAAGTTCTGCTGGGTTTTCAAATTCTGAAGTTATGAATGCCTTGAATTCCGGCTTCAATATGTACGATAAAAGATGGGAAACTGTTTTAAGTCCCAGCCAGTTGAATAGCTTCGTGAGCGTATTTAATACACCAATGGTAGGGGCATCTGGGGCTATCATGGGAGTTTTGGTAGCTTTTGGAATGTTGTATCCTGAGTCTAAATTGATGCTAATCTTTTTGCCAATTCCAATAAAAGCAAAATATTTTATTCCTGCGATAATCATTTTAGATCTAGTTTCTGCTTTAACCGGACAATCATTTTTTAGCCCAAGTAATACAGCTTACATGGCACACGTAGGAGGTGCCTTAACAGGATTTATAATTATGTGGTATTGGAAGAAAACCCAATTCAATAAAAACAGATGGGATTTATGAGTTTAACTCAAGATATTAAATATAAATTTTCCAATTTAAATATCTTTGAAAAGATAATTGCCATTAATGTTGTTGTCTTTTTATTAGCAAAAATTGTCTTTATTTTATCTAAAGGGCAATCATATTCTTTTTTCAATTGGTTTGAGTTTCCTGTAAAATTAGGAGATTTCATAGTTCAGCCTTGGTCTATTTTCACGTATGCTTTTATACACTATGATTTTTGGCATCTACTTTTCAATATGCTCTGGCTTTATTTTTTAGGTAGAATGTTCGTTAACCTTTTCAATACCAAAATGGCTCTGAATGTGTATTTTCTGGGAGCCATTTTTGGGGCTTTGTTATTCATGCTGGGATATAACTTATTTCCAACTATTTTTAATAAAGGCAGCATGCTTATAGGTGCATCAGCTGCCGTAAGGGCGCTTCTGATATTTTTATGTGCTTATATGCCAAAAATGGAAGTGAGGGTCTTTACTTTTAATATTAAACTTTGGTATATTGGAGCGGCTCTTATAGCTCTTGATCTTTTAGGTCTTTTTGGAATAAATCCCGGAGGTAATATGGCTCATTTGGGTGGTGCTCTTTTGGGGTATTTCTATGCTTCACAACTAAAAAATGGGACAGATATCGGCAAGGGTTTTGAAAAGATGATAGATGGATTTAGCAATCTTTTTAAAAGTTCATCCAAAAGATCAAATCTTAAAACGGTGCATAAAAATAAATCTAAAGTTAAAGGAAATACCAAAGGCAATTTTAATGAGTTTAACAAGCAAAAGCAAATAGATATTATCCTGGACAAAATAAGCAAAAGTGGTTACGAGAGTTTAACCAAAGAAGAAAAAGAGTTTTTGTTTAAGGCTGGGGAATAACAGTATTAAGTAACGGACTAAAGGTGAAAAAACTTAGTGTTTTTAATAAAATAGTGTTTTTAGTAAACTCTATTATCGCAACCATGTTGTTGCTTTCGTATATCTTACCTTTTGTCGCACCAAAGATGTTCCCAATTTTAGCTGTACTCAGTTTGGCTGTTCCTATGCTTATTGTATTAAACATTCTTTTTGTAATTTATTGGTTGCTGCAATTAAAAAAACAATTCCTTGTTTCACTGGTAATATTATTAATTGGCTACAATTACCTGGGGTCGTTCTATAAGTTTTCCTCGGATAAAGATGCAGGTGATAATAGCGATTTATCAGTAATGAATTATAATGTCAGGTTATTTAATTTATATGACTGGATTGATGAAGAAAATGTTGAAAAAAGAATAGAAAAGTTAATTAAATCAGCACAACCTGATATTCTTAATATTCAGGAATATCATCCGAATAAAAATATTGATCTATCCAATTTCAAATATAAGTTTGAACATTTATCAGGAAATAGAACGAAATATGGACAAGCTATTTTTTCTAATTTTCCGATTGTGAATTCCGGTTCTGTCGAATTTCCAAATACGGCTAATAATGCCATTTTTGTGGATATAATCAAAGAAATGGATACTATCAGAATATATAATGTTCATCTCCAATCCCTTCAGATAAATACGGATGTTGAAAAATTAAAAAAGGAAGATTCAGAACTTTTGTTTAATAGAGTAAGTAGTACTTTTGAAATGCAACAGAATCAAACTGAATTATTTCTCCAACACAAAAGAAAATGTCCTTATCGACTTATAATTTCAGGGGATTTTAACAATACTGCATACTCCTATGTATACAAGCAAATAACGGAAGGTCTACAGGATGCTTACGAGGTTTCAGGGAGTGGTTTTGGAAGAACATATGATTTTAAATTTTTCCCAACACGAATTGACTTTATATTGGTTGATAGTTCATTTAAAGTGGATGGGTTTAAGAATTTTGATGAAAAACTATCTGATCATTATCCCGTAATGGCTAAGGTTAGTCTGAAGAATTAAAATTACATATACAGGCAGTCAAAAGTGTCTGCTATTATATGAATGACCAATCCCAAACCTATTAATCTTGTTTTTTTATAAATAGAAAGAACTATGTAAATGGTTATAGCCAAATAGGAGTGAAGCGGATGAAAATTTATACTGCATCTGCCTGGATCAAAAATGGGATTCGCTAATAAATGATCCACGTCAATCCAAAGTCCTGAGAGCATTATTAAAAAGGCAATTTTCCAGTTTGAATGGAACCAAATCAAAGCAATCGCTAAGGGCAGCAAAAGATGACTTCCGTAATGAATGATCGATTGTAGCATTAAATACTTTTTATCTCTTGAGATTGCAAATAGCCTAGTGCACTTGTACCTTCGTTAAAAAGCAGATCAAGGATACTAAGATTTTGTATGAATCCGAATTTATCCATAAAGACCTGTGTATACTCCTCAAATTCCAAAGGTCTTTCTTTTCTTGCATTAGCCAAACACCGATAATCAATAATTGGTGAAACTTCCTCTTGATAATTTGAAGTTTTAGAATAATTCAAGTCCAATTCAAGACAGTTTAAAACAACTTCAAGACATTCAAAATTATGATCAATCAGGAATTTATATTGATTTTCAAATAAGGGTGCGAAATCGGCCTCATAAAATTCGAAAAAAGGAGATGACCTATAGGCACTTTGAATCGATTTCCAGTTAAGGGATTGCCAGTCTTCTTCATTTGCAATTAAAATATTCTTATATTTTTGCCTGTTTTTGTGAGTGTGTTTTACAGGTATATTTAACAATAATCTTCCGTTAGCACCATAAATATAGGAACGATTCCTGTATGTCTGTTTTTGATAGTTATCTTCAACTTCAAACATTACAGAATCTGCTTTAGCAAACGCTACAAAACTTGCTATACTTGGAAAATATGTTGGATGAAGAATAATGTTCATTTAATTGACCAGTCAATCCAGTGAAGGAAGGAATGACATATATGTTAATTTATAATTGCGATTTTGCTTTTCGCTTATTTCTCCAGGTACTATAACCAATCCAACCCAAAAGGATAACTAAGAAAGGAATTAAATAAGAAACTGGTTTTCCACTTCCTCCAACTGTTGTAAAGAAACGTTCCCATCGTGGCTTACCATCTCCCCAGCTCATCCAGATAAATACTGGTTTTCCAACTATATGATCATAAGGAACAAATCCCCAGGCTCTGGCGTCTTGAGAGTTATGCCTGTTGTCTCCCATCATCCAATAATAATTTTGCTTGAATGTATAGCTTGTAGCTACTTTGTCATTTATCAGTATTTGATTTCCATTAACTTTTAGGGTGTTGCCTTCATATTCTGATAAAACTCTTTTGTAAAGGGGAAGTACTTCCAGATTTAATTCTATGGTTTTTCCTTTTTCAGGGATATAAAGTGGTCCGAAGAAATCATTATTCCAGTTATAATTTGGATTATGAGGGAAAATTCCGGGATCTCTTTCTCCCTTTGGGGATTCAATTTTAGTCATTTTTGCTACACTGGGATGATCCTTAAACATATCAACGGCTTCAGGGGTTGCTGCCGGAATTATGATTTTACCATTATTCAACCTGTAAATACCATCGGTGATATCATATCTCTTCTTTAGAAGTTCAAATATGGAATTATCAAACCCTTTACCTTCCTTTAGTATGACCTCATAACTGAATTGAAGTCTTGCTCTGTCTGGTAATCTATTTTGTATTCCATTAATATAAACATAACCATTCCTTACTTCCAGGGAGTCGCCTGCAATACCAACGCAACGCTTGACATAGTTAGTTTTTTTATCAATAGGCTTGTAGTAGTGTTTGTCTGTATGCCTCATATCCAACATAGTATCAACAGGCCAGTTGAAAACGACTATATCATTGTGTTCTACTTTTTCAAAACCAGGTAGCCTAAAATAAGGCAGTTGAGGTCGAGGTAAATAAGATTTCTTTTTAATTATTGGAATAGTATCATGTACCATTGGCATTGCAACTGTAGTCATTGGTGCTCTGGCTCCAAAATGCATTTTACTTACAAAAAGAAAATCACCAACTAAAAGGGACTTTTCCAGAGATGAAGTAGGAATCACGTATGGTTGAATAAAGTAAGTATGAACAATTGTGGCCGCAACAATTGCAAATAAAATTGAGCTTACCCAGTCACCGGAAGAGCTCTTAGGATGAAGATCTCTGTTTTCAATATACTTTACATCTTCAACATAGTTCAAATAGAAATTATAAAAGCCTAAGGTTATGATGGCTAAAAAGGTGTCTTTGTAAGTATTCTTTCCGAAGCTTCTTGCAGTCTCCACCCAAATGACGGGAAACATGATCAAGTTGACTATTGGCACAAAAAACAATAAGGTCCACCACCAAGGCCTATTGATAATTTTCATTAGTACAACCGCATTATAAACGGGAATAAAAGCCTGAGCAGCATTTTGCCCTGCTTTAGTATATAATTTCCAGGTTCCTAGGCCATGTATTATTTGGACTATTATAAAGAAAATAAACCATTCCATCATTGTCATAATTCTATACTTTTAAATTATAGTTTGTCTAAAGAAAAAACAATTTTTAACCTCTCAAAGCAAACTTAACTAATGTTTAACACGTCATTCATAGTAAATACTCCTGTTTTGTCAAGCAACCATTCTGCCGCTATAACTGCACCTAAGGCAAATCCTTGTCTGCTATGGGCTGTATGTTTTATTTCAATTGTATCCACATCTGATTCATAAGTGACCGTATGAGTTCCAGGTACATTTTCGATTCGTTTAGCTGTAATAGGTAATTCAGATTCTGAAGGTTTTTCCTCAATCAGTTTCCATTTTTTAAAATCGGAATTTTCAATAATACCCTTGGCCAAGGTTATTGCTGTTCCGCTTGGTGCATCCAGTTTTTGTGTGTGATGGATCTCTTCAATACTCACTTTGTATTGCTTTAGTTGCTCCATCAGTTTTGCCAGTGTCTTATTCAATTCAAAAAAGATGTTGACTCCTAAACTAAAATTGGAAGCATAAATAAAAGCGCCTTTATTTTCTTTACACAATTCAATCGCTCTATCAAAATCTTTAAGCCAGCCAGTAGTGCCTGAAACAACAGGCACTTTATTTTTCAGACAATTAGAAATATTATTAAATGCAGCAGCAGGGACACTAAAATCAATGGCAACATCCGCCACTTTTATATCATAAAAAGAATCAATATCTGCCTTAATAACAACAGAATGCCCTCGAAGCAGAGCAATCTTTTCTATTTCCTTTCCCATTTTACCGTATCCGAGTAAAGCTATTTTCATTTTTAAAATTTAAAATTTAATGTTAATCCCAGATTGGAAGTTGCATCCCGTTCATTAATTTTGAAATGGGGCTGCAGTGTCAGATTTTCATCAACATTATACTGAAGCAGATGTGCATCGACATTGGCGTCAATTATATTCAAGGCATAAATGCCTATTGTTACAAGTAATGAAATCTCACGATTTTTTCTTAATGACCGTTGTGCCCGAATTAAGGCGTCATTTGATATTTGAGGAGTACTTAAAGGATCTTGATTTGCATCCGTACCCCAATATTCATCATCTGTAAATCCTGCCAGCCGACGTTTATAAATATCTCTATATTTGTTGTATTCGCTTGTATTGTCAATAAAGAAATAAATCCCTGTTCCTAAAGCCGCATAAACTATAGGTATTTTCCAATATTTTTTGTTGTAAGCTTGACCAAGACCTGGCAAAATTGCCGAATAGAATGCTGCTCGTGAAGGAGTTAATGGGTCTATAGAATCTCTTGCTTTGATATTCGATTCAACTTTAAATTCCTCTTTTATTTGAGGCACTATTTCATCGTTTTGAGCTTGAATTTTTGCAGAAAATAATGTAAGAATCAGAAGGATAAGTAATAAACTACTTTTCACGTTTTACCAGTTTTGTGATTCTGTTAAAATCTTCTTCTGAATGAAAAGGTATTGTAACAGAGCCCTTACCATTTTTTGAAATCTTGACATGTATTTTATGACCGAAGTATTCAGAGAACTGTTTAATCCCTTTTTTTACATATCCAGGCATTTCATCATCACTTTTTGATCTTGGAGACTGTTTTCCATTCCCTTGATGATAATTGCGAACTAGATTCTCTGTTTGTCTAACCGATAACTTATCTGATAGTATTTTTTCATAAATATTAAGTTGATCCCTCTGATCATCAATATTGATAAGTGCACGACCATGACCCATACTTATGAATCCATCTCGAATTCCGGTTTGAATGATCGGGTCTAATTTTAACAATCGCAAGTAATTGGCTATGGTAGACCTCTTTTTACCAACACGTTCACTCATTTGCTCCTGAGTCAATTTGATTTCCTCGATCAGTCTTTGATAGGATAAGGCAATTTCAATAGGGTCAAGGTCCTGACGCTGAATGTTCTCAACCAAGGCCATTTCTAAAATTTCCTGATCGTTCGCAATGCGAATGTAAGCTGGTATTGACTTTAAACCTATTAATTTAGAGGCCCTAAAACGCCTTTCACCTGATACTAATTGGAACTTATTGAATTCTAATTTTCTGACTGTTATGGGTTGAATGATACCAAGTTCTTTAATAGAAGAAGCAAGTTCTCTAAGAGACTCTTCACTAAAGTTGGTCCTAGGCTGAAACGGATTTACTTCTATGGAATTAATATCAATCTCAACAATATTACCAATAACCTTGTCGGCATTTTTATCTTGTGCTGATTTGATATCATTGCTAGGATCTTTTAATAATGCGGATAAGCCTCTGCCTAATGCTTGTTTCTTGGTTGCCTTCGCCATCATTAAGAGTTTTTATTGATAATTTCTTTGGCCAAACTTAAGTAATTTTGTGCGCCTTTGCTGCTGGCATCATAATTTATAATGTTTTCCCCATAACTTGGCGCTTCTCCTAAACGAACATTCCTTTGAATGATTGTTTGAAACACCATTTCCCCAAAATGTTTTTGCACTTCTTCCACTACCTGATTGGATAACCTCAATCGCGAATCATACATAGTCAAAAGCAAACCCTCAATATCAAGATCGGGATTGTGAATTTTCTGCACACTTTTAACTGTATTTAGTAGTTTTCCTAAACCTTCCAATGCAAAATATTCACACTGAATGGGAATAAGAATTGAATCTGCAGCTGTTAATGCATTTAATGTCAATAAACCTAAAGAGGGTGCACAATCAATCAATATGTAATCGTATTCGACCTTTAAATGTTCTATGGCTTGTTTAAGCATATACTCCCTATTCTCCTTATCTACCAATTCTATTTCAATGGCAACTAGGTCTATATGGGATGGAATAATATCCAGATTGGGTGTATCGGTTTTTATAATAGCTTCTTTTGCTGTATTAGCATGCTCCAGTAACTGATAGGTGCCAATTTCAACGCTTTCAACATCAATACCTAATCCGGATGTTGCGTTGGCCTGCGGATCGGCATCAATAAGCAGGACTTTTTTTTCTAAAACTCCTAACGAAGCGGCTAAGTTAACTGAGGTGGTTGTTTTTCCCACTCCTCCTTTTTGATTGGCAATTGCTATGATCTTACCCATTAAAATGATTTGGTTTTAATACGCGTAAAAATACAATTATTTGTGAGTTTATAAAATGGAAGTTGTTAACACTTGGTATTCCGTTATCAATAATTATCAATTAGAATATTTCTAATAATTATATGAGATCATTTATAGCAAGATTGAGCATAATCAAATAAGCCTGTTTACAATTCAATTAGCTTAATTTTCTTATCTCTATAAATTAACACCAAAAAGATAGCCTACTATTGCGGTTAATCCCATGGCTATGGTACCCCAAAAAGTGATACGGATTATTGCTTTTGTAATACTTGACCCACCTGTTTTTGCAGCCAGGGCCCCTAAAATTATAAGAAATACAAGTGCAAATGCATAGAGGGAGTATTCCATATTTTTCAAGGGAAGAAATAGAGTCACCAATAGAGGTAAAATTCCACCAATAGTAAAGGCAGCCCCAGATGCAATGGCGGCCTGAATGGGTTTAGCTTTACTTATTTCGTTGATTCCAAGTTCGTCTCTAATATGAGCACCTAAATCATCTTTCTCCGTTAATTCTCTAGCAACAGTGAGAGCGGTTGCCTTTTTTAATCCTCTTTTTTCGTAAATTTCTGCTAGACGCTGTAATTCTATTTCAGGTGTTTCCTGCAATTCTATTTTTTCGCGTTCAATATCCGCTTTTTCGATATCAGTTTGCGAACTTACAGAAACGTATTCACCGGCAGCCATTGATAGAGCTCCGGCAACTAGTCCAGCCAATGTTGCCAGGATTATTGGTTCACGTAAATCAGTAGCTGCAGCAACTCCAATTGCTAGACTTGCTGTGGATAAAATTCCATCATTTGCGCCAAGTACAGATGCTCTTAACCAATTACTGCGATGTATGTAGTGATTGTCCAGATAATCATCTAATTCGGTTGTTTCTTCCTTCATATTTTATAGGCTGGATCAAATTACAAACAGCTTATTTATAATAAATTCTTTTAATTTATTATTGAGTGACTGAATAAAGTTTGAATTTATTTAATTAAATACAATCTAATCAATCAATATCTCCAAGATCTTTATGGCAGCATCACTGATTTTTGTTCCCGGGCCAAAAACAGCAACGGCTCCTGCATCAAACAAGTATTGATAATCTTGTTTTGGTATTACACCTCCAACAATGACCATTATATCCTCACGACCATATTTCTTCAATTCTTCAATAACTTGTGGCACCAAGGTTTTATGACCTGCAGCAAGGGAAGAAACTCCTAGTATATGTACATCGTTTTCAACAGCTTGTTTAGCAGCTTCCTGAGGTGTTTGAAAAAGTGGTCCAATATCGACATCAAAACCAACATCAGCATAGCCCGTTGCCACCACTTTTGCACCTCGATCATGACCATCTTGTCCCATTTTAGCGATCATGATTCTTGGTCTGCGACCTTCTTTTTCTGCAAAAATATCGGCTAATTCCTTAGCTTTTTTAAATGAATGATCATCTTTTATTTCCTTACTATACACACCTGAAAATGATTTTATTTGTGCTTTATATCGTCCAAAAACTTTTTCTAAAGCATCACTGATTTCACCCAAACTTGCTCTTTCCCGAGCGGCTTCAACAGCTAAAGCTAACAAATTTTCTGTTCCAGTACGAGCAGCTTCAGTTAATTTTGTCAAAGCAGTTTTCACTTTATCATTATTTCTTATGGCTTTCGTCTTTTTCAAACGCTCGATCTGTTGTGACCTAACCGTTTGATTATCTACTTCCAGGGTTTGAATTGGATCTTCCTCATCCAAAACATATTTATTGACGCCTACAATTACATCCTGACCCGAATCTATACGTGCTTGTTTACGAGCTGCAGCTTCTTCAATTCGTAATTTAGGTATTCCTGCTTCAATAGCTTTTGTCATTCCTCCTAAGTCTTCTACTTCCTCTATCAATTCCCAAGCTTTGTGGGCAATTTCATTTGTTAAGCTTTCAACATAATAACTACCAGCCCAAGGGTCGACCGTTTTTGTGATCTTGGTTTCTTCCTGCAAGTAGATCTGTGTGTTTCTGGCAATTCTGGCGGAGAAATCTGTTGGTAGAGCAATAGCTTCATCCAAAGCATTTGTATGCAAACTTTGGGTGCCACCAAAAGCGGCAGCTGCAGCTTCAATGCAGGTTCTTGATACATTATTGAATGGATCCTGTTCCGTTAGACTCCAGCCACTGGTTTGACAATGTGTTCTCAATGCCAAGGATTTTGGATTTTTAGGGTTGAACTGACTTACCAATTTTGCCCAAAGCATTCTTGCAGCTCTCATTTTGGCAATTTCCATAAAGTGGTTCATACCGATTGCCCAGAAAAAGGATAGGCGAGGGGCAAAAGTATCAATATCCATTCCGGCATCCAGACCTTTACGTATGTATTCTAATCCGTCAGCAAGGGTATATGCCAATTCAATATCACATGTTGCGCCAGCTTCCTGCATATGATAACCTGAAATACTGATACTGTTAAATCTAGGCATATTTTTACTCGTATATTCGAAAATATCTGAGATGATTTTCATTGATGGAGTTGGTGGATAGATATAGGTGTTACGTACCATAAACTCCTTTAAAATATCATTTTGAATAGTTCCTGCCAGTTGCTCGGGTTTTACACCTTGTTCTTCAGCTGCGACAATATAAAAAGCCATAATGGGCAGAACTGCTCCGTTCATGGTCATAGAAACCGACATTTTGTCCAAGGGAATTTCATCAAACAGAATTTTCATATCCTCCACGCTGTCAATGGCAACACCTGCTTTTCCAACATCTCCAACAACACGCTCGTGGTCAGAATCATAACCTCTGTGTGTTGCAAGGTCGAATGCAACAGAAAGGCCTTTTTGTCCTGCAGCCAGATTACGTCTGTAAAAAGCATTACTTTCTTCTGCTGTGCTAAATCCAGCGTATTGGCGAATGGTCCATGGACGAATTACGTACATGGTGCTATATGGTCCACGAAGGTTAGGAGCAATACCAGCAACAAAACTTAGATGTTCTATTTCTTTAACGTCGGATTTAGAATACGTTTGCTTTACAACAATATCCTCAGCCGTTAAAAAAGTTTCAGAACTTTCTTTTTTTTTATTTTTAGAATCTACAATTTTTAAATTCTGAATGTTTTTTCTAGGCATATCAGATCTTATTTAGTGTCTTCCGGTTTTGCAACTTCTTTATTTGTTTCTTTCTTGCTGAAATCCACATCAAATAACTTGGCATAATACATATCCAAAGCAATATAAGTTGCCAGATATTTGTCTTTAATCGCTAGATAAGCACTTCGTCTTAAAGGTTCTCCAAATAATTTGGAACTCATGCTATTGGTTGTGAGTAAAGCATTGAAGGTGGTTTTTAAGTCCTTATCGACTAGATTATCGGCCAAACATTTAACAAATTTGGTATTGTAATTTAGAGATTTAGTGTCGTCATTTATATTCCATAGGTCTTTATCTTTTTTTAAGATTTCAAAGATTTCTATGGTATGAGGTGAAGCTATTTCTTCATATTTGGCACGACCATATATTCCTAAATTGACTGCTCTGGAATAGGCCTGAGATAAATTCTTGGTGCCTTTTTGGGCAAAATAATTGGTAATGTCATCTTCAAAAGAATAAACAGCTTCCTTCAATAATTCGGGATTTACTCCTTCACAGGTTACCTGAAAATCGTTTGCAGAATATTTAAATTCTGATAAAGTTGCTTCTTTTTTGCAACCAACTAAAAGAAAAGATATTAATATTACAATAAGGGGTTTTAATTGAATTTTCATAAGTAATAATGTTTATTCTGATTTTAATCGTTCTTGTTCTAATTTTTCGGCTAACCTTGATTCAATGATTGGTTCAATGATGGTTTTTCTCCTTTTGGTCTTAACAAATGGGAAGAGTTCGAGGTTATCTTTCATTTTGTCATTTACATTAGGATGTATATTGGTGCCTAATAAGACCTCTTCTTTTTTATCAAACAGTTGCTGTTCCATGATTGCGCTTTCCTTTATCTTACGCTGAATAGTTCCATCTTTTAACTGTTTAAAAAAGCCGCCATTTGATTCAATATCCTTAAAAATATCCAGAGCTTTTTCACAAAGTTGTGAAGTTAGACTTTCTATATAATATGCTCCATCAGCAGGATTGTTTACTTTATTCAAATAACTTTCATTTTTAAGCACCAACAACTGATTTCTGGCAATACGATCACCAAATTCATTGGTTTTATGAAAAATACTGTCATAGGGTAAATTACTGATTGTATTTGCTCCACCAAGAATTGCACTCATGCATTCAGTTGTTGTGCGAAGCATATTGGTATTGTAATCGTAAAGTGTTTTGTTACGATGGGTTGGGATAGCAAAAATGTGGCAATCGGGATTGATTTTATATTCATTTGCTAAGGCTCTCCATAATTTCCTAAGAGCTCTAAGTTTAGCTATTTCGAAGAAATAATTTGTACCAACAGATACATTGAAAGTTAGTTGATTTTTAATCTTATCGCCAAAATGATTTAAATATTCATTAGCATGTGCCATGGAGTATGCCAGTTCCTGCACCATAGTAGATCCAGCATTTTGGTATAAGGATGTATCAATGCTTAAGGTGCTTTTTAATGATCTTGAGCTTTCAATAATACTATCAAGAATTAAATGATCTTCCTTATTATTTAAGAACCAATTGCCATTTTTTCCTAAATTTCCAAGGATATCGACATTAAGAAAGATTCCTGCAGTTGCTTTTAGTTTAGTAATTTCTTTCACAAAAGAAGCTGATAAGAACTGCATTTTAAAATGGATTGGAGTGACTGAAAGGTCTATGTTATTAAGAAGTCCAGTCAGGTCAACACCTTCATTAGGAATAGTAAATTGAATGCTTTCAGCTCCTCTTTTAATAGAATCCAGGGCCTTTGAATTGGATCTTTTTACATCTGACACAAATATGGATTGACAGATCTTGAAAGCTGTGGCATTTGTATCAGAGACATCTGGAAGTGATTTAAATTCATCAGGATGATAAAAAGGTTTTACATCAATACCTTCCTTGGTCTTCCAAATCAATGTTTGATTATATTCGGCGCCTTTTAGATCTACCTGGATCTGTTGTTTCCATTCTTTTGTGGAAACAGGCTTGAACTGCTTGAATAAAGATTTACTCATCTTCAGGTGTTTTGGCTATGCTGTCTTCGTATTCAATTATATATATCTCTTCATTATCACGTTTCATGTAATACTTTTCCCTGGCAAATTTTTCTAATCCTTGATCATTACTCAAAGTTTCAATTTCCTTTTTATCTTTTTGAATCTCTCTTTTATAATACTCCTTTTCACTTTCCAGATCATCCATTTCATTATTGAGTTCAAGATGAGTTAAAAAAGAATTGGTGTCAAAAAATAACATCCAAATAGCAAAAACCACGAATATTAATACAAAGATATTTTTGAATATCTTAAAAATCAGTTTTTGGCTTTTAGTCATTGTACAATCTTTCGTTTATTATAGTTTTAACTATATCTATGGCGACAGTATTGTATTTATTATTCGGAATTATAATATCGGCATACTCTTTCATGGGTTCAATAAACTGCTGATGCATTGGCTTGAGCGTAGTTTGGTATCTTTCCAATACTTCTTCAAGGCTCCTGCCTCTTTCTGCAATATCCCTTTTTAATCGTCTGATTAATCGTTCATCACTATCGGCATGTACAAATATTTTAATATCAAACATTTCTCTTAGTTCGGGATTGGTTAAAATTAAAATACCTTCAACGATCATGACTTTACGTGGATGCGTCAATATAGTATCACCTGTTCTGTTATGCTTAACAAAGGAATAAACCGGTTGCTCGATGACATTTCCCTTTTTTAACTCTCTCAGATGGTTTTCAAGTAATTCAAAATCAATAGATCTTGGGTGATCAAAATTGATCTTAACCCTCTCGTCATAAGATAAATGCGATGTATCTTTGTAATAGGAGTCTTGTGATATGACTCCAACTTCACCTTCAGGAAGTTCGGCTAGTATTTGATTGACCACTGTTGTTTTACCACAACCCGTTCCACCTCCAATACCCAGTATAAGCATAAAATTCTAAATTAGATTTCACACAAATTTACTACTATTTCTTAAGAATAATTTTAACTATTCCAACATTTTCAACGCCCGCATAAATATATCCGTCAGGACCTTGTTTAACGCTTCTTACTCTGCCCAAACCATCGATTAGCTTGTCCTGTTCAATAACTTTTTCGTCTTTTATAACACATCTGTCTAGATATTGAAATTTTAAAGAACCAACTAGTAGATTTCCTTTCCAACCTGGATATACATCACTTGTTATAAAAGCCATTCCACTAGGAGCGATGGAAGGAACCCAATAATGTAAAGGTTGTTCCATTCCGGGAAGACTAGTGTGTTCTGTAAATTTAGTACCACTATAATTGACTCCATAACTGATTACTGGCCAGCCGTAATTTTTTCCAGGATGAATAATATTGATCTCATCACCTCCTTTTGGACCATGTTCGTGGATCCAGATCTCTCCTGATTCAGGATTTTTTGCCATACCCTGCGGATTTCTGTGTCCGTATGAGTAGATTGCTTTTTTGGCGTTTGGTGTATTCACAAATGGGTTGTCCTCTGGAATTGTGCCATCATCATTTAGTCGATAGATCTTGCCGCAATCAATATTAATGTCTTGCGGATTTACATCTCGATTTCCTCTATCACCTATGCTAAAATATAAGTAACCATCATTATCAAATTCAATTCGGGATCCAAAATGTTGTCCTCTTCCAGAATCAGGTGAAGCTTTGTAGAGTATTTGATTATCCACTAGAGAATTGCCCTGTAATTTAGCTCTTGCTATAGTTGTGTTTGCTGTTTCATTATCTCCATCATCAGATGATGCATAAGATAAATAGATCCATCCATTCTCTTTATAATTAGGATGTAGTTCAATATCCATTAATCCGCCTTGGCCTAACACAGTTACAGTTGGTAAGCTATTTATTTTGGTCTTTTTACCATCTTTAAAATGGATGAGTTCTCCCGATTTTTCAGTTATTAACATGGAACTGTCAGGAAGAAATACAAACCCCCAAGGAATAGCTATATCTGAGACAACCACTTCATAGCTATGTTGTTTATTTTCTGGATTTTTATCCTGTGCGCAGGAAAGTAAATTTAAAAGGATAACAATGATACTAACGACCGATTTTAATTTCATGATTTGACTTATCTAGTTTAAAACATTTTAAAGATAATTATTATTTGTTATTAAAGAAAAACTATATATTTGCTAGCCTAAAATGATAACCATTTCGGGGTGTAGCGTAGCCCGGTTATCGCGCCGCGTTTGGGACGCGGAGGTCGCAGGTTCGAATCCTGCCACCCCGACTAAGTAAATCCAATCACGAAAGTGATTGGATTTTTTGTTTTCTTATTTGATTTAGGTTGAAACTAGCTTTAAAAGTAACACGACAACAAATAATTTTACATTTTTATTGGATGTTGATTTAATTCTTCTTAATTAATTCAATAATTCAGGTTTACTAAGGATCAATTCTATCTTTTTTATAATTACAGTAATCTGATTCATTTGTGCTTCTATATTTCTAAAATAGAGACTAATATCCCTGTTTACCCAACTTTCAGAAATAACTCTTGCTCCCAAACTAATTCTTAATACAGCACTTTGAATATCATTTGAATATTTTACATTAACGGCCTGACCAATATGGCATTTTTGTGTAGCTAGCCTAATGATTTCTAAAGAGGATTCTGCAAACTTATCGGATAAATCAGAATTTAACAAAACATAAAGTTTTTTTACATTATCGATAGTTAATACTTCATTCTTTTTAAGAATGAAGAAAGGGAAAATTGTACGTATATTTCTGAGTCCAAATTCTTCACTGCTATAGGTTTTAATTTTTGTTTCATCTTCAAAAAGAGGTTCTAAAAAAGAGGCGTCATTAATAGAATCTTCAACAAAATTGCAAAACATTTCAATTCCTAAATTTCTATATAAAATAGGTGTTTTGTAATACCTGTCCATTTCAACTATGGCAGCATTCCAACGCATATATGAGCCATAATTAAATCCATCAGATAAATCTTTTGAACAGAACCAGGATGTTGGCCAATCAGAATGATTATAATAATTGTTCAAACCTTTCGGTAAAGTCTTTTTTACGGAATCAATTGATTTACTAACATTTTTAGGTACAATTAATGCGCCAGAATAGGGAGGGCCTGTAAAGTATTTGCTTCCGGTAATAGTAACAATATATCCTTTATTTAAATAATTTTGTATGTCCTTTGGATCTAACCTAAGTTGCGATCCATCTACAATGATTTGTATGGATAAACTGTCAAGTTTTTTTAAACTCTGCATCATTTCTTCACTAGGTGATTGATAGCCTAATTTTGATTGATCCATTGCATGCAAGACAATATGTCCTCCTAATTCATTAGTTTTTGAAATTGCACTAAATACTTCTGTATCTAATTGAGTTGATGATTTTAAATCACCATTTTCATCTCTTAAAGGAATTTTAATCAAATCAACATCTCGAAATCCTTCAATTTTATCTCCTTTTTTAATAGGGAAATTCAAAGCAGTTGTATTTTCAAAATGCAAACCTTTTAATGCTGCAGGCACACCGCTACCGGTTTCATCAGAGGCGACTAGAACATGCGTAATTTTCTTATCTGAAATAATTTGGGTTATGGCTGCTATTTGAAGAGAAGAATCAGTACCCGAGGGGGAAAAAATTATTTGACATTCATCATTTATTTTAAGGGCTTTTCTAAGGTTGCTTTTTAACAATTCTGAAAATTCAATGGTTGAATTTTTGAATCCTTTTTTTAAGCTGTTTTGAATCAATATTGTTCTAGCCTTGTCAGTTTTATCAAAAGCAAAGTTTGATACACTTGTAGCTGTTGATGAGGCAAAAGTAAAAGCTTCTGGTCTTGGAAATGGTCGGCAACCATATTTATTCAACAATTGGAATTCGTCAATATTCAACCTAAGATCACCACCCGCCATTAATAAATATTCTGTTGGTTTTGCCAGATTTTCAAGAATTGGCTTCCAAGATTCTTTAAATATTTTGGTTGAATTATTTAATCCATGAAAAGACTGCAGTTCTTTATATTTTTCTAAAGATTCAGTATTTAAATCTTCATTCTTTTTGATCTTATGAATTAATAAATAATCAAGAGCTTTTAATTTTTCCTTATCCTCTTTTGGTAATAATTCATAGAATATTTGAGTAACTTTAAGAGCCGCTAAATCACATAAAACAGAATCAGATTTTTCTTTCCCCAAAGCTCTGTACCATACTTGCCATTCAATACCATATCTTAAATAAACTAAAGCTAAAACAGGTTTATTTAAAAATGACGCGCCAATTTTAATTGCTTTACCAGGAATAATTTTGAACAGATCAGGCTCATTATTTGAAGTGATAATATTTATGCTTGTCATCTTAGGTACAGTATTAAATCTTTTTAAAACTCTAACCAGATAATTCACATTTTCTTTTTCAAATAATCTTGTTCTTTTATATTGATCTTCAATTAGTATATTGTTTGCCATAGGTGTTTAAGTTATAATTAATACCATAAAATTCTTAAAATAAATGGAATAGTATAGAAACTCAGACTAATGTCATTTTTAATATTCAGCTTGTTCTAAAATGCTGCCGTTAAAATTACTATAACTTTATTATTATTCCCATTCCTTAAATGGTTTTTTCACTATCATAGAGTTGTAATATTTCACATCTCCCGTAATCTCTTTACCTAACCAATTAGGCTTTTTAAAAATTTCATCCTCTGATGATAATTCAATTTCGGCAATAACTAATCCTTTATTTTCACCATGAAATTCATCTACTTCGAATGTATGTACACCAAATTTAATGTGAAATCTTGTTTTTTCAATAATTCCAGGTTCGCATATTCTTAATAATTCCCTTGCATCTTGAATATCTATTTCTTTTTCCCATTCAAAACGAGATACTCCAGAATCATTGCCAATACCTTTAACAGTAATAAATCCTTGTTTTCCTTTTATTCGAATGCGAACTGTTCGTTCAGCCACGGTTGATAAAAACCCTTGTGTGATTTTTATTTCTTTTACTGAATCAACTTTAAAAGTTTCATTTTTTACTAAAAATTTTCTCTCTATTTCTTGTGCCATGAAAAATTGAATTAATAATTCTACTTCAATAAAAAAAGCTGAACATTTGTTCAGCTTTTTTTGCTTTATTCTATGTCAGGTGGTTCCAGATCCTGTAATTCATTTAATTGTTTGAGCAATTCAAATGTTTTTTTAGCCTCTTCTTCATCTATCATACCAATGGCAGCACCAACATGAACTAATACATAGTCGTTTATTCGCGCTTCAGGAACTAAAGTCAGACTTACTTCTTTTATAACACCATCGAAAGATACTTTACCCGTTCTGAATGTTTCATCAAGTTGAGCTGTTATTTCAATTAGTTTTCCTGGGATTGATAAGCACATACGATTAACGATTTACGATTTACGAATTAAGATTTTTGAATTGATTTCAACCATTTGTACCATTCATCCATGCCTTCACCTTTAGTAGCTGATACTTCAAAAAATTGTAAATTCGGATTCACCTGTAAGGCGTATTGCTTTAATTTATCAATATCAGTATTTACATATGGTAATAGATCAATTTTATTGATGATACAAACATCTGACGTATGAAACATATCAGGATATTTGATTGGTTTATCTTCACCTTCAGTTGTGCTGATAATAACAACTCGTTTAGATTCACCTAAATTGAACATCGAAGGACAAACCAAATTTCCAACATTTTCAATCATTAAAATAGAGTTGTCTTTTATGTCTAGCTGCTTAACGGCGTCATAAACCATATCACTTTCTAAATGACATCCTTTTCCCGTATTTATTTGAATGACCGGAATATCCAAGGCATCAATTCTGTTGGCATCATTCAACGTTTGTTGATCTCCTTCAATGACATAAAAGGAAAGATGCTCTTTTAGATCTGATAAAGTTCTTTCCAGAATAGAAGTTTTTCCAGATCCCGGAGAGCTTACCAAATTGATTGCAAAAATGTTCTTAGCTTCAAAATATCCTTTATTTCTGGCAGCCATGACTTCATTTTGCTGTAAAATATTTTGTTCCAGTTCTATAACAGTTTTAGGATGATGATCATGACTGTGAGAATGATCATGACTATGAGAATGGTCTTGATCATGATGATGATCATGGGAGTGATCATGATCGTGCGAGTGTTCATGACTATGCGAATGCCCATCATGATGATGGTGATGATGTCCGTGAGCTTTTACTTCTTTTGGATTTTGAATGGTCACACCATTTTCTCCTGATCCACAACCACAGGTTCCACACATAATTTTATTGTTTTGTTTTATTCAAAGATAATCAATAAGTACAGTATCTTTAAAATATTTTTTGGCTTTCTCAAGGTTTATGTAACCCTTGTTACTCAACCCAATCTTTAATTCCCAGTCATAACCTTGAATGGCAAAAATAGATGCATCTGGAGTATGGTTGTATAATTTTTTGGATAAATAAATTATCGTTTCAGGATTTAAAGCATGTGTACTAAAACTATATTTTTCTGATGGCAGACACTGCTTCAGGTAGAATCCTTCCGGGATTTTTTCTTTAGTGGCATCCACAAAAACAACCTTTGTGAAATTAGTTATTAATTCAGCATCTTCAATTTGAAGTTGATATCTGTATTCCAGATCAATATTGGAGTTTTGTTCTTCCAGGAAGTCTAGAAATTTCCAGCCTAAACCATCGTCTTGCCTGCCGTTATTACCAATTCCAAAAATGATAATTTTTTCACTATCTTTTTTTCTCATCAATTAATTTACCATCATTATCAAATAGTGAAATTTCCAAAGGCATTTGTCCTAGTGCATGAGTGGCACAGCTCAAACATGGGTCGTAAGCCCTTATGGCAACTTCAACTTGGTTAAGCATGCCTTCTGTCACTTCAGGTTTACCACTAATCACATTGTTGGCAACCCACCTAACCGCTTGATTCATGGGTTCGTTGTTGTGAGTTGTGGACACAATAAGGTTACATCTTGTAATTCTATCTTTGTCGTCAACTTCATAGTGATGTATCAACGTACCACGCGGAGCTTCAATGATTCCAATTCCTTCACCTCGTCTTTCACCTTTTCTAACCAGATCGTTGCTTAAAATATCCTCATCGTTCAATAATTTTTTCATCATTTCAGCACAATACAACATCTCGATCAATCTTGCCCAATGTGAATACATAGTCTTATTATTTACTTTATTATTGGTAGATAATTTAAATATGATTCGTTCTTCCTCTGCCAAAGGAGTTTCAATTCCGTTACAAATATTTATTCTGGCTAATGGGCCAACTCGATTCCAGCCTTTTTCCTTTCCTAGATCTTTTAGATAAGGAAATTTTAAATAGGACCATTTTTCAACACCTTCATTGAAATATTGAATGTAATCATCATTAGGGACATCATTTAAGATTACTTTTCCATTAGCATCCAACGCACGTAAATTACCATCATATAATTCTAGGAACCCGTTTTCCTTGTTGACTAATCCTAAATGTCCAGAAGGGTACTCTGCAAATTCGTCTAACCACTTGTGATTCACTTCATGATAACCTTTTAAGAATTCAATAATTTCTCTAGACCAATTGATCATGGCATCAACAGATGGAATCTCTTTACTGCTTAAAAAATAATCTCTTTCCTTTAAGGTAATTTTTTTGTGAACACCTCCAGGAACAGCAGAGATACCATGGATACGTTTGCCAGCAATGGTTCTAATTATTTCCTGTCCAAACTTTCGCATTAAAATTCCTTTTTTAGCTAGTTCTGGATTTGCAATAGCAACTTCTGCTACATTTCGTTTAGTTGGATCGGCATTTACACCAAACAACAGATCTGGAGATGCTAAATAGAAAAAATGTAATGCATGCGATTGGAATACCTGGCCAAAGTGCAATAGTTTTCTAATTTTTTGTGCAGGCATAGTTAAATCTTTAGGATCTAAGCCTACAATTTGATCGATTGCTTTTGCGGCTGCTAAATGATGACTTACAGGGCAAATACCGCACAATCGTTGCACTAATACAGGAGCTTCCCAATATGGATGCCCTTGGATGAAACGTTCGAATCCACGAAATTCAACAATATGAAAAAAAGAATCTTTTACCTTGTTTTGTTCATCTAAGTGAATGGTGACTTTTCCATGTCCTTCAACTCGTGTTACTGGATCTATTACTAATTTTTTCATTTTTAATCGTATTTAAATTCTTCATGTGTTATTGAATATTCTTCATTTAAGAGAATATTTTTCACCACTTTCCAAATATGGTTAGCATTAGGAGGACAACCAGGAATGTAATAGTCAATTTTTACAATTTCACTACAAGGATAAACGTTGTCTAAAAGTTTAGGAATGTCTTCGTGGTTTGGAATGATATTAGCTCCAATTTCACTTGTTAACCCATGGATATAAGCTTCTTCCAGACATTCTTTTAAAGGTACAAAATTCCGCATTGCAGGAATACCTCCCATAATAGCACATTCACCAAAACCAATTAAAATATCACATTTTTTTCTGAATTCCTTGAGAACTTCAACATTTTCTGAATTTGCACAACCACCTTCAATAAGTCCAATATCACAACGCTTACTGAATTTTTTAATATCTGTTAAAGGCGATTTATTAAACTCAACAATTTCCAAAATATCGATTATATCTGTATCAATATCCAATAAAGACATATGACATCCAAAACATCCTGCTAATGATGTTGTAGCGACTATGAATTTATTTTCATTTTTTCTTTTTTTAAAAGTATCTCTTCTTGGTGCGTCCTTGTCCTTACCAACAATGTCGTATTTTCTGTCTCCAAAAGGTTGTTCATAGATCATACCTTTAATCAAAATAGCTCCAACCGGGCAAATATTCATAGCATGCATGGCTTCGGCATCTGTTAACTTAGCTTCTTCATCATAATCAATATGTACTCGTGTTTTAACCCCACGACTTACAAATGAAAATACATCTTTACCATCTTTTGTTTTGATTTCCTCTACACAGCGTTTGCAAAGTATGCATCTATTGGATTCCATTATCATGCGATCGGAATTGAAATCAACAACCTTATTGCTATAAACATGTGGAAAACGTGATGCGGTTATTCCCATATCATAGCCTAAATTCTGCATATCACAGTGGCCGCTTTTTTCACAGGATGGGCAAAAATGGTTTCCTTCGGCAAACAGCATTTCTATAATTGCTTTTCTGGTATTTAAAAGTTCTGGCGTGTTTATTTCCACTTCCATACCGTCGTAAACTTTAGTTGTACAACTGGTTGTTGTTTTGCCGTTTACTATAACTGTACAAATTCTGCAAGTTCCCAAAGGAGGATTCACTTCATGGAAATGACACAAAGTTGGAATGTATATACCGTTCTCTTTTGCAGCATCTACCAAATTCTTGCCTTCATGAGCCTGATATTTTTTGCCGTCAATTGTTATGTTTATTAGATTATTCATAAGATCTTTCTATTTCTTGGATTATGCTATCATAATTTTCAACAGCTTTATCTATATTAAAAGATTGATTAATATCACTTTCTGCGAGCAAACATTTTTGAAATTCTCCAGGGAATTTTAGCATAGCAGTAAGCAAGCAGTTGGTTGATGTTTTTCCGAGTCCACATCTACTGGATTGTTTAATTATTGTGCTCCAATCTTTAATTTCATCAAGGTCATCTTGATCTGCATGGCAAAGCATAATTTTATTAATTTTCTTATTTAATAAGAAGTTACCTGTTCTGCATGGCACACAAATACCGCAAGATTCTGCAACAAAAAATTTGGTTATGTTTTTAAGGATTGATAAAAGATCTCGTCCACTATTGAAAACCATAAATGAACCACCACTCCTTAAGCCAACTCCACTCATTTTTCTAGAGTATTCAATTGGGTCTTTAAATGTAAACTGAATATGTTCTGCTAATAAATTCTCACCTGATATTTCTCTGTCAAAATCAACCTCTGATAAAAATTCTCCAGCAAAACCATTGAATAAAATATAGTGTGGATCTTTAGCTTCAATTAAGTCTAAAAACGCTTTTAATTTCATTCCCCATTCTATTTCGTAAACCCCTGGTTTTTCACAATCACCAGAAACACTTAATAGTTTTGTGCCAGGAGTAGCTTTGGTACCAATTTTTAAGTATTTGTCCAATCCCATTTCCATAATTCTCGGCACTGCACAAAGAGTTTCTACATTATTTACAACTGTAGGTTTGCCTAAATATCCTTTTTCAACTGGAAAGTATTCCTTGGTTGTCGGTTCTCCTCGTTTTCCTTCCATAGAAGCTATAAGAGCCGTTTCCTCTCCGCAGATATATGCACCTGCTCCCATATGTATATTTATTGTAAAATTGAAACCTTTAATACCAAGAATATCTATTCCTAAAAAGCCTTTTTGGTTAAACTCCTTAATTGCATCTTCAAGTTTATCCTTTAAATATAAATATTCACCTCTTAGATAAATGGTTCCCTCTGTTGCTCCAACTGCATAACCGGCAATGGCCATTCCTTCAAGAAGTAAACCGGGGTATTTATTCATTAATACACGATCTTTAAATGTTCCCGGTTCGCCTTCATCAGCATTACATATTATGTATTTTTGATCAGATTCATTATCCTTGCAAAATTGCCATTTTACCCCTGTTGGAAAAAATGCTCCACCACGTCCGGAGAGTTTTGATTGTTTAACAAGGTCAATTATTTCATCTGGATTAAATCCTTTCAGTTTTGCTAGTGCTGCCCCTTGTGTATAATTCTTAAAGAAAACAGTTTTATTTGCTTTAGGAGTATATTGAATGTTATCTTTTGGATAGTTGCTTAAGGATTCAACAGAATGACCTTGCCTTAATTTTGAAACTATGGTTTTGACTTTCTCAGGAGTAAGATTCGTAAAAGGGTGGAAATTTATAAGAGCTGATGTCTCCTGATCGCTTAATCCAATACAAGAGGTTTTAAAAAAACCGAATAAATTGTCTTTTGTAACATTACCAATTTCAATTTCCAATTCTTCTTGAAATGCCTCTTTAACAGCCTGATAGTTGTGAAGTTTTGAAATTGTTGAACAATTCAAATATATGGTATACTTACCCGCGTCTTTTCTATGAAAAAAATGATAAAAGGAAATCACCCCTTCAAGTTCCATTCTTGAGATATTAAAAGCTTTTGAAATTTTAGTCTTATCGTCATGGCTGATATACCTTCTTTTTCTTTGTATATCCCATAGAACATCCATCAAAGTGGATTTTTTTGCAGTGCTTTCTTTTGTCACCATAATGAAGAAATATGATTTGTAACAAATGTAACAATGGATGGAATAAATAAATATGACAATCATCATTTCATGACGATTTGCTAAATATTTAATTAAACACGGAAATTATTTAAGAGACAGAAAAATATTGTTAAGAATCTGTCATTAATTCAGAAAATTAAGAAACTTCAAGACTTTTTACCAGCAATTCTTTACCTTTTAAAATGCCCTTTAGATAGCTTTTGCATTTTGGACAGGCATCATAAATGTTGTCTAGTTTAAAAACTGTTCCACAGTCTGAACAGCGCGCTTCCCCTTGAATTACCTTAATTTTTTTTTCAGCATTTTCTAGCACCGTGTCCTTTACGGCAGATGGCCAGACAAAATCCAATGAATCAAACTCTATACCGGCTAATGTGCCTATTTCAAGTTCTATCACATCTACTTTCTTGGCTTTGGCCTTAGCTGCTTCTTTTTCAGCGATACCTACAATACTTAGGGCTATTGATAATTCATGCATTTTGTTAATTTTTTAAAACTTAGATAGTATATTATTTAGATTCATGATAAATGTATTGAAAAATTGATAATATGATATATATCATATTTCTGTCAATAGTGTTTTAATAAATTTAATGCTATCCTAATTGACTTTAGTTTCAATAACTTTTTTTAATCTTCATTTTAATTATGGCTACAAAAAGCAAAGAAAACGAAACTTATTATGAAAGCATAATAAAGCAAGGCTATAGTCGAAGAGATTTCATGAAGTTTGCAACCTATATTGCTGCATATATGGGTTTGGAATCGACCATGGTTGGCCAAGTGGCTAAATCTCTAGAGACTACACACAGGTTACCAGTTATATGGGAGCATTTTCAGGAATGCACCTGTTGCAGTGAATCATTTATAAGATCTGACCATCCTATTGTCTCAGATATTATTCTTGATAAAATTTCTTTGGACTATACATTAACATTAATGGCAGCTTCCGGCCATCAGGCTGAAGCGGCTAAACATGCAACCATGGAGAAATACAAAGGAGAATACATCCTTTGTGTTGAAGGTTCTATCCCAATGGGAGATGATGGGAATTACTGTTGCATTGGAGGAAGATCTGCTAAAGATATTCTAATTGAAGCTGCTGCAGGAGCAAAAGCAATTATTGCTTGGGGTAGTTGTGCCTCCAATGGTTGTGTGCAAGCGGCTTATCCTAATCCTACAAAAGCAACTCCTATTCATAAAATAATTAAGAATAAACCTATAATAAGAGTGCCAGGCTGTCCACCAATTGGAGAGGTTATGGCAGGAGTCATTGTTCATGTGGTAGCATTTGGCAGATTACCTGAATTGGATAGGTTAGGGAGACCAAAAGCTTTTTATGCAAAACGCGTTCACGACAGTTGCTATAGAAGACCATATTATGATGCCGGATTATTTGCGCAAACATTCGATGATAAAAACGCAAAAGACGGATATTGCTTATATAAATTAGGCTGTAAAGGACCATCTACATACAATTCTTGCGGAACCATTAAATGGAATAATGGAGTCAGTTATCCAATTCAGTCAGGGCATGGATGCATCGGCTGTAGTGAAGCTAATTTCTGGGACAATGGACCTTTTTATAAACGAATGACAAAAGTACCGGGCCTTCAAGAAGAAGGACTTGCCGACGATATTGGTAAAGTAGGAGCTGGTGTATTGGCAGGAGGTTTAGCCGTGCATGCAATAGCTGCAAATATTTCCAAAAGAAAGGAATTAGTGAGCAGAATTAACCGTGCCAAGGAAAACGAAAAAAATATTGACTCTTAAATTATAAAATCATGGCAGAAAGAATAGTAGTTGACCCTGTCACCAGAATTGAGGGTCATTTAAGAATAGAAGCAGAAATTAAAGACGGAAAAATAGTAGATGCCTACAGTTCCAGTACAATGGTGCGAGGTATTGAAAATATAGTCAAAGGTCGGGATCCCAGAGATGTTTGGGCATTTGTACAACGAACATGTGGTGTATGTACAACAGTACATGCATTAACTTCAGTTCGAGCCGTTGAGGATGCATTAGAAATAGCCATACCACCTAATGCTGAAATGGTAAGAAATATTATGGAAGGCGCATTGTACATGCATGATCATACTATACATTTTTATCATTTGCACGCTTTAGACTGGGTTGATGTTGTAAATGCATTGAGTGCAGATCCAATTAAGACTTCCGAGTTGGCACAGAGCCTTTCAAACTGGCCAAAAAGTTCACCGGGATATTTTTCTGATATTAAAAAACGCCTGACAAAGTTTGTAGAAAGCGGGCAGTTAGGAATCTTTGCTAATGGCTATTGGGGACACCCTCAAATGAAGTTGCCTGCCGAAGTAAACCTAATGGCAGTGGCACATTATTTAGAAGCTCTGGAATGGCAAAAAGAAATTGTAAAAGTTCATACCATATTTGGTGGTAAAAATCCGCATCCTAATTATTTGGTTGGAGGAATGGCTTGTGCAATCAATACTGAGAATCCGGGAGGACTCAATGCAGAACGTTTGGCAATGGTTAAGTCTCTTCTTGATGAAGGAAAACGATTCATTGAACAAGTATACATTCCTGACCTATTGGCCGTTGCATCATTCTATAAAGATTGGGGCGGAATTGGCAAAGGCTTTGGTAATTATATGTCATATGGTGATTTCCCTGTTAATGGTTATGCAGATCAATCCAATTTTAAATTTCCACAAGGAATAATTTTGAATAGAGATTTATCTAAAGTTCTTGATGTAAATCACAGAAGTAGTGATGAAATAGAAGAATTTGTTAATAATTCCTGGTATGATAATTATGCTGAAGGAAAAGACACTGGAAGACATCCTTGGGAAGGAGAAACAAATATTAAGTATTCTGGTCCAAAACCACCTTACGAACACTTGAATGTTGAAGAAAAATACAGTTTTATTAAAACACCGAGATGGAAAGGTATGCCTATGGAAGTAGGACCATTAGCACGATTGCTGGTAGGATATGGCAGAGGAAATAAAGAAATACAGGAGGCTGTTAATGCAGCTTTGACTCATTTAAATGTTCCTGTTGATGCTTTATTCTCAACGCTTGGCAGAACTGCGGCCAGAGGAATTGAAACTCAGTTGGTAGCTAACTGGACCATGGAGTTTTATGATACTTTGATGAATAACATTAAAAATGGTGATGAACGCATGGCCAATACAGAGAATTGGGAACCTTCAACTTGGCCGGCAGAGGCAAAAGGAGTTGGTTATATGGAAGCTCCTAGAGGTGCTCTTGCACATTGGATAAAAATAAAAGACGGCAAAACTGAAAATTATCAGCAAGTTGTACCAACTACATGGAACGCCTCTCCAAGAGATCCAAAAGGACAACTTTCTGCATATGAATCAGCTTTAATAGGTACTCCTGTTGCCGATCCGGAATTACCATTAGAAATCATACGAACCATACATTCATTCGATCCTTGTCTGGCATGTGCTGTTCATTTATATGATGAGCATGGAAATCACATTTCCAAAGTTCAACATATGGGTAGTTGTGAAATTTAATAAAGAAAAAGATCATGAAGAAAATAAGAAATTTTAAACGTGTTTACGTCTGGGAATTACCTGTCAGGATCTTTCATTGGTTAAATGTACTAGCTTTATTTGTATTGGTTTTAACCGGATTTTTAATTGCTAATCCGCCAGCTTTATTGTCAAGTGCAGAGGCTACAAATTTGCATTCCTTCGGAATCATTAGGTTTTTACACTTTACAGCTGCCTATATATTCCTTTTCGTTATGATATTAAGAGTATATTGGGCCTTTGTAGGTAACCGATTTGCCAGCTGGAGAGCATTTTGGCCATTTACCAAAAAGAATTGGAATAATTTCTGGCATGTCATGAAAATTGATGTGATGCTTATGAATGAGAAAGAGGAAGATGTTACCAAAATAAGTATTGGTCATAATAGTGTTGCAACCTTATCATACCTTGTTATGTTTGTACTTGCTATAGTTCAGATATTTACCGGATTTGGATTGTATTCAGACATGTCTTCCTGGTGGTTCCCCAAAATGTTTACCTGGGTAGTGCCATTCTTTGGTGGTGATTTCTTGGTTAGGAGCATTCATCATACGTCTATGTGGCTATTTATTTTCTTTGCGATGGTTCATGTCTATCTGGTTTTCTACCACGATTGGCTTGAAGGTCGAGGAGAAGTATCTTCTATATTTGGAGGTTATAAGTTTGTTAGTGACGAGCGACTAAAACATGCCCCAGAAGAAGTAGAAATTAAAGATGATAAAGAAATTGTAGCGACTAAATAAATTTTATTAATCTATAATAAATTCATTCAATTACATGCAATTTTGGAATTGAATGAATTTATTTTTTAATTTATACTATGAAAATACCAGAAAGAACACCAGTCGCTATTAGCAGTGACTCCTTTTTCTTTGAAAAGGACAAATCCAATAGTATACTTGTGATGGGAGTTGGTAATTATTTGATGGGTGATGAAGGTATAGGTGTACATATAATTCAGGAAATGGCCAAAAGAGAATTGCCTGAGTATTTGGATATTTTGGATGGAGGTACAGGAGGGTTTTTACTTTTGAGTTGTTTTCAGGTTTATCCAACTATTATTTTTGTTGATGCTACAATGGATGGAAAACCTGCCGGGACTATATCATTAATTCGACCAAAATTCGCCTCCGATTTTCCGTCAGCGTTGAGTGTGCATGATGTTGGTTTAAAAGATATGGTTGAGGCTGTGTACCTCATGGATAAAGTCCCTGATATACATCTTTTTACGGTATCGATTGAAGAGATCAATCCAATGACAATTGAATTAAATCAAAAAGTCAGAAATGCAATACCTCAATTGATTGATAAGATCTTAAAACAATCAGAAAAACTTCATTTAAATTTATCGTAATTTTATAGTTCGGTTGAAACTGTAAAAATTGATGCAAAAAACCTATAAAATTCTTATTTCCGGACAGGTCCAAGGTGTAGGTTTTCGTCCATATGTCTATATTTTGGCCAGAGATTTTTTATTAACTGGATCGGTGTCAAACAACGAAGAAGGTGTTATTATATTTGTTTCGGGACCCGAAGAAGCCATATTAAAATTCTACAATAAATTAATTCAATATCCGCCTCCTGTTTCACGGATAAAGGGCAATAAATTTTCTCAAATAGATAATGTAGTTTTTGACGATTTTAAAATTATACCATCTAAAAAAGGTGGTCAAATCAATTTGTCGCTAACTCCTGATTTTGCTATTTGCGATGATTGTAAAAAAGATATGGTAAATCGCGAGAACAGACGATTTAGCTATCCATTTACAACATGTGTAAACTGTGGCCCTCGTTGGGCAATTACTGAAACGTTTCCGTTTGAACGAGAGCATACCAGTATTGATGAATTCCCAATGTGTGATGATTGTATTGAAGAATACAAACATCCCGGAGACAGGCGATTCCATTCACAAACAAACACATGTAAAAAATGCGGAATCAATTTGTTTTTAATTAATAATTCAGGCAATAAAGTTGAAGTTTTAAAAGATTCATTGTTTAAAAAAGTAGCTTCGCTTTTATCCAAAGGAAAAATAATTGCTATAAAAAACACGAGTGGATATTTGCTGTGTTGCAATGCTGAAAATGAGAAAGTCGTTCAACAATTAAGATATAAAAAGAACAGACCTAACAAACCCTTTGCAGTACTATATCCATCATTAGATCAATTAGAAAATGAATTGGAACTTGATGAGATCCATGTTAAGTCATTAAAATCAACCGAGAGACCAATAAATATAATTTCCCTAAAAAATTACAAAGGAAATATTGCACTGAACAAAGTAGCTCCTGGATTAAGCCAGTTAGGTGTAATGTTACCTTATTCCGGAATTTTACAATTATTGGCAAATGAGTTAGATTTTCCGATTGTAGCCACAAGTGGTAACATTCATGGATCGCCTATCATTAGTGAAAATGATGAGGCACAAGACAAATTGAAGGGAGTTGCTGATTATTTTTTGCAACATAATCTAAAGATTACACATCCTCAGGATGATTCTGTTGTTAAGTTTAGTTCTAAATTAAATCAGGAGGTCTTATTCCGACGTTCTCGTGGTTATGCACCAAATTATTTTTATGCTTCCATAAAATCTGAAAAAAAAATAATGGCCTTAGGAGCACATTTAAAAAGCAGTATTACTTACTATCCTAATGAGTTTTTGTACATCAGTCAATATTTAGGAAACCTTGATAATTTTGATGTTTACGAACGTTTTACAAAATCGGCCTTAAATTTCATCGACATTTTTGAGCAAAAACCTAAAGTTTTGCTAGTGGATGGTCATCCAACCTACCACAGTACTTTGTATGGAAATGAATTAGCAAAACAATTTAATACGGAATTACATAAAATTCAGCACCATAAAGCACATTTTGCGTCTATTTTGGGCGAACATAATTTATTTGATTCAAGTGAAAAAATTTTGGGTGTAATTTGGGATGGAACAGGTTATGGGGACGATGCCCAAATTTGGGGAGGAGAATTTTTCGAATATCAATCAAATAAAATTGATAGAATTTCTCATTTTGAATATTACAATTGGATTGCTGGCGATAAAATGTCCAGAGAACCAAGATTATCATTATTATCTCTAGCTAATGATGATATGCTATCGGTATTAGATAATAAATATTTATCAGAAGAACTAAAAATCTATCAATCATTAATACAAATTAACAAACTTAAAACATCATCAGTTGGACGGTTGTTTGATGCAGTTGCTTCATTATTGAATATTTGCAACATCAATACCTATGAAGGCGAAGCAGCTATTTTATTGGAGAACTTTATAACCGATTATGATCTGGATGATTGTAAGCTATATTGTTCTGTTTTAGATGATAATAAAATTCCAACCAAAGAATTACTATTCAATTTATATTCAGATTTTAAGAGAGGAAATTCAAAAGAGAATGTAATTGCTAATTTCTTATTCACATTGTCATCGATTATTTTTCAAATTGCGAAAAATCAAAACATTAAAAAAATTGCCTTTAGTGGCGGTGTTTTCCAGAACACAACTTTAATAGATATGATAAAAGTCTTATCTCAAAATCAATTTAAGTTGTATTTTCACAGAGATTTACCACCTAACGACGAAAACATCTCGTTTGGACAAATCATGTATTATTTGAATATTAAATGAAATATTTAACCGAGTATAGAAATTTAGAAGCTACCAAAAAGTATTTGGAGCTCATTGAAAAAACCATTACAAAAAAATGGAATATCATGGAGATTTGTGGTGGACAAACACATGGTTTGGTTAAAAATGGAATTCTTGAATTGTTGCCGGAAAAAGTTCAAATGATTCATGGTCCAGGTTGTCCTGTTTGTGTGACCCCATTAAACTTAATAGATAAAGCCATTGAACTTCTTGAAAATGAAGTGATTGTCTGTTCATTTGGCGATATGATTCGTGTTCCGGGAAGTAAAAAAAGTCTGTTGGAAGCAAAATCACAAGGTGGCGATCTACGAATATTATATTCTCCATTGGAGGCTGTTAGAATAGCAAGGGAAAATCCGGATAAAGAAGTTGTTTTCTTTGCAGTTGGGTTTGAAACGACGGCTCCTGCCAATGCTTTATCCGTATTGCACGCCCAAAAAGAAGGACTGAAGAATTATTCCATATTAGTATCTCATGTGTTAGTGCCGCCAGCGATGGAAGCTATTTTGGATGATGAATTTTGCAATATCAATGCATTTTTAGGAGCTGGACATGTTTGTGCAATCATGGGCTATAAGGAATATTATCCAATAGCAAAAAAATATAAAATCCCAATTGTAATTACCGGATTTGAACCTTTGGATCTGGTACAAGGTATTTATTTCGCCGTGAAACAACTGGAAGATGGTATATATAAAGTTGAAAATCAGTATTCAAGAGCCGTAAAGGAAGAAGGTAATTTGTCTGCCTTAAAAGTAATTAACCAAGTTTTTGAAGTCGGAGACCGAGAATGGCGCGGAATTGGTGAAATACCGAATAGCGGTTATGTTCTGACAAAAGAATTTAAAGCTTTCGACGCTGAATCAAAATTTGGAATAAGTAACATTAAAGTACCGGAAAATCCAGATTGTATAGCAGGACAAATTTTAAGAGGAATTAAAAAACCACATGAATGCAGTCAGTTTGGTAAAATATGCAATCCATCCAACCCTTTGGGAGCGCCAATGGTTTCATCAGAAGGAGCATGTGCAGCTTATTATCATTTTTCAAGTAATTTAATTTCAGAATAATAAATGAACAAAGAAGAATTAGGATTTGATACCATAAATTTAGGTCATGGAAGTGGAGGTTTAATGTCACGGGATCTATTGGATAAAATCATTTTTAAAACATTCAGCAATCCTTATTTAGACCAAAAACACGATGGATCTGTTGTGAAGTTCAATGGTGAAATAGCTATTTCTACGGATAGTTTTGTTGTGTCTCCAGTCTTTTTTAAAGGTGGAAATATTGGGGAGTTGGCTGTTAATGGAACCGTAAATGATGTGGCTATGTGTGGTGCTATTCCGAAGTATTTATCATTAGCATTTATTGTGGAAGAAGGTTTGAAAATTGAAGAGTTTATAACCATTGTTGAGTCTATTAAAAAAGCTGCTGATATTAGCGGAGTTCAGATAATAACTGGAGATACTAAGGTTGTAGAGCGAGGTAAAGGGGATAAAATATTTATCAATACTACAGGTTTTGGAGAAGTAAACCCAAAGGCAAATATTTCAACAGATAATATAAAAGTTGGTGATAAGATTATTGTAAGCGGGTTAGTGGCGCAACACGGAATGGCTATCATGTCACAGCGTGAAGGGCTCGAGTTTGAGTCAACCATAGTAAGTGATACAACAAATTTAAATTTTTTAGTTAATGATTTGATCAATGAATTTGGAGATAATATTCATTTGTTCAGGGATCCAACTAGAGGAGGAGTAGCCAGTGTATTATCTGAGATATCTCAGGACATTAATAAAGGTGTCGTTATTCATGAAGATAAAATTCCATTGGAAAAACAAGTAGCCGCAGCTTGCGAAATTCTTGGATTAGATCCTTTGTACGTTGCCAATGAAGGGTTGTTCATTACCATTGTAGATGCATACATTGCCAAAAAGGTTATCGAACTAATGAAGAATGATGAAAAAGGTAAAAATTCTGCAATAATTGGAGAGATTACTTCAGAACATCCCGGAAAAGTTGTGATGCATAGTTCAATTGGAGGAAAACGAATTGTTAGCCCCCTTATTGGCGAACAATTACCTAGAATTTGTTAGTTGCTAAACATCCAATAAATTCCAATAATTATAGCAAAAAGTCCACCTGCAAATCTAATTCCTTTAAATAAGGCATCATTATGTTCAGTCTTACTGTAAGAAGAAATCCGGCCAACAATTAGAGCAAAGACTGTCATGGCTACTATTATTCCCAGAGCAAAACCAATTAAATAATTAATGGAATCCAATTTATTGCTGAAACTGGCTATTGGAATGAATAGTATAAAATGTGATATTCCGGCTAATCCGTGAAGAACACCTACAGATAATGAAGCAAGATGACCTTGCTTTACATCTGCTTTATGAATGTGGTGGTGACCATGTGCATGTTGATGCTCATGTTCGTGCTTATGAATTATTGGGGAATTTTCTGCATGAATGTGTAAATGTTTGTGCTTTCTGTCCTCTTTAAATATTTTATAGAAGGACCATAAGCCGATGAAAACTAAAACAATTCCCACTAATTGTTCACTATATTCAGATATTTTTTCTACTGGAATTAACTCTCTGAATAAAAGAAAAAGGATTCCAATCAACATCATTCCCAATAAATGACCAATTCCCCAAAACAGACCAATTTTCCAGGCCTTTTTTTTCGATTCTATTGCAAAAGGAATAACCGCTGCTAAATGATCAGGACCACTAATGACATGTAAAATAGAGGCTATTAGAGCAGCAAAAAACGGAAAAGTATCAATCATAAAAGATCAATATCAGTTTTAAAAAAAAAGTGATTTATTATTCGATTCTTATATAATTTTCAGAAAAAATTCTGTTGCCATCTTCATCCAAATCTATCTGAATAAATCTATTTTTCTCAACTTGAAGTTCGAATGGAAATTCTAAATTTTCTTCAATTGCTTGATTCATCATTTTTGAACCATAATCCAACATTTCAACTAAACTTGTATCCGTGATTTTGTAGGTTCCAAAACCAAAATATTCTAAAGAATCAGAAGGAACTTTTCTTGCCCACATGACATGAGTAGGAGTGTACATTTTAATCTGTTTATAACCGGGACTTAGTCCAAAAGAATCGGAAATTTTGTTGTCTTGGTAATTATAGTAACTTGTGAGTTCCCAAGTACCTTCGAGTGTTAGTTTTTCTTCAGCTGTTGATTCAGAATTTTGTTTGGTGTTATTACAAGACGCGATTGCGAAAATCACAAAACATGCTATTAACAAATTTTTCATAATTGCAGTATTTGATTAGTTATGGATTCTCATAAAGTTACAAAAAAAAGGTTAAATGAATTTAAACATAATTATTAATTATTTTCTGATAATAACTTTTGATAAATTTTGATCATTTTTTTTTATGAAAAGCGATACATTTGCGAAGTAAAATTAACAAAATATGTCTGATTCAATAGAAAGAGTAAAATGTTTAATAATAGGTTCCGGACCAGCAGGATACACAGCTGCCATTTATGCCGCAAGAGCAAACATGAAACCGGTTTTATACCAAGGAAGCCAACCAGGGGGACAATTAACTACAACCACTGAAGTCGAAAATTTTCCAGGTTATCCGGACGGAGTGACAGGACCGGAAATGATGATGCAATTGCAGGCTCAAGCAGAACGATTTAAAACAGATGTAAGAGATGGCTGGATTACAAAAGTTGATTTCTCAGGTCCAATTCATAAAGTATGGGTTAATGATACAAAAGAGATACATTGTAATACTGTTATAATTTCAACTGGAGCTTCCGCTAAATATTTAGGTTTGGAATCTGAACAAAAATATTTAAAATTAGGTGGAGGGGTTTCTGCCTGTGCGGTTTGTGACGGATTTTTCTATAAAGGACAGGAAGTAGTGATAGTAGGTGCAGGTGATTCGGCATGTGAAGAAGCTCACTATCTGTCACAATTGTGTAAAAAAGTAACCATGCTGGTGCGTAGAGATGTTTTTAGAGCATCAAAAATTATGGCAAACAGAGTGAAGAATACTGAGAATATTGAAATTTTATTCAATACAAATGCATTGGAAGTTCTGGGTGATGGCCAAGTTGTGACAGGTGTTAGGGTGAAAAATAATGTAAGTGGAGAGGAAAAGGAAATTCCTGCAACCGGATTTTTTGTGGCAATTGGTCACACACCTAATACTGCAATTTTTAAGGATTATTTAAACCTTGACAAAACAGGTTATATAATTAATGTTCCAGGTACTTCAAAAACTAATGTTGAAGGTGTATTTGTTTCCGGAGATGCTGCTGATCATGTTTACAGACAAGCAGTAACAGCTGCAGGAACCGGTTGTATGGCAGCTTTGGATGCGGAAAGATATTTGGCTTCCAAAGATGCGACCTTTGAAGTGTCAACACCTCAATATTGAAATTTAGTTTTGAATTAAAAAGAAAATCCGAAGTTTAGGCTTCGGATTTTTTTTTAAAGTTCTTTTTTATAAAGTTTTGCCGTATCAGAAAATCTGTTAACAGTAATTCTTGGGTCACTATAAATAGTTACTTCGCTTGACCCGGATGATTCAATAATTATTTCATCTAACACCTGTATTGCAAAATCACTTGAATCTTCAGCAATAATCTCACAATTGTTTACAGCTAAATTTTTTCCAATAAAATTGCTGGAATTAATCGTATTAGCCTGCAATAGCTTTACATCGCCTTCAATTTTAGCAAAGGCTCTTTGATACATATCCAATTTAAGACTATCGCAAGTTACTAGTGCTTCTGTACTGCTGCTTTCATTTAGTTCTAGAACTACTAATTTACTTTCAATATTAAACCTTGATCTGGCATTTAATTTAAGAGTAGATGTGTTGTTGTTTATAAGTTTAAAAGAACTAGACCTTACGTTCAAATTGGCTTTAGCATCATCATTTAATTTCAAAACAAAATTATCATTATCAATAGAATTTATAGAGTTTAATTCGGCATCGTCATTTAATTCAATTTCATGCATAGTTTCAGTATATCTAACTGTTATATCCAGTGCTTTTTTAGATGTAATACGTTTTGTGGTTTTTAATCTTAATACGCTATCGGAAACATTGAATTTAATAACATCATGTAAATTTTCATCTGTTTTAATTTCAATGGATGCCACATCGTCTTTTATTATTGAAACTTTTAATTTTTCACCAAGGACTAACTTGTTAAACGAATTAAGTTCAGTTTGAATAATGGTAACATTTTTATTGCCTTTAATTTTGGATTGTGCAAGCGTAATTGAAGTAAAAAAGGTTAATAGTAAAATAGATAGTAATCTTGCGTTCATTTAATATATTGTTTGATATTCACACAAATATAATCAAAAACCGTCCCAAACCTTAAAAAAAGCTTGAAACGGTTATTTATTGGTTGGATAGTTTATTTATTTTTTACCTACACTACCGGAAACGCCTCCTTTTTTGGTTATCTTATCAGGATTTCCATAATATTTGATATCACCTCCACTTGAGGCTTTTGCAAATAGTTCTTCTGATGTGTTTAAGATGATATCCGCCCCACTGGTTGCGTTTGCTTTACCATATTTAGCTATTAAATCTCCGGCTTTGATGTCGCTGCCACTTGTTGCTTCTGCAAAAATTTTATTTGCTGTTCCAGTTAATCTGAGGTCACTGCCACTAGTAGCTTTACATTCAACAACATCAACTTCAATTTCAAGCTCCATATCACTCCCACTTGTTGTTGTTAATTTTAATACATCCGATTTGATAAGGGTTGTAGAATAAACATCAGAGCCGCTAGTTGAACTGATCTCCTGAATATCTTTGAAATTCGCAAATACTTTTTGAGATTTTGATGAGGATATATTCTCATCAGCATAAATTTTCAAGGTATTGCCTTCCACTTCTGTTATTATGATGTCGTGCAAATTCTCATCAGCTTCCACCTGAATTGAAGTGTCATCGCTTTGTATCAGATATACATCCAGGCCTCGGCTAATCTCAATTTTATTAAAATTTCCCGAAACTGATCGATCTTTTTTTATGACATTTCCGTTGCCCTTTACTCCAAAGGAGAAGTTACCATTAAATTGACATGACATTAAAAGGATACTTAGAAAAACACCTATTAAATAATTTGCTTTAAGTCTCATAATTAAATTGATATTGATTGGTTTTAAAATAATATGTCTATTAAAATTGCAGCTATTATTTTGACTAATGTGATCATGATTGTTCGATTTTTGATTGATTGAGTAAATGTCTTTTAATTTTAGATTTATTTAAAACTTAAGGTTCTGAATTGTAACATTTAAATGATGAATTGTTTACATGTCATCTGATTTGATATCGATTCCATCCTCATTGATATTGACTTTCACTTCTTTTGATTCTGCTTTAACACCATCTTCATTTATGATTATATTCACATCATCACTTTTTATGATCACTCCATCTTCATCAATCTTTACTTTTGCACCATCATTATCCATTATACTATTAGAAATTTCATCATCACAATCCAAACATTCAACAGAATCTTTTTCTATCTTCAATACATGCCCTGCATAATTGTGTGAAATTATATTTTCACTCGATCTGGAATGATTTAAAAAAGACCCAAGATTGCTGTCTAATTCTACATGCGCACCCTCGGGCAAATAGAGGAATAATTCAACATTTTGATCTCTGAATTTATTCTCGTAATCCGTCAAGAGGAAATTGTCAAGCAAAAGTGCATTATTGTTTAATGAAAAACTATAGTTAACATTTTGTGCCTTTTCTTTTGCCTGAATGTAATCCTTTCCTTTTGCTTCCTTTTCAATTTGTAAAAATGGAATAGAATCGGAAGTAGAACGAACAGTTAATCTTATGTTTCTGGAAAATATGATCTTTTCATCTTTGTCATTGAATTTTACTTCAAAACCATTGTTTCTGTACATGCCATGTTTATAACTATCCAGATCACTTGGTGCCATTTTTATGTTTAATGTATCAGATGAGTTATAAACCAATTCATGTTTTGAAGTAACAGTTGATTCCAAAGCAAATTCAGAAGTCCATTTTATACTTGTAATAATCAGTCCAATAATTGATAGCAACCATAATCCTAATAAAGCAAATTTAGCAATACTGCCTATGGATTTAAGGTTGTTTATAAGGATCTTTAAACCCAGATAAAGAACGAAGAATGCAGGAATTCCAAAAAGGAAGAACAGCATTATTGACCCTAACCAAATTGGCATCCCTGTTGTTATCAAGGCATCTGGATAGTCCATCCACCAAGGTTCAAAGAATGATGATGTTCCTAAAGACAACAAGCTTACAAATAGACTAAATATGGTTACTGCTCCAATTATTATCAGGATCAGGCCGATGAATTTAGCAAATAACTTAAGGAAAAACATGATCACATTACCTATGGCGTCAAAGAAGGTTTGCGAACTGGATTTAACCTTTTTACCGTATTTTTGATAGTCTACGCTTTTTACGGTTTCACTAACCTCATCGAATCCTTTTTTGATTTTTTTTTCGATGTTGCTAATATTTACAGGTTCTCCTGTCATGATCAGTTTATCTGAAGTAGTGAGGGCTTCGGGAACTAACACCCAGAAAAGGATGTAAATAAATATAAATGTACCACCGGAGCCTAATGCTAAGAGGATCCATAAAAGTCTGATCCAAATCACATCAATACCTAAATAATGTCCAAGTCCAGATGCAACACCGCCGATATAAGAGTTGTCTGTATCTCTGAATAATTTTTTGGCAGATCCTTTTGAAGTGAATATCTTAGGCTCATCTTCAAAGATTTCGTCATCCACGAGGTAATCTTCAGGTTGGCCCATAATGGTAATAACCTCATCAACTTCCTTCATGCCAATGACCTGTTTTTCTGTTTTCATGCGCTCAGAGAATAATTCTGAAATACGCGCTTCTATATCTGAAATAATTTCAGATCGTCCTTGAGAGTCAGTAAATGAACGTTTTATAGCCTCAAGATAGCGTTGTAATTTTAAGTATGCGTCTTCATCTATATGGAAGAATATACCTGCTAAATTTATGTTGACTGTTTTATTCATTTTTTCGATTTTTTTATGCTTGTTACTAAATTTACTGCGTTTTGTAGTTCACTCCAGGTAGTATTCAATTCCTTTAAAAACAGTTTTCCTGTTTCAGTTAAACCATAATACTTCCTAGGAGGACCAGATGTGGATTCTTCCCAACGATAATTGAGCAGTCCGGCATTTTTTAATCTTGTTAGCAAAGGGTAAATTGTTCCTTCCACTACAAGCAACTTTGCTTCTTTTAAGGTTCCCAGAATCTCTGCAACATAGGCATCGTCATCTTTTAAGACCGATAGTATGCAGTATTCCAAGACACCTTTTCGCATTTGTGCTTTTGTATTCTCTATTTTCATTTGTTCGTTATATTTTTTTAGAAGTCAAATGTAATTCGCATTAAACTTTTTAGGTTAATATTAAATTTTACATTGCTCATTTCATGTTTAATGAATTTAATTGTGAAACTGTTCATTTTTTTTGATTGATGGTTATTTTAAAAAGTTGATTGTTAACGGATAATTATATAATTCACCATCTCTTGCTTTTAAGCTCGCTTTTATAATGAATACCAATTCAAGAATAAAGCCTACTATTGCCAAACCACCCAATGCTCCCCCAATATAGAGTAGAGGTGATGGTTTGCTCAAGCTTATGTGAAAGCTGTCAAAATGATTAATATCAATAAAGTTAAAGGCATCAAACAAATTGAAAGCAAAAAAAGGAATGCTGATAGTGCCAATTATTAGCGCATATAACAAAATACTTATTTGAAAATTAATGACCTGTTTACCATGCTTATCTATAAAGCTGGATTTATCCTTATTAATGGACCATAATACTATTGGGCCAATAAAATTTCCAAGAGGAATAATAAATCTACAAAAAGTAGATAAATGGATAAAAGTTGCAATGTTTTTTTGATTATTGGTTAACATTTTAAAAAGTATATAATAGTTTCTTATGCAAATATATATCTAAAAGAAGGTATTATGCAATACAAAGTACTATAATTTAACATATATTTAACATTATTGAGTCTAGATAATTTTATCTAAATTTATTGAATATTAAATCTGATTAGATGAAGATCACTCCTAATAAATTAAATACATTTTTAATGTTCAAGCTACCGTCAGCCTATATTTGTGGAGTGAGAACTAAATTAATAAATGATACAAATTGTATAGTTTCCGTAAGGCATAAGTGGATAAACCAAAACCCTTTTAATTCTATGTTTTGGGCGGTACAAGGTATGGCCGCTGAATTATCAACAGGTGCTTTGGTTATGTCTAAAATCAAAGAAAGTGGAAGAAATATTTCCATGTTAGTAGCCAACAACAATGCCTCTTTTTCCAAAAAAGCTAAAGGAAGAATTACCTTTGAATGCAATGAAGGTCAATTAATTGATTCCGCCATTAAAAACGCAGTTAAATCTGGGGAAGGTCAAACTTTTTGGATGAAATCTAAAGGTATTAATGAAGAAGGAGTAGAAGTGTCAAATTTTAATTTTGAATGGACAATAAAAGTTAAAGATTAATTATGTAACAAAACTGATAAAGAACAAACAAATTAAAGTATAATCAAATAATAAACAACATGACAGCACACGAAATTGACTACAGAATCTACGGCGAAGAAATGCAGTATGTAGAAATTGAACTAGACCCGCAGGAAGGAGTCGTTGCAGAAGCCGGAAGCTTTATGATGATGGATGACGGAATAAAAATGGAAACAATTTTTGGAGATGGGTCAGATAAGAATAAAGGGTTTTTAGGGTCCATTCTGGGAGCAGGTAAAAGGATTTTAACAGGCGAGAGTTTATTTATGACTGCATTTTACAATGATCTGTCCGGGAAAAAAAACGTGTCCTTCGCATCACCTTATCCTGGTAAAATTGTACCAATTGACTTGACAGAGTTCAACGGAAAATTCATTTGTCAAAAAGATGCATTTCTTTGTGCAGCCAAAGGTGTAAGTGTAGGCATAGAATTTTCTAAAAAATTGGGGAGAGGCTTGTTTGGTGGAGAAGGTTTTATAATGCAAAAACTGGAAGGTGATGGAATGGCATTTGTTCATGCTGGAGGAACCATGGCAGAAAAAGTATTACAGGCAGGTGAAACTTTGCGAGTAGATACTGGTTGCATTGTTGGATTTACACAAGATATTGATTATGATATTGAATTTGTAGGTGGTATAAAAAATACTGTATTTGGGGGTGAAGGATTATTTTTTGCAAAACTTCGGGGTCCTGGAAAAGTATTTGTACAGTCTCTACCGTTTAGCAGATTAGCTGGTCGTGTTTTAGCAAGTGCCCCAAGAGGAGGAGGTAAAGATAAGGGCGAAGGTAGTATTCTTGGTGGTTTGGGCAATATATTAGATGGTGACAACAGATTTTAAAATTATGTTTAACAACAATTTTTATTATATTAAGAAATTATTAAGACATTTTTTAATATCTTTATAAAGCTAACTTAAAATTATGGCCTATTTAAAGATCTACCCTTATTAACCTAAAACTAATTATAACCTATGGCAAGAGCAATGTTAGAGTACACCAAAACGGTGCTGAATAAAGTAAGTTTTGATGTTTCGTTGTTCTGTAAAGAAGTGAAGAAAGCATTAGAAAGATTGTTACCTTATGAAATTGAGGAACTAAAAATTTTCATTAATTCACTTATTAAGCAGAATCCAGAATTAGATAAATGTTTAATCTATTTAAAAGTATAATGAAAAGCGACCTTTCGGTCGCTTTTTTATTTGGGTAAGGGACTTATAATCTTAACATCCTGAAATGCAATTGCTCCCCTAATTATTCCTGAAATTACATCCTGCAATGCTTCAATAATATGCATTTTTAGTTCACTTTTGTGGTAAATAATACTTACCTCTCTGGCCGGAGACGGATCATTGAAAAAATGTAGATTTGCCTTTTCAGATTCTTTAATATCCAAAGTGTGTAAATAAGGTAATAAGGTCATTCCCAATCCTTCATTCGATAACTTTATTAGTGTTTCAATACTTCCACTTTCCAATTGAAAATGTTCATCGTCTAGATGTTTAAAAGCATTACATAAATTGATCACACCATCTCTAAAACAATGTCCGTCTTCAAGAAGTAGCATATCACTTAAATCCAGATCTGAAACATCAATTTTATTTTTAGAACTAAGCCTGTGCTTATTAGGTATATAACTTACAAATGGCTCATAATACAACACACGTTCTTTGATATTTTCATTTTCCAAAGGTGTGGCGGCTATGGCTGCATCCAGATGGCCTTTATTGATTCTGAAAATAAGCTCATCTGTAGCCAGTTCTTCTATTTTTAATTTAACCTTAGGATATTTCTTCACGAACGTTTTTAAGAACATTGGTAATAATGTAGGCATTATAGTAGGAATTATCCCTAATTTGAATTCACCACCAATAAATCCTTTTTGCTGATCCACTATATCTTTTATTCTGCCTGCTTCATTCACAATATTTCTGGCTTGATTTACTATTTTATTACCTACCTCGGTTAATGCAATTGGCTTTTTTGAACGGTCAAATATTTGGATGTCCAGTTCATCTTCCAACTTTTGTATTTGCATGCTTAGAGTGGGTTGTGTTACAAAACATTTTTCAGCAGCTTTTGTGAAATTTTGATTTTCGGCTACTGCCAAAACATAATACAGTTGTGTAATTGTCATGATTATCAATTTAGCCTATAAAGATATAAAAACTATCAATAAAATTTATAGAAAATAATATTAAATCTGTGGTAATTTTATCCTAATAAAAACAGTAAAAATAAATGAATATGACCTTAAATAGTATAGGATTAGAAGTAGGAGTTACAAAGGAATTAGCAAATGACTTAAATAAATTACTAAGTAATTTTCAGATATATTATCAGAACTTGAGAGGAATTCACTGGAACATTAAAGGGAAAAGATTTTTTGATCTTCATGTTAAATTTGAAGAATTATACACTGATGCAAATATAAAAGTTGATGAAATTGCCGAACGCATTCTGACTTTAGGCGAGACACCATTGCATACTTTTGAAGATTATGTTGAAAATGTAAAAGTGCCTATTGGTAAAAATATAAAGCAGGATGAGAAAGCAGTACATTTAATTGTCGATTCTTTATCAGAACTTTTGAAAATTGAGAGAATGATATTGGATAAGTCGGGTGAAGCAAATGATGAAGGGACAAACTCCATGATGAGTGGCTTTATTACAGAACAGGAAAAAACGTTTTGGATGATGAAAGCTTGGTTGGACGAATCGATCTAGTATTTAAAACACAATGGAAAAGCGGCTCATTAGCCGCTTTTTTTAATTTCTAAAATCTTATTTTAAAGTCCAGATCTTCATTATCAACCTCAAATTTGGCATCGCTAAACTGAGGCGGTCCGTAACTTAAAGGATTGTTTGACATCCCGTAACTTTCTATTGGCATTCCATTAGTATCAAAATCCATTCTGTAATTTTCGTTTTCATCATGAAGGACCATTATAGCGTAAGTTCCTGGAGCCACATTCTTAAAAGTGACCTCAACTTTATTATTTTCAATGTTGCTTTCTGCTCTTTGCAAGCTTTCAGTTTTCATAAAAGTATCTTGGCTGTGCAGACTAAAAATTACTTTTCCATTATTATTCATCACATTGTCCACCGATACCTTTATTGTATGCAGTTCATCTTGTGAGTAACTTATAGCAATTCCTAAAAATAAGAATACATAGAAGGTCAATCGTTTAATAAGTTTTGAACTATAAAGATTGTTAATTGGGTAAAAATTTGTTGAAAGAGTCATGGTATATATATTTTATGATTAACACCACAAATATTTTAAAAACAGCAGTGTTTATAAAATTATATATACTGAAATGTATTTTTGTTGAGCTGAATTGTATTATTTAATTAAAATAATAGCCACTCGTCGGTTCTTGGTCCTTCCTTCTTCAGTATCATTTGATTCTACCGGTTTGGTTTCACCATAACCCTTTGCAGTTAAACGAGCCGCATCAACACCTTTTGATATGAAATAGTTCCTAACAGCTATTGCTCTGTTTTGAGACAGGACTTGATTAAAATCTGATGTAAATGTGTTATCAGTATGACCTGCTATATGAAATCTTTCGCTAGTATAAGTTTTCATAATGTCAACTATTCTATCTAAAGTCGCTTTACTAGATACATTTAAGTCAAATTTACCTTGATCAAAAAGGATAGTTTCTGCGAAAGCATCAATGATCTTTGCTTCAGACTGACTTAATTTAGGATATGGACAACCTTGATTTTCAATTGGTCCAATTTGATTTGGACATTTATCATCCTTGTCAATCACACCATCTTTATCTGAATCCTGCCAAGGACATCCTCTATTATTGAATGAACCTGGAACTTCTGGACAGTTATCAAATTTATCCGGAACCCCATCATTGTCTTTATCAGGACAGCCTCTTGTATTTAATCCGCCTTTTTCATCAGGGCATTCATCATTTTTATCAGCAACCCCGTCATTATCTCTGTCAGGACAACCTTTTAATTCTTTTGGACCGGCTACTAATGGACATTCATCCATAGATTCTTTAACACCATCACCATCTGAATCAGGACAACCATTGAATTGAATTAAACCAAACTCCAGCGGACATTCATCTTCTTTATCCATTATTCCATCATTATCACTATCTATTCCACCGAAACTATAAACAAGTCCTGCAAAATATTGAAAGTGATTTGTATTGGAATTGCCCTTCCCCGCAAATTTTCCTATTCCCTGTAAATTCAATCCGAAAGAAGGTGATAACCATAAAATACCACCAAGACCTAGATTTCCAGATACACCACTTTCTCTTTCATTAAAATATCCAAATCCCCCTTCAAGATAAAGGTCCATCCAATCAGCATCAAGAAAATATTCATCAAAATAAAATTTCAAACCAGCGTCCATTGCAAAATAAGTTTGATCCTCCTGAATTTCAACCCCATCAATTATGCCTTTACCGGCTTTCCATTTATTAACACTTTGCAATAGGGAGACAGCAATTACATCGCTTACTTTATATTCAATACCTAAGGCTAAAGGATTAGAAAATGCATTTTCAGAAAAAGATCCCAAAGGATTACCATCACCTGTACTTCTTACCATATTTAAACCAAATTTAGCAGTCCAGCGCTGGGACAGACTTGGCAATTCTTTTGTTGTTTCTTCTTGAGAATATCCAGAACCAAATATTAAAAGGCAAAAAATAAGGAGAATATTTTTCATGTCAATATGGTTAAATGCTATTTAAAGGTGCCAATTTAAGAAAAAAACATATCATCTTGCAATTTTTTGTAAGAAAACACTTTTATAGGATAAAATTAAAAGCGAAGCACTTACATTATTATTTGTTAGTTGAAAATAATTAAATAATTGATGATCTTAATAAAAGTATATTTAGTAAGATTGAAACAAAAAAGCCATGATCGACTCATGGCTTTTTTAAATATCAATTATTAATTTGGAACGGGAAATCCTCTGTCTCTCATTAAAGCATCAATTTTGGCATCCCGACCTCTAAATTTTCTATAAGCCTCTGCAGGATCCACAGAATTTCTTGGAGCAAACAGATAATTAACACATTTATCGGCTACTGTTTTATCATAAAACCCCTCCGGAGCTTCCTTAAAAGCTTCTGATGCATCACTGGTCAATACATCTGCCCACATGTAACCATAGTAAGCGGTTGCGTAACCTTCCCCGGCGAATACATGCCCAAAATGAGGTGTTCTGTGACGCATAGGCAATTCTTTAGGCATTTTTAATTCTGCTAATGTTTCTCGCTCAAATTTGTCAATATCTATATTTGTTGGATCTGCAAGGTGTAATTTCATATCCATGATAGCCGATGCCAAATATTCGGTAGTAGCAAAGCCCTGATTAAAGGTTGCAGCTTTCTTGATTTTCGTTACTAAATCAGCTGGGATAGGTTTACCGGTTTTATTATGTACCAAAAATTGATTGATCACTTTATCTGTAGATAGCCATCTCTCCAGTAATTGAGATTGGAACTCAGTATAATCTCTTACCCCTCCATTTAAAGTCGGATATTTTACATTTGATGAAAAGAAATGAAGTGCATGACCAAATTCGTGGAAGAACGTTTCCGCATCATCCCACGAGACTAATACAGCCTCTCCAGGAGCAGGTTTAACAAAATTAGAATTGTTTGAACCTAAAACAGTTTCCTTACCATCAAAAGTGGTATGGCTTCTGTAGGTTGTGGCCCAGGCTCCAGATCGTTTACCTTCTCTTGCAAAAGGGTCTAAATACCAAAGACCAATATGTTCTCCGGATTCCTTATCAGTCACTTCCCACACTTTTACATCTTCATGAAATACTGGAACTGATCCTTCCGGAACCGGTTTAAAATCATAATTGAATATTTCTCCAGCTGTAAAGAATAAAGCCTGAGTTAACTTATCCAGTTGTAAATATTGTTTGACCTCATCGCTATCCAGATCGTATTTTTGTTTTCTGACTTTTTCTGCATAGTATCTGTAATCCCAAGGTTCGATAGTGATATTGTCTTTGTTCGCTATTTTTTGCATATCTGCAACTTCTTCTTCAACTCTCGCTATAGCTGCAGGCCAAACTGCATTCATTAATTCCATTGCATTTTCAGGATTTTTAGCCATTCTATCTTGTAATCTCCATTCAGCGTAATTGTCATAACCTAATAATGCAACACGTTCTTTGCGAAGTTTCAGGATTTTTGCAATGATCTCATTGTTGTCATATTCATCACCATTATCTCCTCTAGAATAATAATTTGTCCAGACCTTTTTACGTAATTCGCGTTCTTTAGAGTAGGTAAGGAAAGGGTCCATAGATGAACGTGAATTGGTAATAGCATATTTTCCCGACTGTCCTTTATCCGATGCTATTTTAGCGGCTGATTTTATAAACCCATCAGATAAGCCGCTTAGCTGTTCTTTAGTTAGATAGGTCACATAATTCTCTTCATCATGTAAGACATTATTAGAAAAGTCCGTGTAAAGAGTAGAAAGTTCTTTATTGATTTCGGCGTAGCGTTTTTTCTTTTCAGCATCCAGTTCGGCACCATTCATTTCAAAACTTTTATAGATCAAATCTACGACACGCTGCTGGTCTGATTCAAGTGGTGTTTTTTGTGATGCATCATAAACCGTTTTTATTCGTTTGAAAAGATTCTCATTTTGTGATATTTTAGATCGATAGTCTGATAATTCCGGAGCCAATTCACTTTGAATTTTTCTGAATTCAGGAGAAGACATGTTACTGCTTAAAATACCATAATAAGCATAGACTCGGTCAAGTTCTTTACCTGATCGTTCCATAGTAGCAATTGTATTTTCAAAAGTTGCCGGTTCATTATTATTGGCGATTTTATCTATATCTGTTAAACTTAATTCCATACCCATTTGCATGGCTTCCTTTATATCATCAACATTCATTTTGTCAAAAGCCGGAACACCATTATATGGACCCGTCCACTCTTCCAGTAATATATTATCGGTCATTTTTTTTGATTCTTTCTCATCGTTTTGCTTACAACTTGTAAGCACGACAAAACCACATAGAACGACTAGTAAAATGTGATTTAAAGGATTGTTTTTTTTCATTTATTTGTGAGGATATGTTTAATTCAGAAAGATATGAAAAATCTGTATTTTTTAATTCGTTTATTCAATAATTGTGACTTTTCTTATATAAACGTTTTGTAATGGCCAGTCGGCTTCATCAGTTTTTACAGAAGCAATTTTATCTACAACATCCATACCATTGATAACCTTACCAAAAATAGTATAATCACCATCTAAAAAATGCGCTCCCCCTTTTTGCTGAACAATAAAAAACTCATATGGTGATGCCAATTTATGCGGATTTTCAATCTCACTACTTGGCATGCTAATTACACCTCTGTCATGCTTAAATCCTCTTTTTGTATCAGTAGGCAACAAATATCTTCCAATATTGCTTCTCTTTCTTCCAACACGTCTATCGTCACTGCTTCCACCTTGGATTATAAAATTATTGATTACTCGATAAAATTGTGTGCCACTGAAGTAATCTTGTTTAGTAAGAAAAATAAAATTGGCTCTATGGAATTTAGTTTCGTCATAAAGGAGAATATCAATATCCCCGAAATCGGTTTTAATTCTTACTTTATTTTCTTTATTGAGTTTTTCATACTCTAAAAAGAATTCCATAGCATTTTTATCCGATAACAGAGGATATTCTCTTTTCGGCTCGCTGGTCTCATCCTTTTTTTTAATATTTTCAGCCTGAATAGAGTCTGTTACCACATTATTTTTCACTCTTTTTTTATCAGATTGTTTATCTTCACAATTGAAAAGTAATATGGCCAGACATAAAAAAATAAAGTACTTCATAAATGAATTTCGATAATTTTTTAATAATTGCTTCAAAAATAAAAAATATCCCTTTACCTGCGGAAACATCTCAATTTAAAATGTTGCCGCCTAACAGAATAGATTTTCAAGACAGGTACAAAACAGCTATGAAAAAGGCAAAACAATCGGCAGTTTTGGCGTTATTTTACCCTGATAGAAATGAACTGACAAAATTCGCATTGATCCAGAGAAAGCCATACAACGGCGTACATTCTGCTCAAATAAGTTTCCCGGGTGGTAAAGTAGAAAAAAATGATTTTGATCTGGAATATACAGCTAAGAGAGAAACTCAAGAAGAAATTGGAGTTCATACTGATAAGGTTAAGATTGTTAAAAGACTGACCCAGATCTACATTCCACCAAGTAATTTTGCCGTTCAGCCATTTATTGGAATTTTGGATCATACCCCGGAATTTGTTTTAGAAGAAAGCGAAGTTGAAGAAATATTAGAAGTTTCCTTAATTGACTTTATTCATGAAAGTAGTGTTGTAACTAAAACAGTATCAACTTCGTACAATAAAAAGATTGAGGTTCCCGCTTATTTTTTAAATGGCCATATTGTCTGGGGAGCAACAGCCATGATGCTTAGTGAAGTTAAAGACTTGATAAAAGACGCCTTATAGTAATTCCATTTTTTTACATTTGTAATTCACCTTTACCAAAAACATTCTATGGGATTATTCAAAAAAAATCCTTTTGGACATATTCTATTTCTAAAAAAATGGCTCATAAGAATAATGGGTTTATTGACACATCAACGCTTTAGAGGATTTAATGAATTGAACATTGAAGGTTCTGAAATAATTAAGGAATTACCGGAAACCAATGTTTTGTTTATCTCTAATCACCAAACCTATTTTGCCGATGTTGTTGCCATGTTCCATGTTTTTAATGCCAGCTTAAGCGGTAGAATCGACAGTATAAAAAATGTTGGCTATTTATGGAATCCGAAACTCAATATTTATTATGTGGCTGCCAAGGAAACAATGAGATCCGGGCTATTGCCTAAAATAATGGCTTATGCAGGGTCAATTAGCATTGACAGGACTTGGAGAGAAGCTGGTAAGGAGATAAACAGGCAAGTCAAATTCAGTGATATATCGAATATTGGACAAGCTTTGAATGATGGATGGGTCATAACCTTTCCTCAAGGCACAACGACACCTTTCAAACCTATTAGGAAGGGAACAGCTCACATTATTAAAAAATACAAACCAATTGTTGTGCCTATTGTTATTGATGGGTTTAGACGATCCTTTGATAAAAAAGGATTGCGGGTTAAAAAGAAGAATATTTTGCAGTCAATGGAGATTAAAGAACCACTATACATTGATTATGATAATGATTCTATTGATCAAATTGTAGAAAAAATTGAATATGCCATTGAGCAGCATCCATCCTTCCTAAAAGTAATCTCCCAAGAAGACCTTTTGGCTTTGGAAGAGCTCAATAAGGAGCGTAAATGGAAGAAAGCAAGGAAAAAAACTACAGCTAAAACTAAAAAAGCAAACAAGAGCTAAACCTCTAACCTTTTTAGTTCCCTATAATTTCTATTGAGTCGCTTTAATAAAAGTCCATATATCAAATAATAGAAGAGCAATAAAAATGCTATAAATACTGCAAGCACTAAAAACACTGAGATAATAATTGAAGCATAAAATTTAAAGACATCGCCATTTGCTGCAGCTTCATTCAATTTGCCTACTAATTCCTGATTTTTGTCAAATTCAACAAACATAACAACAACTGTCGCAATAACTAGATAAATAAGATTAAACGCCACATAATACTTCACAGTTCTTCTGGTTCTCAAAATGTTTTCCATCAAATTCTTTGCAGTGTCAGCAGCCGAAATTGTTTTATAATTTTTGAAGAATAAATAAAAGAAATAAGCTAAAATTATATAACCGAAAACACTTATAGGTATTAAAATATAGTCAACATTATAGGCATCAAATCTTTTCATGCTATCCGTGTCCTTTAATCCGAATGAGATCAATGTCCATAGAACAAATTCCAATAAACTGATAATAAAGATCCACTTCACAATTGATGAAGATTTCTTCAATATCATTTTATAGATCTCGTCATAGGTAAGTTTAGGATATTTAATATCCTGTTTCTTCCAGTCTTTCTTTAATAAATCTAATTCATCCATAATATTACGGATTAAGTATAGTTTTAAGCTTAGTCTTGATGCGGTTCATTTTAACCCGAGCATTGACCTCGCTAATTCCCATTGTTTCACTAATTTCCCGATAATTTTTATCCTCTAAATACAAAAAAACTAGGGCTTTCTCAATGTCATTTAGTTGATGTACGGCATTATACAATAGTTTAAGTTGCTGTTCTTCCGTATCGTCATAAACTTCAGATGAGATCTTGAATTGAACAGCGTCAAACTCTTCAGTGTTCAAGGACCTTTTACTTTTTCTGTAAAGGGTTATCGCTGTATTCAAAGCCACTCTGTACATCCATGTGCTAAACTTAGATTCTCCTCTAAATTTAGGGTAGGCTTTCCATAATTGTATAGTGATCTCTTGAAACAAATCATTGTGCGAATCGTAATTATTGGTATAAAGCCGACAAACTTTATGCACAATATTCTGATGCTTTTCAAGAAGTTCTACAAAATTATGTTGTAACTCTTTATTCAATCGGATGGTTTAGTTAATCTATTAGTAACCTTAAAGTATTAAGCGTTACAAATTAGTTTAAATTATTTTTGAAATCAATTCATCTGTAATTTTTTACAGTTCGGTTAAGTAATCTTTTTTGGTTTGGTCTTCATTTGCAAATTTGTATTATCAATCTATAATAAATTATGTAAATAAATTTAAATGAAAACCGTAATATTCATTTTCCTCTTAGCAGTTTCCTTTCCAATAGTTGCGCAAATCAATATAAATGGTTTGGTCTCGGATTCAAAAGGCAATCCCATTGAAGGCGCAAATGTATATTTAAAAGGCACTTATGATGGCAGCACAACAGATGTCAAGGGTTATTTTGAATTTAAGACGAGTGAAGTAGGACAACAATCATTGACGGTATCTTATTTATCATTTGAAACCTATACTTATTTATCAGATGTAAAAGACATGAATAACTTATCAGTTAAATTGCGAGAAGATGTTAATACACTTGATGCGGTAGTCTTGTCAGCCGGAACTTTTGAAGCAGGTGACAACAGTAAAATATCTGTTTTAAAACCTTTAGATGTTGTTACCACCGCAAGTGCTGTTGGAGATTTTGTAGGAGCTTTGCAAACTCTTCCCGGAACAACAACTGTTGCTGAAGATGGACGATTGTTTGTAAGAGGTGGCGATGCAGAGGAAACACAGATTTTTATTGATGGTATAAGGGTATTTACACCATACACTCCAACTACAAATAATACGCCAACACGAGGTAGATATTCTCCATTCCTTTTTGATGGAATTACATTTTCAACAGGAGGTTATTCAGCCGAGTACGGACAAGCATTATCCAGTGTTTTGCTGCTCAATACCATTGATGAACCAGATCAAAACAAGACAGATATTGGCATCATGTCCGTAGGCGGAACATTAGGCAAGACCAGAAAATGGAACAGCAGTTCACTTAGTGTCAATGCATCCTACTTTAATTTAACGCCTTACATTGCCTTATTTCCTGATAGAAATGATTGGAAAAAGCCTTTTGAGAGTCTGGCAGGAGAGGCTGTTTTCAGACAAAAATTTGAATCTGGTTTATTAAAAGTATACTCTGCATTTGACAGTACCAATTTTGAATTAACACAGGAAGACATAAATTATGAGGATGGAATTGCATTTAAATTAAAGAACAATAATTTGTATTTAAACGGGTCATATTCGGGAGTCCTTAACAATGATTGGTCTTTTTTGGGAGGACTAAGTTTTACCGGTGCATCAACAAACATTAAAGTACTAGATCAGGGTATTAATGACAAGGAAAACTCGATGCATGTGAAAATGAAATTTAAAAAAAGATATAGCAGCCGATTTAAAATGAGTTTTGGATTGGAATATTTTAACACCGATTTTAATGAGAAGTATTCAAATGATATACAGTCGAATATAAATTTGAGCTTTAATAATGGATTGGCAGCGGGATTTGGTGAGGCTGATATTTTCTTTTCAAAAGATGTTGCATTGAAATTTGGTATTCGTTCTGAATATAACGAGTTATTCGAAGATTTTTCTATTTCGCCCAGATCTTCACTTGCCTTAAAAACTTCAAATAAAAGTCAGATCTCACTGGCTTACGGCCAATTTTATCAAAACCCATCCAGTGCTGTTCTAAAGTTCAGCCAGGATTTAGAAACTCAATTAGCTACTCATTACATTTTAAATTATCAGTATAACAATGATGGAAAGATCTTACGGATAGAAAGCTATTTTAAAGATTATGATTCCTTAATTCTTTACGATTCCAATGAGGGTAATCTTGAGAATATCAACAATACTGGATTTGGATTTGCAAAAGGAATCGATCTGTTCTGGAGAGATAGTGAGTCGATAAAGAATTTGGATTACTGGATAAGTTATTCATTTTTAGATTCTAAAAGAAAGTATAAGGACTATCCTCTGGAATCACAACCAAATTTCGTTAACAAACATAATTTGTCAATTGTTGGGAAGTATTGGATCGATGATTGGAAAAGTCAGATAGGTTTTAGCTACGGCTATGCATCGGGAAGGACTTATACAAACCCAAATTTAGAAGGTTTTTTGAATTCTAAGACAAGACCTTTCAACAGTATCAGCTTAAATTGGGCTTATTTAATTAGCCAGCAAAAGATCCTTTATTTTTCAATTAATAATGCAACAGGTTTTAAAAACATCAATGGATATCAATATTCCAATACCCCTGATATGAATGGAAATTTTGATAGAAGAGCACTTCGGCCTGCTGCGGACCAGTTCTTTTTTGTTGGTTTTTTCTGGACAATAAGCGATTCCGGAACCGATAATCAATTAAATAAGCTATAACTGTCTTAAGAACAACCCCTTACTTTAATCAGGAATACTCAATAACTGATAATTGTCATAGTTTATATGCTCCTTATTAGGTACCTTAATCATAATAAATTTGTAGTATTATGAAAGTAAAAAAGAATCCGGAAGTCGATTTAAGACGAAATACTAGTCTTTTCTTCGCCGTAGGATTAAACTTAATGCTATTCTTAACCTGGGCTGCATTAAATATGAAATCCTATGATAAGGCAGATTTAGTTATTAATGTACTAGATGTTGAATCGTTAATTGAGGAAGATATTCCTGTTGTTAACATTAACACACCACCACCACCTCCGCCTCCTCAGGTCGCATCTGAGGTAATAACTATAGTGGAAGATGTTGCAGATATTGAAGAAACCGTCATTAAGAGCACGGAGATCAATATGGATGATGTTATTGAAGAGCAAGTTGTTACTGTTGAAGAGGTAGAAGTGGAAAAAGTGGAAGAAGATATTTCAGTTCCTTTTGCTGTAGTTGAAAAAGTCCCTATTTATCCGGGATGTATAGGAACTAATAATGATGAGTTAAAGTCTTGTTTCGAGAAAAAAGTAATTGAACACGTCACAAAAAACTTTAAATTCCCTGAACTAGCTATGGAACTTGGAATTAATGGTAAAGTATTTGTTCTTTTTTCTATTGATCAACAAGGTAATGTTTCAGGAATAAGAACCAGAGGTCCAGATAAGATCCTGGAAGAAGAAGCTGCACGTATTATAAGTTTATTACCTAAAATGACGCCAGCTAAACAGAGAGGTAGGGCTGTAAGAGTTCCTTACAGTATCCCAATTCATTTTAAGTTAGTTGAAAACTAAATATATTGCAACTAATAAAATCAGCCTCTGCAATTTTGCAGAGGCTGATTTTTTTTAGTGTTTACCTAAAGATTTATTTTTAAGGTGATTAATTATGAATAAAGCACCTGAAACAATAAATGGAAATGTTATTGACCCTATAATTCCCAGGCTCAGCCACGCGGAATGGTTCATTCTATAATTCAGCCTAAAAACAACTACACTAAATATAACACCTGTCAGCACTAGGATTATTCCGCCTAAATACTCATATTTCCATGCAAGCAATAGTAATCCCAGTAAAATAAATGATGGGATCATATGAATTAAAAATCCAACGATCTGTTCCCAAACAGAGAGTTTTGGATCAAATGCATCCAATGCAAAAAGGCTTACAAAAAGGATTGCCAGAATACAGATAATTCTTGGAGCCCAGTACAATATTTTTTTTGGTTTTTCCATAATAAATTACGTGTTTGTTTCCTCAAACAATCAACTATATAAGTTAAGAAAAATCCCCTGTAATTCCTATTTATTTACAGGTCATCCTAATTATTATACAGTTCGGTAATTCACTTTTTAAATATGTCAATAAACTTGTCAAATTTGTATCATAATTAAAACACATCATTATGAATAAATTAATCATCATTTTAGTACTATCAGTAACTCAACTTGTAGCAGCCCAGACCAACTATGATAAAGGCATGCAAAAGGCTTTTGAGTTATGGGGATCAAATCCACCAGAAGCTGCCAATTTATTTGAACGTATTGCATCGGCTGAACCAGATAACTGGATTCCGCTATATTATGCTGCTCAAGTCAATATCCTGCAAAGCTTCGGAATGCAGGATGAAGAGAAATTATCAGCTCAATTAAATAAGGCTCAAGATCTAATTAACGATGCAACTGGTATTTCCAAAGATAATCCTGAAATATTGGTATTACAGGCACTTTTGCATACCGCCTGGGTAGCTTATGATGGTGCCACCTATGGTATGACCTTATCAGGTAAGGTTGCTTCAATTTATACGCAAGCTGAGCAAATAGCTCCTGAAAACCCTAGAGTTGTGTTAAGCAAAGCTGAATGGGGAATGGGAAGCGCCAGATATTTTGGTCAGGATACCAAACCATTTTGCAAGGATGTTGAACGAGCCTTGGAACTTTTTGCTAACTTTAAACCGGAATCACCTTATCATCCTAAATGGGGAAAAGAACGCGCAGAACAAATATTAGAATCCTGTAAAAATTAATATAGTTTAAATCAAGAGTTAAAAGCAAGTGAAAAACTTACGTAAAAATATAATCATTGTATTAATAATAGGAACAGCTGTTTTTGCTGTTGGCAATGCACTTTCAGGAGGTTTCAACTTTGCCGACAATAAAGAATTGCTATTAAATTTTACAATGTATCAATTATATTCGTTTGTATTGGGTTTTTCTAATATGTTGTTTTTTCAATACTTGGAAAAACTTAACTGGAAGCCCAATGACAGACTTAAAAGAATAGTCATTGGTATATTGGGTTCTGTACTAATTACACTGGCAGGGTTATTCTTTTTACGTTCAGTTATTTCAGTGACCCTTTATGGGAAAAACTATAAGGAGTTTTTAGCAAATGAAACATTTGAAAATTACAAATTCGGGTTATGGATCACCTTAACTATTGTTATTATTTTTCATTTCGTTTATTTCTATAATCAGTACCAGAAACAAAAGATAAAGGAACAAAAAGTAATTGCAGGAACGGCAAGAGCTAAATTTGATGCACTAAAGAATCAGTTGGACCCTCATTTTTTATTCAATAGTCTAAATGTTTTAACCAGTTTAATTGAAGAAAATCCGGACAGTGCTCAAAAATTCACAACCTCCTTATCAAAAGTATATAGATACGTTCTGGAACAAAAAAATAAGGACCTTGTCACTATAGATGAAGAATTAAAGTTTGCAAAAACCTATATGTCGCTATTACAAATGCGTTATGAGGATGCAATAAAATTCAGTATTCCTGATAGTTTAAGTGACCCCGAACTCAAAATAGTGCCATTATCATTACAACTATTATTGGAGAATGCAGTTAAACACAATGTCATTACAACTGACGATCCGTTAGTTATTAAAATTTATGAGGATAATGGCTATTTGGTAGTAGAAAATAATGTCAATCCGAAAGCTTCAATGGGGAAAAGCACAAAGGTTGGACTAAAGAATATCAATCAACGATACAGTTTAATAACAAGAAGAGCTGTAGAGATCATTCAAACAAATCAATTATTTAAGGTAAAATTACCTTTATTAACACAAGAAATTAATATTATGAGAACAAGAGATTATAACAATAACAGTAAATATTTAAGAGCTAAAAAACGAGTTGAGGACCTAAAAGGGTTTTATGGGAATTTAATTTCCTATTGCTGCGTCATTCCGTTTTTAATATTTATTAATTATAGCACATATTGGGGTTTTCAATGGTTTTGGTTTCCGCTTTTTGGCTGGGGCATTGGCTTAGCAGTACATGCATTTACAGTATTTGGATACGGTTCAGAATGGGAGGAACGCAAGATCCGTGAGATTATGGATAAAGAAGATAGAAACTATTAAAAAAATGATCATGGAACAAAAATATTTAGAACAACCTGATTTTTCAGAAGAAGACAGATACCTAAGGGCAAAAAAGCGAGTTAAACAAATACAAGGATTCTATTGGCATCTATTCTGGTATTTGGCAGTAAATATTTTTTTACTTGTAATGGTTTACAGAGGTTTAGGTGAAAACAGTGATTTCCTTTCCTTCGGACATTTTAGTACGGCTTTCTTTTGGGGAATAGGGCTATTTGCTCATTGGGCCGGTGTATTTGGTAAAAATCTGGTTCTATCAAAGAGTTGGGAGGAAAGAAAAATAAAGGAATTTATGGATAAAGATAAATTTGATTTGTAGAATATCAAAGATAACATAGAAAATGAAGGTTATAATTATAGAGGACGAAAAACCATCAGCAAGACGATTGCAACGCATGTTGAATGCATTAGATATTAAGGCCGATACCTTGTTACATTCAGTAAAAGAATCGATCAACTGGTTTCAAAAAAATGAGCATCCGGATTTGATCTTTTTAGATATTCAATTAAGTGATGGATTGTCTTTTGAGATATTTGATGCTGTTAAGATCACATCACCAATTATTTTTACGACAGCTTTTGATGAGTATGCTCTGCAGGCTTTTAAGTTGAATAGTATTGATTATTTATTGAAGCCTATTGATGATGAAGAATTAGAAACGGCAGTTAAAAAATACAAAACACGGCTATCAGATCATCAACCTGTATCAATTGACTTTAATGATATAAAAAAGATGTTGACCAACCCTATTGAACGAGAATACAAGAAGAGATTTTCAGTTAAAATTGGCCAGCATTTAAAGCTCATCAATATTGATGAGATTGAATGTTTTTTTAGCGAAAACAAGGGCACTTACCTTCATACTTCAGAAGGACGTAATTATTTATTAGATACTACTTTGGAGCAGTTAGAAGGTGAGCTGGATCCGCACACTTTCTTCAGGATCAATAGGAAGTTCTATGTGAATATTCATGCTATCAAAGACATGATCAGCTACACAAATTCACGTCTGCAAATTAAGCTTAACTCTTACAACGAACAAGATGTCATTGTAGCAAGAGAGCGTGTAAAGGACTTTAAAGAATGGTTGGAATAGATTTATGAAACCAGGAACTCATAATTATTCCTGCAAACTGACTTTAGTCATCTTTTATTACTTTTCTCATCTTTACTTTTGTGCTTTAAACGGTATTATAAAAAGTTAAATCAAAAATATTTAAAATGAAAAAATTTGTATTTATTTTCCTTTGTATTTTGGCCATTACTTCATGTAAAAAAGAGACCCAAAATACAGAGATAACTGATCAGGAAGCTATTGAAACTGTTGCTGAGGCTCCTTTATTAGCAATCGCCGAATTTGATGCCAAGGCAGGTGATTTTGTAAACAAGGAAGTTAAAGTAAAAGGGATAGTTGACCATGTTTGTAAACACGGCGGTAAAAAACTATTATTGGTGACAGATGAAGCCAATGTTCATGTGACTTCCGATTCACGTTTTGATGAGGCTTTAATTGGGAGTGAAATCGCTCTAAAAGGTGTTGTTGTTGAAGAACGTATTGATGAAGCATATTGCTTAAAAATGGAAGAAGATAACATTAAAAGCCATTCTGAAGGTCAAACTAACGACGAACAATTTGAAGCAAAAAAGAATCATATTCAGCAGTATAGAGACCAAATGAAAGCCAATAACACAGATCATATCTCTAATTATTCATTGGAATACGTATCGTTAGAAGAGCTTAAATAAGGTGGCTTCAAAATTTGTCAAAGGACTACGAAAGTGGAGTAGGATCCTGCACCGAGATATTGGTTATTTTTTTATTGGGACAACTCTTATATATGGAATTTCGGGAATTGCATTGAATCATATGAGTGATTGGAATCCTAATTATTCTGTTGAGATCAAACATTTTACAACTACCATAGATCTATCGAATTCTCCCGACGTTGAATCTAGGGTTCTTAAACTTTTAGATGCCGTTGATGACCGAGATAACTATAAGCAGCACTATTTCCCGAGTGATCATCAGCTTAAGATATTTTTAAAAGGAGGATCGTCCGTTGTTGTCAATACAAATACAGGAAAGGTGATGGCCGAATATTTAAAAAAGCGACCGGTTTTTTATGAAAGCAATTATTTACACTACAATCCTAACAGACTCTGGACCTGGTTTTCTGATGCTTTTGCGGCAGCTTTGATATTATTTGCTATAACATCCTTCTTTATGGTTAAAGGGAAACATGGTATTACAGGCAGAGGAGGAGTTTACACCATAATCGGCATCATCATCCCACTAGTGTTTTTATGGTATTATTTGTAAGCTATCTTTATTTGTCTTTTGCAATAGCAACAGCAATTTTTGAATCGGCTGTTCCATAATAAAGAAACCAAGTATCTTTAAAATAAACGAGTCCCTCGACAAAACAAACTTCATTGACTTCACCAACCTTCTCATAATCCTTATCTGGATAAATGAAATAGCCCTCTGTTCTGTTAATTAATTTATAAGGATTATCCTTATCAAATAAAGCTTGAGCAGCTGCATATGTGAATTTAGGCAAGGCAGGATCATTAAAATTAGAGGCATTACTAGCATTGTATATTAACAAAATACCTTCATCTTTTAAAAGAGCATATGGACCGGATTCTACCAATCTGCTGTCAAAATATCCCATTCTGGGATGGAGAACAGAAATTCTTTGACCAGATTCTTCATTTTCGGCTACTTCCCAATTGATCAGATCCATTGAAGTTGCCATAAAAATATTGGTATCTCCAAAATACATCCAGTATTTTCCGTTTATTCGCTTAGCTATAACCTTATTTCCTTGCAATTCACTGACAATTGCTCCGGCTTTGGACCATACATCCTTATATTTTTCTCCTTTTAATACCAAACCATGTTTTGTCCAGGACTTAAGGTCTTTGGATGAAGCAATACTCAATCTGGCGGTTTTCCCATCGTAGGATGTATAGGTCATAAAATAGTCTCCGGTTTCACTTTCCACAATTCTGGGATCCTCAACACCATCAAAATAACAGAAATAACAGTCTTCAGAATTCTCCTGTTCTGCTTCACTTTTTTTATAATTCCATTCGTAAAGCTTCATATCATCATTATCAGGGTAAAAGACAGGTTCCGGTAACTTATTAAAATGCAATCCATCTTCACTTACAGCCATTCCTATTCTGGAAGTTCCTAATGAATCCTGAGCTCTGTACATTAAAAATACTTTTCCATCTTTAACCACAGCAGTTGGGTTTAGGACATTGCGTTCTTCCCATTTCACTTCTTTTTTTGTTATTGGATCTGTAAATTTTAATTCCGGAGAAGGTTTTAAAATTGGATTGATGCTATCTGCTTTTTCAAAACTTTGAAATGCCCAATCACTTTGATCTTGAGTTAAATTCTTTTTTTGATCATTTTCTTTACATCCAACAAACAGAAAAAGAAAGATCAATGCAACTCGATACATCATAATACGTATTATTAAAGTTAATTCACTCTAAATATACGGCAATTAATATGGCTTTGAGAAATTAATGAATAACCAATTTGGTTGAACGCTCATACATAATTTTTGATGAGGGTTTGTGATAGTCGAAAATTTCGGAATAATCCATCACATTTTCAACATCATCAATTTGACAAAGGAATTCAACAATGGCACAAAGACCTTGGAACAATATATCTTTGTTCAATTTATTTTTAGGTTTGTTGCCAAATCTTCCAAAGGGAATAGAATATCCACAGGCTTTTAGGAAAACAGCCTCCATCTGAAGTAATTCCAAAGGGGAATAGCCATTGAATTTCCGGCCTAAATTCTGATGCACTCTACCCAAATAATTTAAGTCCATTGACCCGTGCCTATCGGTAAGGTTTTTCCAGGCATCTTTATTGTCCAAAATATTTCCAACAGCGCATTTGTAACAACATTCCGGATTCAATTCATTGTTGTGAAATGCTGAGTAAAGCTTATTAATAGCAACTTCTAAACGTTTTGGTAAATTCATGATACTGCAATTTTTTATCAATTTAGAAAAAAAATATGAAACTCCATAAATCAATTTTGGAATTAGAAAATGAATGTTGTCGCTAATTTATCTCAGATTCAAATTCTTTTAAAATCTCCAGGGCCTCGTCCAGATCAAATTCTGCGACCTGCAACTCCATCACAAAAGAAGGCATGAAGTTAATTATTTGAGTGATGTATTGATTTTTCATAAAGCACCTGATGCCTTCATCTTCCAATTTGCTCTTAAGAACTACTAAATCAGATTCCAAATGTGCTTTCTTAATGGTTATTAATTTCATAGGTTAAATTAATTTTTATGAACAGTAAAAATTTCCGGATTGGGTTCAATCCGTTCACCTGTCAGCCCTTTTTTATCGTAAGGCACTGAATTCAAAACATAACGTATGGCCTCTTTTCTGGCAATATCCTTTATATTCCCTTTTATTACAACCCAAGGTGATTTTTTCGTCCCGGTTTGAAGGAACATTTTTTCCTTGTAAAAGGTGTAGTCATCCCATTTTAATTGAGCCTGCAGATCAACAGAACTTAATTTCCAACTGATAAGCGGATTACTTTTCCTTTCTTCAAGTCTTTTAGTCTGCTCGTGTTGATCTATTGAAAACCATAATTTTATGAGCATAATCCCGTCTTCAATGATCATATCCTCAAATTGAATCACTTGCTTCATGAATAAGTTGTATTGATCTTCTTTACAAAATCCCATTACCGGCTCTACCACAGCTCTGTTATACCAACTCCTGTCAAAAAAGATGATCTCTCCGGGTTTTGGAAAATGAGTGATATAACGTTGAAAATACCATTGTTGTTTTTCATCATCAGTTGGTTTATTAAGTGCTACAACACGGTAGAATCTGGGATTTATATATCTTATAAACCGCATGATGGCACCACCCTTACCTGCGCTGTCTCGTCCTTCAAACAATATGATCAATCGTTTTCTGTTTTCAATTAACCAATTTTGCATTCGCACCATTTCAGTTTGTAAATTGATATATTCCCGATCGTTTTCTAATGAATGTAAATGCATGGTTAGTTAATTTTAAATTTTGAATTATAAAGTTAGTAATTTGTTTTTTCCAAAACCGAAAACGGATGAAAGACGTTTAAAACTAAATAATTTTATATTAAATTATGAGATGTTTTAATATTCTTTATTTCCAAACAAGCACTAATATTCCTGCAAGAACCAATCCACCACCAATAATTATTTGCGGTTTTAATGGCTCACGAAGCAATATAAATGATAAAACAAGGGTTACAACTATACTACCTTTGTCTATTGCAGCGACATATGTTACAAGGCCATCTTTTAGGGCCCGAAAGTAGAACAGCCAACTCAAATAGGCTGTTAATCCCGAAGCTAGCAAAAGCAAAACATGTTTGCGAGTTAAATTTGGAATATCAGAAAAAGTGTCACCCCAAAAACCGGTCATTAAAACAAGCGCGAATATAATGGAGGTCCTTATGACCAATCCAAGATCCGCATTGATCTTTTCCAGTCCGTATTTTGCAAAAATGGCTGTTACACCTGCAAACACCATTGATAATATGGCGTAAAGTACCCATGTTTCCATTACTTTAGATTTTGATTTCACAATAGTTCAGAATTGTTTTAATTATTTTGAATGGTTGATTTTATACGCGTTTTTTTAATTCAAAAAGATCAGTTCTTCTATCTCTTAAATTTCTAACACTTCCAAATTGATTTAATTCTCTTAGCAGATCGATATCTACATCTGCTATTAAAATCATTTCTGTATTAGTTGTTGCTTCTGCTTTTATCCCATTTACCGGAAAAGAAAAATCACAAGGCGTAAAAACCATGGACTGCGCAAATTGGATATCCATATTATGGACTTTTGGTAAATTACCAACACTTCCCGCAATAGCGACATAACATTCATTTTCTATTGCTCTTGCCTGGGCACAATTGCGAACTCTTGAATACCCATTTTGAGTATCGGTTAAAAAAGGAATAAATAAGATATCCATACCTTCATCTGCCAAAATCCTGCTTAATTCAGGAAATTCAGAATCATAACAAATAAGGACTCCTATTTTTCCGCAATCGGTATCAAAAGTTTTTAAGACATTTCCACCTTGCATTCCCCAAACTTTTGCTTCGTCGGGAGTTACATGCAATTTTTCGTATCTGTCCTGAGTCCCATCTCTCTTGCAGATGTATCCCACATTATAAAGCAAGCCATCTTTTATTTCAGGCATGCTGCCTGTGATTATATTGATATTATATGAAATTGCAAATTCTGAAAATTTTTGAACAATCTCAGGTGTATGTTTGGCCAATTCTCTTATTGCTTCCGATTCAGTCAGGTGATTATTCTCGGCCATTAGTGGTGCATTAAAAAATTCAGGAAAGAGAGCAAAATCAGAGCGATATGCTGAAACAGCATCTACAAAATATTCAGCTTGCTGCATTAACTCGGTTAAGTTGCCATATAATCGCATTTGCCATTGTATCAAACCAAGCCGCACAACTTTTTTCTTTATTTTTGCTTTTATACCTTTTTTCTCATAATAAATGTTGTCCCATTCCAGCAAAACAGCAAATTCATTTGATGCTTCATCTCCTTCCAAGTAGCCTTTTAAAATTTTAGAAGGGTGAAAGTCGTTTGATATTTGAAAATTTAAAACAGGGTCTTTAATTTCTTTTCTTCTAACCTGTTCAATATATTGTTTAGGTGTTAAGTCATCAGAATGTTTGTGATAATTAGGTATTCTTCCTCCAAAGGCAATCCCTCTTAAGTTTAATTTTTCACATAATTCCTTTCTGTAATCATATAGCCTTCTTCCAAGTCTTAACCCGCGATATTCAGATTTGATAAAGACATCAATACCATATAGAACATCTCCTTTTCGACTATGAGTATCGAATGTGTAATTACCTGTAATTTCTTTGTATGTATGATGATCATCAAAGTCGTCATAATCTACAATTATGGACAAGGCGCATCCTGCCAATTGGTCATTCACTTTAATTACAATTTGCCCTTCCGGAAATTTTTCAATGAGTGATTTAATATGTGATTCTTTCCAATAGGAGTTGGGCATATTAGAATACGCATCAATCATGGCATCTTTTAACTCCTGGTAGTCATTCAGGGTTAAAAACTTCAATTCAATATTTTCTATGTTTTGTATCATTTATTTATAATTATTGTAAATTTTATGTTCAACCGAAATTTAGACTAAAACTAAGTCATTACAAGTTTGGTCATCAAGATAATAATTGTGTTTGAATAAAATGTGGTTAATTTCTCTGTCAATTAAGAAATTGGTTAAGTATTATTTCATATTTTCCAGAATTGACCCCTAATTTAAATGGTCAATTTCGTCATCTTCTAGCTGCCCGGAGAATTCATCCTTATCAAAATCTTCTCGGTTCAACCAATAATCTGATGATATTATCTGGTATGTATTTTCGCTAATTGGCTTTAATTCCCATATAATGCTTTTGGCATCCTTAAATTCGTGTTCAGAGTCAAGTTGCTCACTAAATAATCTTTTTAACAAGCTTTTTTCTGATAAAAGATCGCTCATAGTTCGTAGAACAATTTCCTTATTAACTTCCATTTTTTCATCCAAGACTAATTCAAAATCAATCACAGAAGCCATTGTTCTGGGGAATTTTCCATTGTAGGCATCCAGTAGAAGTTGATTGATATTAAATAAGGAGTAATGCAGGGAAATATCGGGATATTCTTCGGCTACTTTATCTTCCAGCATTTCATGGGACAGGTTGTTTATCTGTCCATCATTAAGGGATCCACTTAGTTTATATTTCAATACAATTTCTGCAGCTTCGTCTGGCTCAAAGTCTGAAATGGCCATAGAAAGCATATCAAATAATTCAGCCTCTGGAACGCTTTTAGCATCATCATAATTAAAAAGTTCAAGCAAATTAATGTAATCTGCATTTGTCCAGGATCCTTCAATCTTGGATATGGATTTTATATTTTTTAGTCGTATTGTAAATTTCATTTAGTTATAAGAATTTTAAATTCATAGTTATTTAAATATATTAATCAAACAGGAAAAATTATTGATTTAAGAATCTTAAAGAGGTTTAAATTTTCTAAAGATTCTGATGATACTTTTATTAGCGAGTCAAATTGAATCGAAGATAATAAAAGTGAATTAAATTTATAAGTGAAAATATGAAACATTAGAAAACAATTGTGAATAATCATTGCTGTTTTCTTAATAAAACATTTTACGTAACAGAACAAGTATAACTCCAATACCAAAAATTGTTGTAAAAATAAGCTTGTTATATTTTGCGAGCCAATTTGGAAGGAAAATATCGAAATTATGTTTATCAGAATCTGAATAATTCCTGGCTAAAACGGTTAACGGACAAAACATCTTGAATGCCAACAGAACTATACCTTCTCCAATAATCAATCCGATACCTATGTATGTGTAAGAATTAATTTTATTTGAAATTCCGGAATAAACAACGTAAAATATTACAATAACAAAAAACAGCCAGATCAAAGTATGGATCAATTTTATTAACAGAAGCTTATTTTGTTTTGTCATTTTTTCAATCTTCTTCGAGATTCACAGATCTTATTTATCAGACCACACAGCGAGTTCATTACCTGAAGGATCAAGGAAATGAAATCGGCGTCCACCGGGGAAAGAAAAAATATCTTGAGAGATTATCCCTTTCGAATTAATGATCTTGGTTTTTATGATATTAAGATCTTCATGATATAGAATAACCAAAACACCATTTACAATTTCATCAGTTGTTCTTTCAAATCCACCTTCAATACCGCTATCTGAAAAAGCTGCATAGTCTGGACCATAATCGGTGAATGTCCAGTTAAAACAATCGGAATAAAATTCTTTTGACTTTTCAAGATCATTAGCTTTGAATTCAACATAGTTAATATGATTATTTTTCATGTTTTTGAATTAAGTTGACATAGGTAATCAAATACTTTGACCAAAAGTCAATAAATTATTGTCAGGATCCAGTAGTGCAAATTCTTTTTGCCCCCAAGGCTTCGTTTCCAAAGGAGCATTTGGGTGAATTTTAATTTTCTTTTTCAGTAATGATCTATATAGATTTTCAATATCATCAGTTCTAATATATACCATTCCATAATTTTCTTTAGGATCAAGTTCTTTAAATTCAAAAAAATGAATTTGTATTTTGCCTTTTTCCAGCATTAAATAGCCATCATAATCTATACTCCCTAATTCTTTGAAACCTAAGCCTTTTATATAGTAGTCTTTGGTGATGTTTTTATCACGCATAGGCAGTTTTGGATTGATGTCTGTAAGCATAATGGATTCTTTGTTAATTGATTCGCAATAAGACCTTTAAGCACGAGTATAAATTGATAATAGTAAGATAATAAATTGGAAGGAATACTTATCAGGAAGTCAAAAATAATTTATGATCTACATTTTCTTTGAATTAACTCAAATGAACATTTAACTCCCACTAAATGGTGTCCCGAAAATACCTACTGCAAGTTCAGCCCAAATGAGTAAAAAGACAACAACAATACTAACTAATGCTAGGATTCTGAAATTGAATTTTTTAATCTTTCTTAAAGCAAATTCTATTAACAGACCAAAACCAAACAATAGAATTCCCGCGACAACAAAATCCATTAGATTCCAATTAACTTCTGTCGTGAACTGCATGGCAATTAAAGGTATGAGCAACAGAAAGGCTGTAATACCTACAATCATTTTAAAACTTTTATTTTGGATGGTCATAATTATAATTCTTATTTGGTATGACTACTAAGTAATATAAAGATATTAAATTTTTTTCAATTTACTTAAGCAGATGTTTTCAAGTAACTGATATTTAAGGTGTAAGCTCGTCGATTATCGAAATGTATTACCACGGCAAACGAAGTGGCTTCACTTCATTTTGATAAAATTTTTCCAAGTTTTTAACAAGTTCTTTCGAAATTGGATTGTCAAGGCTTTCAATATTATTATTTAACTGTACTACATTTTTGTTTCCCGGAATAACTGTAGAAACCGCGTCATATGACAAACAGAATGAAATAGCTTTTTGTGCAAGATCATTTTTAGACTGAAGGATTTCCTTAACTCTCTGAACCAAATTAGCCCTGGTATAAATATCTTTTTGCGTCCAACGATTCCTGATATCCCTAAATGTGCTTTCGGCATTATATTTTCCTGATAGCCAGCCGGAATCAAGGGGGATTTTCACGATGATTCCAACACCCTTTTCTTGAGCCATATCAAATGCTCTGGCGGCGTCTTGATGTAGTATATTGAAGAAAGCCTCAATAACTTCACATTTTGTAGTCTCCATGAATAGTTTCATCTCCTTGTAAGTGTCTAAAGAGGCACCATAGGCCTTAATTTTCCCTTCTTCTATCAATCGCTCTAAAATCTCATAATGATCGTTCTTATTGCCATCAAGAACTTCAAAAGGCGGGTTGTGGATTATCAATGAATCTACATGATCCACTTGCAATCTTTTTAAGCTACCTTCTAATGATTCTTTAATATATTCTGAACTAAAGTTTAATCCTCCGGAGTCTGTATGGCCAAATTTTGTGTTGATCACAATCTTGCTTCTATCAATACTTTTCAAAGCTTTTCCGAGTCTTATTTCGCTTGTTCCGTGTCCGTAATTAGGAGCTGTGTCAAAAAAATTGACTCCAAGTTCCAATGACCTGTGAACTATTTTTATAGCTTCTTTTTCCGAAACACTATCCCAACCCGAATTTTCCCCTAATTGCCAAGCTCCTAGACCAATTTGAGAAACCAGCGGTGATTGCTTGATGTATCTGTTATATTTCATTTTTTCTTATACTATTTGTAATACTTTTTTAAATTATCTTCTTTATCAATACAATTTGTCCAAGGTGATAATAAATATGTTCAATCATACCTTCAATATTTCTCTGATAGGTTCCATATTTTTCATCCACGAAACTTTGATTCAGTTTTTCATCAGGCATTTTCTCTATTAAATCAGCAAGTTTTTCTGTGTCGTTCCAAAATTTATTTAGAAATGATTTCCACTCATTTTGTGATTCAATAGGAGGAAAGTTAAAACTGTATTTATCTTTTATTTCAAGATCCCCACCTTCAAAAGCATTTTTTATACCGTTAATATAATAATGGATGTGTTGTGCTAAAATTGAAATTGTATTTATTGATTGAAACTTTGTATTTGCAATTTTCCAGTCTAAATTATCTAATTGGTCTTTACAATTTGTATTCGCAATCCAAGTTCCGCCAAGAGTTACGTCTCGAAGCCGATCCGCTAATTGCTCAGTTTTTCTCATTTATTCTAAAGTTTGGTTGTATTGCATACACTCGATTATCCTAACAAATTTATGGATTTATCATTTTTTATGTGAAACCAGAATTTTTTGGTTTAATTGTTCCAAATTATTTTTTCCATTTAATATTGCAACCAATACTTGGTTTTTGAGCTGCAGTATTCACTTTATTATTCAGAATACAATCAATAGCATGTCTTAAATCCTTTCCTGTAAGTGGAATGCCATTTTCCGGTCTGGAATCGTCTAGCTGGCCTCTGTATTTTAGTTTTAAATTGGAGTCAAAAATATAAAAATCTGGTGTGCAGGCTGCATCATAGGCTTTGGCAACCTCTTGTGATTCATCATATAAATAAGGGAAGGTATATTTATTTTTAATTGCACTGGAACGCATCAATTTGGGGCCATCCTGAGGATAATTTTCAACATCATTACTAGAAATTGCAATAAATCCAACTCCTTTTGGAGTGTAGTCCTTTGCCAATTGCGAAAGCTGTTCATTAACATGAATTACAAACGGACAATGGTTACAAATAAACATGATAACCGTTGCTTTTTTACCTTTAAGTTCATTAAGTGACAATGTTTTTCCTGTAATGGTTTCATATAAAGAAAAATCGGGGGCTACCGTATTCAAAGGCAGCATTTTTGAAAGTGTTCGGGCCATTTTGTAGTGCGGAATGATGTATTACAAATTTAAAGAAACAAAACAATATATTTAAATAGTTGGGCTATTTTTAATATCTTGAAACGGTAACTAACAACTAACTCATCGCATGAGCGAAATAATCAATTTTGAGGACTTTACTAAAGTAGATTTTAGAGTGGGAACAATCATTGAAGTCAATGATTTTCCTGAAGCCAGAAATCCATCATATAAATTAAAAATAGACTTTGGGGATCTTGGGATTAAACAGTCTTCAGCTCAAATAACAACCTTGTATAAAAAGGATGAGTTGTTAAACCGGCAAATTGTTGCAGTCGTCAATTTCCCTGAAAAACAAATAGCCAATTTCAAAAGTGATTGTCTGGTTTTGGGAGCTGTCAAGGAAAAGGATGTGGTATTACTCAATCCGGAAACTAAGGTTTTGAATGGCTCTGTGGTTTCATAGATTATGCAGGAACTGGATCATGTAGTAATCAATTTTGACAGCAAAGGTCTTTGGATATTAAACATTGCTCTGGCTGTCGTCATGTTTGGTGTGGCTTTAAACATTACCATCAATGATTTTAAGCAACTTCTTAAACAGCCAAAACCCGTATTGGTGGGTTTGTTGTCTCAGTTTATTTTATTACCTGCATTCACGTTTCTCCTGGTAACATTAATAAATCCGAGGCCAAGTATTGCACTTGGAATGATCATGGTGGCATCATGTCCGGGAGGCAATATCTCTAATTTTTTTACGCATTTATCTAAAGGGAATACAGCACTTTCTGTTAGTTTAACAGCCTTTGCAACATTTTTGGCCATGATCATGACACCCTTCAATTTTGAGTTTTATGGCAGTTTGTATCCACCCACTTCACAGATCATTAAAGGAGTGGAATTAAACCCGTTTGAATTGGTGAAACTAATTTCCATGATACTGGGTGTTCCTTTGGTTTTAGGTATGTATTTCAGGCATTTAAGACCTAAAATCGCTTTCTTGCTTTCCAGAATACTGAAACCAGTATCCATTGGCGTGTTTGTAATTATAGTCATAATAGCATTTGCCAATAATTTGGATGTTTTTAACAATTATATTGATCATGTCTTATTAATTGGAATCCTGCATAATGCATTGGCAATATTACTGGGTTTTATGGTTGCAAAACTATTTAGATTATCATTTCAAAATCAAAAGACTCTTGCTATAGAAACAGGAATACAAAACTCAGGTCTAGGTTTGTTATTGATATTCACTTTTTTTAAGGGTATTGGCGGAATGGCGATTCTTGCGGCATTTTGGGGCATTTGGCATATTGTATCAGGTTTAATTTTGGCCGGTTATTGGTCTACAAGAAAAATTGAATGAAAAAAATATGGTTACATAGCGTAAGAGCCTATATCAATCTGGCTTTGTTCTTTTACTTTAAAAAGATACACATCTTCAATGTAAAAAATGTACCCAAGGACCAACCTGTGTTGCTGCTTTCAAATCATCAAAATGCATTACTTGATGCTCTGCTGATTGCAACTAAATGCGGCAGATTTGTTTATTTTTTAACTCGAGCCAGTGTTTTCAAAAGATCTTTTGTGGATATCTTATTAAGGAGTTTACAAATGTTACCTGTTTACCGAATAAGAGATGGTTGGAATAATCTATCAAAGAACAGTCCTGTTTTTGAAACTTGTGCTGATTTATTGCATAAAAAAGAAGGTGTTGTTATTTTTCCTGAAGGCAGTCATAATTTAAAACGAACAGTAAGACCATTGAGTAAAGGATTTACCAGGATTGTTTTTGAAACCATGCAAAAATATCCTGAAACGAATTTGCAATTGGTCCCTGTTGGTGTCAATTTTATCAATGCCATGGAATTTGGAGACAGTACATCGGTGTATTTTGGAAAACCTTTGAATGCGAAAGATCATTTACCTGATTTTTCAAATGAGAGTGTGGTCAAACTCAAAGAGGTTGTTTTTGATAAAATTGCCGAATTAACTACACACATACCATCGGAAACTTATAATGAAATAATTGAGGAATTGAACATGCTAAATGTTGACTACCTTGATCCGGTTGCCGTAAATGCATGTATAGATTCTAAGTATAAAAAATGTAAAACTAGAAAACCACGAAAGCCCTTTTGGTTCAAGTCAATTTTAAAGTTTTTATTAAAGTTACTATTAATTGGACCTTATTTAATTTGGAGAGGTGCTATAAAGCCCAGAATTGATGAAGAAGAATTCATCTCTACCTTCAGGTTTGCCGTTGCCCTGACCTTAGTGCCAATTTGGTTGGTTGCAGTTGGTATGTTTTTGTGGATACTGGCAGGTTGGATGTTGGCCATCGCTTTTATTGCAGTAGTGCTGTTGTTGGATCTGTTGATACTAAAAACTTAAAACAAAAAAACCGTCACTTTCTGGTAACGGTTTTTTTAATTTGCTATTTATTGATCATATATCATCAAAGTCGACATCTGTGAAGTTTTTTGGTGCGCTTTCGTCCTTTACTTCTTCGACCTTTTCTGATACCTTTTCATCATCGTTTTCATATTCCTTTTTGAAGTCTTTTTGATGACGTTCACTGATAACTTCTTCACCTTTTTGGTTGATAATGTATTCAGTCATTTCAGCAAGGATCTCTTTGAATTCTGAAAAATCCTCTTTGTAAAGATAGATCTTGTGTTTTTTGTAGTGAAAAGATCCATCATCATTAGTAAACTTTTTACTTTCTGTAATAGTTAAGTAATAATCTCCAGCTTTGGTAGCTCTAACATCAAAGAAATAGGTACGTCTTCCAGCTCTTAATACTTTCGAATAAATCTCTTCTTGCTCCATCATATCATTGTAACTCATAATCGTATTTTATTAAATAAGTGATTGTTAATTGCTATCAAAAATCTAAAAAAAATACGAAGCGACCAAAAATTAATGTATTTCTTTTTGTTGAATTAACCAGTTAAAACAAAAGCTAATTCATAATTTAATTTTTTTCTCTTTTTTAATCGTCTAGATTGGCAGATGTAGTTTCAGAAAGTTGTTTTAAATAAAGATCCTTATAGTAACCTGATTGATTGATCAATATGTCGTGTGTTCCTTTCTGGATAATTTTCCCGTCTTCCAATACAAGTATTTTATGAGCATTCTTTGCCGAAGACACGCGATGGCTAACAATTATGGTAGTTTTATTTGCTGAAACCTTTTCAAGATTGTTTAGTATTTGTTCTTCCGTTTCAGTATCTACGGCAGATAAGCAGTCGTCAAATAATAAGATCTTAGGTTCCTTGATTATCGCTCTGGCAATAGATATACGTTGTTTTTGTCCACCGGATAATGTGATACCTCTCTCACCTAAAGTAGTTTCATACCCTTTGTTGAATTTGATAATATTTTTGTGTACCACAGCATTTTTAGCAGCTTCTATAACTTTATCATCGGAGGCATTTTGCACACCAAATTTGATGTTGTTCTTAATAGTATCAGAAAACAAAAAGGCGTCCTGAGGTACATATCCAATACTATCTCGTAAACTGGTCAGATTAAGCTGATCTACAGGTATTCCATCAATAAGGATCTCTCCATCCGTTATATCATACAAGCGTCCGATTAAATTCAAAATGGTTGATTTGCCTGAACCGGTTTTGCCGATAATAGCCATGGTTTTGCCTTGCTCAATTTTGAAACTCACATCGTTTAAAGCCTGAATATTGGTATCTTCATAGGTAAACGATACGTTTTTAAATTCAATGGTACCATGTATAGGAGTTGGCTCTAGAATCGTGTTTTTAATTTCGGGTTCAATTTTTAAAAATTCATTGATCCGCTTTTGAGAAGCTTCTGCCTGTTGAACAATTGAAGTAACCCAACCTACTGTAGCCACAGGCCATGTAAGCATATTGACATAAATTATAAACTTAGCGATAATCCCAACACTCGCAATTTCTCCAGATATATATTGTTTACCTCCTATATAGATGACCAAAAGGTTACTGGCACCAATTAGAAGGATCATGAGCGGGAAGAACAAGGCTTGAACTTTTGCAAGGTCTACTTGTTTATCTTTACTTTCATTGGACAATTCATCGAAATTATTAAATGTTTGTGCTTCAATACCATATGCCTTAATTACTGATATTCCCGAAAAGGCTTCCTGAGTGAATGTAGATAGCTTTGAAAGGTATTGTTGGACCACTGTACTGCGCTTATTGATCTCACGACTTAGTTTATAAATGATCACAGAAAGAATAGGCAATGGGATAATTGTGTACAAAGTTAGTTTTGGAGCCTCGTTATACATAAAACTTAAGGCAACTACAAATAAGGTAATGGTATTGATACTGTACATGATTGCAGGTCCTGCATACATCCTGACTCTTGAAACATCCTCGCTTATTCGGTTCATAAGGTCGCCTGTACGGTTTTGCTTATAAAAATTCAAGGACAGTCTTTGATATTGCTGATAAACCTCATTTTTTAGATCGTATTCTACATATCGAGATACATTAATGATTGTCTGTCTCATAGTAAAAGTGAAAAATCCTGCTATCACAGCTGTACCAATTAAATAAAGAATGTTTTTTAGTAAGCTTGATTTAAATATATCTATGTCATTTTCGGCATGTTTCAATTGTTCATTAACCACATCGATCGTAGAACCAATAAGTTCCGGGACAAAAACGGTAAATAATTTGGCTATGATTGTTATTAGTATTCCAATTAGCAATCTAACTCGGTATTTATAAAAATATTTATTTAAGTGGAATAATTCTTTCATTCTATGCCGGATAGCATTTTTTTTAGACGAACAAAGATACATGAATAAAAATAATATTACTTTTGCTCTGTTAAAAATAGTTACGCCATATAACTACACTAAGGTTCTTAAATATTATGCTAAGCAGAAGACATATTCGAGTGAAAGTAATGCAGTTGGTTTATGCTTTTAATAAATCGGAAAGTGTCGATCTGCTGCTTCCTGAAAAGCTTTTGGTGCAGAGTATGGATGATATGTACAATTTGTACCTATTGCTCATTTCCTTAATCACTGAAGTACATACAAGGGCTGAAACCTATTTAGACAGATCAAAACTTAAACACTTAGCAACTCAGCAGGAGAAAAATCCGAATAAAAAATTTATCGATAACAGGTTATTGCAACAATTAAAGCATAATACTGCATTACATGAAGTCATAAAAAAAAGAAAACCGAATGATTGGAAACTGGACAGCGAATATGTAGATATCATTTTTAAGAAGATCCTGGAGAGCGAAATCTATAAGAATTATATGAATTCCAAAGAATCTTCATTTAATGAGGATAAGAAATTCGTGATAGATATATTTAAAATAATTATAGCGCCAGATGAAAAGCTATATGAGTATATTGAAGACAACAAATTAACTTGGTTGGATGATCTTCCGGTTGTAAACACAGGAATAGTCAAACTTTTGAAAAAGGCCAGATCAAATTCTGAAGAATCTTATTATTTACCAAAACTTTACAAGGATGAAGAAGATAAGGATTTTGGTATCCAATTGCTTAAAAAGACCATTTTGAATCAGAATAAATATAATCAGGAAATTGCAGAAAAGACCACTAATTGGGATAGCGACCGTTTAGCAGTTTTGGATAGTATTTTATTAAAGATGGCTATTTGTGAATTGCAAAACTTTCCATCTATACCAACCAAAGTGACCATGAATGAATATCTGGAAATAGCCAAAGAATATTCCACACCCAAAAGCAGTGTGTTTATTAACGGTATATTAGATAAAATTGTAAAAGAATATTCAGATGCCGGGAAATTAAATAAAACCGGAAGAGGATTGATGTAACAATTTTTTTTTACTATTTTTAGCCTTTAAAATAAAAATAAATATTATGAAAAAAGTATTATTAGGTTTAAGTGCGATATGCCTCATAGCATTTACATCTTGCAAAGAGGATGCGGCAAGTAAAGTTAAAGAAGAAAATGTAGCAGAAGCTGCTAAAAGGGATGCAAACTCTACTAAATTCCCGCAATTAACTTTTGACAAATCAGAACATGATTTTGGTGAATTAGAAGCCAAAACGAATGTTGAGACTGAATTTAGTTATACCAATACTGGAGACGCACCCTTGGTGATCACAAATATTTCCAGTTCATGTGGATGTACAATTCCTAAGGATTGGAGCAGAGAACCACTTTCTCCCGGTGAAAGCGGTAAGTTTACAGTGAAGTTTAACGGAAGTGGGAACGGTAACGTTACCAAAACTGTTACTGTATCGGCCAATACAGAAAAAGGAAGAGAAGTTGTAAGGATCAAGGCTTTTGTAAAACCAGATCCAAATGCCCCTGCAAAACCAAAGGCATCAAATTTACAAGCTTCAGCAAAACAAGCTGTTCCGGCTGCAACACAAGTTGTAAAGTCAAGTACTCAACCAGGTCACGAAGGCCATAACCACGATTAATTAGATAAAGATGGGAGAAGGTATAGGTAGTTTTTTACCAATAATTTTAATGTTTGTTGTAGTGTATTTCTTTATGATCGCACCTCAAATGAAACGTTCAAAGCAAGAAAAAAAATTCGCAGCCGAATTAAAAAAAGGAGATAAAGTGATTACGAAAAGTGGGATGCACGGGAAAATAGTAGATCTTAACGATAGTGACTTTAGTTGTATTATAGAGACTATGGCCGGAAAAATTAAATTCGACAGGTCATCTATTTCTATGGAAATGAGTAAGAAGCTCAATGCTCCTCCTGCAGTAAAAAAATAAATTTAAAAAAGCAGCTAAACAGCTGCTTTTTTTTATCTTCAAAAGTATCGAATTATGCAATTAAAATACGTTTTAGCCTCAAGTCTTTTTTTAACTTTTATATTTTTTACATCATGTAAGAATTCAGATAAAATGCACAAGGGTAAACACATGACAACAGAGCTGGAATATGAAACCAAGTCCTTACTTGGAGAGGGAGCTTTCTGGAATTACAAAACACAGGAATTGTATTGGGTGGATATAGAAGGTAAAAAGTTGAATATTTACAATCCTTCAACAAAAATTAACCGGAGTATTGAAATGCCTTCTCTAATAGGCACAGTTGTTCCGTACACTGAGAATGAAGCAGTTGTTGCTTTGTTGGATGGGATCTACATAGTGAATCTTGAGACTGATGAGGTTACATTATTTTCTAATGTAGAATCCGACATGCCAGAGAACCGATTCAATGATGGCAAATGTGACCCAAATGGGAATTTTTGGGTAGGATCGATGCATTTTGATCAAAACAGACCTAATGCCAGCGTTTATAAGATCAATGAGGAAGGTGAATCCGTTAAAATGATTGATAGCGTAACTATATCCAATGGTATAGTCTGGACCAAGGATTCTAAGACCATGTATTACATCGATACACCTTCAGCAAATATCATGGCATATGATTTTGATCTTGAAACCAGCACGATTTCAAATGGAAGGATTGCCATAAAAGTTTCAGAAGAAGATGGATTTCCTGATGGTATGACCATTGATGAAAATGACACTCTTTGGGTAGGTATGTGGAATGGAAATGCGATAGCTCACTTCAACCCTAATACAGGAGAACTTATTGATAAAATTAGCGTTCCTGCACACAATGTCACGTCTTGTGCTTTTGGAGGAGAGAATTTAGACATCTTATACATTACAACGTCCAGTCTTGATATGACAGAAGAAGAGCAAAAAGCTTATCCGCTGGCAGGTTCTATTTTTAGAGCAAAACCTGGAGTGAAAGGCGTAGAAAGTCGTTTTTTTGGAAATTAAAAGGTGTCCTTTTTAATTAAATCATGTTAGATTACCAACTTATTTTTGCAGTTTTATTTGGAATTATCCTACTGTTAACCTTAATTCTAAGGTTTAAAATTCAGGCATTCATTGCACTTTTAATTGCCAGTATTGTTGTTGGTATTCTTGCAGGTATGCAACCCTTAGATATAATAGCAACCATCAAGAATGGGATGGGAAACACTTTGGGTTTTGTAGCTGTTGTTGTTGGTCTGGGAGCCATGTTTGGAGCTATATTAGAACATTCAGGAGGAGCAGAGGCGCTTGCAAAATATTTGCTGGACAAGTTTGGGGATAAGAATACTTCATCGGCACTTATGCTTACCGGATTTTTTGTTGCCATTCCAGTATTCTTTGATGTTGGTTTTATTATTCTAATTCCAATTATCTATTCTTTGCAACGCAAAACAAAAAAGTCATTACTGTTATACGGATTGCCTTTGTTAGCAGGCTTAGCTGTGACGCATGCATTCATTCCTCCAACTCCGGGACCTGTTGCAGTAGCCGATATTTTACAGGCTGATCTGGGTTGGGTTATCTTATTTGGGTTTATTGTTGGAATACCAACTGCCATTATTAGCGGACCTATATTCGCAAAATATATTGCTAATAAAATTCACATTGATGCACCAAAATTGGAAATGGATGGCATAGATATTACCAATTTTCCTTCTGTAGGTATAATCTTTTCTATAATTGGCTTACCTATAATCTTAATTGTTGGAAATACTTTTTTGAACAGTCCGTTACTGGCTGATGCAAATATTCCTGAAGCCTTAAAAAAATGGATGGGAATGATAGGTCATCCTTTTACAGCATTGATACTAGCCAATTTAATTGCCTGGTATCTGTTAGGAATAAAAAGAGGAGTTGTTAAAGAAGATCTGCTTAAAATTACTACTAAATCAATGGGTCCCGCAGGTATTATAATATTATTGACAGGAGCCGGTGGTGTTTTTAAGGAAATGTTGGTCAATACAGGCTCGGGAGAGATGCTAGCCAATTATTTATCTGATGGTGGAATGAGTATTATGTTTTTTGCATTTATTGTTGCAGCAATTATTAGAGTATTACAAGGTTCAGCCACAGTAGCCATGATAACAGCCGCAGGACTAACTGCACCACTTTTATTAGGTGATACTGGGGAGATCCAAAAAGCACTTCTTGTCATTGCAATTGCTTCAGGAGCCTCTATTATGTCTCATGTAAACGACAGTGGATTTTGGTTAGTCAGTAAATATTTAGGGTTGACTGAAAAGCAGACTTTTAGAAGCTGGACAGTCATGACAACCATTTTGGCTTTGGTTGGTTTTACAACCGTAAGCATTATCTCTATTTTCGTTTAGCAATTCTTGTACTTTTCATTTAGACCAATTCCCTGAAGAATCATAGGTTTGATCTTTTCCAGTCGGCTTAATTTTGTTGGCTCACGTTTGGCAGTATCGATATATTCGCAGTATTCTCTTTGTCTTCCAGGAGTTAGATTGCTAAAACTATTTTTGTAATCAGAATCTATATCTAATGCGTTTTGTAATTCTTTTGGAATAACGGTTTTTTTATTTGTCCTATCTGATTTGACTTCTTTGCCTAATTTCTGATTTTCAATGGCTTCCTTAACATATTGAAGAACAGCCTGCTTATTAATATCATCAACTGATTCAAAGCGCATTTGTCTTAAGGCTTTAGTTTTACCTTCCTGTGCATTTGTTAACAGATTTTTTTCGTCTCTTAAAAAGACACCATTAAAGAACCAAATACCAAAATGATTTTTGAAAGCACCCAGGCCAAGTACATTTTTACCATCTACAGAATAAACCGGAGCATTCCATTTGATCGTTTCTTCAACATCCGTAGAGTTAATTATATCTCTAAGAATCGTTAAAGCACCAGACCATTTTATGTTGGCTTTAATATATTCTTCAATTGATTGGACTTTTTTCACGATTTAAATTTACCAATTTCCTGCATAATTAAGATTATCCTGAAATCGATATTTAAGATAATCAAATTTTAATTTGATGATCTGTCTGATGTGTAAATAATCGTGAGCTAACCAATTATTAAGAAAATATTCAGCAGTCATTTTGCCCAATTTTGGATGTTGAAATGAGTTTTTCCAGTTAACATTTTTTAAAGAACTTAACCATTTTATAGATTCTTCCCTTTCAAGCATAAATTTATTAAGCATACTTGAATAATCCTGTTGCAAATATTTATGGTCTGTAACCCAATCAATTGGATTAAAAGGAGGTGGGACTTGATTTGGATTTTCTAGGACCCATTTTGTTCTGAACCTGAAGTCGTCTCTTTCCTCGTCATATAAATGGCAAAGTATTTCCAATAGGCACCATTTTTTCGAATTTTGTTTCCATAGGTACAATTCTTCTTTTTCATCTATCAACAAATCAAAAAAGACTTGTTTGTTTTTCTGAAATTGTCCTATTAAAAATTCCATGAGATTTATTTTGCCTTTTGTTGTGTTAATTCAGCAATTTTAACAATTACTTCCGTTGCTTTTAATATACTTTCAACAGGAACATATTCGTAACGTCCATGAAAATTATGTCCACCTGCAAATATATTTGGACATGGCAATCCCATATAAGAAAGCTGAGAACCGTCAGTACCACCGCGAATGGCCTTGATCAATGGTTTTATATCCAGTTGTTTCATAGCTTCTTCAGCAATGTCAACAATATGCATCACTGGTTCCACTTTCTCTTTCATATTGAAGTATTGATCTTTAATTTCTATTTCAATAACTTCTCGGCCATATTGTTTGTTTAATTCTTTGCCAAGCCCTTGAATACCTTTTTTTCTAGCTTCAAAATGTCCTCGGTCATGATCACGAATAATATATTCCAAAACGGTTTCTTCTACATTCCCTTTCACGGTATGTAAATGAAAGAATCCTTGATATCCTTCTGTATGTTCCGGTGTTTCTAACCTAGGCAATGAATTTATAAATTCCGTGGCGATAAAAATGGAGTTGATCATTTTACCCTTCGCATAACCGGGATGAACACTTTTACCTTTAACCTTAACCACTGCTCCTGCTGCATTAAAATTCTCATATTCCAGTTCGCCAACCTGACTGCCATCCATAGTATAAGCCCAATCGGCTCCAAACTTCTTTACATCAAATTTATGAGCACCACGACCAATTTCTTCATCCGGGGTAAATCCTACTCTGATTTTTCCATGCTTAATTTCCGGGTGATTGATCAAATATTCCATGGCTGAAACAATTTCACATATTCCTGCTTTATCATCTGCGCCTAAAAGTGTTGTACCATCTGTAGTAATTAATGTCTGACCTTTGTAAAGAAGAAGATCCTCAAAATAACTTGGTGACAGAATTATGTTTTGTTCTTTGTTTAAAACAATATCTTTTCCGTTATAATTTTCAACTATTTGTGGGTTGACATTAGCACCAGTGAAATCCGGTGAGGTATCAAAATGAGAAATAAATCCTATGGTGGGTACCTCATGATCTACATTGCCTGGTAGCGTTGCCATCACATAAGAATTCTTATCAATGGTAACATCGGTCATTCCTATAGCTTTCAGCTCATCAGCTAACTTATTAGCCAGGTCCCATTGTTTTTTTGTACTTGGTGTCGAATCGCTTTTAGGATCAGATTCTGTATCAATTTTAACGTAACTTATAAAACGGTCTATTATGTTCTGTTTATTCATTATACTATTGATTTTATCAAAAAATTATTCTTATTCAAAAGTACAATTAATAATTATTTTGCTTTTTGAATTGTGTGTGTTTTTTTTAAGAAGTACTTTTGCCCAAATATTGCTGCATGTATAAACTTTTAATCAGACCCATATTCTTTTTATTCGATCCGGAAGCTATACATCATTTTACTTTTTCTGCAATACGATTCATTTCAAAAATTCCGGGAATACCTCTGATTTTAAGAAGTTTATTTCAAATTGAAGATAATCGATTAGAAAGACATTTGTTTGGAATAACTTTTAAAAATCCGGTTGGATTAGCTGCGGGATTTGATAAAAATGCTGTTCTATATAATGAACTTGCAAATTTTGGTTTCGGATTTATTGAAATAGGAACAGTAACTCCTAAAGGACAGGTAGGGAATCCGAAGAAAAGACTATTTAGATTAAAATCTGATAAGGGAATAATCAACAGAATGGGTTTTAATAATGAAGGTTTGGAAGCTGCAATTGAACAACTTAAAAAGAATAAAGGCAAACTTATAATAGGAGGAAACATAGGTAAGAATACCAATACAAAACCTGAAGATTATACAAAAGATTATTTGGAGTGTTTTAATGCCCTGCATCCATATGTAGATTATTTTGTGCTGAATGTAAGTTGTCCCAATGTTGGGAGTCATGCAAAATTGACCGATAAAGATTATCTGGAAGAATTAATTTCTGAAGTTCAAAAAGCCAATAAGGAGTTTGAAGAAACAAAAGCCTATACTTCTTAAAAATTGCACCAGATTTAAATAATATTCAACTGGATGAAATTATAGAATTAGTTGCTAAAACTAAAATTGATGGAGTCATTGCAAGTAATACATCAATTGATAGAACTGGATTAAAAGTTTCAAAGGAAAGGCTAAAACAAATAGGAAATGGTGGTTTAAGTGGTCAACCTATTAAGGATAAAAGTACTCAGGTAATAAAATATTTAGCAGATAAAAGTAACAAATCATTTCCAATCATTGGAGTAGGAGGAATTCACTCGGCTGAAGATGCTCTAGAGAAAATTAAAGCAGGAGCAGACTTAGTTCAGATCTATACAGGATTTATTTACGAAGGTCCTAAATTGATTAAGGAAATCAACAAAGCCATTTTAAATCAAGCATAATGGATTATAATCTGTTGTTTGGTTTTATGACAGCTGTTGCTGCATTGGCTATTTCGCCGGGACCAGATAATATTTACGTCCTTATGCAAAGTGTTGTCAATGGTAGAGTCTATGGTTTAGCTACTGTTGCAGGATTGATTTCGGGATGTTTAGTTCATACGACATTGGTTGCTTTTGGAGTTTCTGCTATTATAAAAGAAAGTGATTCCTTGTTTTTTGGAATAAAATTGTTAGGCGCTTTGTATTTGTTATATCTGGCATATAAGGTGTTTAAAAGTGATTCAAAAGTTTCATTGTCTAATAGCGAAGTGCCAAAAAAATCCTTAGGCCAGTTATTTAAACAAGGATTTATAATGAACGTGCTAAACCCTAAAGTTTCCATGTTTTTTCTGGCTTTTTTTCCTGGCTTTTTGTTTAGTGAAACAATGGGAACTGTTGCTCAATTTTATGTGCTTGGACTGTTATTTATGTTAGTTTCGTTGATCATTTTTTCATTGATTGCTATTCTATCCGGGATCTATTGCAGCGTATTTGAAAGGTCATAAAAATATAGGAAAGGTTTTAAAATGGCTTCAAATAATAGTGTTTGTTGGAATTGCCGTATTTCTATTAATATCGGAAAAATAGAGTATTTTTAAACTGCAAAACAGATTATCATGACAAAACCAGTAAAAATAATTGAATGTCCGCGAGATGCCATGCAAGGTATAAAGCAATTTATTCCTACTGAGCAAAAGGTACAATTCATTCAATCCTTATTACGAGTTGGTTTTGATACTATTGATTTTGGAAGTTTTGTATCTCCTAAAGCCATACCTCAAATGGTGGATACTGCTGAGGTACTTTCTAAATTGGATTTGAGTAAAACCACCAGTAAACTTTTGGCCATTGTTGCTAATTTACGAGGTGCTGAAGATGCTTGCCAACATTCGGAAATTGATTATTTGGGTTATCCATTTTCAATTTCTGAAAATTTTCAGATGCGTAATACACATAAAACAATTTCTCAGTCGGTCAAGCTATTGGAAGAAATTTTGAATATATCAGATAAAAACAATAAAGAAGTAGTGGCTTATTTATCCATGGGATTTGGCAATCCGTATGGTGATCCATGGAATGTGGAAATTGTAGGTGAATGGACAGAGCGATTAAATAAAATGGGAGTTAAGATCTTGTCATTAAGTGATACGATAGGTAGTTCGGACCCAGAAACCATTGAATATCTATTTTCTCATTTAATTCCGCAATATCCTGAAATCGAGTTTGGAGCACATTTGCATACAACACCAAGTTCGTGGTTTGAAAAAGTGGATGCAGCCTATAGATCGGGATGCAAACGCTTTGATGGTGCTATTCAGGGATTTGGAGGTTGTCCTATGGCAAAAGATGAATTAACAGGTAACATGCCTACCGAAAAATTATTATCTTATTTAACTACAAAAAAAGCACATAATTTAAATGCATTAAGTTTTGAAAGTGCCTATAATGAGGCTTCAAAAATATTTACGAAGTATCATTAAATTAAATAAGGTATAAGACGTTTTGTTTTCGATTTATAAAGTAAATATTCTTCTCCAAATCTTAATTTCAGAAAGCTTTCTTCCAATATAACTTTAAATATTAAAACAATTAATAAAACACCAAAGGTGATAATATTTATAGATTCTGTATTTGTAAAAACAATAGGTAAATAAAATAATATAACAGACAGATACATAGGATTTCTAATCCATTTATAAGGCCCTTTTTTTATAAGAAAATCCGATTTTACTTCTGGCTGAATATTAAAATTACCAACACGTATTGTATAAATTGCCCAAATGCCAATAACAATTCCTAAAATTTGAAATAGTACTTCATAGCCAAGAATAATTGGTTTATTGTAGATTATTAGGAAAACCATAGTGGCTATTTGAAGCATCACTAAAAAAGCCGATTTTTTTGACATTTTTATAATTTTTTAACATTTATAAAAGTAATATAATTATTATTTAAAATTATTCTAAATAAGCTTTGTCAATTCAAACATCTGTGTTAATTTCGTGTTAAATTAACTAACTATTTATAACTAGTCTAATTAAAAATAATGAAAAAAGTATTTCTTCTTTTGGTAATTTTGTCATCAAGTTTTTCTAATTCACAAACAATCCCAAGAGATTCATCATCAACTCAAAACCTTCAGCAAAATGCAGTAAACAGAATTCTAAGTGTTGATAGGTCTAGTGGCGTTATAGTTGGTGGTTACGCCCAGGTTGATTATAATCAGCCGGAAGGATTAAACGGAAATCTGGATGTACATCGATTAGTTCTACTAGTGGGTTATAAGTTTAACGATAAGGTTCAATTCGTTACAGAAATAGAATACGAACATGTTAAAGAACTATATGTTGAGCAGGCATTTCTTCAATATACAATTGCCGATAATGTCAATTTAAGAGGTGGTTTAATGCTGGTTCCTATGGGAATCATCAACGAATATCATGAACCTACTACATTCAACGGTGTTGAGCGCCCCAATGTAGATAAAAGCATAGTTCCTTCAACGTGGAGAGAAATTGGAATTGGAATTACCGGAAAAGTAGATAATGCTTCCATGCGTTATCAGGCGTACATTTTTAATGGATTTGCCTCAGTGATTGGTGAAAATGTCTTAGGAGGATCCAATGGACTTAGGAGTGGCAGACAAAAAGGGGCGGAATCGATAATTAACACACCAAATTTATCGGCAAAAATAGATTTTTATGGCATACGGGGATTGAGACTAGGCTTATCCGGATATTTTGGTCGAACGCAGGCAGAAGATGGTATTCAGAAAACTGAAGGAGCAGATATAGGAATATCCATGCTGGGATTAGATGCGAGATATATCAATAATCGGTTTTCTGCAAGAGGACAATATATTCATGCTAATTTATCTGATACAGATAAATATAATATCTTGTATGAATCAAATCTTGGATCAGAGCTAAAAGGATGGTATCTGGAAGCCGCATACAACCTGTTGCCCTTAAGTAAAGAGCAAAGATTAGATGCATTTGTTAGGTATGAACAATACGATACACATGCAGCTACAGAAAAGGCTGGAATACAAAGAAATTTGGGTTATAATAGAAATGAATGGACAACCGGATTAAGTTATCATATAGCACAAGGTGCTGTTGTTAAAGCCGATTATCAAATTTTTGATAATGCTATATTAGGAAACAATTCTTTTGGTCAACTAAACTTGGGATTTGGAGTTTGGTTCTAATAAATCAATAAATGAATAAAGTACTAATCATATTATTTCTGGTAATTTCCATTGGCTTATCAAAGAGCATTCAGAAAAAAGTCGATAAAGAGATTAAATCGGTTTTTAATATTGAACAATTTACTTTTACTGAAGTTAACATCGAATCAGAAATAGTCAAAACATTACCTTCTACTTTTGGAGAAGATAATCTGTTTAAAATTGAAACGAATAATTCCGTTATAGGGTTTGCCTATATATCTAAGGCGTTTGGAAAAGTTGATTATTTCGATTACCTGGTACTTTTAGATAAAGACCTAATAATATTAAAAACAAAGATTTTAGTGTATAGAGAAGACTATGGTGGTGAAATAGGAAGTACTCGCTGGTTAAAACAATTTATAGGTAAAACAAAAAATGATGAGCTAAAATATGGCGAAAATATTGCAGGCATATCAGGTGCTACAATTTCTGTCCAGGTAATGACAAAAGCTATGAACGATCTGTTAAGTTCAATTAAAATACTACATTCTAAAAAAATACTATAGATGCAGATTAATGGAATAATAGAAACTTTATCAAAAGAAATTAAACTATTAATAGGTTCGTTTTTAGTTGTATTATGTATAGGGTTTTATACAGGATTGTCTTTTGTTAATGAAACTTCATCTGCAAGTCCAATTGGCATTGAAGAGCAATATCTTGGTAATGAAGGAGATGAAGATGCTTCAATTATGAAGTTTAAAAAGAGCGATAAAGAAATGCTGTCGATTGTCCACAGTCATATCCTATCCATGTCAATGATTTTCTTTTTAGTAGGCTTGATCTTAAGTATTACAAGGCTTAATAACAAATTGAAACTATTCTTGATGATCGAACCATTTTTTTCTGTCATTTTCACTTTTGGTGGGATCTATTGGCTTTGGACTGGTACACTGTGGATGAAATATATTGTATTGGTTTCAGGAACTCTTATGGCACTTTCTTTTACAATTTCTGTTATCATAATTCTTTTCCAGTTAATACGTTCTCAAAATATTCCTAATTAGAGTAATTCTAAATATCTAAATACCTTTATAAAGGTTTAACTTTTCAGTATCTTTGCGCAATTAAAATTATAAAGTTATGAATGCAACAATAGAAAATTTATTAAACGAACAGGTGAAATACGAGGCTTCAGCCTCAATGCAATATTTAGCTATGGCTTCCTGGGCTGATTCTAAAGGGTATAAAGGTATTTCAGATTTCTTTTATTTACAATCTGAAGAGGAACGAGTTCACATGACCAAATTGGTCAAGTTTATAAATGAAAGAAGTGGAAAAGTAATAGTACCGGCTTTAGATAAACCCAAAGCCGATTTTAAATCTTTAAACGAATTATTTGATAAATTCCTTAACAGTGAAGTATTCGTAACAGAAAAAATAAATCACATTATTTTTGAATGTTTACAACACAAGGATTATAACGTTCACAACTTTATGCAGTGGTATGTGTCCGAGCAATTGGAGGAAGAAGCTGTAGCAAGAACTTTATTGGATAAGTTGAATATTATTGGTGATGATAAATCAGGTCATTATATGTTTGACAGAGACATTACTGCAATAGTAAGTGAGGCGGATGTGCCTGAGTAAACAAAGGCCAAAATAATATTAAAAAAAAGATTCCTTAACGGGAATCTTTTTTTTGCATAAATTAAGTTTATTAGCGTTCTTTAATCGATGGGAAAAGGCAAGAAAAAAAAGAAAAACAAAAAGAATAAGAAGAATAAAAAAAAGGAATGTTGCGAAAAGTATCTTGAAAAAGGTAAGAAATTCTGTAAGAAATGTCCACTTCTTTAATCTTTAACACATCGGTAATAATTTAGTCTTTAAAATACTCTATATTTGCACGCAATTATAATCGTAATTGCATCATGATAGCTCATCAAAACAAAATTCTAGGAGAAGCTCTAACTTACGACGATGTTCTTCTTGTTCCGGCATTTTCAGAAGTCTTGCCAAGGGAAGTTAGTATTCAAAGTAAATTTTCACGTAATATCACATTAAATGTACCGATAGTATCAGCTGCTATGGATACGGTTACTGAGAGCAAAATGGCCATTGCAATGGCTCAAGAAGGTGGTATTGGTGTACTTCATAAGAATATGACCATTGAGCAACAAGCAGAAAAGGTTAGAAAAGTAAAGCGGGCAGAAAGCGGTATGATCATCGATCCGGTAACTTTGCCCCTAACTGCAATAGTATTTGATGCGAAACAGAATATGAAGGAGCATAGTATAGGAGGGATTCCTATAGTTGATGATAAAGGTATATTACAAGGAATTGTAACCAATCGTGATCTGCGTTTTGAAAGAAATAATAGCCGACCAATTATTGAGGTAATGACCTCTGAAAATTTGATAACTGCAGGAGAAGGTACCTCATTGAAAGATGCTGAGGTTATTTTACAAGAACATAAAATTGAAAAACTGCCTGTGGTTGATAAAAATTACAAGTTAGTTGGATTAATTACGTTTAGAGACATTACAAAACTCATCCAGAAACCTATTTCTAATAAGGATAAATATGGTCGTTTAAGAGTTGCTGCAGCAATTGGTGTAACAAGTGATGCGGTTAAAAGAGCAGAAGCATTGGTAAAAGCCAGTATAGATGCTATAATTATTGATACAGCACATGGACATACCAAAGGAGTGGTAACCATTTTAAAAGAAATAAAAAAGAAGTTCCCGAAATTAGATGTTGTAGTAGGAAATATTGCCACTGCTGAGGCTGCCAAATATTTAGTTGAAGCAGGAGCAGATGCTGTAAAAGTAGGAATAGGTCCAGGATCTATTTGTACAACACGAGTAGTTGCAGGAGTGGGTTTTCCACAATTCTCGGCAGTTTTAGAAGTAGCTGCAGCTATAAAGGGAAGTGGAGTTCCTGTAATTGCCGATGGAGGAATACGCTATACGGGAGATATACCTAAAGCGATTGCTGCAGGAGCTGATTGCGTTATGTTAGGATCACTTTTAGCAGGAACAAAAGAATCTCCCGGAGAAACTATTATTTATGAAGGACGTAAGTTTAAGTCTTATCGTGGAATGGGTAGTGTAGAGGCCATGGAACAAGGCAGTAAGGACAGATACTTCCAAGATGTTGAAGACGATATTAAAAAATTAGTACCTGAAGGTATTGTGGGTCGTGTGCCTTATAAAGGTGAATTGTATGAAAGCATTCATCAGTTTATTGGTGGATTAAGAGCAGGAATGGGATATTGTGGTGCTAAAGATATTGAAACCCTAAAGGAAACAGGTAAAGTTCGTAAAAATATCATCGGCAGGAATACATGAAAGTCATCCTCATAATGTAACCATAACAAAAGAATCACCTAATTATTCAAGGTAGTATCTTTAGTTATTGTAATCAAATCGTAACATTTATTCCGAAATGTTTCTCGGGTAATGCGGAATATTAAGTCCCAGAATAATATCATGATTTGCTATTTGCATATCATCCGAATCGAAGACCTTTAAAATTCCACTACCACCACGATTCTCCAGTTTTTTCCTCTGGCTCTGAAGTTAATAGTGATATCATCATCAAAAACAAATTCGTCAATATAATATTCGTTGATGGAATTAGGTTCTTTAATGGATGGATGAATATGTGCGGGTGAATCAGAATTAGGATAAGGTCCTGGACGTACTGTATATATGGTGTAATCCCCGTTTTTGTCAGATTTGACCCAGCCACGAATATATCCATGTCGAGAAACCCGACTGTCTAATCCCGGTTTATTGGCATAGTAGCCTTCAGTATCAGTATGATAGTAGTACAAGATAACATCAGGAGCTGGAGTTTTCCCGTCAGCTTTTAAGATCTTGCCCGTAATCAATAGTTTTTGACCTTTTTGGTTCCAGCCTGCACTTGTATCAACTGAATTGATCTTATCAGGAATCCCAATGTACATGAATTCACTATTTTCAAAAGGGCCTCCCACTAATTTTTGTTTAGTCGATCGTATGTTTGTCTCTGATTTTTCGGCATCTTTTGATTGTCCTTTACAGCTGGGGAAAAGACTCAATAAAGCTAGTACTAAAATAAAAGGAATATGCTTATTCATTGTTAGAGTTGTTTAAAAACTTGTCCACGATGCGGTTTTAAAGCATCTCTAATTGGTTTCATTTCACTTTCATTAACCACGAGGAAGGCAATTGAATGCAATTCTGATAATTGTTCTACGCCGGTAATATTAATATCCAACTTTTCGCTTGCAATAAATTCCTTAAGATGTACTTCATGATGTTTTGCAATTCTTAGCGAATCTGGTCCACGAAAATCCCAAATAAGTTTTAATTGACGCATTTTATTAACTTTATTTTCTCACTTGATCAATTATAGATACAGAAATATAGAGAATAAATTCAAAACAAGAATTAAAATAATAATTATTAAAAAAGTTGTATTTATTTTGTTTTAAATTAAATACTATTGACTATACTAAATTAAGGTGCTAATCGTTTGTTAATCGAACTTGCATAATATACTAATATTAGTATTTTTGCTCTTACCTGAAATCAAAAGTTTTAACAAATGAAATCTAAGTTTTTATTCTGTCTTTTAGTACCGTTTTTTTCCATTTCCATTTCTGCTCAGATCAATAAAAAAGATGTTCTTTTTACCGTTGACAATGAAGATGTCTTAGCATCAGAATTTATAAGAGTTTACAACAAAAACCTTGATCTGGTCAAGGATGAGTCTCAAAAAGATATCGATAACTATTTGGAGCTCTTTATTGACTACAAATTAAAGCTTCAGGAAGCCAAAAAATTAGGTTTTAATGAAAGACCTGAATATTTGAGGGAGTTATCCAACTACAGAAAACAATTGGCTAAAAATTTTCTAACCGACTCTCAGGTCACAGAGGAGCTTGTGAGAGAAGCTTATGATAGAGTTTCTTACGAAGTAAATGCCGGACATGTTTTGGTAAGGTTACCTGAAGATGCTCCACCTGCGGACACTTTAAAAGCTTATAATGAAATTTTAAAACTTAGAGAACAGGTATTGAATGAAGGCTTTGAAGAAGTGAAGAAAAAAGTCCATAACGGACAGACCATTTTTGCCGAGGATCTGGGTTATTTTAGCGGATTCAGAATGGTATATCCTTTTGAATCGGCAGCTTTTAACACCTCAGCCGGCGAGTTATCTCAGCCTTTTAGAACTCGATTTGGTTATCATGTTGTTAAAATATTCGATAAAAGAAAATCGAAAGGAGAAGTTGAGGTTGCTCATATACTCGTATCAAAACAACAAAAAACTAATGATTCCCTGCAAAAAAAACCTGAACAACGCATTAAAGATATCTATGCGAAATTAAATCAAGGTGAGAGCTTTGAAAGTCTGGCAAAACAATTTTCTGAAGACAAAAGTTCCGCGAATAAAGGAGGTAAATTGTCACCATTTAGCAGTGGCCAGTTAAATTCCAAGATATTTGAAGAAACAGCTTTCAGTTTGGAAAATGTTGGTGACTATTCTCAACCAATTGAAACAGATCTGGGATGGCATATAATTAAATTGATCAGTAAAAAACCTGTCGAGTCTTTTGAAAAAATGAAAGGTCAGCTGGAGCTTAAAGTCAAAAGAGATTCAAGGTCCAATTTGATTAATGAGGCCTTTGTTAAAAAGATCAGAGAATATTACAATATAAAAGACAACAATGAAGCAATACAATATTTCAATACCATTGTTACTGATTCCTTTTACAAACGCACCTGGGAAATTCCTGAGAACTTGAATAATGAAAAACTCCTAAATACTATAGGAGAAAAACAAATAACCTATGGGGAATTTGCCAATTACCTTAAGAATGCACAACGAAAGTTAAGGAGTCAAAAACCACTTCAAGTCGTTATACAAGAAAATTATAAAGAGTTCATAGATAGTTCTGTTCTAAAATACTATGAAGATAATCTTGAAAACGAAAATCAGGAGTTTTCCAATATTGTAGATGAATACAGAGATGGTCTTTTACTTTTTGACTTGATGGAATCGGAAATTTGGAATGCAGCCAAAAAAGACAGTTTGGGTCTTAAGGAGTTTTATGAAAAAAATAAGAAAAATTATTTTTTAAATGAAAGGGTTGATGCCCAGGTTGCTTCAACTCCAAAGGAAAATATCATCAAAAAAGTTTCTAAAATGTTAGCCGATGAAATATCGGAGGATAAAATAAAAGAAACCTTGAACAAAAAAGGTAAAGTTAATGTTATATTTACATCAGGAATAATGGATAAGGATCATCAGGCCTTACCATCAGATTTTGAGTTTAAAGAAGGTCTGTCAAAAATACACAAACATAATGATTCGTTTGTGGTCGTTAAAGTCAAAAAAATACTTCCTAAGGAACAATTATCCTTTGAAGATGCTAAAGGAAGAGTTATAACAAATTTTCAGGATCAAAAGGAAAAATCCTGGATTCAAGATCTACATCAAAAATATAAGGTTGTAGTGAATAATGTGGTTTTGAATAAAATCAAAGCCCAAATTAAAAATTAATTGAGGAACTTTATTTATATATTTCTTTGTGTAGTCTTTCTATTTTCATGTGATTATTCTTGTTAGGAAAGAACAACAAAACGCCATAGCCAGGGTTAATGAATCTTATCTTTATGAAGATGATATTACAGATCTGGTAACCGATGAAACCAGTAAAGAGGATAGTATCTTAATAGTGAATAATTATATCACTCGCTGGGCAACTCAACAACTTTTAATCGATGGTGCTGAGCGCAATATTTCTGAGGAGAAACAAACTGAGTACAATAAGTTAGTAGATCAATACCGAAAGGATCTGTTTACCAAGGCCTATATTGAAGCATTGGTTAGAAGAGACCTGAATGAAACAGTTAGTGCCCAGGAAGCTGAAGAATACTATGCCAAAAACAGTGAAACTTTTAAACTCAACGAAGAACTTATCAAATTAAGATATATCAAGGTAGATGAGAACAGAACCGATTTTTCTCAGATCAAGGAACGATTCAGAAGATTCAATAAAGAGGACAAATTTTTACTGGATTCCATATCCATTCAGTTCAGTTCATATTCCTTGAATGATTCTATTTGGGTTAAATTAAGTCAGGCGGTGAATAAAATTCCGGTCATTACTTCTGAAAATAAAAATCAACTGTTAAAAAAATCTAATTTTATACAACTCAAAGATTCATTAGGAGTATATTTGATGCAGATTAATGACGTATTGTCGAGGAATGAAATAGCACCTCTGGAATATGTGAAACCTACAATAGATCAAATCGTCATTAACCGGAGAAAATTAGAGTTAATTAGAGAATTGGAAAAAGATATTACTTCAGATGCGATTAAAAACAAACAATTTGAGATATACAATTAAAGCGCAACGGCTTCTTATCCTCGTAGCTGTTCTATTTTCCCTTACAATAAATGCTCAGGAATTAATTGAAGAGAACAGCGAAAAGGAACAACCAAAAGCAGTTCTTGATAGTGTGACTCCATTGAATCCAGTTAAGGTGGATGGAGTTGCTGCAGTTGTAGGAGATTATATTGTTTTGGATTCTGATATCGATAAGACATTTCAGCAATTGAAGGCTCAGGGAGTTTCTACTGCTGAGATTTCGCGCTGTCAGTTATTTGGTAAGTTGCTTGAAGATAAATTGTATGCTCATCATGCAATCCAGGATAGTATCGTAGTTTCTGATGCAGAAATACGATCATATGTAGATCAGCAAATAAGCCAGTTTTTACAACAAACTAATGGTTCCATGGAGCGCTTACTGGAATTCTATAACAAAGAAGATGAAAAAAGTTTTAGGGATGAAATGTTCGAAATAAACAAGAACAACAAACTGGCCAGCCAGATGCAGCAAAAAATTATTGAAGATGTTGAAGTGACTCCAGAAGAAGTTAGGCAATTCTTTAATAATATTCCTAAAGATGAACGACCAACGTTTGGTACAGAGCTTAAGGTGGCTCAAATTGTTATATCACCAAACCCCACACAGGAGAATATTCAAAAAGTCATTGATTTGTTAAATCAAATACGTGCCGATGTGGTGGATAATGGTTCCAGTTTTGCAACCAAAGCAGTGTTGTATTCAGAAGATGAAGGGTCTCGATCAAACGGTGGAAAGTATACATTGAACAGAAAAAGACCAAGAATGGTAAAGGAATTTAGAGATGTGGCTTTTCGTTTACAGGAAGGCGAAGTTTCAGAACCATTTAAAACTGATTTTGGCTATCACATAATAAAATTGGATAAAATTAGAGGACAGGAGTATGATGTCCGACATATTGTGATCAAACCGGATGTCAATGATGAAACCATTGATGAAGCCAATGAAAAACTGGAAAAAATTCGCAAACGAATTGTAGATGGAGAGTTGGATTTTAAAGAAGCAGCCAGAGAATTTTCAGACGAAAAAGAAACCAAACAAGATGGAGGTCAATTGATAAATCCTGAAACTCAGGATTATAGTTTTGAATTGACAAGAATGGATCCGGAATTATATGCACAAATTCAGGACCTTAAAAGTGGCGAAGTAAGTTTGGTTCTTAAAGACCAGGACAGGATAAATAACACAAAGTTTAAAATTTTGACAGTCACCGATAGGATCGATGAGCATGACGCCGACTTTGCACGAGATTATTTAAAAATTAAAGCTCTGGCTTTACAGGAAAAACAATTTAAGGCTATTGAGAAATGGCAGAATGAAAAGATCATGGACACCTATATTAAAATAATAGGAGAGTATAGAGATTGTGAATTTTCCAGCAACTGGTTAAAACTTTAGAACATTATGTCTGACGTAGCTGCAATAAAACAACTTGTTAAAAAATATCAGCAACTTCAATTGGAAATTGCAAAAGTGATCGTTGGTCAGGATGATGTTGTCAATCAAATATTAATATCCATCTTTTCGGGAGGACATTCATTGCTAATAGGAGTTCCAGGATTAGCAAAGACGTTAATGGTTAATACAATTGCTCAGGCATTGGGACTTGACTTTAAACGTATTCAATTTACTCCAGATCTCATGCCAAGTGACATTTTAGGCAGTGAAATACTGGATGAGGACAGACACTTTAAATTCATCAAAGGACCCGTTTTTGCAAATATAATTCTGGCAGATGAAATTAACAGGACACCTCCCAAAACACAGGCAGCTTTATTAGAAGCGATGCAGGAAAGATCGGTGACTGTTGCCGGACATCATTATAAATTAGATCTTCCTTATTTTGTACTGGCTACTCAAAACCCAATTGAGCAGGAGGGAACATACCCATTGCCTGAAGCTCAACTGGATCGTTTTATGTTCGCAATTAATCTGGAGTATCCATCTTTTCAGGAGGAAGTTCAGGTTGTTAAAGTGACTACAAATGATGAAATGGCTACAGTTAATAGTTTGTTCACAGCGCAGGAAATAATTGATTTCCAGCATTTGATCAGACGTATTCCAGTTGCAGACAATGTTATTGAGTATGCAGTGACACTCGTTGGAAAAACCAGACCGGAAAGTGATGCAGCGCCGGAATTGGTAAAGAATTATATTGATTGGGGAGCAGGACCAAGAGCTTCTCAAAATCTTATATTAGCGGCAAAGACGCATGCAGCAATTAATGGTAAATTCTCGCCTGATATTGAAGATGTTCAGGCTGTGGCAATGAGCATTCTAAGACACCGAATTATTAAGAATTACAAGGCCGATGCAGAGGGGATTACTGAAGTTCAGGTTATAAAGAGTTTATTTTAAAACTCATCCTATCTATTTTTTCTATTTATCTTTTTCGAATCATTTCTAAAGTAAATTTAATATTTCTTGAATTTGGCAATTTTAGATATAATGGCAATACTAAGGCCTGAAATCTTGATAGAAATAATTATTTCATTACTTTAGATTTTATAATATAACTATTGTAATATTCTACATAAAAAGACTGCATCATAATGCAAATAGACTACCGTAAACGAATCTTTGGATTGGATGTGATGAGAGCAGTCGCTATATTGTTAGTCGTGTTTTCACACGTACTTTGGATCGTTCCTGATGCTAAAGGAATTATTCCGGATCTATTGAGTCTGGCAGGAGTTATTGGAGTTGAGATATTTTTTGTTTTAAGCGGATTTTTGATTGGCAGGATTGTAATTAAAATGTTTCTTCAGGAGGATTTTAATTTTAGAAAAGTGATGTATTTCTGGATACGTCGGTGGTTCAGAACCTTGCCAAATTATTATTTGATCCTGATTGTAAACATTCTTTTAATGTTGTATCTGGGATTTGACCTGCCTGATAATTTATGGCAATATTTTATTTTCATTCAAAACTTCGCTTGGGAAATGCCTTTATTCTTCAGTGAATCCTGGAGTTTGCCAATTGAAGAGTTTGCTTATATACTCGGGCCTTTACTGTTGTATCTTTTATTTTTTATAAAAATTAAAATGGACAGGTCCAAGCTTTTTGGTTTGGTTACCATTATTATAATTCTGTTTTTCACAGTAACTAAAGTTATATACAATTTTGTGACTCCTGATTCCGATATGATGTTTTGGAACGTGAATTTAAAATCGGTGGCAATTTACAGGATAGATGCTATTTATTATGGAATGCTGGCTTCTTATTTTGCATTTGTCAATCCGGAGAAATGGAAAAACTTAAGCTGGATAGGTTTTGTAGCTGGTGTTTTAATTTTTTTCGCACTAAATTTTATTATTCCTAATCAAGGAGTTTTTATTGAAACACATCCATTTTTCTGGAATGTATTGTATTTGCCAATAAATTCAATTGCAATTGCTTTCTGTTTACCCTTACTATCCGAACTCAAAAAAGTCCCGGGATATATTGAAGCGCCAATAACTTTTATAAGTGTTGTGTCTTACTCTATGTATCTGTTGCATTATTCCATCATTTTACAACTTTTGAAACATTTTGTTCCCTCAGAAGGGTTATCAAAACCGGAAATATTTGGTTATATCTCTAATTTATATAGCTCAACAATTCTTTTGGCCTATGTTTTGTACAGTATATATGAAAAGCCAATGATGGACATTCGGGATAAAGCATTAATTTTAAATAGATTTAAAAATAAATAATTTATCTATTTTACAATTTATTGCCGATTTGCAATGGAATATTTATATAAAATGATTAATATTAGTGAATAGATAAAATTTCGGCAATGCATTCAGTAATTCATTGCAAATCTTTTAAATTAACGTGTTGATTTGTAAATTCGCAAGACTAAAAAATAACTAAAATATAAGTATATGGCTTTTGATATTGAAATGATAAAAAAGGTTTACGGTCAAATTAGTGAGCGTGTTGATGTGGCTCGTAAAGTGGTAGGTAAGCCATTAACTTTGTCTGAAAAAATATTTTATTCACATCTTTGGGATGGTAAACCCAAAAAAGCATTTACCCGAGGCAAGGATTACGTCGATTTTGCACCGGATCGAGTAGCTTGCCAGGATGCCACCGCTCAAATGGCATTATTGCAATTCATGAAGGCAGGAAAAAGCAAAGTTGCTGTTCCATCGACAGTTCATTGTGATCATTTGATTCAAGCTAAAAGGAGCTGCACAGGATTTGAAAAGAGCTAATGAGGTCAGTAATGAAGTGTTTGATTTTCTGGCATCCGTTTCAAATAAATATGGAATTGGTTTTTGGAAGCCCGGTGCGGGTATCATTCATCAGGTCGTTTTGGAAAATTATGCATTCCCTGGAGGAATGATGATCGGTACGGATTCACATACAGTAAATGCCGGTGGATTGGGTATGGTTGCTATCGGAGTAGGTGGTGCTGATGCCGTGGATGTGATGGCAGGAATGCCCTGGGAATTAAAGATGCCAAAGCTCATTGGAGTTAAATTAACCGGAAAACTTATGGCTGGACATCACCAAAAGATGTAATACTTAAAGTGGCCGGAATATTAACTGTAAAAGGAGGAACCGGTGCAATTGTAGAATATTTTGGTCCAGGTGCAATCACTGTCCTGCACAGGAAAGGGAACCATTTGTAATATGGGTGCAGAAATTGGTGCTACCACTTCCACTTTTGGCTATGACGATTCGATGGAGCGATATCTCAGAGCGACTGATCGAGCAGAGGTTGCAGATCTTGCAGACAATATCACAGAACATTTGACGGGGGATCCTGAAGTATATGCTAATCCGGAAAAGTATTTTGATCAAGTGATTGAAATTAATTTAACTGAATTAGAACCTCATTTAAATGGTCCGTTCACACCAGATCTCGCTACAACAGTTGGAAGAGAAATGACGGAAAAAGCGAAACCAATGATTGGCCAATGAAGGTTGAATTGGGATTGATTGGATCATGTACCAACTCGTCTTACGAAGATCTTTCACGGGCAGCATCCCTAGCCCAACAAGCCATAGATAAAGAATTAAAAACCAAAGCTGAATTCGGTATCACTCCTGGTTCAGAGCTGGTTCGTTATACGCAGAACGTGATGGTATTCTTCAGGTATTTGAAAAATTGGAGCTAATGTATTTGCAAATGCATGTGGACCTTGTATTGGTCAATGGGCACGTGAAGGATCCTAAGAAGCAAGGAAAAACACCATCGTACATTCCTTTAACAGGAACTTCGCCAAACGAGCAGATGGGAACCCAAATACCCATGCTTTTGTGGCTTCACCTGAAATTACTGCAGCAATCGCTATAGCCGGTCGCTTGGATTTTAATCCTTTAACGGATAACTTGATCAATGATAAAGGTGAAAAAGTAAAATTAGATGAGCCTACTGGCTAGGAATTACCGCCAAAAGGATTTGAAGTGAAGGATAATGGTTATGTTGATCCTGTTAAAGATGGAAGAAAAGTAAGATTAAGGTTAATCCTACATCAGAAAGATTAGAATTACTAACACCGTTTGAGCCATTAGGAAGCAATATTAAAGGTGCTAAATTATTAATAAAAGCATTCGGAAAATGTACGACGGATCATATTTCCATGGCCGGTCCATGGTTAAAATTCCGAGGTCATCTGGACAACATTTCAAATAACACCTTAATAGGTGCAGTCAACGCATTTAATAAGCAAACCAATTTTGTAAAAAATCAATTAACCGGAGAATATGGTGCTGTTCCTGATGTACAGAGAGCTTACAAAGCTGCCGGAATTAAGTCTATTGTAGTTGGAGATCATAATTACGGTGAAGGATCTTCCAGTGAGCATGCAGCCATGCAACCAAGACATTTGGGTGTAGCTGCAGTAATTGTAAAATCGTTTGCAAGAATTCATGAAACGAACCTTAAAAAGCAAGGAATGCTTGCATTAACTTTTGTAAATGAAAATGATTATGATCTAATTCAGGAAGATGATACATTCAACTTTATCGATCTTAAGGATTTCGCTCCTGGAAAACAACTCACTATTGAAGCTGTTCACAAAGATGGAAGTAAAGATGTAATCAAACTAAATCATACTTATAACCAATCTCAAATTGATTGGTATAATGAAGGCTCAGCTTTAAATTTAATAAAGAAAGAAAACGCTAAATAATCTAATTTAAATTATTAAACTCCTGATCGCATCAGGAGTTTTTTTATAAATATAAATGAAATTAACCAGGTCAAAAATTACAAACCTGATTTTTATAGCTGTAATAGCTTTAATGATCATACCTCAAACAAGGCAACCAATTCAAATATTCTTGAATAAAGGATTAGCAATGATTAGTCCTTCGGTAACTAAAGAAGCAAAAAGGGATAAAATAGAAGACTATAACTGGCAATTAGTCGATATGCAAGGTCAATCAATTGATTTTAACCAGTCAAGGAATAAAGTTGTCCTTATAAATTTTTGGGCTACCTGGTGTCCACCATGCATTGCAGAAATGCCAAGTCTTATGAACGTTATGATGAGTTATAGGTCAGCGTTGATTTTTATTTTGTCTCCAATGAAAACGAAGATGTGTTAAAATCTTTTATGGAAAAAAACGGATATGATTTTAATGTACAAATCCCCAAAACAGAATACCCTGAAATTTTTGACGTCAGCAGTATACCGAGGACGTTTTTAATAGATAAAGCAGGATCAATTGTCATGGACAAAACAGGAGCAGCTAATTGGAACAGCAAAACAGTAAGAGAAACTATAGATGTGCTCCTAAAAGATCTTTAAAGTTCTAAAAAAGGCCTTAATAAAAGTCAAGGAAAATAAAGAACTCATAATTTTTATTTCTTCTATAAACCAGTTTCCTCATCCAAAAATTTAAACATTTTTTGAGCTGAATTCTTAGAATAAAATGTTTCAAAAATCCATTCACCTTTGTCATTTTCATTTTTTAAAACATTGAGAAAAACGGCATCATAAAATTTATATCTGTTCTTTATTAAACCATAAGATGGTTTTCTGTTTTGCTTTAAATTTTCAATGATCTTAACTACTTTTTTATCAGCATGCCTAAATGAATAACCCGTTGATCCTTTTACCCAACCACCTGCCGTGCCTATTTTTGTGACAGAGCAGTGTTATATTTTTCAAATGGAAAATTGGTCATAGGGATGTTTCCAACTTCTTTTTCCATTATATTATAATTCTCGACCTTCAGAATATTTCTGATATAATCTTTGAGATACGCGTCTAAAGATATTCTTCAACAACATATGGTGTAAAAAATGTAAATTCGACTAAAGCTTTTCTTCTTTGAAAATGGCAGCACATAAGTAAAAGTAGTATCGTTAAGATGTTTTAATCTCTAATCCATCATCGTGAAAGAATCCGGATCAAAAACATCCTTTTCCGTTTCTATGACCCAGCCTTTAAAATGCTGGAATATACTGGAATACCAATCGTTATTATTAAAGTACTGATCGGGAATTCTGCTGTCAAATACCTTATTTGCAAGATACTGGTTCTTTATCCCTGAAACGTTTACTTGATCATTTTCTTCAATGCTCATTGGACTTCATCTTCGATAAATTTGAAGTTACTTTTCTGGCTAATTTTATTCTTGATCTAATTGATAAAAATCAATTGAGCGAACCATTTTGTAAGTATATGGATCCAGACTTAAATGAATAGAACGTTCAGAAGAATAAAATAAACCTTGTGACCAAGTCTTGAAAAGAATATCGTCCCATTTTCCGCCTTTTACTTCCCAAAAACACCAGGTCTTATCGTTAATAGTTTTTTTGGATTGATCTATTAATGCGATTCGTTTATTGGCAAAATAAGAATCTTCAGAAAGTGCCAAAGCCAATTTAAGACCAGCCATACCATTTCCAATAATAATATAATCGAAATGGCTTGCAGTCATAAATGGTATGTTTACTCTACTTTTTGAAGTATTTAAAGGGGACGATCAGCATTCCGAAATTTTCACCTTTATCTTTTCCTAAATGTTTGTGATGAATTTTGTGAGCTCTCCGAACTCCACGAGCATACCAATTATTGGCATTTCTAAATATTTTAAATCGCTGATGAATAAATATATCATGTACTAAAAAATAAGTAGCACCATAAGCCAAAATTCCTAACCCAATTGGTAAGCAAAACCAAATTGTTCATAACTCCACAATAAAAACAAGATACTCACTACTGCATAAAAAATAAAAAAAGCATCATTTCGTTCAAACCATGAATCATGATCTTTTTTATGATGATCTCTGTGTAATTTCCATAAAAAACCATGCATAATATATTTATGTGTAAACCAAGCCATAAATTCCATTATGAAAATGTTCCGAAAAAAACATATCCAAAGTATGTTTCCATTTTAATATTTATAATAAATTTAATTGATATTTTACATAACTTCTAGTTAAAATCTCTATTTTTTTATGATCAGAAACTCTGATTCTGGTATTTTTTATTTCTAATGCAGGTGTTTTTTGAGTTTTTTTAATAATTGTTTATAATATCTATAAGCCATAAACACACCAAATTTTGCTTCTATAGGTAAGTTTTTTATACCTTGATTCCTTTTTCAAAATCTTTTTCAATATCATTAATTAAATCTTGTTTTGAATTCATCTAAATGTTCAAATCTGTATTAGGAAAATAAGTTCTTCCTAAACTATCATAATCTTCTTTTAGATCTCTTAAGAAATTCACTTTCTGAAAAGCTGAACCTAATTTCATGGCTGAATCTTTTAACTCAAAATATTTCTTTCATTCCCTTTTACAAAAACCTTTAAACACATTAAACCAACAACATCTGCAGAACCATAAATATAATCCTTGTATTCTTCTTTTGTTAAATATTCTTTTTTGTAAAGATCCACTCTCATACTTTTCATAAAAGCATTCACCAATGCTTTGTCAATATTGTATTTATGATATGTTGTTTGAAATGAATTAAGAATGGGATTCAAACTTATTTTGTCCGTTAATGCTTTATAAAGTCTTTATCAAAATCATTAAAAAATTCTTCTTTATTATAATCCTGAAAAGAGTCAACAATTTCATCTGCAAAACGAACAAAACCATAAATATTATAAATGTCTTGTCGAATTGCTCTTGAAAGCATTTTTGTCGCTAAAGAAAAAGATGTACTATATGTTTTTGTTACAATCTTACTGCAATCATTAGATACATTATCAAAAAGTGATTTCATAGTTAATTTTTTTGATATTTTATATTAATTCAGCTACTAGTTTTCCTGAAATTAGTGATGGTGGAACTCCTGGTCCTGGAACAGTTAATTGACCAGTAAAATATAAATTTTTAACTTTTTTACTTTTTAATTTTGGTCTTAAAAAAGCTGTTTGCAATAAGGTATTTGCCATTCCATATGCATTTCCTTTATAAGAATTGTAATCTTTTATAAAATCATTTACACAAAAGACTCTTTAAATATAATATTATTTTTTACTTTTTGATATGTAAGTTTTTCAAATCTATCAATAATTTTTTCAAAATATTTTTCTCTTAATTTCTGAGTATCTTCTAATCCTGGTGCTAGTGGAATTAAAAAAATTCCAGCTTCTTTTCCTTCTGGTGCTGCTGTATTATCTGTTATTGAAGGAAAACTTGCATAAAACAATGGATCTTCTGGCCATTCTGGATTGTCATAAATATCTTCTGCATGTGTGTCAAAATCAATATCAAAAAATAAAGTGTGATGATCGACATTTTTTAGTTTTTTATCAAATCCCACATAAAAAAGTAAGATGAAGGTGCAAAAGTTTTTTTTTCCCAATATGTTTCTGAATACTGTCTGTATTTCTTTGGCTAATAATGTTTCTGTATGATGATAATCGGCTCCACTTAAAACAATATCAGAATAAATATTTTTCACCATTAGAAATAATTCCTTTAGCCACTCCGTCTTCAACATTAATTTTATCAATTGAGATTGGTTTTAATTTTAACACCTAAGTTCTTTTGCTAAGTTTCCATTGCCTTGAATAACTTATACATTCCTCCTTTTGGATGCCATGTTCCCAGTCCAAAATCGGCATAATTCATAAAATTATAAAAAGATGGAGTATTACTTGGTTTTGCTCCTAAAAATAATACTGGAAATTCTAGAATCTGTGTAAGTCTTTCATTTTTAAATTCTTTCGACATCCCTTTTAATGTTGCTAACAAACTGATTTAATTTCTTAATCGTTTTGGAGTAACTAATTCAAAGGAGAAACACCTGGTTTATAAACTAAATCTTTAATTGCAATATCATAATTGTTTTGGCTTTCTATAAATTTTTTAAGCTTTGCAGACTGCCGCTTCTTCCTTTTCAAAAGTTTCACAAATTTCTTCTAAGTGTATCCTCAATAGTTATAAAGTCATCTTTTCCAAAATAAACCCTATAAGCAGGATTTAATTTTTCTAATTTATAATAATCTGAAGGTTTTTTATCAAAATCAGCAAAGAAACGTTCAAAAACATCTGGCATCCAATACCAAGTTGGTCCCATATCAAAAGTAAATCCATCTTTTTGTAATTGGCTGGCTCTACCTCCTATGGTGTAGTTTTTCTCAAAAACAGTAACATTATGTCCTTGTTTAGCTAAATAACATGAAGCAGCGAGGGATGAAAACCCGGAACCAATTATGGATATTTTTTTTGCCATCGATCTTATTTCAGTGTTATAATTGTTTTACAAGACTTTCAATATTTGAAAATGCTTTGATCTGTTTTGGTAATTTACTTTTATCGATATGTTCCAACATTCTGCCTAAGATCCAGAGTTCATTTTGCTTTGACCTTAAAATGATGTCATGGAATTCTTTCAAGTAGTCGGCAACATCATCTTTTTCAGGTTTCACAGTAAAATAAGACACAAAATTTAAATTATCATGATAATTTAATAAGGCTGATAAGACTGAGCATCGGGACACTTGGCCCGAGATAGATGCCTTGATGGCCTTTAGTACGAATTCGTAGGTTGTGAACAGTAATCCCATCTCATGAATTTCACTATAGGAAGATACAGAACAAATGTCTTAGAAGTCTCCCTATGTGTCTTTCACTTGTAATTTTTCAGTATTCACTAGTATTTTCTGCTTAATAAGCGCGGAAACAAAATGCTCGTGAGCAAGGAGAATAGTATCCGTTTGCCAAACGTACCCATCTCTGCTAGAAGTGGCATAAACACATCGTAGACAATCTCTCGGAAGGACTTTTCTTCTCTTAACAATTATCGTAGGTGTCGTAAAAAAGGCCTTGATCAAAATTCAGCATCGCCACCTTTAATGAATTAATGGCATGGTTTTCTGAATTTTCTTTTAAAGCTATTTCATTAACATGGGAGGTAATATCAGCTTCGGTAAGTTTGGATATTTTAGATATTTTGTAGCCATTTTTATTCAAAAATGTCACATTCAGCAATTTCTGAAGATTTTCAAGGTCGTAATTTCTTATGTTCGTATCAGTTCTATTTGGGTGTAGTAAGTTATAACGTTTTTCCCAAATTCTGATAGTGTGAGCCTTGATACCGCTTAGGTTTTCAAGATCCTTAATACTGAACTCGTTCTTAATATTGTTCATAATTAATAAAAAATAGTTAAACAAATTTAACTAAAATTTATGGCATATAAAATTTATTAAGAAAACTTTTACAAATTTGAAGTGCGCACGAGAAGACTCGAACTTCCACATCCTAATCGATCACTAACCCCTCAAGCTAGCGCGTCTACCAATTCCGCCACGTGCGCATTTAAATAATAAAAATAAAAAAAGTTAAGCAATACGCCTAACTTTTTGTGACCTGGCCGGGACTCGAACCCAGGACCCTCTCCTTAAAAGGGAGATGCTCTACCAACTGAGCTACCAGGTCTTTAGTTTGGTCTTCAAAACGAGGTGCAAATATAAGTGGTTAAATATTATAAAACAACGCTTTTACAGAGATATTTTTCTTTTTTTTGTACTATGGTTTTTATACCTTATTCCAATTCAATCAGCTATTTTATGAAGATTATTTTATTAGGATATATGGCTTCAGGAAAGTCTACGGTTGGTGGGCTTTTGGCCAAAATAATTGATTATAAATTTATTGATCTTGATGACTATATTGAAGGAAAGGAAGGTAAATCAGTATCGGGAATATTTAAAGAAAATGGCGAAGTTTATTTCAGGAAAGTTGAACATATTTATTTAAAGGAGTTGTTATCTGATCATGAGAAAACTGTTATTTCCCTTGGAGGGGGGACTCCTTGTTACGCAAATAATATGGATTTAATAAAGTCTGATAAAAATGCAATAAGTTTTTATTTATATTCTTACAATTGATGAAATTGTGAATAGGTTGATGAATGAAAAAAGCCAAAGACCGATAAAAGCTGACATTAAATCAAGTGAAGCTTTGAAAGAATTTGTCGGGAAGCATCTCTTTGAAAGAAATCCGTATTATTTAAGATCTGATCATGTTCTGGAAACTGATGATAAAATTATACAGAGTATTGTCGAAGAAATAATATTTAAACTAGTCTAAAGTGGCTTTGTAGTTTTTCCCTGTTAATATTACATCTACATGCTCGTGTAGGGAAGTGGATAAGGAAATACCTTTAAAATCTGCTTTAACAGGATATTTTTTGTGATTCCTGTTAACTAAAACTACTGTTTTAAATTGTTTCAATGGCACTTCCAAAAAATGCTTTACGCCATAAACCAATGTTGTTCCGGAGTTTAATACATCATCAATTAATACTACTGACTTATCTTGATAATCTTGAAGCGGAATAGATGTAGTTATTTTATTTCTCGGATTTTTTTTATCGATCACCACTTTACATAAAATGGGATTTATAGTGGATATTTTAGTTAGAACAGATTTCAAATGTTTCGCCAGGACAAAGCCATTACTTTCAATTCCAGCCAGGATAATTTCTTTTTCATTCACATTGCTTTCATAGATTTGAAACGCAATTCGTTTAATTTTATGTTTTATCTCATTATGGGTCAGGATAGTATTTTCTTGTAAAGTCATTACTTAATTTTTCTCAAATATAAAAAACAGTTCTCTATTCATTCTTGGTTTAATGGAATTATATGCTCTGTCCAAAGCCTTAATTTTAAATAATTTATTGAAATACTCAAGATACTCCTCTTTAGCACCACCAAAAGGAGGGCCAGCTTGTGTCAATTCAAAATCAAACAGCAAACCAACAAGTTTTCCTTTTTCTGATAATAAATTTGACATTTTTATTGCATAATCCTGTCTTAACTTCGGATCCAAGGCACAAAAAAAGGTTTGTTCAATTATCAGATCATATGTATCTTCCAAATCAAAAAAATCTCTGTGTATAAGATGCGTTTCAGGGAAATCCGGAACACGTTCTTTTAAATTTACTAAAGGTTGTTTAGCGATATCCAATACAAATAAATTTTTAAATCCCTTAGTCCATAAATACTCTGCTTCATAACTGTTTCCAGCTCCGGGAATTAGGATTTTCAAGTTTTTATTTGATAACTGATCGATATAAGACTTTATTGGTGTTGATATATAACCAATGTTCCAACCTGTAGTATTTAGAGCATATTTTTCATCCCAGTATTCTTTATTCAAATCACTCTTTATCATCATTAAAATTTTCTAGATTTCTTCTATCTTTTTTAGTTGGTCTTCCTGTTCCTTTTTTTCTGTAGTAGTCTTTTGCAAATCTAAGTTGTTCCTGTGTTGCAAAGGCTTCTTTTGGGGTTAAATCTGTTCGGTAAATATCCACTAATTTTGCTCCTACACGACTATCGGGAATATCATTGACTAAAATTTCATAATTTATTTGATCCTTTCTGCATATGATTTTACTTGTAGGGAATATTTCTTTTCCGGGCTTTGCAACCATACCATCTACCTTTACATGTCCCTTCTTGCAGGCTATTGTAGCCATATTTCTTGTTTTAAAATATCTTACACACCAAAGAAACTTATCAACACGCATATAATTAAATCAAATTCTACGTTAATCTTATTGCACAAAAATATTATAAAAATTATCTTGCGGCCAGAAAAAAGGCAATAATGAGACATCCTGTCCGAAAATGTGTCAACTTCTTAAAAACAGAAATATAAGGATGTTACATTTGATAAAAAAGCATATGAAAATTAAAAATTATTTATTAATTCTTTTGATTCTGGTTTTAGGATTTAATTCCTGCCAAGAAAGATGATGATGTTACCATAACTCCACCAAGAGATCGCAGTGAACAATATTTGGTTGATATTGATTCCATTGAAGAATTCCTGTCAACTCATTTTTATAATTATGAGGAATTTCAGATTGATCCTAATAGTTCCACATTTCAAATTGTTTTTGATACCGTTGCAGGAACGAACAGTGATAAAATACCTTTGATTGATCAAGTAGAATATAAATTGGTGAGTGATTCAGAAGAGGTAGAATATAAATTGTATTATCTTAAAGTTAGAGAAGGTCTAGGAGATACACCAACATTTGGTGATTCAACATATGTTCGTTATGTGGGTACACTAATTGACCAATCCATATTTGATAGTTCCCCGGTTCCTATTTGGTTTCAGTTACCAAATGTTGTACAAGGATTTAGGGAAGGTGTAATTGAATTTAATGGAGCAACGGGGTTTACTGAAAATCCTGATGGTACTTTTGTATATGAAAATTATGGTATAGGAGCTATTTTCCTTCCTTCCGGTCTCGGTTATTATAATTCACCGGTGGCAGGAACAACAGCTTATGCGCCATTGATTTTCAAATTTGATATGTTGGCAGTCAACGAAGCAGATCAAGATGGTGACGGTGTGTTGAATATTTATGAAGACCTAGACGGGGACAGGAGTTTGTATAGTGACGATACAGATGAAGATTTTGTTCCTGATTTCTTAGATCCTGATGATGATGGCGACAATACATTAACAAAATATGAAGATTTGAATGGAGATGGCGACCCTAGGAACGATGACTCAGATGGTGATGGAATACCAAATTATTTAGACAAAGATTCAACTGAATCCACTCAAGATTCATTATAAAAAAAAAGCCGATAAAAATCGGCTTTTTTTTTATAAAATATTTTTTTAGAGAAATATGAAGAGACTAGCTATAAGCTGGTCGGGACGGGTATCTAATCTATCATTGATCATTATGCCGTTGTTATCCAAAAATGTAGCCTCATTTTCGCTAAATCCTCTTTCATAGCGAAGGTCTAACCCAAAATTCTCAAAATTAACCGCTATCCCAAAATTCAATCCAACACTAAAATCATTCTTAATATTGTCGATATTAACATTATCAAATTCTGAATCTAAAATATACTGAAAGGATGGACCGACAAAAACACTGATTGGACCTAAAACTTTAAAACCAACTAAAATTGGTGCATCAAGTTTTTTCATGTCGAATTCACCGGAATCATAATCACTTTTTGTATCTGTATAAACCAACTCTGGTCTAAAATAGAAACTGTCTCCAATTTTTCCAAAGACACCTAAGTGATAACCAATATTCCTATCGGGATTTCATATGAGTCACTGGCCGATTCAAAATAATCTCCATTTGCATTATAATTTAATCCACCTTTAATTCCAAAAGAGGTTCCAGTGAGCAAATGAATTACTTCAGGGATCAAAACTACCACTAATAATAATTTTCTCATAATTGATTCGTTTTTGAATTACTTAATAAAACTAAAAATAAGAAAGTATTATTTTCTTTTCATAACTTTTTCCACTTTCTTAACAATTGCAGTACTGTTTAAACCATATTTATCCATTAGTTGAGCTGGAGTTCCAGATTCACCAAAAGTATCATTTGTGGCTACAAATTCTTGTGGAGCAGGATTATTCTGGGCAAGTACTCTAGCAACACTTTCACCTAATCCACCTAAATAATTATGTTCTTCAGCTGTAACAATACAACCTGTTTTAGCTAACTGATTTTAAAATAGCTTCTTCATCTAAAGGTTTGATAGTATGAATATTAATTACTTCTGCATGAAATACCTTTTTCTTCTAATGCTTCTGCTGCTTGTAAAGCTTCCCAAACCAAATGACCTGTTGCTACAATAGTAACATCAGTTCCTTCATGTTAAGTTGAACTGCTTTTCCAATTTCAAATTTTTGATCTTTCAGGTGTAAAAATTGGAACTGCTGGTCTACCAAATCGTAAATAAACAGGACCATGATGATCAGCAATTGCAATAGTTGCAGCTTTTGTTTGATTGTAATCACAAGGATTAATAACTGTCATTCCTGGTAACATTTTCATCAATCCAATATCTTCTAATATTTGATGTGTTGCACCATCTTCACCTAAGAGTTAATCCTGCATGAGAAGCACATATTTTTACATTTTTATCAGAATAAGCAATTGATTGACGAATTTGATCATAAACTCTTCCTGTAGAGAAGTTTGCAAAAGTACCTGTAAACGGAATTTTACCACCAATTGTCATATCCTGCAGCAATTCCCATCATATTTGCTTCTGCAATTCCAACTTGAAAAAAACGTTCAGGGTTTTCTTCAATGAACTCATCCATTTTTAAAGAACCAATTAAGATCGGCACAAAGTGCAACAACATTTGGATTTGTTCTTCCTAATTCTGCTAATCCTGCACCAAATCCAGCTTCGTGTATCTTTTTTTTCTGTATATGTGTATTTTTTCATTTTTTTGAAGATTGAAGGTTAATAGTCTCCCTGTGTTTGAGAGTTTTGGGAAAGTCCGATGGCTAGTTGTTCATCGTTAGGAGCTTTCCCGTGCCAGGCGTGTGTGTGCATCATAAAATCAACACCATTACCCATAACTGTTTTCAGTAAGACACAAACAGGTTTTCCATTGCCAGTTTTAGATTTTGCATGAGCCATCCCCTTTAAAATGGCATCAATATTGTTACCTTCAACAATTTCAACTACTTTCCAGTCAAAGGCTTTAAATTTTTCTGAAGATTTCCAAGAGATAACACCTTTTCTGTAGGGCCATCAATTTGCTGACCGTTCTAGTCTATTGTAGCAATAATATTATCAATTTTTTTTGCTGAAGCATACATTATGGCCTCCCAATTTTGGCCTTCCTGTAATTCACCATCTCCATGTAAACAGTAAACTAAATGGTTATCCTTATTCAATTTTTTTGTTTGAGCCGCTCCAATTGCAACAGATAAGCCTTGACCTAGTGATCCAGATGCAACTCTTACACCTGGCAATCCTTCGTGGGTGGCTGGATGACCCTGTAAGCGTGAATTCATCAACCTGAAAGTACTTAATTCCTCAACAGGAAAATAACCTGCTCTGGCTAAAACACTATAAAATAAAGGGGATATATGGCCATTTGACAAAAAGAAAATATCTTCACCTATGCCATCCATATTAAATCCGTCCTTTCTATCCATGATCTCATTAAAAAGAGTCACCATAAATTCTGCACAACCTAATGAAGCTCCCGGATGGCCTGAATTTACTTTATGAACCATTCGTAAAATATCTCTTCGGACTTGAGATGTAAGGTCTTCTAGTTTTTTAATTTCAGGCATGTTTTTTTAGTTAGATTTTAAGGCTCAAAAATAGAATATTATGAACCTTTAAAAAAGAAATTTTAACCTATTTTAACCGTGTTTTTCTGTTTTGTTGATAAGGCCTTAGCATTGTTAATAAGTTAATTTAATTACAATTCCATTGAATACAATATATAGTTATTTATCTTTGCCAACTACTGATAAATGCGCATGAAATTTAACCTAAAAGGTAAAGATCTTAATAGTAAAGCCAGGGCGGGAACGATGGTAACAGACCATGGTGCTATTGAGACTCCTATTTTTATGCCGGTTGGAACAGTAGCTTCAGTTAAAGGTGTTCATCAACGCGAATTAAGAGATGATATCAATCCGGATATTATTTTAGGGAACACCTATCATTTGTATCTAAGACCACAAACCGAAATCCTTGAAAAAGCAGGAGGCTTGCACAAGTTCATGAACTGGGACAGAAATATTTTGACCGATTCAGGTGGATATCAGGTATACTCATTATCAGCCAACAGAAAAATAAAGGAAGAAGGTGTGAAATTTAAAAGTCATATAGATGGCAGTCTTCACACATTCACTCCGGAAAATGTAATGGAAATTCAACGAACCATTGGTGCTGATATAATTATGGCTTTTGACGAATGTACACCTTATCCCTGTGACTATAATTACGCAAAACAATCAATGCATATGACCCATCGCTGGTTGGATAGATGTATTACTCATTTGGAAAAAGTGCCTTACAAATATGGTTTCAGTCAGACTTTTTTTCCTATAGTTCAGGGAAGTACTTACAAAGATTTAAGAAAACAATCTGCAGAATATATAGCGAATTCAGGAGCAGAAGGAAATGCAATAGGAGGCTTGTCAGTTGGAGAGCCTGCTGAAGATATGTACGAGATGACAGAAATTGTAACAGCAATACTTCCGGAGGATAAACCGCGTTATTTGATGGGCGTTGGAACTCCTATAAATATTCTGGAAAATATTGCCTTGGGAATTGATATGTTTGATTGCGTAATGCCAACCAGAAATGGTAGAAATGGCATGCTTTTTACAGCTCATGGAACTATTAATATTAAGAATAAAAAATGGGAAGATGATTTCTCTCCTATCGATGAAATGGCAATTACTTTTGTAGATACAGAATATTCCAAAGCCTATCTTAAACATCTTTTTACTGTTAATGAACTTTTAGGTAAGCAAATTGCTACTATCCATAACCTGGGATTTTATTTATGGTTGGTGCGAGAAGCAAGAAAACATATATTAGCAGGAGATTTCACGATCTGGAAAAATAAAATGGTCAAACAAATGGATAAAAGGCTTTAGGTTTGAAGATATTAGATTGGTACATACTAAAAAGATATATCTTTACTTTTGTTATGATGCTTTTGCTGTTTATTCCAATAGGAATTACGGTAAATCTTGCTGAAAAAATTGGTAAAATTTTAGAGAATGAAATTCCTTTCTCTGAAGTTTCAAGATATTATCTGGACTTCACTATCTATTTCGCAAACTTGTTGTTTCCTCTTTTCTTGTTTTTATCTGTTATCTGGTTCACTTCTAAATTAGCTAATAACACAGAGGTTATCGCTTTTTTAAGCTCTGGAGTTTCTTTCTACAGGTTTTTAAGGCCTTACATTATAGGGGCAGTCATTGTTGCAATATTTGCACTTTTTTTAGGCTTATATTTAGGTCCAATAGCAAGTAAGGGATATAATGAATTCAATTATAAATATTTCAAAACCGGTAAAAATGATAGACAAAACCGAAATGTATACAGACAGATAAATGATAATGATTTTATTTATGTCAGTAATTTCAATTTTAAGGATCAAAGAGGAAATAATTTTACATTGGAGCATTATGAGGAAAATAAACTCATTTACAAAATAAGTGCAAGTAGTATAAAATTCAATGAAAAAGATAGTACTTACAGATTAATAAATTACGTCAAACGGAAAGTAGGTGATAATGACGATTTTTTGGATATTGAAAGACGAAAAGACACTATATTTTCATTTGATCTGGAAGATCTTACACCAGTTGAATATATTGCAGAGACCTTAAGTTATAATAAACTTTCAAGTTTTATAAAGAAAGAAAGGCAGAGAGGCTCTTCAAATATCGGCAGATATGAACTGGTGCAATATAAGAAGTGGAGTTTACCGATTGCGGTCTTCATTCTTACCATTATAGCGGTTGCCGTATCTTCAATTAAAAGAAGAGGGGGAATGGGAGTCAATTTAGCATTTGGAATCACCATTGCTATGATCTATGTTTTTTTCGATAAAATTTTCGGTGTCTTAGCCGAACAGTCGGATTTTTCGCCATTAATTGCTGTTTGGTTTCCTAATGTTATATTTGGTATTTTAGCGGCATACTTGCTATATAATGCCAAACGCTAACCTTAAAAATTATTTTCATCTACATTTTTTAGTATTTATTGCCGGTTTTACCGCAATTTTAGGTGAATTGATTTCAATAGATGCTATTCCCTTGGTTTGGTTTAGAATGTTAATAGCGACAATACTTATGAGTATTTACATAAGATATATGGGCATTAAGATCAACATTTCTGCGAGATATATAATTAGGTTTTCAATTGCAGGAGTTATCATTGCACTTCATTGGATCACTTTTTTTGGATCGATCAAAGCAGCCAATGTTTCCATAGCATTGTCAATGTTCTCTACCGGGGCTTTTTTTGCTTCATTTATTGAACCCATAATTTTTAATCGAAGAGTAATTTGGTACGAGATACTTTTTGGAATAATAGTGATCATTGGTGTTTTTATTATTACACAAAGTGAAATGAAATATTTAACAGGCATAATTCTTGGGATTATTTCGGCGTTTCTGTCCTCGTTATTTGCGGTTATCAATGGAAAATTTTTGGAACGCAATTCCGCAACTGTCATTTCTTTTTATGAGTTTCTGGGAGGCGTATTATTCATAACAATATTTATCCCGATCTTTGGAGATGGTTTTACCTTAGAGTTCTTTACATTGAGCGGATCTGATTATGGATACCTTTTTATTCTGGCATCAATTTGTACTGCCTATGCCTTTATTGCATCGGTCTATATTATGAACTATGTTAGCCCCTATACTGTCATACTAACTTATAATCTGGAACCGGTTTATGGTATAATATTGGCATTGATCTTATTCCCGGAATCAGAAAAAATGAGCCCTCAGTTTTATTTAGGAGCTATTGTAATAATAACAGTAGTTCTCTTTAATGGATTCATCAAAAACTCTAAAAGGTTAAAAAGGAGTGTCATTTAACTTTTGGCAAGCTTAAAGTTTTTATATTTGTATGCTAACTATCAAAAACTCTTTTCAATGGAATATTTAGAATTTGAACTTCCCATTAAAGAATTAGAAGAACAACTTCAAAAGTGCCAGTTAATTGGTGAGGAAAGCCATGTTGATGTAACTGAGACCTGCAAACAAATTGAAAAAAAATTAATAGAAGCTAAAAAGGATATTTATAAAAACTTGACACCTTGGCAACGTGTTCAATTGTCTCGTCATCCGTCAAGACCTTACACTTTAGATCATATTCAAGCTATTTGCGGAGATACATTTCTTGAACTTCATGGAGATCGTGGGTTTAAAGATGACAAAGCTATGATTGGCGGATTAGGAAAAATAGGCGATCAAAGTTATATGTTTATAGGTCAGCAGAAAGGATATAATACTAAAACCAGACAATATCGAAATTTTGGAATGGCCAATCCTGAAGGGTATAGAAAAGCTCTTCGACTTATGAAATCGGCTGAAAAGTTCGGTATACCTGTTGTAACCTTATTGGATACTCCAGGAGCTTATCCGGGACTTGAAGCTGAAGAGCGAGGACAAGGTGAAGCAATAGCTCGAAATATTCTTGAAATGACACGGTTAAAGGTGCCAATTATAACTGTAGTTATAGGGGAAGGTGCTTCCGGTGGAGCGTTGGGAATAGGTGTGGGAGACAAAGTTCTCATGCTGGAAAATACTTGGTATTCAGTAATATCTCCGGAATCCTGTTCTTCTATTTTATGGAGAAGCTGGGAGTATAAAGAACAGGCTGCCGAGGCTTTAAAACTCACGGCCAAGGATATGAAAAGACTTAAACTGATTGACGAAATAATTAAAGAACCTTTGGGAGGAGCACATTGTGATAGAGAGGCAACTTTTATTTCGGTTCGAGATGCCATCGTCAAATCATATGAACAGTTGAAAAACTTATCACCAAAAGAACTGGTAAAACAAAGGATGGAAAAATATTCTGAAATGGGAGTCTATAAATAAAAATTTGCTTTATTCTAGCAGATTAAGAAAACCGATGAAATTTAAATCGGTTTTTTTTGTACTTATAAACAATAATTTTTAGTTGTTAACAGTTGAATTGTTTACTACCTGTTAAGATTCTATTATTCTAAACCGAGCATTTTTTTAACATTTTAATTACTTTAGCCCTCATGAAGCAACCAAGCCAGATAAAAGGATACCAAGTAGACAAAAGTACCATCATTAGTTTAGAAAAAGGAAAAATACCTCCACAAGCAATTGATTTAGAGGAAGTTGTGCTTGGAGCTATGATGATTGATAAAAAAGGTGTCGATGAGGTTATTGATATTTTAAGTCCGGATGCTTTTTATAAAGAAGCACATCAACATATTTTTGAGGCAATATTCCAGCTATTTGAAAGTAGTGAACCAGTTGACTTATTAACTGTTTCCAGTCAGTTGAAAAAGAATGAAAAATTGGCTGCCGTAGGTGGGGATTTTTATTTGATTTCCCTTACACAAAAAGTGTCATCTTCTGCTCATATAGAATTTCATGCCCGCATAATTTTACAAAAATTCATTCAAAGGAGTTTGATTAAGATTTCTAGTGAAATAATTGAAGACTCATATGATGAAACACAAGATGTCTTTGACTTGCTTGATAAGGCCGAAGCCAAATTATATGAAGTGACACAGGGTAATATAAAAAGATCTAGTGAAACGGCACAAAATCTGGTAATTCAGGCTAAAAGAAAGATCGAGGAAATTTCTAACAAAGAAGGCCTTAGTGGAATTCCTTCAGGATTTACAAAATTGGACAGACTTACTTCTGGTTGGCAGGAAAGCGATTTAATTATTATAGCCGCAAGACCGGGTATGGGTAAAACGGCTTTAACTCTTTCCATGGCTAGAAATATTGCAGTAAATAATAATATTCCTGTCGCATTCTTTTCATTGGAAATGGCATCAGTGCAGTTAATAACGCGTTTAATTTCTAGCGAAACAGGATTATCTTCAGAAAAATTACGTACGGGCAGATTAGCAAAGCATGAGTGGGAGCAATTAAATGTTAAAGTAAAGGGTCTTGAAAAAGCACCATTGTTTATTGACGATACACCTTCACTTTCTATTTTTGATTTAAGAGCAAAGGCAAGGCGGTTAGCTTCACAATACGGGATCAAACTCATTGTCATTGATTATTTGCAGTTAATGACTGCCGGAAGCAGTTTAAAGGGTGGGAATCGAGAACAGGAAATTTCGACCATTTCTAGAAATTTAAAAGCATTAGCCAAGGAATTAAGTATTCCCGTTATTGCCTTATCACAGTTATCACGTGCTGTTGAAACACGAGGAGGGAGTAAACGTCCATTGTTAAGTGACTTGAGAGAATCAGGAGCCATTGAGCAAGATGCTGATATCGTTTCATTTATTTACAGACCCGAATATTATAAAATTGAAGAATGGGATGATGAAGACAGAACGCCTACTGAGGGTCAAGCAGAATTTATTGTCGCAAAACACAGAAATGGAGGATTGGATAGTATCCGATTAAAATTTATTGCCCATTTGGGTAAATTTGATAACATGGATGATTTTGATACTCCTTTTTTGAACCAGGAATTCCATTCTAAAATGAATGCTGCTGCCAATGACGATACATTCAAGCCTGATAATTTTCCGTCTACTGATGATGCATTTGGAACTTCAGATGATAATGACGAGAATGATGTGCCTTTTTAAATAAATACGGTTGTAATTGTTTAACACCAAGTTAAAGTCGACTTAATATGTTTACTTTATCATATATTTTAATTTAACTTTGGGTTTTGTTATAAAAGGAAAGATATCTTTATGTTAAACCAAACACGTACAACTAACATATTATTGTTAATTATTGTCATTCCCTTAGTATTTTACCTGCTTAAAATACTATCATTTATTTTCATTCCGCTTGTGTTTTCTATGTTTATAGCCTTACTCTTTTTACCATTAATGCGCTGGTTGGCAAAGAGAAAAGTTCCAAAAATTGTAAGCATAATTTTAATTGTTTTAGTAATTATTGTTGGTTTACGATTTGGAGCAGAATTGGTTAAATTATCAAGCAGGCAAATTATGGCGTCAGATACTGTTTTTTTTGAAAAAGCAGAAGATAAAATCACAAATTTAATGTACTATTTAGAAGATGTTTTTGGAGTAGAATTTCAAAAAGATAAAAAGATAATATCACAATTTGTAAAAAAGGAAAACCTGGGTTCTACAGTCGATTTTTTACAAAAATCATTGACCATGGTTTTGATGGTAGCATTTTTTGTTGTGCTTCTTTTGGCTGAATCAATTAATATGCATAAAGTTTTGAATAACACTATATTAAAGCAAAAATATGCCTCAATAAAAACTTTTATGAAGATTGAAAAAGATCTCATTACATTTATCAAAGTTAAGTTTCTAGTAAGTTTATTGACCGGAATTGGGACAGGACTTGCTTGTTTGTTTTTTGATATAAGTTTTCCAATATTTTGGGGTCTTTTTGTATTCATTATTAATTTTGTCCAAATGGTAGGCTCATTTATTTCGGTAATATTATTGTCAATATTTGCGTTTGTAGAATTGGACCCAACAAGTACATTATTCTTTTTTATTATAACAATAACCGGAGTTCAAGTATTGTTTGGAGGTATTTTGGAACCAATTTTTATGGGTAAATCGTTTTCAATAAATATTATTACTGTTTTAGTAATGCTTATGTTTTGGGGCTTTCTTTGGGGAATTCCAGGTCTTATTATGGCAATTCCTATTACAGTGTTTATTAAAATTATTCTTGAGCAGTTTCCTGAAACAAAAAGAATTGCCAACTTGCTTTCCGGTACCGAATTAAAAGTCAGATAGATTTTTTTAATTATCTTACAATACATGAAGAATTATTTCCTAATTATATTATTCTTGTTTCTCTCAACTAAAGCCTTTTCTTCCTACATTCTTATTCCAATGGATGCAGAAACTCAGGAGAATCATTTAAAAGCCTACGGAATTACATTCTGGACCTTAGAAAAGCAAATAAAGGTCAAATGGTTATTGAATTACAGAGGAGGTTCGTTTTTACTTCCTGATGAGGAGGGAATTAAACGAGAGTGCCAGATTAGAGGAGTTTCATTTGAAATAATATCTTCATCTGAAGCAGAATCAATTCTCGAGGAAATAAGCAGTCCTAGTAAGAATATGGAAGCTGTTGTATTGGAAAAAGCGCCAAAAATTGCGGTTTACACTCCTATGGGGAAACAACCATGGGATGATGCGGTAACAATGGTACTGACCTATGCTGAAATTCCTTATGAAACTATCTATGATGAAGAAGTATTGAATGATGGATTATTGCTATTTGACTGGCTTCATTTACATCATGAGGATTTTACAGGTCAATATGGTAAATTCTATAGAGCCTACAGGACATCTCCATGGTATATTCAAGAGAAAAAAGATGCCGAGGGATTGGCATATAAATTAGGGTATAGTAAAGTTTCAGAGGCTAAATTGGCAGTTGCCCAGAAAATTAGAGATTATGTCATAGGAGGTGGATTTATGTTTGCAATGTGCAGTGCCACTGATAGTTTTGATATCGCATTATCTGCAGATGGAATAGATATTTGCGAACCTATGTTTGATGGTGATGGAAGTACACCAAACTACCAAAATAAAATAGATTACAACCGTACGTTTGCGTTTAAAGATTATATTTTAGAACGTAATCCAATGGTCTACGAATTTTCGTCAATAGATATGACCAATAAAAGACGAATACCTAAGATGACAGACTATTTTTCTCTTATGGATTTCTCGGCAAAGTGGGATCCTGTACCAACAATGCTTTGCCAAAACCATACTGCCTTGGTAAAAGGATTTATGGGGCAAACAACTTCTTTTGATCGTGATCTAATAAAGTCTAATGTTTTAGTCATGGGCGAGAATAAAACCAATGGCGAAGCAAAATACATTCATGGTATCAAAGGAAAAGGTTTTTTCACTTTTTATGGAGGTCATGATCCCGAAGATTATACGCATCGAGTAGGGGACCCTAAAACAGAACTGGATCTTCATCCTACCTCTCCGGGATATAGGCTAATATTAAATAATGTGCTTTTTCCTGCTGCACGAAAAAAGAAACAGAAAACTTAAATGATCCAAAAAAATATGGCATCTAAAGAAATCATATTAAACAAAATTCAAATTTTAATTACAAACCATTTTGCTACTCCCGAAGAGGCCTTTATTTTTTTTGATAAAGATAGTGATGGGAAACTAACTAAAGCTGAAATTTTAGCACTACTAAAGCAAGCCGAAATCAGCGGTTTTATTCGTGGGATAGTATCATCTAAATTGGTTGAAGGTTACGATAAAGATGGAGACAGTTTGATTGACTGGGAAGAGTTTAAAGCTGCAATTGACGAAATTAAAAATGACATAGCTTAAAAATGCTTTATTTTCAAAAACAAATTAAGCTTCAGCCTTATAAAAGAGGATTTCATTTAATTACAAACGAAATTATTCATTTGTTTCCGGAAATAAAACAAATAGAAATAGGTCAGTTACAGGTTTTTATCAAGCATACTTCGGCCAGTTTAACAATTAATGAAAATGCCGATTCAACTGTGAGGGAAGATTTTGAAAGTCATTTTAATATGATGGTTCCAGAAAATAAGCCTTATTATAAACATACTTTTGAAGGGTCAGATGATATGCCCGCGCATATAAAAGCTTCGTTATTAAGCAACTCGGTTTTAATACCAATTACAAATGGTAAATTAAATTTAGGAATATGGCAAGGGATTTATCTTTGCGAGCATAGAAATAATGGAGGTTCCAGAAATCTGGTTCTTACTGCTTTTGGAAAATAAGATTAAGGCGGTTAGTCTTCAGTTACCATACCCAATTTTGCCCCATTCGGCTCCTCCAGTTTTTATAATGGAATCTAATCTCACAACATCATTAACTTTTACTACCTTATTCCCAATTTGAGAAGTATTAGAAAAATTAGGATCTCCCATAACACCCCTTCTTACTCTCATAGCCGTGTTTGCAATATAAAATTGAACATCAGAATCCAATTCTTTGATAGGCGAAAGATATTGTTTCCCATTTGAATCTGTTATTTGAACATAACCCGTTTTATTGGCAAGTTCATTCATTTTTGCAAGTGCATCATTATAATGTTCATCCCCATTGATCGCCTTTGACAAATAATCGGCATATGCATTTATTTTATTTGAAGATACTGCCTGATCCCAGTAACTATCTAGTTTTCCTTGTACTTCTCGTAATCGTTTGTTTTGAAAAGTCAATAAAGAATCCTTTTGGGCTAACACTTTATTCTGTTCTGCCAATTGTGATCTCTGATCTTCCACTATTTGTTTTTCTTTTTCCAAATTGGCATTTGCTTGTTGTACGAGGATAATTAACACTGCACTTAAGGCAATAAAAATTATCATGATCGTTGCCAGTATAGTTGAAATGCGACGTGTTCTTTTGGCGTTCTGTTCTACTTCCTTTAATTTACCTCCAATGCTACTCACAATTTTATTTTTAAAGTGTTATTAATTCTTCCAATTTTTCTTCCAAAGCCTTGATCTCTGATTCTGGGGTGCTTTGTAAATTGTTTTTTATCCGGTCTCTTGTACGTTCAAGTTTATCTATTATTGCAAGCCTTTTTTTCTTGTCTTTAATTTTACTTGCAGAGATGCCACTGAATGCATTTGGTAAAATTGCACCCACTGCAGGGAAAAACTTTGTTAATTTATCATAGGTGTTTTCTGCTGTTGAAGCAACGTCAGCCACTTGTTCAGAAGAGAATAAATCAAACTTAAAAATAACAAAAACTACCACTGATATAACGACACTGGCAGCTATAAATAATCCTATTGCAATTTTGGATTCCTTAATTTGTTTTTTGAATAAAGACCGTACAGATTCTATCTCATCACTAGACACTAATAAGCTCTCTTTTCTGGCTAATTCAGGATCGTTAGATTTTGCACTTTTAGTATTTGTATCGATATTTTTTTCAACTTTAATTTCTGGAGCAGATATTTCCGGTATTTCAACATTTTCAGTTGTACTTAATGGTTCTTTGATTGAACCTTCTGATTTCTTGATTTCTTGACCTCCAGTAAGCTTTAATTTATCAAATAAAGTCTTCATCGCTTCTGACTTATTACTTGAAAAATCGATTTTTGGTAACGATTTCCAACGCATTTTACTTGAAGTATCGCAGGTATCAATTTTTATAAGTAATCTGTCCACATTATTGGCTCTGGCGAAGTCTTTTTCTTGTTTTAAGGTTTCATCAGTCAAAGCATTTTCTGATGTTACAATTAAAACCAGTTTAGCAGATTTTATGGCGGCTTCTATAGCATCGTCATCATCTTGACCATGAAGACTTTCTATCCATATATTAGCACCTGCTTCAATTAAAGTGTTTGCTAGATCATTTGCAAACTTTGCGTCCTTGTTGGAATAACAAATAAATATAGTTTCGGTTGACATTGCTGGTTGGTTGTATTAATAAGTTTATTTGCAGCAGAAATTTACTATTTTTTTTTTAATTAGACTGAATAAGGTTAAAACTTTTATTTTTATGTTAAGAATATTTCCTTTAAAAACTGAATGAATGGATCATTTGGTTTTTCATTAAATAGGGCTAAATAGGCTGTATAGGCTTGATCGTGGATACTTATTTTTTCACGAATGTTGGCCTTTTTTGAAGCACTTAGATAATGTTTCCTGGCTTCTGATAAATTATTTAAATAAATATTAGCTTCACCAACTGTAGCCATTTTTAAAACTTTATTTGAACGATCTTTATTGGTGTATTCAAGTGCTGATTTGGCATAGGTTTTCATATCTCTTTTATCTTTTTCAAGAAGGATATTAAGAAATGCGAGGTTTATTGCATTCAGATATATTTGTTCTATGTCATTTTCTTTCTTGGCAATTCTAAGAGCTTTTTTAAAACAATTATAAGATGCTAATCCGTCTTCCGGGTTGGTATTATTAAGATATTCATTCTTAAAAAGTCCCCCTAGAATATAAAGCATTTCACCATCTTTTTTCGCCAGCTTATGTGTTTCAAGAATTTCAATGGCTTCCTCTCTCAAACCAGAACATTCCATTGCGTAGATTAGTTTCTCAAGGCCATCACTATTTAAATAGTCTAAGGCGGGTCTTAATTTTCTTACCACTTCATCGTATTCACCAAGCGCAATGTTAATTTCCTCAGAATTAGTATACTTGTTAAAAAACGGATTATCAGTAAGGGTATTTAATACTAATTCATAACCATCATTATCTTTAGAAGTTACATCAACCATAGATGAATGATTTCCGTTAATATTCACCCAATATTCTTTTTTGAACGGATCAAGTGCAGATTCCTTTGACACATAATCATCTCTGGTAGCAAATACAGTTTTAAATGTAAATGGATAATTGTCATTGAATTCTTTTGACCAGTCTTGACGTAATTTTTTAATATATGGTTTGTCCTGTATAAGGTCTTCAATTTTATTTTTCCATATTTTTTTAAAGACATTATTTGTTACTCCGTTGCTTGGTGTACCAAAAAGTATGACATGACTCAATCGGTCTCGATGCACCGAATTTAAATTAAGAATACTACGTTGAGCAACTAAACCACCTAGACTGTGGGCTATAATTGCAATACGTTTATATTTTCCAAACTTATATTTTATGGCAGCACTTAAATTTTCAGAGACTCGGTCTATATCACTAATGCTTGCAAATACTTCCTTACCTAATTTGGGGTCAACATTTTCACTGAATCCAAAAGGGAACATATCCCATCCTTCCATCCGTTCATCTTCGGCCAAAAAATCTGGAATCTTACCAAATGTTTTCCATGCTTCTCCGGAAAATCCGTGAACAAATATTATGGCATTATTCGCATTGGGAGATTCATAAAATACCTTTTTAATATGTTTCCTAGCTTTTTCTTTATGAGATTGTTCCAGCAAGTTTTCCTTATCAATAATTTTTTCTTTTGGAGCCTTACTCAATTCAAAATTATAGTCGAATTGAATGTTTACAAAAGGTTTTTGCTTTTGACCTTCAGCTAAAGCTCTTTTAGGGACGGTTTCCAAAACATATTCAATAACATCGGTCAATCGAATGTAAGGATCTATAAATGCCGATTGATGTTCACCTCTAAGAACTTCTAATAAACAGGTAGTGAAAATACTGTTTTGTTCACCATTTATCTTATAGGATCTCTGCTCGTCTTTACATGCCGAAATAATGGCCATTCCTTCCTCGTCATCTAAATTTTGGAGTAATCCTTCAGGATTTATGTTCACATTGGTTTGGGTTGTTTCAATCCTGTCTTCAAGTTTTTCACTGACATCTAAAATACCTTGACCTTTAGTTAAACCTTGGGCGTGACAACAGTCAAAAAAGAAAATTATTCGATCGGCAATTAATGCGTTTATCTTTTCTTTTAGTTCGGCATCCAAAACTCTGTGTGTGGCCTGATTCTCATCGGTTATACCAGCCAATTTTAGATAGTACCAAAATTCATTTTTATCCTCATCATAAGCTTCTTCGCCATGTCCGGAATAATATAAGATGACATTGGAATCTTTATTTAATTTTTTTGCAATAGTGTCAAAAGCTTCAAGTATATTCTTTCGATTCGCCTGATCATCTGTCAAAAGAATTATATTTTCTTTAGGATAGCCTGCGTATCTTTTGTCCAATAATACATCTCTAATTGCTTTTGCATCAGCAGCCATATATTCTTCTCCCTTACTGCTGGCGCCAATCAAAAGGGCAAAGGAGTTATTAAAATCTTCCATACTATTTGATTTGTTTTGATATGAAAATAGCTTTTGAATATAAAAGCTTAATTATGCCAAAAGTTTAAAATCTGATTAAACATTTCAGTATTAAAATATGGTATGAATTGAGGATCGTGCTGAAAAGAATTTGAGGTATAAAAATTTCCGGATGAAACAGATTGCAATAAATATTTAAATGTATTTTGCTTATCTCCCGTTTGTGAATAATATTGTGCCTTTGCATAATCAATGGCACCATACTGAAAATCTTTTTTTAATGCATCAAAGGAATTGATCAATTTTTCAGCTTTTTTAACCTTACCGTTTTTATAATAGCAAACTGCAAGTTTAGAAATTACATCAAAATCAGGAGGATCATTTAAAAGAATAGATTCATAAATCTTTTCTGAATTTTCATAATTGTTACTGTAATAATAGGCAGTAGCCACATTTCTATTTGACGTAGTATCTTTTGAAGCAATAACTTCATTAAAATATTTTGTTGCTTCTTCAGTTTTATTTTGGACTAATAAATCAGCTCCAATTTTATTATAGACATTTTGCCATGTATCTTCTTCAGCCGTTAATTTGAGTTTTTCAAGGATAGGATCTGCCATTTCTTGATTACCGCTTCGCAAATAAGACTTTATTAAAGGAACTTTGAAAAAGATTTTATCTATTCCCTGTGAATAAGGCCTTAGCAAATTGATAACACTATCATATCTTTTTAATTCAATATCTGCGAGAGCCTTAACGTAGATTCTATCTTCACAATCATAACACAGATCTAAATCCATCTCCTCCATGGGAATTTTATAAAAAATAGAGTCTATTTCCTCAGGCTTATTAACAAATTGCAAGGCCACAGCCATCATAGTCTTATTTGTTTGTAAATCGAATGGTGCAATATTATATTCTTTTTTCATTGAATTATAAATGTCGTCACTTTTACCATTCAATAAGGCTTCATAAAAATTCAATAAATTCCGTTGCCTTTTATTTATCTTGGCTGTAGATTTTAAAGCTTCTTTCCTTAATGAATCTGCTTTTTTGAAATCACCCATATTATAGGTGACTGATATTTTTAACATTTTGGGTTCAAAGTATGAGCTATCTAGTTCAATGGCTTTATCCATAAGAGCCAGATATTTTTCGCTATCACTTTGATAATTTTGTTTAGCCTCCAATACTGCTTGATAAGCCTCAAATCTGGGAGGTATATCTTGAAGCCACTCTGTATCTTCTGTTATTAAATAACCTAAAATACTTTGTTTAAGTGATTCAATACATTCCAAAGGGTTTTCTTTATTGCATTCAACCGGTTTAAAAGCATAAGAACTATCATTTTCGAGTATTGAACATTTAAAAATAAGGTTGTTATCTTGCATATAGAAATTACCTGAAATAATCTTTTTTGGTTTAAAGAATACATCTAAAATATCTTTTTCTAAAGGAGCACCAGCCTTTTGAACTTTTAGAATATTTGAGTAATCATCTACGATCTCTGGTGAGATTACTTGTGCTACCTGATTTTCTGTAATGCCATGTGTGATCCAGTCTGTGGCCATTTTACTTACTATATCAAAATCTTTATTACCGGTATTGTTTCCAAATTTAAGGATGGCAATTTTATCACTTGATTCAATTTCAGGTAAGTTCAGTGATTCAATAAATTTGTTGTTTATGATAAAAATAGATATCAACCCAACTAATATACTTATGGCAAGTAATGAAGAAAAATACATTTTCTGAAATTTACTTCGCTTCTTTTTGCCATTCTTGTCAATTACTGTCTGATTTTTTTCAAGTTGTGCAAGAGAAAATTTCCAGATATAATAAATATTGACTGGAAGGCCAAGAAGCATCAATATGAGTATAATTGTTATGATATTCCCGGGAATACCTATATAGTCTTGTGTAACGGAAAGTACCTGAAGTATTATCCAGCATGAGACAACATAAATAGAAAGTTTTTTAAATACTTCCTTTTCGTTACATTCCTTAAGAAAAGAATTAAAAGTCATATTTGCAGTTGACAATTTTGGTGTAATTTATGAATATTAACTTATATATAAGAAATTAAATTTGTTGAATTGTTAGGATTTTAGTAATTTCAAGCATATTAATCCTAAAAAAAACAACCTAATGTCAAAAGATTCGAAAAAAAAAGGTGTTCAATCCAAAGATGGAGTGAACATCAATCCAAAAAGAGGAGTGCAATCCAAAGATGGAGTAAGCATTAATCCTAAAAGAGGTGTTCAGGCCAAGGATGGAGTGAACATTAATCCGAAAAGATAATAAATATAGAAGCTGCAAGATTGCAGATTAATATTTATTAAATAAAAAAATCCGATTCAAATGAATCGGATTTTTTTTAAGTGAAATAGTGTTATTTAATAGGCAAAATGCCTTATTTTATTTTTTCAATTATTGCTTTGAAAGCTTCCGGGTCATTCATTGCTAAATCTGCTAAAACCTTTCTATTAAGTTCAATTTTATTAGATTTTAGTTTACCCATGAATTGAGAATATGACATTCCATATTGTCTGGCACCTGCATTAATTCGCGTTATCCATAAAGCACGAAATGTACGTTTTTTGTTTCGACGGTCTCTGTAAGCATATAACATAGCTTTGTCAACCGCATTTTTGGCTACTGTCCAGACGTTTTTACGTCTTCCGAAGTATCCTTTTGCTTGCTTGAGAACTTTTTTTCTTCTAGCTCTTTTCGCAACTGAATTTACTGATCTTGGCATTTTTTTAATTGTTTTTTTGTAGTAGGCGATCGATTCTCGATTCTTTTATGTGCCTAACTCCAGGGTTATTAAATAATTTAAACCAGAACTTGATTACTTTAAACGTAATTGTTCTTTAATACTATTAACATCACTCTCATGTACCAATGTACTATGAGTTAACGCTAATTTTCGCTTCTTCGACTTCTTTGTTAAGATGTGGCTTTTAAAAGCGTGTTTTCTTTTAATTTTACCAGTGCCAGTAAGCTTAAAACGCTTTTTTGCACTAGATTTTGTTTTCATTTTCGGCATTTTCTCCTAGATTTTATTTATTTCACTTAATTATTTTAAACTAAATACTTAGTTCTATTTTCCTTTTTTTGGAGCAATATACATGATCATTCGTTTACCTTCCAACTGCGGTAATTGTTCAACTTTACCGTAATCTTCCAACTCCTGAGCTAATCTCAACAACAGGATTTGACCTTGTTCTTTAAAAACAATTGATCGCCCTTTAAAAAATACAAAGGCTTTCAATTTTGCTCCATCTTTTAAAAACTTGATGGCATGTTTCTTTTTAAACTCGAAATCATGGTCATCTGTTTGAGGACCAAATCTAATTTCTTTAATTACTACTTTTGTTGCTTTGGACTTTAAAACTTTTTCTCGCTTCTTTTGTTCATAAAGAAACTTTTTATAATCCATAACTTTACACACTGGAGGTATAGCTTTGGGCGATATCTCAACCAGATCAAGACCTTGCTCTTCTGCGATTGCCAAGGCATCTTTAATTTTATAAACTCCAATTTCTACGTTGTCACCGACTAGGCGTACTTCTGGAGCTAAAATTTTTCTATTAATTTTATGCTGGTCTTCCTTAATAATTCTAGCAGGACCTCTATTTCTTCTTCTACGTATTGCTATGGCTTTATATTTTAGTTAAACTTTAAATTGTTTTAAAGAGTTATTTATTTCCTTATTAATTATTGATGAAAATTCCTGTATGGTTATCATTCCTAAATCCTCTCCTCCATGTTTTCTAACAGTCACCTTATTCATTTTTTCTTCATTCTCACCGACAATTACCATGAACGGTGTTTTTGCAATTTCCGCATCCCTAATTTTTTTACCCACCGTTTCATTTCTATCATCAGAGAGGGCGCGAATTTCGTTATTTTCTAACAAATGTAAAACTTTTTTAGCGTATTTTTCGTATTTCTCACTAATTGACAAGACAATAACCTGCTGCGGAGTCAACCACAAAGGAAAATTCCCGGCTGTATGTTCAAGTAATATTGCAACAAAACGTTCCATACTTCCAAATGGAGCTCTATGAATCATCACAGGTCTGTGAAGTTCGTTATCACTACCTTTGTAAGTCAGATCAAATCGTTCAGGTAAATTATAATCAACCTGAATTGTTCCCAATTGCCAGTTTCTGCCCAAGGCATCTTTGACCATAAAGTCTAGTTTAGGCCCGTAAAAAGCAGCTTCACCTTTTTCAATTACATAATTTAATCCTTTATCTTTAGCCGCATTAATAATGGCTTGCTCTGCTTTTTCCCAATTTTCAAGACTTCCAATATATTTATCAGGATTTTCAGGATCTCTCAACGATACTTGAGTAGTAAAATTTTCAAATCCTAATGAACCAAAAACATAAAGTACTAAATCGATCACATCTTTAAATTCCTTGTCTAATTGGTCTGGAGTACAAAAAATATGTGCATCATCTTGAGTAAAACCTCTCACTCTGGTTAATCCATGTAATTCACCACTTTGTTCGTACCTGTAAACTGTGCCAAATTCAGCAAATCGTTTAGGTAATTCCTTATAACTCCATGGTCTTGTATTATAAATTTCGCAATGATGAGGACAATTCATCGGTTTAAGAAGAAATTCCTCATCTTCTTTTGGAGTATGTATTGGTTGAAAACTATCTTCACCATATTTTGCATAGTGACCGGAAGTAACATATAATTCCTTTTGACCTATATGTGGAGAAATAACCATTTCATAGCCTGCCTTTTTTTGTGCTTCTTTTAAAAAATTCTCTAATCTTTCTCTGAGCGCGGCACCTTTTGGAAGCCATAAAGGTAAACCTTGCCCTACTTTTTGTGAAAAAGCAAATAATTCTAATTCTTTACCTAATTTTCTGTGGTCACGTTTTTTTGCCTCTTCGATCAATTCTAAATACTCGTTGAGCTCTTTTTGTTTTGGGAAAGAAATTCCATAAATCCTTGTTAATTGAGGTTTAGTTTCATCACCTCTCCAATACGCTCCTGCAACTGATAACAACTTAATGGCTTTTATCAAGCCTGTATTTGGAATATGTCCTCCTCGACATAAATCTGTAAATGAGGAATGGTCACAAAAAGTTATGGTTCCATCTTCAAGATTTTCTATTAATTCTATTTTATATTCGTTGCCTTGTTTTTTGTAAAATGATAATGCATCTGCTTTAGTTGAAGATCTCATTTTATACTCAAATTTTCCTCTTGCAATTTCAAGCATTTTGGCTTCAATTTTAGGAAAATCCTTTTCAGAAATAGAATGGTTGCCAAAATCTACATCGTAATAGAAACCATTTTCAATAGCAGGTCCTATAGTTAATTTAATGCCAGGATATAATTCTTCAAGCGCCTGTGCCATAATATGGGACGTTGAGTGCCAAAAGGCTTTTTTCCCTTCCTCATTATTCCAAGTATATAGTATTAATGATCCGTCTTCAGTAAGAGGAGTATTATTTTCAACAGTTACGCCATTATATTTGGCAGATATAACATTCCTTGCCAAGCCTTCACTAATGCTCATGGCTACATCAATGGGAGTAGAGTTCTTATCATACTCTTTTATGGATCCATCAGGTAAAGTTACTTTAATCATACTAAGGCATTAAAATTAAAAATGCAAAGATAGAAGTATTGTACTTGTTTACAATTTAAAAATGTTTTAATTTTTTAATAATTATTCAAAGAAATTTATTAAATTTAAAGTTCTCCAAATAGCAATTAAATAATTAAGGTCATTATTTTTATTTTTTAGCCCCAAATAATTTTTAGAATTAATTATGTTAAGAGGAATTAATTGTTAAAATTGATTCTGAAAACCTCGCTATTAGCGGGTTGTAATATTTTGGAGAAGAACTCAAAAGCCCTG
>CAWHCT010000007.1:0-71382 GCA_963827785.1 uncultured Flavobacteriaceae bacterium | reverse complement strand
AAATAATATTAATTTGATTTTCTTTTTCTTAAATTTATGTTATGAAAAACATAACAAGCAAAAAAACCATTTGTACCCATGTTGGCGAAGTAGAGGATAAACGGTTTAAAGGTGCAGTTTCACCAATTTATATGTCTACATCCTATCAGTTTGAAGGGGTAGATGTAAAGCGCTATCCAAGGTATTTCAACACACCAAATCAAGAATACTTATCAAAAAAGATAGCTGCTTTGGAACATGCTGAAGCAGGAATGATCTTTGGTTCCGGAATGGCAGCCATTAGCACAACATTTTTGGCATTTTTAAAAGCTGGAGATCATATTGTTTTACAGAATACCTTGTATGGAGGAACGTCTAATTTCATTCAGGAAGAATTTCCGAAGTTAGGAATAGACTATACATTTACAAATGGATTAAGTATTTCCGATTTTGAAGCTGCCTTAAAACCAAATACTAAGCTTATCCATATAGAGACGCCATCAAACCCTTTAATGACAATTACGGATATGGAAGTGGTAGCTCAGTTGGCAAAATCTAAGAATATTTTAACCACAATAGATAATACGTTTGCGAGTCCTGTAAACCAGAACCCGATAGATTTTGGTATTGATATCGTAATTCATTCAGCGACAAAATATTTAGGAGGTCATTCTGATATTTTGGCTGGCGCAGTTGCCAGTAAGCAGGAGCATATGGATAAAATATGGAATACTGCCAAGAATTATGGTGGCAGTTTAAGTGATTTTATGGTTTGGATGTTAGAACGGAGCATAAAAACACTGGTTGTTCGTGTTAAGGAACAAAACAGGAATGCAAAAAAATTAGCCCGGTTTTTAGCGAAGCATGAAGATGTGAAAAAAGTTTATTACCCTGGTTTAAAAAGTCATCCTGATTATGAATTGTCGAAAAGGCAGATGAAAGGATTTGGAGGTATGCTCTCCTTTGAATTGAAAGATGGACTGGACGCATCTATTTTTTTAAGATCATTAAAATTGATAAAACCATCTATGAGTTTAGCGGGCGTTGAAAGCACCATGCTTTTACCTGCACTGACTTCTCATGCTTTGTTGAGCAAGGAGGAAAGAGAGTCAGTTGGAATAGGTGATAATTTAATAAGGTTTTCCGTAGGAATTGAATCTGCAAAAGATATTAAAGAAGATATTGAACAGGCAATAATCAATGTAAAAAAAGAGCAACTGGATATTAGGATCTAGTTTCTTTTTTACGCCAATCGGTTTTTATAGAAATTCCTATTTGAAGTCTGTCAAATGCTCTGCTCTTGAAACTCCATTTTAAATAACCTAATTCTAAATTGGCATTGTTAGATAATTTTATTCCCATGGCTCCATAAAATCTATTTTGTTGAAACCTGAAGCCATCTAAGTTGTAAATTATCTCATCAAAAGCAGAAATATAAAGTGTTTTATTTACAGGGTGTTTTACATGGAATCTATATCGTATTCTGTGCTGCGTTTCATAACTAGTCTTATTATCAATAAAGCGGTGGTCAAAGCTCAATCTGTTTGTCATGGAAAATTTTCCCAATTTATTCTTAAGATATATCTGCTCATTAATTCTATGTTCAATAGTATTAGCATTATTATTATCTTCAAAACTTCTGTCCCATAGCAGGAATCCATAATTAAGACCAGCTGAAATATTTTTATTTAAGGTATAGTTGCCACCTCCCTGAAAGAATAAAAAATTAAAATTCTTTGTTGTCTCATAGGTTCTTAGTTGTAAAACAGATTTCAGGCTCCAATTTTCAGATATTTGATGAGTACCTGAATACATATACCAGGCTCCTAATTCATTTTCTCCTGTCTCTTGCGAATTTGCCTTATAGAAGAACAACAAGGAAATAGCAAATACAAATAGTTTGTACTTCATATTATTTAATCAAGAAGAAAAGGAGCTCGAAAAGAGCTCCTTTGAAATGATTAATTGTGAAATTAAATATGATCATCCATTTGGTGGTGTTCATCAATTAGTGGACCACCTTCCAAAATTTGATCAGATGCCTGACTTGCGAATTTCTCAAAATTCAAGTGGAAGGAATGAGCAAGATTAATTGCTTTACTAATGTATCCACCTTTTTGTAACCACGTATTCATAGGGTCTAACATTTCTGTTGGAACATTTGGACAATATTTAGGCATAAATAATCCAAAAATTGGATGTTGTTCAAAATCAACTTTTTCTAATTCGTTATTTAAAATTGCAGTAATCATTGCTCTGGTGTATTTCAGTTTGATCCTTGAACCAACTCCATAAGGTCCACCTGACCAACCTGTGTTAACCAGCCAAACGTTCACTCCAGCTTCGGTCATTTTTTTACTTAGCATTTCAGCATACACTGTTGGGTGCAATGGCATAAATGGTGCTCCAAAACATGCAGAGAAAGAAGGAACAGGTTCTGTAATTCCAGCTTCAGTACCTGCAACTTTTGCAGTATACCCAGATATAAAGTGATACGCCGCTTGCCCTGGAGTTAATTTAGAAACTGGAGGTAATACACCAAATGCATCACATGTTAAGAAGAAAATATTCTTAGGATTACCGGCATAAGACGGTTTCTGAATGTTATCAATATGATAAATAGGATAACTTACACGTGTATTTTGAGTTATAGTTGAATCAAAATAATCTACAACTCCATTTTCATCCATGATAACATTTTCTAAAATTGCTCCTGGTTTTATCGCACGGTAAATGTCTGGTTCTTTTTCTTCTGTTAAATCAATAACTTTTGCATAGCATCCACCTTCAAAATTAAAGATGTTATTTTCCGCAGTCCAACCATGTTCATCATCACCAATTAATTTTCTGTCTGGATCCGCAGATAAGGTTGTTTTACCCGTCCCAGATAAACCAAAGAAAATAGCAGTATCTCCATCTTCACCAACATTTGCAGAACAGTGCATTGGTAATACATTTTTATCAACAGGTAAGATCATATTCAAGGCAGAGAAAATACCTTTTTTCATTTCACCTGTATAAGCAGATCCTCCAACTAGCGCAACCTTTTTTGTAAAGTTTAAAATGGAGAAATTACCCTGGCGAATACCATGAGCTTCAGGATTTGGGCAAATGTAACCCGGAGCACATAAGATCTAACCAGTCTTCCTGAAAGTTTTCCAATTCTGACTCTTCTGGACGAAGAACATATTATAAATAAACATGTTAGACCAAGGATATTCTGTTACAGTTCTAACATTTAACCTGTATTTCGGATCAGCACAAACATATCCATCTCGTGCATAAAGTGCTTTACCTGACAGGTATTTTTCAATTTCATTTTGAAGTACATCAAACTGAATAGGGTTAATAGGTTTATTAGCTTTGCCCCACCAAACTCTATCTTTAGTATAATCATCTTTTACTAAAAAACGGTCTTGAGGAGATCTTCCTGTAAATTTACCAGTATTAATGGCTAGAGTACCATTATCAGTTTCTTTTCCCATTCCTTTTCAATCGTATGGTTTCTTTTTGTAGTTCTTCCGGAGATAAATTCCATTGTACAGTAGCTTCTTTAATTCCGTACTTCTCTAAATTGTTGTGTTTCATTTTTATCATTTTACTGTTAGGTTTTTAATTTATTTTCTTTTCATTTAAAATGGCCATATAATTGGCACTAATAATAATGTTATTATTAAAAACAATAAAAGTAAAGGTGCACCTACTTTAAAATAATCAATAAATTTATATCCGCCAGCGGACATTACCATAGCATTAGTTGTTGTACCCACAGGTGTTAAAAATGCTGTTGATGCACTAATAGCAACTACAATCATAAATGGTTCTGGGGATATTTTTAATGCCTGAGCAGCGATTAACGCAATTGGAGCCATTAATACGGCTGTTGCAGAATTGTTAATAACTTGGCTAAATGTTGTTGTTAATAGAAAAACTCCGCCTAATAATAATTAGGATGCAAATGCTCCTGGTTAATAGTATTACTGGACAATCCCTAAATACGTTACTAAATTATTGGCAATTAATTGAGCAGTTCCTGTTTTTTGAAGCGCAATTCCCATAGGTATCATAGCAGCAATCATAATAACACTAGTCCAGCTTATTGCCTTATAAGCTTTGGATATTGGTATACAACCTGTAAGTAATACAATACCGGCCGATATTAACGCAGCAATTGATCCTGGAACAATTTTTAACACTAACAATAAAATCATTAATATTAAAGCAGCCATAGCAATGTAGGATTTACTTGTAAGATTTTCCACATTTTTTGCCATACCTTCCGGACTACCAACAATAACAAGATTCTCATGTTGTTGTTTCAGGTTATCAATATCTTCCCAAGTTCCTCTAATAATAAAACCATCACCTGCCTTAACAACAATTTCTTTTTCAAGGTAAGGTTTGTTATTTCTGGAAGCTCCTAATAATTGTACTCCAAATCGTTTAAAATAATTACCAAGTTTAATTTTTCTGCCAACTAAAAAGGATTGAGGTGTTACTAAAACTTCAGTCATACCAACTTCTTGATTAATTAGGTTGTGTTTTAGTTCGTCTTGAATAGGTTCTAATGGCAATAGACCTAGTCTAAAAGTAATCATCAATCGATTTATAGCTTCAGTTTCGCCTTTAACTGTAATAATATCGTGGTAACGCATATCATCACTGGGTGTAGGAAACTCAATAAAAGGTCGCGTTCCTTTTAATCTATTTGGGTGACGCCTTTTAAGTCTAATAACTTGAACATTGTATGTACGCTCAAAATCCCAATCACTAAATGTTGTGCCAATAAGCGGAGATAATGATCGAATCCGTAGGCGGTAGTAATCGTCATCAATTTTATACGATTCTATCCAATTATGTAATGTAGAATCAATATCTACAGGTTTATTATTGGTCTGATTTTTTGGTAACAGTTTATGACCAACATATCTAAAGTATACCAACGCGATAATTAACAGCGGTAATCCTATTAAGGAAAATTCAAAAAATGAAAACCCTTCCATACCAGTTTCCTCGAGAGCATTACTTACAATAATATTTGGAGGTGTACCGGTTAAGGTCAATAAACCACCTGTATTTGATCCAAATGCGACAGGCATTAGTACTTTAGAAGGTAAAGTACCAATACTCCAAGCAGAAGATATTGTTACAGGCAATAAGGTAGCTACAGTACCTGTATTACTAACAAATCCTGATAAAACACCGGAACCTAGAGTTAGAATTATAAGGAGTTTTGGAAAACTTCTGCCAGCCCATTCAACAAATTTTTGCCCTGCCTGAGCTGTCCAACCTGTTTGAGATAGTCCTTCACCTATAATGAATAAAGCGGCAATCATAATTACAGTTGGATTGCTAAAACCACTTAATGTTTCTTCGGCATCTAAAATTCCGAAAACAAATAGACTTATCATAGAAAGTAACGCAACAATGTCTGGTGAAAATTTCCCCCAAATGAAAAGTCCAATGGTAATTCCTAAAATGATAAGCAGTAAATACATAATATCATTATCGTTCTTGATTTAGTAAAGTTTACCTATAACATCTACTAATTGTTTTCAAGTGTAAAATTAAGATTGTTAAAAAATAAACCTCATGATTTTTGTCATATATTCAATGATTTACACATTTTTCATTAATATTCACAATAGTTACTAAAAAACTCAAAATATTATTTACGAAAACGTGTGAGAAATATTATATTTTAAATAATCGTATTCTTTTAATACATTTATCGTTTATATGAGTAAAATAAATTGATCAAAAATTAATATGAAATTAGATATTCTTGCTTTTGGAGCGCATCCGGATGATGTTGAATTGGGTTGTGCAGCAACAATTGCAAAAGAGATAAGACTTGGAAAAAGAGTTGGAATCATTGATCTTACGAGAGGTGAATTAGGAACTCGTGGAACTGCAGAAACAAGGAATAAGGAATCTGATAAAGCTGCTGAGATACTAGGAGTAGAGATTAGGCTTAATATGGAGTTTGCTGATGGGTTTTTGGTTAATGATAAGAAGCATCAAATTGAAATAATAAAGATGATCAGAAAGTTTAAACCAGAGATCGTTCTTTGTAACGCTGTTGAAGACAGGCATATTGATCATGGTAAAGCGAGTAAACTGGTAAGTGATGCCTGTTTTTTAAGTGGATTATTAAAGATAGATACAAAATTTGATGAAGATGACGATGAGTGGCAGGATCCATGGAGACCAAAGCATGTGTATCATTACATTCAATGGAAAAATCTGGAGCCTGATTTTGTAGTTGATGTTTCTGGATTTATAGATAAAAAGATGGAAGCTGTATTTGCTTATAAGACCCAGTTCTATGATGAAAATAGTAAAGAACCTGAGACACCAATATCCAGCAAGAATTTTACAGACAGCATAAAATACAGAGCCAGAGATATGGGCAGACTAATTGGCACCGAGTATGGAGAAGGATTTAATGTCGAGAGATATCCTGCTGTTATCTCCTTGTTTGATCTAAAATAATATTGGTAAAATCTTTGTGAAAAATTCTAAATAATATACATTTGCACTCGCATTACAACAATGCGAAAAAATGGTGGTTGTAGCTCAGTTGGTTAGAGCATTGGTTTGTGGTACCAAGGGTCGCGGGTTCGAATCCCGTCTTCCACCCAAAAACACCAAGCTTCTCTTTTTTAGAGGAGCTTTTTTTGTTTCATTAAATATTTTTAATTTTCTAAATCTGCTTTATCCACAATAATTCGGTTTTCTCTATTTGCCAATTCCCAGGCAGTATAAAAAACCAATCGTGTTCTGTTCTCTAAAAGATCGTAGTCTATTTTATCCGGAGTATCGGTAGGTTTGTGATAATCATCATGCGTTCCATTAAAATAAAAGATGACTGGAATATTATTTTTAGCAAAATTATAATGGTCAGAACGATAATAGAATCGGTTAGGATCATTTTCATCATTATATGTGTAATCAAACTCTATGTTGCAATACCTCGAGTTGACATCTTCTGAGATTTGATGTAATTCTGTGCTTAACTTGTCGCTTCCTATTAAATACAAATAGTTCCTGTTTGAACCATCTCTTTTTGGATCGGTCCTTCCAATCATGTCCATATTAAGATCGGCAACTGTATTTTCCAATGGAAAGACAGGATCTACATCGGTGTAATATCTGGATCCTAACAAGCCTTTTTCCTCACCTGTCACATGAAGGAACAATATAGATCGTTTTGGTCCGTTTCCGGCATCCACTGCCAATTTAAAGGCTTCAGCAATTTCCAGTATGGCAACTGTTCCAGAGCCATCATCATCTGCACCATTGTAAATATCTTCTCCTTTTATTCCCTCATGATCTAAATGAGCAGAAATAACAATGATTTCATCAGGTTTTTCAGATCCTTTGATAAAAGCCAGGACATTCTCTGACTGAATTTCTTCGGATCGGCTTATGTAACTTAATTTAAAATCAAGATCTATTTCAGATGCTGCTGTATTGTCGTTAAGGTCTGGTAACATGGCATCTTTCACAGTGTCTCCAATCAGGAAAACAAACATGTCATCAGAGTTTCCTTTTAAAGCCATCCTTCCTGTTCCTCCACTTTTTTCCATAGATTCATATCTTCTAGACATCATTGGGAAAAGATCATTATTATAAAATAAGAGTGCCTTGACACCATGCTTCTCAGCGGCATCAGATTTTGATCTGTATTCCTGTCTCATCCCAGACCAGTCAGAAGGTTGGGCGGTTCCAGAAATAACATAGGTCCCGTCTTCATTTTTAGGCTCACCAGATCTGATTAAAATGACTTTATTCTCAACATCAAGATCCTTATAGTCAGAATAAGCCTCATCATCAATTCCATATCCCAAATAGACAATTTCATCTGCAGAAAAATCCTGGGTCTCATTAGAGGAGAAGGAAATAAAATCAGTGATATGATTAAAAGTTCGATTATTTATTGATAAGCTGGCCGTTGGGCTTTGTGCTACTTCCAATGGCACTTCCTGAAAATAGTCGCCTTCACCTATTGGAGAAGGAATTCCGAGATCTACATATTGTGATTTTATGAATTCTACCGCCTTTTTTTGCCCTGATGCTCCAGTTTCTCTGCCTTCAAATTCATCGGAAGCATACAAAAAAAGGTCTTTTTTCAATTCATCCATGGTAATGGAATTGGCATAAATAATAGGGTCTGCTACAACTTTTAGATCGTTCGTTTTCAAGGCAGCATTTTGGGCGGTTCCAAAACTATAAAGAAGCAAAACCGAGATGAACAGTAATAGAATTCTCTTCATGATTTTAAATTTGATGAATAATAATTTACTATAATACGAAAATAGTAGTTGTATATAACAGATTTGATTTCTGATTTAACAAAATTTTACAAACAACTATTTTCTTTCCATATTGTCAACAACAATTCTCTTGTCCTGATTTGCCAGTTGCCAGGCGGTTGCAAAAATCAACTTAGATCTTAGTGCAAGTAGTTCAAAATCAATTTTATCAGGAGTATCTGTTGGTAAGTGATAATCTTCATGAGCACCATTGAAATAAAAGATTACCGGAATATTATTTTTTGCAAAGTTGTAATGATCGCTTCTGTAATAGAATCTGTTTCTGTCATTTTCATCATTCAAGGTGTAATCCAGATCCAGGTCAAAATAAGTGTCGTTCACTTTTTCTGATAAATAGTGCAATTCAGTGCTCAGTCTATCAGATCCAATCAAATAAAGATAGTTTTTATTATTCTCATGCAACGGATCTACACGACCTATCATATCAATGTTAAGATCACATACGGTATTTTCCAAAGGAAATGCCGGATTCTTTATGTAATAACGGGACCCATAGAGTCCGTTTTCTTCTGCGGTTACATGCAAGAACAGAATTGATCTTTTTGGTTTGTAACCATCAGTTTCTGCTAACTTGAAGGCCTGAGCAATTTGAAGCAATGCCGCGGTGCCTGAACCATTATCGTCAGCACCATAATAAACTTGCCCATCTTTTACACCTAAATGATCCAGATGTGCAGAAATAATAATTACTTCTTCAGGTTTTTCATCACCTTCTATAAAGGCTAAAACGTTCTCTGAATCTTTTAAAATAATGCCCTCAAAGAATTCTTTTGAAATCTCTTGTTTGTAGCGGTTATTGGCTAAAGGAGAATTAATATAATTATCAATGTAAAAATTCTTTATATAGTCTGCTGCTTCTCTTTGTCCAATCTCGCCGGCTTCTCGTCCTAAAAAATTACTTGAGGCAAACTCATTAATAATTTTATCCAATTCATTCACAGTTATCGTTCTTGCATATTTCATAACAACAGAACTGTCCTTTAATTTTATGCCGGATCTTAAGTTTTCAATTTTTACACTGTGCTTTGTTTGCGCACACGAGCCCACAAGAATAAAGGCCGTTGAAAAGAAATAAACTAAAAATTTCATGATTTGGGGTTTGGGTTTTCTTTCAATTTATTGAATCTGTGTCCTCAAAGTTATCTAATTCCGGTAAATCTTCAAGTTCTTCAATGGCATTTTCTTCAGATTTTTCATTCTGTTCAATAAAATTCTCATCAACAGTAACCTCAGATTCACCTCCAAATATGGATTTATAACTGATAACAACAATTGCTATTATAGTTATTAAAAATGTAAATTTTAGTAATTTATTACTCTCTTTTTTTGCAAGCAACCATGCAATTATTCCAAAAATTAGAGCTGCAATAGCAGGAATAACAGCGATCTTTTCAAGAGGTAAAAAAGCTAAAACAGCGGCAAGAATAGCCGCAATCAATCCTAAAATAGAAAATAATACTTTCATAATATGTTAGTTTTTAAGTCCGGTTGCCGATTGTATTCTAAGTTCTCCACTTCCCACGGCAATTTTGAATTTGGCATATACCGGAATTTTATTCTCATCGGCAGTCAGCCAAAGCAAATTGTTATTATTGCCTTTTAATACATCACTGTTCTTTATGGCAATGGCAAGTTTATAGCATTCTTTTTTACCAATTTTTGTATTGATCGTTTCTTTTGCCAAAAGGGTAACCTGTATCTGAGTTTCTTCTCTGTCAAACAAAATGGTAAAAGTATCGCTATCTCCAATTGCGGCTTTATGGATATCTAAATTTCTTATACTGTAAATGGTTGTAACAATATCCTTGGTACCTGGATTAAGTGGTATATTTTTTTTCTGATCATAAGTTCCTCCAACCTTTGCTTTTTTTGTTATTAAGGTCGCCACATTTTTGGCTCTATGATCAAAGGTATATTTTACAAATTTAAAATAATTGCCTTCTTTAATATCCCTTTTATACAAATATGGGGTCAATGTATTAGGGTTTACATAGCTTTCATACAAATCCCTAATTTTAAAAAAACCATCCCATTTGCTATAAGTACTTGCCGTACATTTTAGTCTTAACAAGGTGTTCTTTGAAGTTTTTACTTCACTGGTTTCCATGGTTACCTGAGCCAGGTCTGTCATTAATCCAGACATATTGTAAGCAGCAGTAAACACCAATTTTTCACCGGCCTGAAATGCTTTAACTTCATTTTGCGAAAAAGTTAAGCCTGAAATAAAAAATAATAAAAAGGTTATTGATCTCATCTTTAAAGAATATTTGACAAATATAGAATTTGTAATATCATGAACTATACCGAAACGAAAAATTCACTAAGATTATTATAGTTGACAAATGTCATTTTATATTTAATTTTAACAAAGTATATTTAATAATTAACATCATTTATCATGAAAGCTATATTATTGCCTACCGATTTTTCAAGCAATTCCATCAATGCGATTACTTATGCTCATGAAATGTTTCAGGGAGAAAGTTGCGAATTTTATCTACTGAACGTGCAAATGGCTTCATCTTTTGTATCAGATGATCTCATGACTTTAGAACCTTCTACAACAATCTATCAGAATTTAGTTGAGACTGCAAAAAAAGCCATACTTAAGATAGTGACAGATGTCAAAAAGAAATACAAGGAAGATAATCATATTTATCATACAATAGTTGATTATGATAATTTTACAGATGCCATAAACCAGATAGTTCAAACAAAGAATATTTGCCTAATTATTATGGGGACAAAAGGCGCTACAGGAGCTGAAAAGGTTTTGTTTGGCAGCAACACAGTAAAAGTGATTCAGCGTAATGAATGTCCTGTTTTGGCAGTTCCTAAAAACTGCAAGTTTAGCGGGTTAAAGAAAATTGCTTTTACATCCAATTATCTCACCCATTATAAAAAAGTAGAATTAAAACCTTTGATAACTCTCGGTAAAAAATTCAAATCAATGATCAATGTGCTACACATTACAGGAGGAGAACATTTAACTGAAAGCCAGGAGAACAATCGTGCTTTTTTAGATGAATGTTTTTCAAATCTCAATCATGAATTCATAAATTTAGCTAATACTGATCTTTTTAAAACCGTAGAAAATTATATACAATATAATGATATAGATATGTTGGCAATGATGAGCCGTAAACATTCATTTTTAGAAAGGTTATTTACCAGACATAATGTAGAAACTTTTGCCTTTAATTTAACTATTCCTTTTTTGGTAATGACCAATACAGGGGAGTTGATAAAATAAGAGCTTCAATTCGTATTAAAGTTGTGTAACATAGGTTACATATTTTCATGACTTTAATCATTTCATATAGGTATTTTGGCAAGTAACTTTGACCCCATAATTAATGCACAAATTGTATTAGTTCAAATTCAAAATTAAGTATATAAAATGAAAAATTTAGTGATTTTAGGAGCTGGTACAGCTGGAACCATGATGGCTAATCATTTAGTGTCAAAACTCCCAAAAAAAGAATGGCAAATTTCTATTGTCGATCAATATAAAACGCATTATTATCAACCAGGGTTCTTATTTCTGCCATTTGATGACCTACACAGAAGAACAGGTTAAAAAAGTTGGTAAGAAATTTATACCAAAGGGCGTTAATTACATTCAGAAGAAAATTGAAAAAATTATTGCCGAAGACAATAAAGTTAAATTAGAAGATGAAACTATTGATTACGATATTCTAATAATTGCGACTGGTTCAAAAATTGCCCCGGAAGAAACTGAAGGATTAGTTGGGCCTCTTTGGAAAAAAGATATTTTTGATTTTTATACATTTGAAGGCGCTGTAGCACTTAGAAATAAATTACGTGAATGGGAGGGCGGAAAACTGGTAGTACACATAACAGAAATGCCGATCAAATGTCCGGTAGCTCCTTTAGAATTTTCATTTTTAGCCGATTCCTATTTCAGAAAAAAAGGAATGAGAGACAAAGTTGAAATAACTTATGTAACTCCATTGTCTGGAGCTTTTACAAAACCAACATGTACCAAGGCTTTGAATTATCTTCTTGAAGAAAAGGGCATTAAAATCGAAACTGATTTTGCCATAATGGAAGTTGATAATGATAAAAAGGAAATAGTTGACTATGCAGAAAAAGCTATTCCGTTTGATCTTTTGGTAACTGTTCCAACAAATATGGGTGATGAAGTTATAGAGAGATCCGGATTAGGAGATGACCTTAATTTTGTGCCTACACATGTACACACTTTGCAATCTAAAGAGCATAATAATATTTTTGTTATTGGAGATGCAACTAATGTACCGGCATCAAAAGCAGGTTCTGTTGCACATTTCCAGGCAGAAACATTAACCGATAATATTATACTTTATACAAAAGGATATAAACTAAAAGAGGAGTTTGATGGCCATGCAAACTGTTTTATAGAAACAGGAAACAACAAGGCTTTATTGATCGATTTTAATTACGATCAGGAACCGGTTCATGGAACATTCCCTTTTGCTAAAATAGGACCTCTTAAATTACTAAAAGAGAGTATTTTTAACCATTGGGGAAAACTTGCCTTTAGATGGATCTATTGGAATATGCTGTTAAAAGGAATCGCAATTCCTTTTGTCTCAAGAAACATGAGCTTTAAAGGCAAGGTTTTTGATATAAAAGCAGATACGAATTAAATATTATAAAAAATTAAAAACACAATATTATGTCAGTAAAAACTATAGCAGGAGTAGAAGTAAAGGTTTCAGAAGAAGGATATCTTGAAGATATGTCTCAATGGAACGAAGATATTGCAAAAGAAATTGCAAAAGAAATAGGAATAGAATTAACACCTAAACACTTTGAAGTATTAAACTATTTGCGTGAAAAAACAGCTGCAAAGGAAGCATTAACAATAAGACAAGTAGGAAAATCAGGTATTGTTGATATTAAAGAATTATATAAATTGTTTCCGAAAGGGCCATTAAAATTCTCATCAAAAATAGCAGGAATCCCTAAACCAACCAGTTGTATATAAGTCACTTTTAAAGTAACTTTAAAGAATTAAAAATTTTAAAAATGGAAACAAAAGAAGTAAAAACAAAAATAGAAGCTAAAGAGAAAAAACCTTTAGAAAAAGTATGTATCATATGCGCCAAGGGTAGTTTAGAAGATGTTTACGCAACTCTCGTTATGGCTAATGGAGCTGTAATGGAGGGAATAGAAACTAATGTATTCTTTACTTTTTTCGGTCTGGATGGTATTACCAAAAAAACAATGAATCACTTACACACGGCAACAACAGGTAATCCTGCTATGCGTATGCCAGGCGGACTTCCTTTCCCAACCATGTTGGGTGGATTACCAGGAGTAGAAACTGCAGTTTCTGGTATGATGAGAAAGCAAATGGAAGAATTGGACATGCCTCCTGTAGATGAGTTTTTAGAGATGATCACCGCCGGTGGTGGTACTATTTATGCATGTAAATTGGCCATTGATATGTTTAAACTAGAGAAAGAAGATTTATCTGATGAAGTCAAAGACATTATCACGATTGGTCAATTCTATGAATTATGTGATGGAGACAGAACACAAATCATCTTTACTTAAAAATTAAGTTCAAATAAAAAAACCGAAGTCCAATGGCTTCGGTTTTTTTATTTACTCATAACCTGCCATAGAATTAAACAGGCTCTTATATATTTGATTAATTAGGTTTTTATTTAATTAATTAATCTTTTTTAATCTTTAGTCAACTGATTTAAACTGATTTTTGTCAATGTTAATTCATTAATAATTATTTAGATTTAATATGTTCTAAATCCTCATATCAATGAAAAGCACTAAATTGATACGCAATTTTTTTTCTGTCTTTATTTTTACAAGTATAGCATTCAAATTAAATGGATGTAGTGGCTCTGATGATGAGACTAATATAACCATTATTGAAAACTCAAAAAATATTCTAAAATATATAACAGGATATGATGGTGGGTAAAATAAGGGGATTCACACTTTTACCTATACAAATTTAAAAATTAGTTTTAAGGATGAATTTTATACAAATGATATTTTAATTGATGTGTCAAATTTTATTTTTAGAAAAGTCAGATTTAAATCTGAGCAGTTTGACAATTTGTGATTAAAATAGGTTTTAATCTTTTTGTTATTCTGTTTTGGTATAATAGCCTTATCAAGTATTAACTTAATTGACCACCGTATACTAATTTAACACACTTATATTAGAAGATAGATGAACAACAGTTTGGGAAAATGATATATTTTTAGAGAACAACATTACAGAAACGGAACGATGAAATTGTTATGCAATAGACAAATTTTTTGTTGAGGTTGTTTATTACTCAGAACAAAATACAATAGCAGAATTATGAGTATTTAATGCAGGTCATCTTTTAGATAAATATTCCATAGATTTTTAGATAGATATTTCACCAAGATTCACTAAATTTAAGCTGTTATTCACAATAGTAGATTTTCTAATTGATACAAACTGATATTAATTATAAATCTATATTCTCATGAAAAAATTCTTTTCCTTTATGCTGCTTGTTCTAATTTTTGCTTGCAATACTGCTAAAAAACCCGAGCCGGTTGACCTTGCCACAGAAGAGGCTGCGATCAAAGAAGTATTTAAATCTTTGTTTCAGTCAATCGAAGATCGAAATATCGATCAATTAGCTTCGGTCTTTAACGAAGATGGAATTTTTATGGGCAACGATCCGGATGAATTGTATCCAAAGGATTCTATCGTTAATGGCTGGACTCAGTTGATGCAGATGCCTGAGATACCCATTTTCAAAAATATCAGTGAACCTTTTATCCGCATCCATCCAGATGGAAAAACTGCAGTTTATTCGATGCAGTATTACTGGAAACTATTTACCCCCCTTCCTTTACGTCAGACTTTCTGGATGGTGAAAAGAGACTCTATTTGGTTAATTGATTTTTTTGACTTTTCAGTTATACCTTATAACGAGCAGCTTCCAGCACTTAATGCGGCAGTTATGAACAACCAGGAGTAATTCTTAATTATCTGTTTAAGAGTCGAAGAATGTCTTCAGCCCATGGTTGTCTCATTTCTTGGTAAAGAATCTCTAATTAACAGAATAAGTGAGATTTTTTAGTATTGAATGTTTTATGAATTGTAACATATTTTTAATTCACCAAGTTTATAATGAAATTATAATACTTCAACAAACTATCATTAGGAGAGCAACAAGCAGTCCTCTGGAGTGAAGAGAAGTTTCTTGACAACCATATTACAGAAAAAGAGTAACGTCTATGCTTTATTTAAATTCTTTGTTGAGGTTGTTTATGACCCAGAGCATAATGTTATTACCGAACTAAGAAGTTTAAAGACTGGTCATCTTTTGGATAAGTATTTAATATATTTTAATTATTTGATTGCATTGACCAATATCATTGTTTAGTAACTTTTGAATAGGTAATTTACTATGTTCATCCAAAGGTAGATTTCTGACTAATTTAAATTCTTTTAGTTGTGAAATTAAAATTCTGGTTTGCTTTAATTTTTATTTACTGCCTTGTAACTTTTATAAGTTGCGAAAAAAATTCTGATTCTGAACCTTCCTTAATAACCGATTGTTTTCAGTTTAAGGATAGTCAGACAGACATACCAATAGAAGGAGTATTTGTTCGCATACATTATTTGAAATATGGAGTTCTTCTTAATTATGTAAACTACACAGATGCTGCTGGTATGTTTTGTTGGGAACATAAAAATGAAGAAACCTTAAACGTCTGGTTTGCAAGCATTGATCATTACGAAGATATTGGATGCCATATTAACTCTCTTCCCCTTCCAAATATTGTTTCAATGAAAAAAGCGTCCTATTATAAATTTATAATCAAAAATATTGAACCACAGCAAGTAAATGATGTAATTGAAATTGATTATCGATCTCTAGAATGTAACGGAGATTTAATTATTACTTTATCGGGGAGCGATATTGATACAACAATTATTAAAGAAACACGTTCGGGAAATTATTTTGTTAATTGGGAATCAAGAGGTGCTAACATAAATAATGCGAGTTTTCAAACTATAACACAAAGTAGAGATACAGCCACAGTAGAAATCGACTATTAAATTTTTGGGTCACTTAATTTGCAAGAAATTTCATAACCATACTTTTTAAGATCAATACAGATTCAAAATTTCATTTTACTTGACCAATATCATTGTATAGTAACTTGAGAATATGTCATTTACTATGTTCATCCAAAGGTAGATTTCTGACTAAAACAAACAAGTCAGTTATGAAAACTTCAATTTTGCCCATAATCTTTCTACTATGCTTATTTATTGTCGCAATTGGCTGCAGTAATGATGGTGCAGATAATAACGAAGACGTTGAGATCGATTATGGAACAATGCAGGCAAAAGTAAGCGGTCTAATGACCATTCCTGATAATACAGTTCTTGAATTTGAGCCTTGGGCAATTAAAATAATAGATAATAGTATCTCCCTTGTTGGTGAAACTAATTATCCTTATGTTGGGCGATTGAATTTTAGTTTTCCTTCATCTATAAAAGAACCTGGTGTATACACAGAATCTATCGGAGGATCGATAATGGAGGGTTGGTCATGCAGTCCAAACATTGTAGGAGGCCAAAACTGTTGGTATCAGTATTTGCATAATTCTACAGAAGGATCTGTTACAATAACAGAGATAAATGAAGAATACATAGCAGGAACATTTGATTTTACTTGCTTTAGTATTTATAGTTCTGACAATAATGTGTTCATTAGTGAAGGTAGTTTTAATATATTGAGAGAATAATCCAATAACTGAATTAAGAAGTTTTAAAACAGGTCATCTTCTGGATAAGTATTCAATGGATTTAGAGGAATAGAATTTAGAAAATTCTGAATCGATTAAATAACTAAACTTACACCTAAATTTACAACTAAAAAAATAAAGCCATGTATATCAAATGATTACAAGGTTTTTAGCGGAGAAAGAGGCTCCGCTGACCTTCAAATTTTATCCGTGATAACAAAAGTTTCAAAAAGTCCTTTAATCATCTATATTTCATTTTTTAAATGACATTTAACAATCTCGGCTATGAGTAGTTGCGCCTGCCTGCCGCAGGCAAGTGTTTCTGTAACTAATTTAGTAAACAAAAAGTTGCCAGAGAAAATTCCGAAGGAATTTTCCAAATAAGTACTTTCCAAAGCAATTAATTATACACGGTGTTGGCGGAGTTTTTATTCTTTAGAAATGATATATTTTCTTAAATCTGAATTGAGAATATCGTATAGTTCCTTTTTATTCTTTAGATCTGTTTTTGCAAAAACAAAACCAAAAAGAGGATATGTGTTAATATCTAAGGCCCTTATCATAATAGGGTTTTCAAAATCATCAGCAAGTGCTTTATAATCAAACCTTTCAATATCATCTGGCTTAATGCCAGAATTATTATCTAAAACGATTATGCTAAATATATGTTTTTCTTTGCCTTTGTATATAGTATCCCAATTTGGACAATTGTTTTCAAAATAGTATTTGTATGAATTAAGTCCTATTGTAATTCCTGATAAATCACCCGTAGTACACCAACCTCCAAAACGAAGTGGGTTAATTTCAATAGGAATTATTTTTCCCTTCTCATCAATTCTTACTTCTGCGTGAGCCGGAAAATTCCTTAAATTAAGTTTATTGCCAATTATACTTAAAAACTGCTCCAATTCAGATTTATATTGATTGATAATTGCTTTAGAAGTCGAATATACTCTGTCGCTTGTATCTGTTCCCGATGAAAAAACATGGTGTAATATATTTAATATAACCACCTCACCCTTATCATTATGATAATAATCTATAGCGTATTCTTCCCCTTGAATAAAATCTTCAATAATAAAGTGGGAAGTATCGAGTACATTTTTTGGAAAAATACTTTTAAGATTGTGTGGCGTCAATTCCTCTTTTACCTTAATCCAGTCGTTTTCATCATTTATAATATGAACACCTATACTTAAAAATCCTATTGAAGGTTTTATGACAAAAGGGAATGACAATTCTTGAGTAGCAATACTAGGAATGTTTTCTAACTTGATTTTTTGAAATTTGAATTCTGGAAATATGGCTTTAATTTGCTCTCTGAATTTGAACTTGTCTTTGAGGGTATTGATTTGTTTTGACAATTCACTTTCCCCAAAGTGTTTATCTATCCAATTGAGAACATTTTCTGAGTTGGCATATAATCGCTGAGAAGGATTGTTTTTTATATTTAGTATAGCATCTTCTTCTCTAATCCAATTTAAGGAAGTGTCATTCACTAATTCTTTAGCCTCTTTTGTTGCAACAACTTGATAGTGATTTTCTTTTATTGTATCTATAAGAAAATCTGAAATATATGGTTTGCCTATTAGGTACATTTCATGTCTATATATGGTTTTATCCAAATTGCCGCTAACTCCGTGTTGAACTAAATTAGCTTATTTTTCTTACAAAGTCAAGCATATTTAGTCCTTAAAAGTCAACTCCTTAGCAGAAATTGTTTTGTGCCATTGTAAAATGTTATTACTGTCCAAAATATTAATTTCTAAAGTTCTGGAATCTCTAGTTCCATAAACTTTGAGTAAGCCATAATTTTGCTTGTTAACTATAGTATTTTCAACTTGATTGGTGTTGTCTTCTCCAGTAAATTTTGATACTCCTGAGGTTAGTGGAGATACTGTTAAATCGTACAGAGGATAACCGTTTGGCAAATCTACCTTGGTTAATTCTGTTCTGTGTATGTCACCAGTTAAAAAGATAACACCTTCAATTTTTAATTCTTGAATAGCAGCAATTAATTTCTGTTTTTCTTGAGGTGCAATTTTAGAGTAGGCTTCACTATGCTTAGCTGGATTTAAAAATTGTCCTCCCATCACTACAAACTTAAAAGGCGCAAAACTATTCACTAACCCATCAATAAGCCATTCCAATTGTTTGTCCCCTAAAATTTCGCGTTCAATATCTGTTCTGTTATTTGGAGTTCGCCAAAAACGATTATCCAAAAGGAAAAAGTCTGAGTCTATCCATTGTACATAACTGGTTATACCTTCATCAAAAATATAATTTGGACTTGGGAAAAAATCCTTAAAAGTTTCTTCAGTCACTTTTTTTAAATGGTAACTTCTATCAGAATTATTAGGTCCATAATCATGGTCATCCCAAATGCCAAAATGATGCATGTTACCTAACATAGCTTGCATTTCTGGAGTAGCTCGTGTATGGTTGTATCTATTTAAAACACCTGTTTTACTGTTCCAATCGGCTTCACGTAAATATACATTATCGCCTAACCAAACCATAAAATCGGGATTGCTCTTGTGAATAGATTCGAATATTTGATACTCACTACCATAAGGTTTTCCAGGTCTATCATATTTGGCTTCGTTAATGTAAGCACAACTACCAATAGCAAAGGAGTAATCTGGAGCATCGTGTCTCCATTTCCAAATTGGTTGCGATTGAAATTGAAGTTGATATGGCCTATCGACCAAAGTGTCGTTTACATAAAGCTGATAGCTATATTTAATTCCAGGTTCCAGTTTATTGGCAATTGCTTTTGCTATAAAACCATTATCGTTTGCTGTTATAATTGGATTGGTAGTATATTTTTGGTTTGGATTATTGGTGTCCCAATACACAAAATGCACCTTACTTCCTTGAGTTGTCTGTGCCCAAAGCAGAACTTCTTTCATGGTAGAATAACCAACCATAGGTCCAGATTTTAGAGTCGTTTCTTGAGCTTGAATAAAAAAGCACATACAGAACAGTACAACAATTAAATATTTTTTCGTCATTTTAACAGTTATTTTTTGTGTTATAAAAAATTGTTAATCAATTATTTGTTTGACTAAACAGTCAATTCATTTATACTAACAAATATTTTTTTAAGAGTTAGAATAACCAAACAATTTCTCCAATCGCATACTTCAAATACTTTCCAGTTTTGTTTTTCTCAATAAGGTCTTATCTAATTCGTCTAAAGAACTTAATCATATCTTTGGTTTCTATTTTTTCCGCTAGCGGCTATCTCAACCAAAGGTCTACTAGACCTTTGATTTTGCTTTGCAAAATTGAGTTTCGATAATCTAAAGAATTTTATCATTCTAATCTCTTTAACTCCAAATCGATATCATTAATTAGTGATTCTACAGTTTGTTGTTTTGGTAATAATAATTTTTGTAGTAAAAATGATGTGCTCCATCGAAGTTTCCTCAATCTGTTACTAATTTGAATACTATTCTTCAAGAAATCCAATTCACTGTGAGTAAAAACATTACTATTTAAATTCAAGTTTTCAAAAATAATAGGGCTAATTTGTAGGTCAAAGTACCTAATACTATTCTGATTAATTGCTCTAATATTAGGATAACTATGACTGTAAAGCAATGATACTTTAGAGCGTATGGAGTCATTAGAAATAATATCAATTCCAGCAGATTTTATATTTTCAAACGCTGCGGTATTAAAAACAAAATCCCACTCACTGCTTAAACATGAGCGAAAATATTTAGTTAATGAATCATTGGGATAGGTTTCTGAATTATTATAGAAATATTTCAACTTCTTGTGCCTTTCGATTCTTTTTTTGTACAAAAGAATTGCTGGAATAAATTCAATTTTAAGGTCATTTTCTAAACCTTTTTTTAATTCAGTTAAATAAACTACCTCTTTTTTTCTTTGCTTTTTAACGTCATTCCAATTATTTATTGAGAGTGCTATTAAAATTCCAATAACCACAAGCACAATCTCGCCTATGGCATACTTCAAATACTTTCCAGTTTTGTTTTTCTCAATAAGGTCGTATCTAATTCGTCTAAAGAACTTAATCATATCTTTGGTTTCTATTTTTTCCGCTAGCGGCTATCTCAACCAAAGGTCTACTAGACCTTTGAATTTGCTTTGCAAAATTGAGTTTCGATAATCTAAAGAATTTTATCATTGGTTATTGGTTAGTCATAATGAAGCACAACGGTTTTGTGTATGGTTAGTTGCGTGTTTAAGCAACTAATTTAGTAAACAAAAACGAACGCAAGAAAATTCCGAAGGAATTTTCCAAGTAGGCACTTACCAAAGCAATTAATTATAAACATTGTTGTGTGTAGTTATTTTTTGATTTCATTTTCTATATCCACCAATTTCAATTCTTTATGGTAGGCTTCAATTCTCGATTGTGCAGTCCCGTCAACTAATAAGATAATTATCAGCATAGCAATTGTTGTAATGCTAATTGCTCTCCAAGTTGGTGTGTTAATAAAAAGAATTAATAATGCTGCTACGATAATAAGAATAGGAATTACCATAAAAACAACTTTGTATTCTTTTAATGTGCTTTTTGTCGAATAGCTAAAAATGAAAAACCCTTTAAACACTGATGTTTAAAGGGTTTTGATTTTTAATGTTTCTTTTGAAACATCAATTCAGCGGAGAAAGAGGGATTCGAACCCCCGGAGGTGTGACCCTCAACAGTTTTCAAGACTGCCGCATTCGACCACTCTGCCATTTCTCCTAATGCGGTTGCAAATATAGAACCCTTTTTTAATTCTTTCAAAAAAATCTGTCTTAATTTTTAAATAGATAAGTCAATTACTTTTATGAAACATTATTATTACTTTCGCAAGAAAAAAAGAACATGGATCTAATCGAAAGATTGAATTGGAGATACGCCACTAAGAAATTTGATAATAGCAGAAAGCTGTCAAAAGAAAAACTGGAAACTCTTATTCAAACCTTTAATCTTACCCCAACATCTTATGGTGTGCAAACCATGAAAATGATCGTTATCAGTGATGACAGCATTAAGAGTAAAATGGTTGATCTATGCTATGGTCAGGAACAGGTTAAGGGAGCTTCCCATGTTTTGGCAATATGTATTCAGGATCACGTAAATGAATCAGATGTGGATGCTTATTTTGATAATGTAGTTAGGATAAGGAAAACACCAGAGGTTATTTTATCCAAATACAGAAAAGAATTAAAGGAGTTTATTAAGTTCAAAAACCAAGAAAGAATTAGAAATTTGGTGTGTCAATCAGGCCTATATTGCCTTAGGGAATTTGATGACGGCTTGTGCAGTAGAAGGAATAGATTGTTGCCCTATGGAAGGGTTTATTCCTAAAAAAATAGATAAATTGCTCGAACTTAAAAAGTATAATCTTAAATCGGTTTTGTTACTACCGGTAGGATACAGAGCAAAAGACGATATGTTTTCTGAATTAAAAAAGGTCAGAAAGAACCTGACAGAAACAATCATACACTTATAGCAAATGTTTATGGCAGGATTATTGTTATTTGGAAATAGTATATTTTTGATCTCAATAAAATATTTTGATAACATGAAAAAAGTAGTTCTTCTGATTGCTCTTTTAATTTCTGTGACTACTTTTTCTCAGGAAGAAGTTTCAAACCTTAATTGGCTTTTGGATATTGATCAGGCTTTGGAACTCTCAGAAAAAGAGCATAAACCAGTATTGGTATATTTTACAGGAAGTGATTGGTGTCCGCCATGCAAAATGTTAAAAGAGGATTTTTTTAGCAGCGCCAGGTTTGAAGAAAAGTCAGAAAAATTTGTACTATTACTAGTCGATATACCTAGAAAAGTAGATGTTATTTCCAAAGAACAAAAAGATAAGAATTTAGTGCTCGTAAGGAAATATAATAAACAAGGTGGCTATCCGAATCTTGTTGCACTCAATTCAAAAGGCGAAGTAATTGGAGAATTAGGAGGCTATACTTTTTTGCGCGAAACGGAAAGACATTTTGCCTTTGTAGATTCAGTTATTGAAAATTATCAGTAAATATAAAAGAATATAGATCTGGACGTCAACTATAAATTGACGTCTTTTTTTATTTATAATAATTGTAATTTTGATTTTATTAAATAAGTATTATGCCTGGATTTGAATTATTTGGAGATTCCGAAAGAAAAGAAGTAAATGAAGTTCTGGAAACAGGAGTTTTGATGCGTTATGGTTTTGATGGTTTGCGAAATGGAATCTGGAAAGCTAAGGAGCTCGAAAAAGAATTGCAGGATTATATGAAAGTGAAGCATGCTCAGTTGGTCTCTAGCGGAACTGCAGCTTTAACCGTTGCTTTGTCTTCGGCTGGAATTGGTGCGGGAGATGAAGTGATCATACCATCCTTTACTTTTGTGGCTACTTTTGAGTCAATCTTGGCTCTGGACGCTGTTCCCGTTGTAGTTGAAATTGATGATACCTTAACGCTTTCACCTAAGGCTGTGGAAGAAGCTATAAGCAATAAAACCAAAGCTGTTATGCCTGTGCATATGTGCGGTAGTATGGCTGATTTAAATACTTTAAAGGAAATTTGTAATGCAAAAGGACTCCTTCTTATTGAAGATGCTTGTCAGGCAATAGGAGGGACTTACAATGGAAAAGCATTAGGAACTATAGGAGATATGGGGTGTTTTTCTTTTGATTATGTCAAAACGATAACCTGTGGGGAAGGCGGAGCAATTATTACAAATAATTCAAAATATGCTCAAAATGCAGACCATTATTCAGATCATGGGCATGACCATATTGGAAAAGATAGGGGAGCAGAAGAACATCCTTTTTTAGGTTATAATTACAGGATATCGGAGTTACATGCTGCGGTTGGACTTGCACAAATAAAGAGACTAGACGAATTTATTTCGATACAGAAGAAAAACTATACAATTATCAGAGAAAAACTTTCTAAAATCTCTCAATTAGAGTTTAGGAGAGTTCCTGAAGGAGGAGAGGAAAGCTATGCATTCCTGAATTTCTTTTTGCCGGATATAGAAACAGCCAAGAAAGTCATGCAGTCTTTTAAAGAGAACGGCATCGACGGATGTTTTCATTATTATGACAATAACTGGCATTATGTGAGAAAGTGGCAACATCTTAAAGAAATGAAATCTCTCCATAGTTTATCAAGAGAAGTAACGGAAGGATTATCTAAACTTAAGGGTAAAAAATTCCCAATCTCCGATCATTTCATTGGAAGAAATGTCTCTTGTTTGATAAAATTAGGCTGGACTCAAGAAGAAGTCCTAAAAAGGGCTAATTTAATGTATTTTTGTATTGATAAAGCATTAAAGAAATAGATTTCCTATTTCAGGATATTTTTAAAAAAACTCAAATTGTACTCTTAAAATTTATTTTTTCCAGGTCTTTTACAATTAAGATAAATTGATTACTTTAGGTATACCTTAATTCTTCTATGAATTAAATTTTCTTCTATTTATGGCAAAATAATTTGCTAAATAAGGGTCATAATTCACCTTTATTTGATTTCTAGATCGGTACACAGCAATAAATTATTATATTTTAATTATTAAATTTTGAAATCATGAAAACCATCCAACTAATTGTTTTATGTTTCCTTTTATCTATTAATAATTTTTCACAAACTGTTTATCAAGTTGATGAACTAAGAATATATTCATGGGATGATACTGCTGTACCACCTGATTGGCAACATGACATAACTCAGCAATTTACTTATGCAAATGGAGGTAATAAAGAAACGAAACTGGTTACTTTATCTATTCCTGGTATGGAAGTTATATATCAAAACGTTAAATCTTATAATGGAAATAACGATATAGAGATAGACGAACTACAGTATGGGACGCTACACCTCCAGGTAGTTGGCAATTAATTTCTCAAATAGTATACGCTACAATACTACCACAAATAATTTAATAGTGAAACCTCACAAATATATAATTCCTTTACATATGACATTTATAAACTCACAAGAGAGTTATTTGATGATTATGATGGAGCCAATGCTCATTAAACAGACCAATCAAACTTGGAATCGTACACCACCTGGTAGTTGGGAGAATGTTGAAAAGGTTGATATAACTTATACTTCTGGCAATCCAACTGTAGCACTTTATAGTCTTTGGGATGATACTGCTATCCACCTGATTTGGTTTTCACCGTACGAGCAAGATACCGCAACTTATGATGGAGGCTTGCTTATGCAGGTAGATACGGAAAATTTTGATACCGGAGATTTGGATAGATCTGTGTATACTTATACCGATGGATTACTCGATATGATCGTATTTGAAGAATGGGATGGAGCAAATTGGGTACCTTTTGATAGAGAACTTAGCTATTATGATGCCAACGATAATAATAATGTTTTAATTTTTGAAGACAATAGTACAGGTCCATGGGTAGGATACTTTAAACAGGAAAAAGATCATTCGCCGGCAGCACCTTTAAGTACTAATTCTTTTGACAGTACCAATTTGAAGGTTTATCCTAATCCTGTTAGCGATGTATTACATTTAAATTTAAGATCGCCTATAACAAATGCAACCGATGGATTTTTATATGGAATGGATGGCAGATTAATCAAGACACTGGAAATAAAACAGAACCAGAGTAATTTTGAATTTGATCTTCAAAACTTAAGACAAGGAATTTATATACTTGATTTAAAAAGTGCTAATAATGATAAGAAGACTCTAAAAATTATTAAAAAATAACTTTAATACCCAACATACTCAACAATTTCAAGACCATAACCAATCATACCAACTCGTTTGGTCTGGTCACTGTTTGATATCAGTTTTAATTTCCTAATATTAAGATCATGTAATATTTGGGCTCCAATACCAAAGTCTCTTATATCCATTGAAATAGCTGGAGCTTTGACCACTTTATCATTTTCCTGAAGGTCTTTTAATTCTTGTAATCGTTTTAAAAGATTCATGGATTGTGCTTCCTGATTTATAAAAATAATGGCTCCTTTTCCCTCATCATTAATGACCTTGAACATATCGTCTAACTGCTTATCTGCATTATTGGTTAAAGTGCCTAAAATGTCATTATTTACAAGCGTAGAATTGATTCTGGTCAAAACGGGATCATTTAATTTCCAGTTTCCCCTGGTTAATGCTATATGTATCTGATTATTGGTAGTTTGCTTGTACGCTCTCAGTCTAAATTTGCCAAATCGTGTTTCTATTTCAAAATCTTCAAGTTTCTCGATCAGAGAATCATGTTCCATTCTAAAAGCGACCAGATCTTCAATAGAGATAATTTTAAGATCAAACTTTTTTGCTACTTTCACCAATTGAGGCAATCGAGCCATGGTACCATCTTCATTCAATATCTCAACCAGAATACCTGCAGGTTTAAATCCTGACAAACGAGCGATATCTACCGCCGCTTCGGTATGACCTGTTCGTCTCAACACACCTCCATTTTTGGCTCTAAGTGGAAAGATGTGTCCGGGACGTCCCAGATCAAATGGTCTTGTTTCCTCGCTAACCAATGATTTTATTGTTTTAGCACGATCCTGGACAGAAATTCCGGTAGAGCAGCCATGACCAATCAAATCAACAGATACAGTAAATTGTGTATGATGCATAACCGTGTTATTCTGTACCATCATATTGAGCTCCAGTTCCTCGCATCTGTCTTCTGTCAAAGGAGCGCAAATAAGACCCCGACCATGTTGAGCCATAAAGTTGATCATTTCCGGTGTTGCTTTTTCAGCCGCAGCAATAAAATCTCCTTCATTCTCCCTGTTCTTATCATCAATAACAATAATAATTTTTCCCGCTTTTATAGCTTCAATGGCTTCCGGAATTGTATTGAGTTTAATTTCTGATGATTTGCCAGTTTTCGTGATCATTCTTGCAAGTTTAGGTGCAAAGATAAAAATTTGCTATGGGTTTTTAATTAATTTGTTTGATGTCCTCTTTTAATTTCTTTTGATAATAAAAATAGACCAGGAAGTATAATGGGATTCCGATAATAGCAATTCCCAGAATATTAACAGTATTCTTTTCATTCAGAATCTTATAGAAATTTGATAAATTAGTATAGAATTTGATTAAATACACCAAAAACGAAATAACAAATATTGCTGCCAGAACAGCAGAAGTAATAGCTAAAATGGGTAATTTATTATTGTTGAATACCAGAGCCAGAACTGTAAACACCAAATATGAAAAATAGGCAACAAATGCGATTTTAGAATTTTCAGTGAATAAATTTACAGCTCGGTTTGCCTCCTCATAGACAGTATTGGTTAAGTTGCCACCAAGTCTTAATTCATCTTCCGAAATTCCTCGACCTGCCAATATTTTAACGGACGAATTCCTAAATGCCCTTGGATAATCATACTGATGATAATTTTTAATGATATCAATTAATTTTGTGGTGTCATGAGTTTTTAAAATGTTGTATTCAGGTGAATTCTCAGCTAGTAATTCATTTTTAATGTCCTCTGTTTCATCTTTTATCTCAAACAATTTTTTAATTGGGTCAGCTATGAAATCAAAGCTTACTATTGGTTTATCCAGTGTAGCTGTTCTGGTCAAATAAATACTTAAAGGCAACATGATCATAGTTGGCAGCCATGCTGCAAATACCGGATCAATAGTACCGTTATATCCACTGTTCTTTGCAAATAACCCTATGAAATGATATGTTAGGAACAGAAAAATCGCTATTACCATGGGCAAACCAATTCCGCCTTTTTTGATCAGTGCTCCAAGAGGAGCTCCAACAAAAAACAGAATGATGCAGGCAAGCCCCAGAATGAATTTTTCGTGGAAAGCAAATACGTGTTTATTTAACCATTTATCTTCTCTGCTTATTTGAGTTTCTTTTGATTTTATGACATCTTTAGTTGAATTTAGGGAATTTAAGGCCAGATCTATCACGGAGATCTTTTTGTTTAATTGAAACAGATCTGTAATTTCTTTGGTATAAACAGTGTCTTTTTCGATAGTTAAGCCTTGATTTAAATTTTGTATGGCAGACCGACTATAAATATTGGTTGAAAATTCCTGATAAGTTTCCGATTTTTTTGTAACCAAACTATCAATCGTGTAATCCAATTCATTTAACCCAAGCATATCATACTTGCTGGTGATCTGTTTTTCATCAAGATCTATATTATTGATGTCTGACAGATCTACATTGAAAATGTATTTTTCGAACTCACTTTTAGCAAAAGGCTTTTTTTGTCTTTCACTATACTCTTTTTTCTGGATATCGTCATAGTACCATCCATCAAAAAGGATCAACTGTAAAATGTTGGAATCTTTACTACTTACAAGTTCTCCGGTTTTAGATAAAATTGTAGTGTAGTTCCCAACGCCATTTGATGGCTTTTTATGGATCACCACATCTTTTAAATATTGCCCTCTGTCACCACTTTTCTCACCTACTTTTATATTGATATTACCTATGTCGTTGAATTGCCCTTCTGCAATGGCCATTGCCGGCTTTAACTTGGCAATATTCTTTCTTAAATTATAGGAGTTGTACTGAGCCCATGGAATGACGTTATTTGAAAAGAAAAACGTTGTAACGCCAAGAATTACAATGAACACACTTAAACTTCTCATAGCGCGCTGTAATGAAATTCCGGTAGATTTCATGGCCGCAAATTCATAATTCTCAGCAAAATTGCCGAATACCATTATTGAAGTCAGTAGTATAGTGAGCGGTAAGATCAAGGGAATCAATGTGGGGGTTAAATACAAGAGGAATTTGGCCACTACTGATATATCTAAGTCCTTACCTGCCAGTTCAGATATATATAGCCAAATGGCCTGTAAAACAAAAATTAGCATGAGAATAACAAACACGCTAATAAATGTTTTTAAGTATGTGGTTAATATGTACCTATCTAGTATCTTCACCTAATACGCCCAAACTAATCTAGTTTGTTGATGTAGTAATCTTTGTATTTACTTTCATCAAAGGTAAATAAGGTTTTGGATAATTGCTCGTTTGTTTTAAAAGAATTAACAGTGAGAGTAGTTTTAGTGCCATTCTTTCCAATTTCGATCAAATTATAAATATGTTTTGTCTGAGCGTCAATACCGAGTAAGATATATTTTATTTCGGCATCAGAACTTATTGGAGTCAATTTAACATATTGTATTTTTCTTCCTTTTATGTTTTGAACAATATCCATTTTGTAAGTGTAACCATCTTCGTAAAAAGACAGCATTTTACTTGGAGTTATAGTGTCTTCATCATTAAAGTCTTCTTTTGATATTGTTACTTCTTCATCCTCAGGGCTAATGTTATAAAGGGTTTTACCATTGTATAATCTGGTAGTTCCTAAAATATTCAGGAGATATTTGTTTCCTTCCAGAACCACATCACCACGAGTTTCCTGTTTTATGTTCTCCTGAGTGTTTTCTAGAACATATTTGAACTCTATCCAAATATTGTCATAGCTTTTTACTTTTTCAGACACTTCATTGAGTAATTTTTTTGCTTCAGCAGAATTTTGCGCGAGACTTATTTGGCTCACGATCAATATCAATAATAGTAGAACTTTTTTCATTTTATTCTTGTAAAATTTTAATTCGTATTCTCATTTTCAAGCAGGTAATTTAACGATGCCAAATCCGTTATCAAAACTTGTCTGGCTTTACTACCTTCAAATGGACCAACAATACCTGCCGCTTCCAGTTGATCTATCAATCTTCCTGCCCGATTGTACCCTAATTTCAGCTTTCGCTGCAATAAGGATGCTGATCCTTGCTGAGCAGTCACAATTATTTCCGCTGCATCTCTAAACAAGACATCTCTGTCATCAACATCTATATCAATACTTGTGCCACTTTCTTCACCAACATACTCAGGAAGTAGGTATGCACTGGCATATGCTTTTTGTGAACCAATAAATTCTGTGATCCTTCCTATTTCCGGGGTATCAACAAAGGCACATTGCAAGCGAATCATATCATTACCCTGTGTAAATAACATGTCGCCTCGACCTATTAACTGATCGGCACCGGAGCCATCTAATATTGTTCTTGAATCTATTTTTGATGTTACCCTAAATGCAATTCTTGCCGGGAAATTTGCTTTTATAATACCAGTAATGACATTTACAGAAGGTCTCTGAGTGGCAATTATCAGATGAATCCCAATAGCTCGAGCTAATTGTGCTAATCTTGCTATAGGTGTTTCAACCTCTTTACCTGCAGTCATGATCAGGTCAGCAAACTCATCTACCACCAGAATAATATAAGGCAGATAATGATGCCCATCATTAGGATTTAGTTTTCGTGCCTTGAATTTTTCATTGTACTCTTTAATGTTCCTACACAAAGCATTCTTTAGCATTTCGTATCGGTTGTCCATTTCAATACACAACGAATTCAGAGTGTTTATTACTTTAGTATTATCGGTTATTATCGCTTCTTCACTATCCGGAAGTTTCGCCAGATAATGTCGTTCAATTTTGTTGAACAAGGTCAATTCTACTTTTTTGGGATCTACCAGAACAAATTTAACTTCCGCCGGATGTTTTTTATAGAGCAAGGAGGTTAAGACAGCATTAAGACCAACCGACTTCCCTTGACCAGTGGCTCCTGCCATCAGTAAATGTGGCATCTTGGCCAGGTCTACCACAAATGTTTCATTACTTATCGTTTTGCCTAAAGCAACTGGTAATTGCATGTCTGCTTTTTGAAATTTTTGTGATGAAATAACAGAATGCATGGAAACAACAGTCGCATTTTTGTTAGGGACCTCAATACCAATAGTTCCTTTTCCGGGAATAGGAGCAATGATCCTAATTCCTAATGCTGAAAGCGATAAGGCAATATCATCTTCCAAGTTCTTTATTTTTGATATCCTCACACCAGCCTCAGGAACTATCTCATACAATGTCACTGTTGGACCTATTGTGGCTTTTATACTTGCAATACCAATATTATAGTTGTTCAGGGTTTCAACTATTTTATTTTTGTATTCTTCCAGTTCTTCCTGATTAATGGTTATGCCCTCTGTATTGTATTTTTTTAACAGATCTAAGGAAGGAAATTGATAATTGCTTAATTCTAAAGTAGGGTCGAATTCTCCGAAGTCTTCAACCAATTTATTAGCTAAATTATCGGTTTCTGATAATTCTTCTTCAACGGTTTCTATCTTCATTTCCAGATTATCTTTTGCAACTTCAGTTTTAACTTTATCCTTGAGACTGGGTTGTTTTTTAATGCTAGGCTCTTTATCCTCCAATGGAATTTCGTACGCAGACTTAATGTCTTCAGCCTCGGCACTTAAATTATTATCAACCTGTAAAATGGGGTCAATGCCTTTAAAGTCCTTTTTTAGTTCAGATTTAGCTGATTTAAACAAGATCTTGAAATTTTCAACTGTGATCTTAAAACGGATTGCCAGATAAGTGATCAAGCCTAAAACAAGCAAAAGCACAATGCCTATCTTCCCAATATAGTCCTGAAGGAAACTGTTTATCTCAAAACCAATAGTACCTCCTAATATTGGATATGTTTTAGCAAAAAATCCGAATAGAACAGATAACCAGAGTGCGATCAGTGTTCCCCAAAACCAATGCTTTAATAATTTTGGTTTATTAGTGCCAACTAATAGATAGGTGCCAGACAAGAATAAAAGCCCTGCAAAAATGAATGCGGATACCCCAAATCCTCTCTGAACAAAAAAGTCACCTAACCAGGCACCTAATTTACTGGCCCAGTTTTGAGCTTTAATGTTTCGAGAAGCAAACTCATTGAGAGCACTTTGGTCGGCTTCACCGGTAAAAAAGAAAGATAAAAAAGATATAAAAAGCAAAAGGCTCAAAATGATCAAAAAGCTGCCAAAAATTAATCTTTGCTGATTAGAAAGTTTAAAATTTGGTTTTTTGGCATTAAGAGATTTATCAGTTTTGCTTTTTTGTTTTTTCTTGGCCATTAATCCCTTTTTAGATTGAAACAAAAATACAAATTACTAACGTTTATCCTAGCTGTATAGTATTTTAAAATATCTTGGGAAAATAAATGATCAATCCTACCAAAATAGCTGCAAGAGCCGCGAAAAAAACGGCTCCTGCAGCAACATCTTTAATAGCCCCTATTTTCTTATGATCTTCAGGATGAATAAAGTCTGATAATTTTTCAACCGCAGTATTTAATCCTTCTAAGCTCATCACTAAACCAATGGCCAAAATTTGCAGAATCCATTCGGTTGTTGAGAGGTCAAAATAAAATCCTGCACATGTAACTAAAACAGCTATTGCAAATTGAATTTGTACACTTGCTTCGGTCTTAATCAACAAAAAGGCACCTTTAAAGGCATAATTTATACTTTTTAACCTGTTAGTTAAAAAGGAATCCTTTTTAGTCATCTATTTAATTGTCCAGCGCTTTTAACGCAGCTTTGTAATTTGGTTCCTGAGCGATTTCAGGTACTTGTTCCGTGTAAATAATTTTCCCGGTTTTATCCGCAACTATTACACATCTGGAAAGTAACGCATCAAAACCACCATTTGTCATGATTAAACCATATGCTTTTCCAAAGGCTCCGGTTTTGTAATCTGAAAGCATGACCACATTCTCTATACCTTCTGCAGCACAGAATTCTTTTTGTGAAAAAGGCAGGTCTCTGGAAATGCAAAGCACCTTAGTATTCTTTAATTCACTTGCCTTAACATTGAATTGTCTGACTGAGGCGGAGCATATACCGGTATTAACGCTTGGAAAAATATTTAATATCAAATTACTTCCTTTAAAATCTGCTAATTTTTTTGTAGAAAGATCTGTTGAAACTAATTCAAAATCTGAAAGTTGTGTTCCAATTTTTGGTAAATCGCCTGAAGTCTTAACCGGGTTACCTCCTAATGTAATTGTTGCCATAATTTTATTTTTTAATTTAATGTAAAAGTATAAATATTTACTAAAAATTCTATTGAGATTAAATGAATTTATACATTAATTTCTTGTTAACAGAAATTAACTGTTTTAGTTAAAGTTATAATAAATAATTTTAAAGTGTTTAATAAAATAATATATTTGTTAAACAAAATAATAAACAATTAAAAAACAAATTATGAAAACAGAAAAATTATTAAAAGTATTTGTTATTGCTTTTTCACTAGTAATTAGCACAAATTCAATGGCTCAAGACAAAAATATTGTTGAAACGGCTATAGGATCTGAGGCCCACTCAACTTTAGTTGCTGCAGTAAAAGCTGCTGATCTAGTTGATGTTCTAACAAGTGATGGACCATTCACTGTATTTGCACCAACAAATGATGCATTCGCAAAATTGCCTGAAGGTACTGTTGAATCCCTATTAAAAACTGAAAACATTGCAACTTTACAAGCAATATTGAAGTATCATGTAATAGCAGGTAAATTCAATGCATCTGATGTCGTTGGCTTAATAAAAAAGAATAACGGTAAAGCATCTATCCCCACGGTTAATGGAGGGAACTTAATAGCATCCTTAATGGATGGTTCAGTTTACATTACAGATGAAAATGGAAATTCTGCAAAAGTAATTGCTGCAGATCTAGATAATACAAATGGTGTTATTCATGTTATTGATTCAGTAGTATTGCCAATGTAATGAGGTGATACTATTTTTTGGTTGATTGATAAAACCTCTTCAGAAATGAAGAGGTTTTTTATTGGTTAATATTATTATAATTTCATTTTCCATAAATTTTATCAATTTTCTTATAATTTAAAAAGATAAACTAATTCGTTTTTTTGGTAGCTTATTATTAACTTTAAGAATTATAGAAAAGACTAAATTAAAACTTAATTATTAAAACTATGAACAGTTCAAAAAACGGAAAATGTCCTGTAATGCATGGAAGTAATACAGCTGAAGAGAAATCGGTTATGGATTGGTGGCCAAGCGCATTAAATTTCGACATTTTACACCAACATGATTCTAAAACCAATCCATTAGGTAAAGGTTTTAATTATCGAGAAGAATTAAAAAAATTAGATGTTAAGGCACTCAAAAAAGACCTTCATGACCTAATGACTGACAGCCAAGACTGGTGGCCGGCAGATTGGGGACACTATGGCGGATTAATGATTCGTATGGCGTGGCATGCTGCCGGCACATACAGAATCTCTGACGGACGAGGAGGCGGTGGAACAGGAAACCAGCGTTTTGCACCACTTAATTCCTGGCCTGACAATGTAAGTCTGGACAAAGCAAGACGATTACTTTGGCCTATCAAGAAAAAATATGGTAACAAAGTTAGTTGGGCCGATCTAATTATTTTGGCAGGAAATATTGCTTACGAAAGCATGGGATTAAAAACCTTTGGTTTTGCTTTTGGTCGCGAAGATATTTGGGGTCCTGAAAAAGACATTTATTGGGGAGCAGAAAAAGAATGGTTAGCACCTAGTGATGAACGATACGAGAATGTTGACAGCCCTTCAACTATGGAAAACCCATTGGCTGCTGTTCAAATGGGATTAATTTATGTTAATCCTGAAGGTGTTAACGGGAAACCAGACCCAATGAAAACTGCTGCTCAAGTTCGCGAAACTTTTAAGCGTATGGCTATGAATGACGAAGAAACAGTTGCTTTGACTGCTGGAGGACACACCGTAGGAAAAACACATGGAAACGGAGATGCCAGTATTTTAGGTCCGGCACCAGAAGCTGCTCCTGTTGAAGAACAAGGATTCGGTTGGTCTAATCCAACAAGAACCGGTAAAGGTCGTGATACTGTAACCAGTGGACTGGAAGGTGCCTGGACAACTCATCCTACGAAATGGGACAATGGATATTTCGAAATGTTATTTGACCACGAGTGGGAATTACGTAAAAGTCCGGCAGGTGCTTGGCAGTGGGAACCAAAAAATATAAAAGAACAAGATATGCCTGTAGATGTAGAGGATATGGCTACCCGTCAGAATCCTATGATGACAGATGCTGATATGGCTATGAAAGTTGATCCTAAATACAAGGAGATCTCATTGAAATTCAGAAAAGACTTTGATGGTTTTTCTGATGCTTTCGCACGTGCTTGGTTTAAATTAACCCATCGTGATATGGGACCAAAAGAACGCTATTTTGGACCTGACGCACCTAAAGAAGATTTAATTTGGCAAGATCCGGTTCCTCAAGGTAAAAAAGATTATAAAGTAGATGCTGTAAAGGCAGAAATTGCCAATTCAGGGCTAAGTATATCAGAGATGGTTTCTACTGCCTGGGATAGTGCAAGAACATTCAGAGGATCTGATTTTAGAGGTGGTGCTAATGGTGCTCGTATTCGTTTGGCTCCTCAAAAAGATTGGGAAGGAAATGAACCTAAGAGATTATCTAAAGTTCTTTCTGTTCTAGAGCCAATTTCAAAAGAATTCGGAATTAGTATTGCTGATACTATTGTTTTAGCAGGTAATGTAGGCGTTGAAAAAGCAATAAAAAATGCCGGAATGAATATTTCAATTCCTTTTGCAGCTGGAAGAGGAGATGCAACAGCCAAAATGACTGATGCAGAATCATTTGAACCATTAGAACCATTAGCTGACGGTTTCAGAAACTGGTTGAAAAAAGATTATATCGTAAGTCCTGAAGAATTGTTGCTTGATCGTACCCAATTAATGGGACTAACGGCTCCGGAAATGACTGTTCTAATTGGTGGAATGCGAGTAATGGGAACCAATTATGGTGGTACAAAACATGGCGTATTTACAGATAAAGTAGGTTCCTTGACCAATGATTTCTTTGTAAATCTTACGGATATGGCAAATAAATGGAAACCAAGTGGTAAGGGTGTTTACGAAATTTGTGATCGTAAATCTGGAAAAACCAAATGGACCGCTACAAAAATTGATTTAGTTTTTGGTTCAAACTCAATTCTTAGATCATACGCTGAGGTTTATGCTCAGGATGATAACAAAGAAAAGTTTGTGAAAGATTTCGTTAATGCCTGGGTTAAGGTAATGAACGCAGACAGATTTGATCTGTACTAGATCCAATCCTATTTTTTAGATTTAAAAACCACTTCAAAATGAAGTGGTTTTTTATTGATTAAGTTGAGTACATTTGCTTTTCACAATTATGGATTCATTAACTCAAATAGTTTTAGGAGCAGCTTGTGGTGAAGTTGCATTAGGAAAAAAAATTGGTAATAAAGCTTTACTCTTTGGGGCGATAGGAGGAACTATTCCCGATCTTGACGTTTTTGTAGGTAGATGGTTGTTTCAAAATGAGATCGATTCTATGGCTTTTCACAGGGGATTTATGCATTCTATTGTGTTTGCCATTTTAGCTTCCTTTGCATTAGGTTATTTTGTTCATTGGCTTTATAATTCCGGTAAACGATTAGGAAGCACAACAAGGAAAGATTGGATCTGGTTATTCTTCTTGTCAATTTTTACGCATCCTTTGCTGGATAGCCTAACTCCTTATGGAACGCAATTATTCTTACCATTTTCAAATTACCGAGTAGCTATTAACAATATTTCTGTGGTCGATCCTATTTATACCTTGCCATTCTTGCTTTGTTTGATAATTGTGATGTTCTTCAGAAGATCGAGTAGCAGAAGAAGACTCTGGAATAAGATTGGAATAGGATTAAGTTCATTGTACATAATTTTAACTTTGATAAACAAGGTCTATATAAATAGAGTATTTAAAAAATCTTTAGAAAAGAATGAGATTTCTTACACCAGATTCCAGACACAACCTTCCATTTTTAATAATGTTTTATGGTATGGTATAGCCGAAAATAAGAATGAATATCATGTAGCTTTTTATTCTTTGTTCGATAAAAGCAATCGATTTTCTGATTGGCAGCAATTACCTAAAAATCATGAGTTAGTGCCAACATCCAATAAGGACATTCAAACCTTATCCTGGTTCAGTAATGGGTATTACAACATCATTCCATTGGATTCTGTAGGTCAATATCGATATAACGATCTGCGCTATCCCTTATTAAATTCAAAAGACCCTAATTCATCAGTATTCAGTTTTACGATCTATAAAGATGAGGATAGATGGAATATTTTACCATTTAATGGCAGACCACCTTCCAGTGAAGATTTGATCGTATTCTGGGAACGTGTTAAAGGAAAACCCGATTAAACCATTTCTGCCTTTAAAATACCTACATCGATCATGCATTGTTTCATCATTTGGTATGTACGTTCTATATCATTATCCAATCCAATCGAGAAACGAATCAAACCATCGCTTAATCCCATAGCTTTTTGCTCTGATTCAGGAATTTCTGATGAAGTTGATGTTCCGGGAGCACTAAACAGGGTTTTGTAGAAACCTAAACTTACTGCCAAATAACCTAATTTATCATGCTGCATGCGCTCCATTAATTCATTAGCTTTATCAATACAACCTACGTCAATTGTAATTAAACCTCCAAAACCAAATTCTGCATTAATCATGTTTTTGTATAATTGATAACCTGGATGCGATTTTAACCCCGGATACACTGTTTTTAATCCATCTTGTTCAAATCGTTCTGCTAAGTATTGGGCGTTTTTACTGTGTTGTTTAACCCTTAAATGTAAAGTCCTTAAGTTTTTCATAATAGAGGCAGCTCTCAAGCTGTCCATAGTAGCTCCTAACAACATACAAGCACCATCATTTACACTTCGCAGTTGATTAATAAATTCCTGAGTACCACAAATTACACCACCTACTGTGTCGTTGGTTCCATTTATGAATTTAGTCAAACTGTGTATTACCACATCTGCACCAAGTTTAGCCGGAGACACCGATAATGGAGAAAATGTATTATCCACAACTAATTTTATACTATGTTTTTTCGCTATTTTGGCTAAACCAGATAAATCTGCAATTTCCAGTAAGGGATTGCTAACGGCTTCGCAGAAAATCATTTTAGTATTTTTTGTAATCGCAGCTTCAACAATATCCAATTTGGTTATGTCGACAAATGATGTGTTGATATTAAGTCTGGGTGCAAAATTCTTAAGGAACGCATAGGTTCCTCCATAAATGGTCCTACTGCTTATTATATGATCACCGGCATTACATATTTGCAGCATAACTGGAGTAATAGCACCCATTCCAGATGCTGTAACATTTGCAGTTTCAGTACCCTCCATTGCTGCGATTGCTTCGCCTAAATATAAATTACTCGGAGATGAATGTCGAGAGTATAAGTAGCATCCTTCAGCTTTACCTTCAAAGGTGTCAAACATTTTTTTTGCTGAAAGAAATGTATAAGTTGCAGAATCGGAAATAGATGGATTGACTCCTCCAAATTCTCCAAAATGTTGAAGGTCCTGTACGTCGTTTGCTGGATTGAATTTCATGTCAGTAAGATTTATGGTTTGAATTAATCAAATTTCGGAATATAACGATTAAAAATCAATCGATATCAGATAATATAGAATATAAATCTAATAATAGTCTAAAAATTAGATATATTTGTTATAAATAGAATTAAAAATTGAATTAATCTGAAAATTTTTCAATATGAAAATGGATTTAATAGATCATAAACTTCTGGAGTTACTTCAAGAAGACAGTAAACAAACCAACAAAGAACTCTCTAACAAACTCAATTTATCAGTTACTGCAATCTATGAACGTATAAAAAAGCTTGAAAAGACCGGAGTGATCTCCAAATATGTTGCTTTAATTAAAAAAGAAAAGGTTAACAAGGGTTTTGTGGCATTCTGCCATGTTAAATTAGTTCAGCATTCTCAGGAATATGTAGTTAAATTTGAAAAAGAAGTTACCAACTTACCAGAAGTATTGGAATGCTACCATATTAGTGGAGATTATGATTATTTACTTAAAGTATTAGTTAAAGATATGGAGGCATTCAGAGAGTTTATGGTAGAAAAATTAACAACCATTAATCATATAGGAAGTACACACAGTATGTTTATGATCAATGAAGTTAAGCATACAACAGCAATTTCAATTTAGTTTGTATTGCTTTCTTATTTATCCAATTCTTTAAATATCTTACTTGATCAAATCCAAATCAACATAAAGCAATGTTAAATAACATGCTGTATGTCTGTTTAATTTATAACTTACTTAAAAACTATCCATTATGAATAGAAATCAATTTATTAAGTCGGTAGGAATCGCATCATTAATAGTACCTTCTTTTTCGATGCATGCATATGTTTCAAGGCAAGAAGATCCGCAATTAGACAAAGCTCTTGTTAAAAAATTTGTAGGAGCTTCGCACTCCAATTTTGATGTTGTCAAGGTATTGCTAGAAGAGCATCCAACTCTTTTAAACGCGGCGCATGATTGGAAATATGGGGATTTTGAAACTGGTTTGGGAGCAGCCAGTCATGTTGGATATAAAGAACTTGTAAAATATTTTTTAGATCAAGGCGCACAGGCCAATATTTTTACAACGGCCTTATTCGGTAAAATGAATATAATAAAACCAATGTTAGAATTTTCGCCTAATCTTCTAAATGCCAAGGGTCCACATGGCTTTACACTTCTACATCATGCAAACAAAGGAGGAGATGAAGCATTAGAGGTTGCCGAATATCTAAAAGAATTAGGATTAACTAAAACAAAAATCGCATTATACTAAGCCCTGGATATTTTTTATTGCCGTCAAATAAAACATTTGTACTTTTGCTTTCAATTACGAAATTGATAAACAAGTTATCTTATGAATAAATACGATGTAGCCGTTATTGGTTCAGGTCCCGGAGGGTATGTTGCCGCGATTAGATGTGCACAATTAGGTTTAAAAACAGCAATAATAGAAAAGTATTCAACACTTGGTGGAACCTGCTTAAATGTTGGTTGTATTCCCAGTAAAGCACTTCTCGATTCGTCTCATCATTATGAAGATGCAGTCAAGCATTTTGAAGAACACGGTATTGATATTCCCGGAGATGTTAAGGTGAATCTGGAAAAAATGATTGCCCGTAAACAGGCGGTTGTTGATCAAACTACTGGCGGGATTGATTTCTTGATGAAGAAAAATAAGATCGATGTTTATGAAGGTATAGGATCTTTTAAGAATGCTACTCATATTTTAATAAAAGGAAAAGAGTCGATTGAAATTGAAGCCAAAAACACAATTATTGCAACTGGAAGTAAACCTTCAAGTCTTCCATTTATAACTGTTGATAAAGAACGTGTTATAACATCGACAGAAGCATTAAAACTTAAAGAGATTCCGAAACACCTAATCATAATTGGTGGAGGTGTCATTGGGTTAGAACTTGGGCAGGTATACAGACGATTGGGATCTGAAGTAACTGTCGTGGAATACATGGATAGGATAATTCCAACAATGGATTCCGGACTTTCGAAAGAATTGAATAAGGTTTTCAAAAAGTCAAAATTCAGCATGAATGTTTCACATAAGGTCAAATCTGTAGAACGAAAAGGAAATGAGGTCATTGTTAAGGCTGATAACAAAAAAGGTGAGGAAGTTGAATTTAAAGGTGATTACTGTTTGGTTTCTGTTGGTCGTCGTCCTTATACCGATGGACTAAATGCAGATGCCGCAGGAGTAAAACTAAATGACAAAGGTCAAGTTGAAGTAAATGGTCAGCTTCAAACGGCAGCATCAAATATTTACGCTATAGGCGATGTAATTAAAGGAGCTATGTTAGCGCATAAGGCAGAAGAAGAAGGTGTGTTTGTTGCGGAAACCATTGCAGGACAAAAACCACATATTGATTATAATTTAATTCCAGGTGTTGTTTACACATGGCCGGAAGTTGCTTCAGTAGGAAAGACCGAAGAAGAATTAAAAGAATCAGGAGTGGAATACAAAGTTGGACAATTCCCTATGAGAGCCTTAGGCAGGAGTAGAGCGAGTATGGATCTGGACGGATTTGTAAAAATTCTGGCCGACAAAAAGACAGATGAAATTTTGGGTGTACACATGATTGGAGCCCGAGCTGCAGATATGATTGCTGAAGCAGTTGTGGCCATGGAATATCAGGGCAAGTGCAGAAGATATTGCAAGAATGTCTCATGCGCATCCAACATTTACAGAAGCTATTAAAGAAGCGGCTCTTAGCTGCAACAGATGATAGAGCACTTCATATTTAAATAATATTGTCACCTCGAGCCAGCCGAGAGGTTTTAAAAAAAAAAGCGAACCTTCAAAGTTCGCTTTTTATGATTAATTTTGATCTATGGAAGAATTAACCCTTACAACCCCAGCACTTTTATTTTCAGCGATATCATTGATCATGCTGGCTTATACCAACAGGTTTTTAGCCTATGCAGCAGTTATCAGAAATTTGCATGACAAATATCTTAAAGAAATGGATGAGTCTTTAATTCAGCAAATTAAAAACCTTAAACTGAGATTGTACCTTACGCGTTGGATGCAAATTTTCGGTATCACGAGCTTACTTCTATGTGTTTTAACAATGTTTCTTATATACATAGACCAACATGTAGTTGCCATTTGGGTATTTGGTATAGCATTGCTTTTATTGATTTTGTCTTTATCACTTTTAATAAAAGAGATTCATATTTCTGCACAAGCATTGAAACTACATTTGAGTGATATAGAAAGTCATTTAAAGAAAAAATAAAGTTTATTTAGTAAAACCATTAATTATGAATAACGTATTATCAATTCCTTTGAATATTTTTATGGATGGAGGTCCATTAATGATGTCTTTAATCTTAATTACTTTAATTCTTTCCTTAATCTTTTTAGTAATGGGATTTGTGAATCTAAAAAAGAAACCAGTAAAATCGAAAAAGATGTTGAGTTTGGTTGGTTATTCAGGTCTTTTAGGATTTGTTCTAGGATTATTTGGGTCTCTTTTAGGATTAATCTCCGCATTTGATGCTATAGAACGATTAGGAGACATATCTCCATCAATTTTAGCTGGAGGCCTTAAAATTGCATTGCTAACCACCACATTTGGTTGCTTTGTATTTATAATTTCCAGAATAGGAATGATTATTTTAAGAAGTTTACAAAACGAGTAGTTTAAAAATTTTATAAATAGAGGAAACTATACCTCGGTAGGCTTAGCAATCAAGTCATCATTTATTGATATAATTTTTTAATGATATTAATTCTTAACTATGATCTTTTTTGTAATTATTCTATTATCTCCTAAGGATAATTTTACCAAATAAACACCATCACTTAGGTTTTTAGTAGAAATTTCATAATTGTTTTGATTCGAAAGTTCTTGCTCTATTATCTGTTTGCCGCTAACATCAAAAACTATTAAATGCTTTAGATCCAAAGCATTTGGATTTATAATTGACAATTGAGATATGTCGTTATTTTGAAAAACTGATACTTTATCCAATTGCAAATTGTCATCAAGCCCCAAAGTCGAGTTATCGGTAAATGTTATTTCGTATTTATTGGTGTGAACACCTAGTGGCAATGTGAATTCAAAATTATTTTGGAGTAGATCGATATAGATATCATTATCGACATCATGAATGTATATAGTTTGTGCATCGCTAAAATTCTGGACATCCAGAATCCTTATTCTTAGTGAGGTTTGTTCGTTTAAGTTAAAGCTTAAAGGAAGAGTCAACGATTCATCATAAGCATTAGCTTCGGCAACAAAAGCTACATTATCAATGGTCCAAAAGGCATCGCTGTCAACATCTTCCGGGTGTTTTGATTCAAGACCATAGTCAAATCCGGGTGTCGCCGATTCATGAAATGTTTGCACTAACTGACGAGTGTACAAATCATTAAAGTCGATGTTCAACCGAAATCGTTTGTAACTTGGATCTAAATTATCTGATTCTAAATTCGAATTAGTTCTAAAAAACTGGCTGTCAGCATCAGACTGCTTATAAAATGTTCTGTGACTATTTCTTAACGTGAAATAATTTGTACCTGTTATTCCTGTTTGCCCTTTTACCATAAATCCTTGTCCAACAGGAATGTAACGTCTTGCACGTTTACTGGTGGTGCTTGAAGCTCCCATTGTATTAAATGAACCATCTTCATTATAAGTATCGAAAGTAGCAGGAGTAAAGGTTTGTGAACCATCCTCAGCAATGGTATATGTTGCATAACCACCTGAATAATTTGAAATATGGTGAGATAAGACACTTAAGTCCTGTTCCCAATAATACAGAGTGCCTTCTATAGTATTTCTGTTATTTGCATCCCAAATTACCTCGCGAGTGTCAACAGCACTTGGGTATGGATTGCCAACCAAAGTAAAATTATCGGCTGTCACTAAATTTGAAATTGTGCCATTATTAGGTTTCCCTCTAAAGTCATATAATTGATTGCTGCCCGAACCATTAGTTCCTTTCATAGTAAAGCCCAATCCTGTTAGAATATCTCCTGCAGCGCCAACATAATTCCAATCAGAATAATCAGTGCTTGTTGTAAAGGTGTAAAGCCACCTTGTTGAAATAGTGAGAGGTGACGAAATGCCTTCATAAGCTGATGTAAATAATGCATTATTACTGCTTATCGATCCGGTTGAATCGTCTATTAAGTTAACACGAGCCGATCTATTAAGAAGATCATTTGCATCTACATTTCCTACAGGTGAGCACCAGTAATTATAGGCAAATTCATGTACTGTACCATTTTGTTGCACACTTAATTCTCCAAGCCCTGAATTTCCTGTTATCGCGGGACCTTGCAATAGTTGGCCATCATTTCTGAGATATAATTTGGATTCAGGCTCAGTAAGGTCGACATCATCTTCTACATAAATATAATCATCTGTAGCATAGATCATAGCGCCATTCCGCACGGTAAGTTGTGAGTAAGAAAAGTATCCACAAAAGAGGCTAAGTAGGCATAAAATTGTTTTCATTAGCAATTATAATTTGGGGTCATAAATACCTAACTGTAACTTAATATAGATCAAATATAACGATTAAAAGTAAATAACTTCGATAAACAGTAAAAAATATTTGAAAATGATAGTATAAATACATACATTTGTTTGCCTCAAATTGGGATTTATGCATATTTTAAAGAAGAAGTATCTACTTAACCTTTGGGCTATTTTGCTTTTTTCTCTTGGTTTTGCACAGGTTGGAATCAATACAGACAACCCACGGACCAAGTTGGAAGTTGCCGGAGGTATGAAGGTTTCCAACACTGTAGATATTGGGACCATAATGGCTTTGGACCAATCTAATACATCAACCTTTCTTATTCAGGATATCGATAATACTATTAAAACTTTGGATGTCAGTAATCCAACCGGCGCGGCATTAGGATATGTTCAGGATTATATAATTACAAATCCTAATTTGGATTGGGTTAAAGAATTTGATACTGGGGTTGATGCGACGAACTATGTTATGATCACTATTTCAGCATCTTATGATCAGGAAATATTGATGACATCTACTCCGACAGATGGAAAAGATAAAAGTAGTTTACCCTATGCTTCTACTTTTGTTAAAGATAATAAGTGGCATATTTTGGCCGATTATCCCAGATCTGCATCAGATGCTGGTGTAATTGGTACTTGGACCATAAGAACTTTAATCTTTTCAAGCGATCTATCAAAACAATTTGGATCTATTGGTATTCCTATGGCCAATGGGTCTACCGGCAGTGCTTTAATACCAATTCTAGATTAAAAAATGATATGAAAATAAGATTAATTATTATACTTATCATATTCCAATTTTTTAGCGTTAATGCGCAAGTTGGAATTGGGACGGATAATCCACTTGCTGATTTGCATGTGGCTGGAGATGCCTTAGTACAGGGATCTTTTGAAATCGGGTCGCTATCAACCATTTCGCCAATTGATGAAGATTTTCAACTTATAGCCCGAATAAAAAACTCGACACCTGTCGGAGAAATTGCAATTTTAGATTTAAGTACTTTAGATGTAGCCCCAATAAATGTTATAAATTACCATTTTACAGATCTTAGTTTAGATAATGTTACAGACGCTGACTTGCAATTTGATGCAACCAAATACGTCGTTAGTATTTCTAATTTTCGTTATGTAGGAGATGCGATAAAAAAAGTACCAGTAGGCACGCGAAATTCTATAGGTAATTTTGTGGTCAACACATTCATAAGTGGGGGGACATGGCATCTTGAAATAAGAAACAGGACATTGGATCTTGATTCAGGTGACAAAATCGATTATTATGTCACTTTGACAATTTTTGATAAATCCTACTTTAAAAACTTACCACCCATAACAACGGATCTGGGTGGAAGTAATACAGGAGCAGCCTCATCAATTCCGGTTTTGTTTTAATTAATATTAAATGAAGAAATATTTATTTATTCTATTTTTTATGCTGCTGTTAGTCTACGAAGTAACGGCACAAGTAGGTATAAATACAAATACGCCTTCAGCAACTCTGGATGTTGTTGGTGATGTAATTATAGATGATAAATTATATCTGGAAAATCCGGATGCTTTCTCCCAAATTCAAAATTCAAAATTATTAGTCAAAACCGGTTCACAACCCATCCTTAAATATGATATTAATGTTAGTAAATATGGGCCAATAAACTATGCTCAATTTATTTTTTATAATTTATCCACAGATGGTTTGCAGGACTACGACACAAAAATTCCCACAGATGATTATTTAGTGACCATAAAAGGATTTTATTATCAGGAACCCGTTGCAAATCAGGGAATTGTTGCTAATAGTTTAATATCAATTCTAAATATAGAAGGATATCAGGTTTATGCTTACCCAAATACATCAACCAATACTTGGTTTTTAAGGGCTTTTGTTAATAATTCTCAGTTTCAAAATCGTCAAGGATCTGTTTTTGGAAATAGTCCTGTAGATATGTACCTAAACTTAATTATCTATCGTAAGAATTTTATAGCCAAAGATAAAGGTGATATAACCGTTAGTATGGGGAATTCTGAAACTACAACGGTTCCTTTGCCAGCTGGGTTTTAATTAATTTAAGAATTATTAGTTCGGTCTATTTTCTTTTATTCCTTTTATTATAATTTTTGTCTCCTCGTGTTTTAGGTTTTTTGTATTTCTTAGCTATTTCACGTCTGTAACTGCCACCTAAGTTTTCTTTTAAGTTCTTTTCGGCTTTGTCATGAAATGCTGGTCCCGGAGCGTCCTCATCACGTCGTTTTAAAGGATTATAACGTTCTTTAATTTGTGGTCGTTCTTCCTCTATTAATTCTTTAGATATTTCAACAGATTCAGGAATTTCAGTCAGTGAAATTTCCATTTGCATCAGGCTCTCTATGGCTTCAACATATCCCTGTTCGTTTTCAGTAGAGAACAAAATGGATTTCCCTTCACGTTCTGCTCGACCGGTTCTGCCAATTCGATGCATATAATTTTCAGGGAATTTTGGTGTGTCAAAATTAATGACATGAGAAATGTTATCAATATCCAAACCACGAGCCATCACATCAGTAGCTACTAATATTCGGTTATGACCAGTTCTAAATTGCTCAATACTGCGTAGCCTGTAGTTTTGAGTTTTATTGGAATGTATCACACACAATTCATCATTGAATGTTTCGGCCAGTTTTTCAAACAATCGATCAGCCATTTTTTTATAAGCCACAAAGATCAAAACCTTGTTGAATGTATCAGTGTCATTTAATAAATGTTCTAGCAAATTTACTTTCGTATAAAAATTAGGCACATCGTATCGTTCCTGTTCTATATTATCCAAAGGTGTTCCCGAAACCGCAACTGAAACTCTCTCAGGATCAATGAAGAAATCGGTGATCAATTCATCGACATCTTCGGTCATAGTTGCCGAAAACATGATATTCTGTCTGCGTTCAGGGATGATATCAAAAATGTTTACAATCTGATGCCTAAATCCCAAATCTAACATCACATCAACTTCATCTATCACAAGTTTTTGAATCGATTTTAACTTGAGTGTTCTGCTTACAGCCAGATCATATAATCTTCCCGGTGTAGCTACCAAAATGTCCAGTCCCTGGGCTACTGCCTGTTTCTGTGTATTGATATTGACGCCACCATAAACCCCTAAAACTCTAACATTAATATATTTTGCTAATTTTTCTATCTCTTCAACAACTTGAATGACCAATTCCCTCGTAGGTACTAAGATTAAAACTCGCGGATTCTCTTGAGTAGAGAAGGCCAGATTTCTTAATATGGGCATCATGTAAGCAAAAGTTTTACCGGTACCTGTCTGTGCAATACCAACAACATCCTTTCCCGAACTTACAACATTAAAGGATTGCTCCTGAATTGGAGTCGGAGTATCAAACCCTAAATCTTCTAAGGCGTTGAGGAGTTGTTTCGATAAATTTAAATCTTTAAAGTGCACTAATTTTATTTTTTTTCTATTGGGCAAAGATAAATTAATAAAATTGTCATTCCTGCGGAGGAAAGAATCTTTTCATTTGCAGTTTGATGCCCCTTTGATTTATAGGATGTCTAAAGTTTCAAATCAATATTTAATTTCGGTACTTTGCTTCCAACTATTTTTTTCGTGAGAACAAAGCAATCTAAACACATAGAGGATATATCAGATTTTAAGGAAAGACTTCTGGTTTGGAGTCAGCAATTTGACGATATTGTTTGGTTAGACTCCAATGATTACCATCAAAAATATTCCAAATACGATGCTGTTCTTGCAGTAGATGCTTTTACATGTATTCAAACAGATTATCATGAAGCTTTTGATAAACTGAAAGAGTATCAATCTACAACCAACGACTGGATTTTTGGGTATCTGACATACGACCTGAAAAATGATATTGAAGATCTTGAATCCAAAAATTATGACGGATTAAACTTTCCGGATCTCTATTTCTTTCAACCTAAAAAACTCTTTTTTATTAAAGGGAATAAAGTCACAACCAAATTTTTAAAAGTTGTAGAGGATGATGTAAAAAAGGATTTAGACAACATTTCGAATTTAATAATTCCAACTGCTAAATCTGTCAATCCGGAAAAAGAGGCAATAAAAATAAAATTAAGAATCCATAAAGATGAATATTTTGAAAAAATTGATAAGATGTTATCGCATATTCATCGAGGTGATATTTATGAAGCTAATTTTTGCCAGGAGTTTTATTCAGAAGATGTATTGATAGATCCAACGGAAACCTATCAACATTTAAATAAAATATCGAAACCTCCATTTGCCACTTTTTTGAAATTGTATGACAAGTATTTATTTAGTGCTTCACCTGAAAGATACCTTCAAAAAAAAGGAAGAACAATTATTTCTCAACCTATTAAAGGAACAGCTAAAAGAGATTCTGATATTGCCAAAGACCGTGAGTTGGTAAAAAAATTATCAATCGACCAAAAAGAAAGAAGTGAAAATATCATGATCGTTGATCTGGTAAGAAATGACTTGGCAAAAACATCCAAAAAAGGATCGGTTAAAGTGAAAGAATTGTGTAAGGTTTATACCTTTAATCAAGTACATCAAATGATATCTACAGTCGTCTCTAAAGTTAGAAAAGATATTCACTTGGTTGATGTGATTAAAACTACCTTCCCAATGGGCAGTATGACTGGTGCTCCCAAAATATCAGCAATGAAAATAATTGAGGAATTAGAAGAGACCAAAAGGGGTTTGTACTCTGGTGCAGTTGGTTATATTTCTCCAAAGGGAAATTTCGACTTCAATGTCATCATTAGAAGTATCTTATACAATCAAACCAATAAGTATGTCTCTTATTCTGTTGGGAGTGCTATAACAGCCAAAAGTGACCCCCTTAAGGAATATGAGGAATGTCTCATTAAAGCCAAGGCAATGCGAGAAGCATTGGAAAAGTAATCAGTGTTCAGTCTCAGTCACCTAATAATAGAGGAAATAATATACTTTATCCGCTTCATCAAATTTAAGTTTCTGCACTTTTGTGAGTATAATCAGTATTCATTCTCAATCATAAATCAACATTCCTAAGTCATAATTTGGTCATCCTAAATGATTCCTGAAACTTTTTTTAACTGCAATAAATATTTTCTCTACATGTTCTACACTAATGTGTTTCACCTTAGCTATTTCCTCAAAGCTTAATTTCCCAAAAGCATAAAGGTCAATTATGTCAGCTGCCATTATTGGTAACCATCGGTACAAACCACCTAAAAGATTTTTTGATTTTATTGAAGACATGTCTTTAACTTCAAAGGCATTTAGAACACTCGAATCACTGTCATCATAAACAAAAACATGCTCTCCATTATCCTGCATATAGGAAATATCACTTAGTTCTGTATTCAAAACCAGATCCAGGTCGGCATCTACAGTATAATCCTCTTTTAATTTTTCCAATTCCTCTTCGAGAATGATGCTTGTACTTATGGTATTTTTATGAAAGGATTCATTTTTAAACAGTTCATCAAGATCTCTATCAATGATTTTAAATAGTTTTAATTTGATCTCCATTGCACTGGTATCAATATCGTAACCCTTTTCATATAGTTTGACAATACCATCATCTATAATACCATTAGAGAAGTACATATTTTTGGGTAAAATCCGGGTGGATTCTGCAATATATAACCTATGTTTTACATAAGGGTGTAAATGTTGAATTACCGATAAGACTTTTTTATCAAATGCCGATTTTGTCTCTTTCGCGTTTATTTTATCTAGCGTACTCATAATCAAAAAATTTATCATTATCAATTCTAAAGTTACTAAATACTGGATATCATAATATGATAAAAATCATAACATGCAATGATTTTTTGGCAATTGTATACCATATACAAAGTCGTATATTTACAGCATGTTTCATCAGTTCAAAAATCATGTACATAAGAAGCTTTCATTTTTAAATGAGAGTAAATTACTTATTGCCGTTTCAGGAGGAATTGACAGTGTTGTTTTAACACATTTATGCCACAAATTAAAGCTGAATTTTGCCCTGGTACATTGCAATTTTAATTTAAGAAGTAAAGAAAGCGACCGTGATGAAGAATTTGTTTTAAACCTAGCAGAAAATATGGATGTGGAGGTGTTTATTGAAAGTTTTGATACTGAGAATTATGCCGATCAAAACAAGGTTTCAATTCAAATGGCGGCCCGCGAATTAAGATATAATTGGTTTAATGAATTGGCAGATCAACTAAAATATGACTACATTTTAACAGCACATCAAGCTGATGATAATCTGGAAACCTTTTTGATTAATCTGTCAAGAGGAACCGGACTTGAAGGATTAATTGGAATTCCTGAGATCAATAATAAAATTGTTCGTCCATTATTGCCATTTTCAAGGGAAGAAATCGAAGTTTATGCCAAAGCAAATAAATTTCATTGGAGAGAAGATAGCAGTAATGCTTCTACAAAATATCTGAGAAATAAGTTACGATTGGAAGTTATTCCGAAGCTAAAGGAAATCAACCCTATGTTTGTTCAGAATTTTATTAAATCTCAAGATTTTTTACAAGATTCTAAAACAATTATTGACGATAGAATTGATGATATATCTGAAGTAATTATAAAAGAAATTAATGATGCAGAAATTCATTTTGATATAAGTAACATTCTTGAATTATCATGCCCAAAGGCCTATTTGTATGAATTATTAAATGATTATGGATTTACAGAATGGGATGATGTTCTAAATTTATTGGATGCACAATCCGGGAAAAAAGTATATTCAAAGACACATCGTTTACTAAAAGATCGAAATGTATTGATCTTGACAGAAAACAATTCGATTGTTTTAGAATCCATTTCTATTTCTCAAACAGATGATCGAGTTGTAACACCAATTGGAATTTTATATATTGAAACAAGCCAACAAATCAACAAATCAATCAAATCAGTAGCATTTCTAGATAAAGATTTGTTAAAGTTCCCACTAATACTCAGGAAATGGAAAGAAGGTGATTATTTTTACCCTTTTGGTATGAAAGGAAAAAAGAAATTGAGCAAGTTTTTTAAAGATGAAAAACTATCTTTGGTCGCCAAAGAGAATTCCTGGTTACTATGCACAAATAATGATGTGGTTTGGGTCGTAAATCAACGGTTAGACGAACGATATAAAGTAACAGAGAATACCAAAAATATTTTAAAAATAACCTTAAAAGAATGAAGCATTTTTTAGTTGTTTTAATTGCATTTTTATCATTTTATAATTCCTTTTCTCAAATTCAACCTGTTAAATGGTCTATTGAAACTGAGAAAATTTCAGATACAGAATACAATCTTATATATAGAGCATCTATTCAAAAATCCTGGCATTTGTATTCTCAAAATCTACCGGAAGGAGGTGCGATACCCACAGAATTCATTTATGATTCCATTCAAAAAACTGAACAATTCAAATTAATTGGAAAAGCTATTGAAAGTGAAAGCATAACTAAATTTGATAAGGTTTTTGAAATGGACCTAACCTATTTTGACGGAGAAGCAACCTTTACACAAAGAATTGAGATAATAGATCCTGAATTAGAGGCCATAGAAAGTGAGATATCCTTTCAGGCCTGTGATGATGAACTATGTATTTTTGACAGTGAAATAGTCACATTTAATTTAGTTGATAATGATAGTCTTGAAGTAATAGCAGAAATTGATGACAGGAGCAAGACCTTATCTGAAAAACTGAACTTGGATGTCACCGGTTGGGATAAATATGAGATTGAAGAAGTTAAAGAAAAAAGCCATTTTTCAATATTTTTATTAGGGTTTTTAGGTGGTTTAATAGCCTTATTAACTCCTTGTGTCTTTCCTATGATACCCCTTACTGTTTCTTTTTTCACAAAAAGTTCCGGAAACCATAATAAGGGAATCAGAGATTCAATTCTCTATGGATTCTTTATTTTCCTTATCTATGTTTTATTAAGTCTGCCATTCCATTTACTGGATTCATTGGATCCTGAGATCCTAAATAACATTTCCACTAATGTCACTTTAAATATTATTTTCTTTGCCATTTTTATCGCTTTTGCCATTTCATTCTTTGGCTATTTTGAATTGACCCTGCCTTCTTCATGGAGCAATGCCCTGGACAGTAAAGCGAACAAAATAGGAGGTTGGATTGGTGTCTTTTTTATGGCATTGACCTTAGCCATTGTTTCTTTCTCCTGTACCGGACCAATTTTAGGAACTTTATTAGGTAGCTCGTTAACCTCAGATGCTGGTGCAATGCAATTAACTATGGGTATGACTGGATTTGGATTGGCATTAGCCTTACCATTTTCGTTGTTTGCTATGTTCCCGAAATGGTTGAATTCCTTACCAAAATCCGGAGGATGGTTGAATACTGTAAAAGTTGTTTTAGGTTTTATTGAATTGGCCTTAGCACTTAAATTCTTATCAAATGCCGACCTAGTGGAGCATTGGGGACTTTTAAAACGTGAAGTATTTATTGGCCTTTGGATACTAATTGGTCTTGGTTTATTTTTGTACTTAATAGGTATCATAAAATTTCCTCATGACGGTCCTTTGAAGAAGATCAATTTTGGTAGAGGATCATTTGCCTTTTTAGTATTAGCCTTTGTGATCTATTTAATTCCAGGCCTTACAAATACTCATTATGCCAATTTAAAGCTCTTGAGTGGATTTCCTCCACCATTACCTTATAGTTTGTATGCTAAGGAATCAAAATGTCCACTAGGACTAAACTGTTATAAGGATTTAAGTGAAGGAGTAGCGGCGGCAAAAGAACAAGGAAAACCTATTATGTTGGATTTTACCGGTTGGGCTTGCGTTAACTGCAGAAAGATGGAAGAACAAGTGTGGAGTAAGGATAAAGTGTATGGCATGCTAAATGAAGAATTCGTCATTATTTCGCTATATGTTGATGATCGAAGAGAACTACCAAAAGAGGAGCAATTTCAATTTCTAAAAGCAAATGGTAGCGTAAAAAATATAAGGTCTATTGGAGATAAATGGGCCACATTACAAACTCTGAATTTTCAAAATAATTCACAACCGTATTATGTTTTGCTTAACCATGATATGGAATTATTAAATTATCCTGCAGCCTATGTTCCTGATGCAGATGATTACTATGAATGGTTGAAAGTTGGACTGGAGAATTTTAAGGACTGATCAATGCCTCTTGTTAATTCAAATTACCAACCAAGTTTCTTATTCAAAAGCGGTCAATTTTCAACAATTTATTCGGGTATTTTCAGGCAAGTCAGTGGAGTAAATCAGGAAAGAGAACGCATTACGTTAAAAGATCAGGATTTTATTGATCTGGACTGGAGCTATTCAACTAATAAAACAGATAAAATAATTATAGTTTTGCACGGTTTAGAAGGGAATGGTCAACGCCCTTATATGTTAGCAACAGCTAAAATATTCAACAAGAATAATTTTGATGCTGTCTGCATAAATTTCAGAGGTTGCAGCGGTGAACCAAATTTGAAATACGGATCCTATCATTCAGGTGCAACTGAAGATCTTGACGAAGTCATCCAACATATTTTACAGACAAGACAATACTCCAATATTTATTTAAATGGATTTAGCCTCGGCGGAAATGTTACTTTGAAATATTTAGGAGAAGGAAGAGACATATCGGAGCAGATAAAAGGAGCCATCGCGGTGTCGGTTCCCTGTCATTTATATGGATCTTGCCTTGAACTCCATACATTTAAGAATTTTCTTTATGCCGATATGTTTAAAAAAAATCTTATCGACAAGTTAAGATCAAAACAAGAACAATTTCCAAATATGGTTACTACTGAGGAAATCAAAAAAATAAGAACCTTACAGGATTTTGATGATGTTTACACCTCAAGAGCCCATGGTTTTACAGATGCTTTAGACTATTATGAACAATGCAGTAGTCTTCAGTTCCTGTCTGGGATATCCGTACCAACTTTAATCTTGAATGCAAAGGATGACACTTTCTTATCCAAGGAATGTTTTCCCATTAAAAATGCAGAATCCAATTCCCATCTCTATCTTGAAATGCCAAAATATGGAGGGCATGTTGGTTTTTTCGAAAAGAACAATATTTATTATAACGAGCAACGAGCCTTAGAATTTATTAATAGTTTTGATTAATCAAATTTTATTATTTTTGGCTAAATCCTCATTTAAATGCTAAAAAAAGTTTACGGAAGTGCAGTATTTGGTGTAGACGCTACAACAATTACCGTGGAAGTCAATGTTGATAACGGAATCGGCTATCATCTTGTTGGACTGCCAGATAATGCCATTAAGGAAAGCAACTACAGAATAGCTGCAGCTTTGCAGAATAATGGTTTTAAAATTCCTGGAAAGAAAATAACGATTAATATGGCACCTGCTGATTTGAGAAAGGAGGGTAGTGCTTACGATTTAACATTAGCTGTTGGGATCTTGGCAGCATCCAATCAAATAAAAGCAGATAATTTAGACGAGTTTCTAATTATGGGTGAATTGTCACTGGATGGGAGTTTACAACCAATAAAAGGGGCTCTGCCAATTGCTATAAAAGCCAGAGAAGAAGGATTTAAAGGTTTTATACTACCTAGTCAAAATGCTAAAGAAGCTGCTATTGTTAGTGATCTCAAAGTTTATGGTGTTGACAACATAGAACAGGTCATAAATTATTTTGATAAAGGCGAAAAGTTAGAACAAACCATTATAAATACAAGAGAAGAATTTTATAAAAATTTAGATTATCCTGAATTCGATTTTTCAGATGTCAAGGGTCAGGAAAGTATAAAACGATGCATGGAAATTGCTGCTGCAGGTGGACATAATATAATTTTGGTTGGACCTCCGGGAGCCGGCAAAACTATGCTTGCCAAACGATTACCAAGTATTCTGCCTCCAATGACTCTTCAGGAAGCCTTGGAAACAACAAAAATTCATTCGGTCGCTGGACGGGTTAAAGAACATTCGGGATTAATGGCTCAAAGACCTTTTAGAAGTCCACATCATACTATTAGTGACGTTGCATTGGTGGGAGGTGGCGCTTATCCGCAACCCGGAGAAATTTCTTTATCTCATAATGGCGTTCTGTTTCTGGATGAATTACCTGAATTCAAACGCAGTGTATTAGAAGTAATGCGACAACCTTTGGAAGACAGAGAGGTTACTATTTCAAGGGCAAAATTTACAGTAACGTATCCAAGCAGTTTTATGTTGGTTGCCAGTATGAATCCCAGTCCCAGTGGGTATTTTAATGATCCCGATGCTCCCGTAACATCGTCTCCAGCCGAAATGCAACGATATTTAAGCAAAATTTCGGGACCATTATTGGATAGAATAGATATTCATATAGAAGTCACACCTGTTCCATTTGAAAAATTATCAGAAGACAGAAAGTCAGAGTCCTCCATAGAAATTAGAAAACGAGTTACAGCATCAAGAGATATCCAGGCTGAAAGATTCAAAGAATTTGAAAATATTCACTATAATGCACAAATGAGCAGCAAACAAATAAGGAAATACTGTTCTCTAGATGATGCTTCAAAAAATCTTTTAAAAACGGCAATGGAACGATTGAATTTATCAGCCCGAGCCTATGATAGAATATTAAAGGTTTCAAGGACTATAGCCGATCTTGAAGGAGTCAATGATATCAACGGAACGCATCTTAGTGAAGCTATTCAATACAGGAGCCTGGATAGAGAAGGCTGGTTGGGTTAAAAACTAATTATGATAAAAAACTACCTTAATTTTTTTGTATTTATTCTTTTGTTGAATTGTAATCCATCAAAAGAAAAAAAAGAAACCAACCAAACAAAGGTTGAAATAAATGAAATTCCTGTACTAAATTTACAAGAAGCCAATCGCCTTGCTAAACTTCCTCTGAATTGTATGGAAACAGAATATCCAAACAGGCTGGGACAAACTTTGGGAAGTAATGAAGATCTATTGTCACCAAAAGAATTACATCCTGCTTTTTATGGCTGTTTTGACTGGCATTCTGCAGTTCATGGACATTGGAGTCTCGTGAGATTGCTAAAAGAATTTCCGGAACTGGAAAATGCTAATGAGATAAAAAAGAAATTACAAATTAACCTTTCTTCAGAGAATATTCTAAAAGAAATAGCTTATTTTGATGGAGAGCATAATAAAACTTACGAACGAACCTATGGATGGGCCTGGTTACTAAAACTGGCCGAAGAGTTACATACATGGGATGATCCTTTAGCGCGAGAATTAGAAAACAATCTGCAGCCTCTCACAGATTTATTGGTTGGGAAATACACTGAATTTTTACCAAAATTACTTTATCCTATAAGGGTTGGAGAGCATCCAAATACAGCATTTGGATTAAGCTTCGCATGGGATTATGCTGAAACTGTAAAGAATGATAGCCTTATAGTTTTAATAGAAACACGTTCCAAAGAATTTTATTTGAATGATAAAGAATGTCCCTTGACCTGGGAACCCGGTGGTTTCGACTTTTTGTCACCGTGTTTAGAAGAAGCAGCTCTTATGAAAAGAGTTCTACCAACAAATGAATTTAAATTATGGTTGAATAATTTCTTACCACAATTGAAAGATCCTGATTTTAAATTGGAACCCGGCAAAGTTTCAGATAGAACAGATGGTAAATTGGTTCATTTGGATGGAGTTAATTTTTCGAGAGCCTGGAGTTTGAATAAAATTGCGGAAAATTTAACTAAATATAAGCATCTTAATTCTATTGCTATTGATCATATTAATTACTCCTTACCAAGTATTGTAGATGAAAATTATGAAGGAGGACACTGGTTAGGTAGTTTTGCTATCTATGCCTTAAGTTCTGTCAATTAAAAAGTTTTCAATAAGTTTATTGCTTATTCTTTTCTTCGATGGCTTTTAAATTAGAATCAAATTCTAAAAAATTTTCTGGATGCATATATTGCATTATTTTAATATGCTCGTTATTTTCAAAAAACTCCCTCACTGCCCTTGGATCCATATCTCCAGACAAATACAAGATTTTATTTTCAGGTCCAAAATTAAGATAAGCTAAAAAGTCTGTGGCAATATTGTCGACAACTTTCATCGAAACAATCTTTAAAGAATCCTCGGTAACCACTCTTTGCAAGTCTTTAAATCGACGCTTAAAAAGTCCTCTTATTTCAATTTTCAATAATTCATTTTGATTCCGATCTGGCTCAATGAGTTTTAAATACCTTAAGTCCGTAACATCCAAAAATAAATTTCTCGTATATGGAGATAAACTATCCATAACACTTGATTTAAATTTAGGAAGTTGATAGGCCTCCACCTTTTTGCTTTCCTTATATCTGTCGTAAAACTTTGGAGCTGTATGATAACCGGCACAATTGGATAATAAAATTACTGCTAAGACATAAAGATATTTTTTCATTATAAACGGTATATTTAACAAACTTACAAAAAAGAATTTATTATTTACATGCTTCCCAAAGTGGATCATCAGGAACTGGAGCTATAACGATAAGTGGTTCATTTTTAACGGGATGAATGAATTCAATTTTTCTTGCATGCAAACTAATTCCACCATCTTTATTACTTCTGTCAAAACCATATTTCAAATCTCCTTTTATGGGTAACCCTGATTTTGCTAATTGGGCCCTTATTTGATGATGTCTTCCTGTTTCCATATTGATTTCCAACAGACTATAATTTTCTAATTCCCTGATGACTTTATAATTTAAAATTCCTTTTTTACTATCTGGAAATTCTGTTGAATATACTGAAGATTTATTGTTTTTCGGATTCTTTTTTAACCAATGAATTAATGTTCCTTCCTTCATCTCAACTGGACTTTTCACTAAAGCCCAATATGTTTTTGAAACTTCTTTTTTGGCAAATAAGGCATTTAATCGGGAAAGAGCTTTGGAGGTTTTTGCAAACACCACAATTCCGGTTGTAGGGCGGTCTATTCTGTGAACAACACCTAAAAAGACATTTCCGGTTTTATTACAGGTGTCTTTAATATATTCCTTGACAATATCGCTAAGTGCTTTATCTCCTGTTTTATCTCCCTGAACTATATCACCTGCACGTTTGTTTACAACAATCACGTGATTGTCTTCATATAGAACTTGAAGATTGGATTTATTTGATAGAATTTTAGTGCCCACTAGTACTGTTCTTCATCCGTAGGAAATTCTAAAGTCTTGACATCCTTTATGTATTGCTCAAATGCCTTGGTCATGGATTGGTAAAGATCTAAATAGCGACGTAAAAATCTTGGATTGAATTCATGGGTCATTCCTAACATATCATGTGTTACCAGAACCTGCCCATCCACTCCATTTCCGGCTCCAATTCCAATAATAGGTATTGTTAAGCTTTTAGCGACCTCTCTTGCCAGTTTTGCTGGGATCTTTTCCAATACAACTGCGAAGCATCCAGCCTTTTCAAGCATTAAAGCATCTTCTTTTAACTGTTGTGCTTCTTGCTCTTCCTTTGCTCTAACGGTATAAGTTCCAAATTTATAAATAGATTGCGGAGTCAGTCCCAAATGGCCCATTACAGGTATTCCTGCATTCAAAATTCTTCTTATAGATTCTCTTATTTCCTTTCCACCTTCCATTTTAACAGCATGAGCACCACTTTCTTTCATTATTCGAATTGCCGATCGAAGTGCCTCTTTTGGGTCGCTTTGGTAAGTTCCAAAAGGAAGATCTACAACCACCAAGGCTCTTTCAATAGCCCTTATAACTGAAGACGCATGATATATCATTTGGTCCAAAGTTATTGGGAGGGTGGTTTCGTGACCAGCCATAACGTTACTGGCAGAATCACCAACTAAAATTACATCTATGCCTGATCTGTCCAATATCTTAGCCATTGTATAATCGTATGCTGTAAGCATGGAGATCTTTTCGCCATTGCTCTTCATATCTACCAATGATTTGGTAGTTACTCGCTTATATTCTTTGTTGGCAGCAGACATACTAGTGTGTTTAAATTATTAAGGTGTAAATGTATGAAATTAAGTAAATATTGTTCAACTTTTATCGAAATGAGTTTAATATGATTTTCTGTCACTTTGTGTTCAAATTATGTAAGTTCAAAGCTCATAATTGAATTGTTTAAGGATTAGGACTAGATAAATTAGGAGAAAATATACGTTTATAGAACTATTTAAAGCTCAACTATGACGATAAATTTATAATTAATGCTTAATTTTTAATATATTTGAAATGATTTAATAGCGTGATTTAACTTGGATTTATGAAGCGCTTTGGGCTGACAAGTTTACTTGTCATTTTTATTTTTCTAAGTCATGTATGTTTTGCACAAACTAATTTTGATGCTGAAAGTATTGGGAAAAGTTTTGATATCAGACGTATAGACTTTACAGACTTATCTCGTGAAACCCTTCCCTCACAAGTGTCTACTTATGCCTTTAAGTTCGCGAATTTTGATACGGGATCGTTGATATCTGAAGGTGTTAACATGATAATTTCTCCTGAACAAGATTCAAATCTGGAAACATTTTTTGTTCTGACCGATTATGATTACGAAACTACATTACTTGATAAGATAGCCAAAAAAACAGGTCTCGAGAACTACGCTCTTGCCATGTTTAGTTCAGCTTATAAATTTAATTTTAAGGACGTGGCTGAACCTGATTTTTTATATGTTTATTCCTCATTCTATAAAAGTATAAGTGAATTAAAATTAGATTATTTAACAAAAGAACTTACAGAAAAATTCATTGATGATGTAAACAGGTTGGGAAGAGATATAAGTGCGGCAGGATTTTTATATAGAAATGGAACTCATTTTGTATCAAAAGCCCATTATGGCGGACATTTTATATTAAGAAATGGTGTAAAAAAGGATGCTTACCGATTTTCTGCATTGACACCGGAAGAATTTGCCCAAGAAATAAAAAGTACAATTACTAAAGATATTTCCGACAATGAATCAGAATCTGAAAATGATCCTAATAAAATAGATGTTGGTAAGTCAGAAATTTTTACCGTTGGTGGAAATAATGCAATAAAAGATTATAAAAAATGGGAGAAGACAGTTAGTTCAAAGCCCGAGATCATAGGAGTAGAGCTATCCAGAATAACAAAATTACTAACACGAAAAAATTTCCCAAATATTGAGAATCTGGATTATAAACGAAAAGTTATAGATTCATTTATTGATATTGCCGAACGCGAAGTATATTCCTTTAGAAGTCAACAACGCAAGCACAATTTTTTTAACAGAGGACCAATAAAATTCAGTCAGAAAGTAACATCCATTGAAAAAATGGACTCTGGTTTTGAGCCAAATACAGATTATACCGGAATTTTGTTTATGGGGTTCTTCGGAGAAGGAGAAGATCTTCTTAAGCAACAACCCTTATTTGGGAGACAGGATGGAGACATGAAATCTTATTTTACTGAGGAGGTAATTGAGCTGAATAAAATATTACAAGTTGAAGTAGATTCCATGGATCTAAGAAATGGATATGTTAGTGTTTGGGATGATGCTAAAAAATTTCAAAAAAACGATCAAAGAACATCATTACGTTATTCAGGCACCAATGAGGCAAAGACAAAGTTCACAGAGGCCATGAATGTAAGGGTCACCAAAAACATCTCAATTCAAACGATTGATGATGATCGTTATGATGTGGAATATACCCTGGAGCGTGTAAGAGATTATAATTCCTTTGATAACAGTAGTTTTATAAGAAATGATGTTTTGGACTCTGAGCTTGTGGCAGCAGCTAGTAACGGTGAAATAGACAGATTAAAACAGATGTTAAGGTCTGGTGCAAATAAATTTGCTAAAGGAGTAATTCGAGCTGCTATAACATCTCCTCAGGTAAGCGTAGATGTACTTAATGCCATAATGGACGAAGGTGTTAAACCAACAACTGAGGATTTGGAAGTCGCCTTTGACCCTGATTTTTTTAATCCGTTCAAAGCTCTGGCTCTGCTTGAAAGAGGGGCAAAACCAAAGAATAATATGATCTACAAATCCGTTGCTTACAATTTTCCAGCAGTAGTTTATGCACTATTGCGAGAAAATGCTAAGCCAATTAATAATGATCTGGATTTTGCGGTAAGGAAAAAACGCTATTTAATAGCTAAAGCTTTAATGGATATTGGAGTTGAAGGTTATATTGCCAATGAAGAGTCAATTGATCTGGCTGTTCAAAATGAGGATGAAGAAATGACACGAAAGTTTCTTGAATTAGGCGGAAAAGCGACATCCGCTACATTTTCTCAAGCCGTGACAGTAGCTCAACGCAAAAAAGACAGGACAATAGTCAACTTAATTACTCCGGTCACAGAAGCAAATAACGAATCTTTGGAGGCTGCAGCAAGAATAAATGATGTTGAATTATATAGATTATTCATTTCCAAAGATGCTAAGATCACTGATAATTCATCAGCTGACCGGGCGATTGAAAATAAGAATGATGAAATACTTGAAATGGCATTAGAAAATAATGCGGAACCCACTCAGGCATTAAAGTACGCCATTGAAAAGGACAATAGAGAAGCCGTTGTACTTAGTTTAGAAAATAAGGCTGATCCCGATGATACTTTTGATTACGCCGTTAAAAAAGGGGACACAAAATTATTTGAAGAAGTATTGGATAAATACGAAGGAAATACAACAAAAGCACTTGAAGCATCGGTGAAGGGTGAAAATATAGAATTGGCAAAAGCGGCAATAAACAAAGGGAATGCTGATGTATCATCACAATTGAACGAAGTTGTAAGGGAAAAAGATGTAAAATGGGTCAATTTACTGATTGAAAATGGTGCTAATCCAGATCTGGGAATAGAAACATCCATCACTGCCAAGAAACCAGACATTTCAAAATTATTACTTGAAAGAGGTGCAGATGCCAATAAAGCAATGGTTACTGCATCAAAAGACCAGCAACCGGAAATGGTAAAATTGGCATTAGAATACAATGCTGATGCGACTTTGGGAATTAAAGATGCCATTGAAAATAATGATACAGAATCAGCTTTATTACTATTAGATTCAGGTGCAAATCCTTCAGGCTTGTTGGAACGAGCTACAAAAAACTTAAATGTCCAACTTGTTGAAAAGTTATTGGAATTAGGTTCAGATCCTGATGAGGCTGTATCAGAGGCAATTAATAGTGATTCCGTAATATTGGTCGAAAAGTTAATTGCAGCCGGAGCCAAAGTTGAAGACCCCGACTATTTATATAAAGCATTTCAAAACAACAATGGTTTAATGGCAGAGATTCTGCATAACAATGGATGTAAAGTTTCTCACAAATTCCCTGATGGAAACACGTATTTACATGCAATTGCCGAAATGGAAGAAGCTGGGGATTTAATGGAAACCTTCATAAGTTTCGGACTTGATGTCAATAAAAAAAATAAATTAGGCGAAACTCCATTGCATTTAGCTGTTCAAAAAGGCAACAATAATTTTTATAGTGTATTAGCTTTACTGCAAGCTGGTGCAGATGTTCATGCTAAAACCAATAGGAAGAAACGTGTTTTTCGATATGCAAGAGGTGTTGAAATAAAAAATATCTTGGCTGATTACGGAGCTGACGAATAAAAAGGACTTCTACTTGAAATAAATTGAAATGCTGACACGATGTCAGCATTTTTTCGTTGGCATAATCATTGACATATAGTTGATGATTAATAATTGAATTTCAACATTTTAAAATATAGTTATGAGTAAAATTATCGGAATAGATTTAGGAACAACAAATTCTTGTGTTTCAGTAATGGAAGGTAATGAACCTGTTGTTATCCCGAATGCTGAAGGAAAAAGAACAACACCTTCAGTAATAGCCTTTGTAGAAGGTGGCGAAATAAAAGTTGGCGACCCTGCAAAACGTCAGGCTGTAACAAATCCAACAAAGACCGTTTCTTCAATTAAACGATTTATGGGTAATAAATATTCTGAATCTAAAAAAGAAGCAGAACGCGTTCCTTATAAAGTGGTGAAAGGTGATAATGATACACCTAGAGTTGATATTGACGGTCGTCTGTATACACCTCAGGAATTATCGGCTATGATCCTGCAAAAAATGAAAAAAACTGCTGAAGATTATCTGGGAACTACTGTAAGTGAGGCGGTTATTACCGTTCCTGCTTATTTTAATGATTCTCAGCGTCAGGCTACTAAGGAAGCTGGTGAAATAGCAGGCTTAAAAGTTCGCAGAATTATCAATGAGCCTACTGCTGCTGCTTTAGCCTATGGGTTGGATAAAAAACACAAGGACGAAAAAATTGTCGTATTTGATTTTGGAGGAGGAACTCATGATGTTTCTGTACTGGAATTAGGTGACGGGGTTTTTGAAGTATTATCAACGGATGGTGACACACACTTAGGTGGTGATGACGTGGATGAAAAGATCATCAATTGGTTGGCAGATGAGTTTAAGAAAGACGAAGGCATGGATTTAAGAAAAGATCCTATGTCCTTACAGCGTTTAAAAGAAGCTGCAGAAAAGGCAAAAATTGAGTTGTCTTCATCAACTCAAACAGAGATCAACTTGCCTTATATTACTGCAACCGCTAGTGGACCAAAGCACTTAGTTAGATCATTAACACGTGCAAAATTTGAACAATTAATAGACGATCTAATAAAAAGAACAATTGAGCCTTGCAGTGCAGCTTTAAAGGCAGCGGGCTTAACTAAGAAAGATATAGATGAAATAATATTAGTTGGTGGTTCGACTCGTATTCCTGCAGTTCAGGAAGCTGTGGAAAAATTCTTTGGAAAAGCACCAAGTAAAGGAGTAAATCCTGATGAGGTTGTAGCTGTTGGAGCAGCAATTCAAGGTGGAGTATTAACAGGAGACGTTAAGGATGTTTTACTGTTAGACGTAACACCTTTATCCTTGGGTATTGAAACAATGGGTAATGTGATGACCAAGCTTATTGAGGCAAACACAACTATCCCTACCAAAAAATCTCAGGTATTCTCAACTGCTGCAGATAATCAGCCATCGGTAGAAATCCATGTTCTTCAAGGTGAAAGAGCAATGGCTGGTGATAATAAGACAATAGGACGTTTTCACTTGGATGGGATTCCACCATCAAGAAGAGGTATTCCTCAAATTGAAGTGACTTTTGATATTGACGCAAATGGAATCATTCATGTGACTGCTACAGATAAAGCGACCAATAAAACACAGGATATTCGAATTGAAGCATCTTCAGGTTTAACTGAGGAAGAGATCAAAAAGATGAAAGCCGATGCAGAAGCAAATGCAGAAGCAGATAAAATAGCAAAGGAAAAAGCAGATAAATTAAACGCTGCCGATGCTATGATCTTCCAAACAGAAAGTCAGTTAAAAGAATTTGGTGACAAATTATCTGATGATAAAAAGAAACCGATTGAAGCCGCTTTAGAAGATCTTAAGAAAGCTTATGAAACAAAAGATATTGCTGTGATCGATCCTGCCTTAGAGAAAATTAATGAGGCTTGGAAAGTTGCATCAGAGGAAATGTATAAAGCGCAAGCAGAATCACAACAAAATGGTCAACCCGGACCTGATGCTAATGCAGGTGGGGATGCCGGTCAAGGTGAGTCAAGTGATGTTGAAGACGTAGACTTTGAAGAAGTCAAGTAATATGTAGAATCACAACAGTATTCTGAGTGTTACAAATTAAAAAACGCAACCAAATTGGTTGCGTTTTTTATTATATGGAATAACAGGTTAAATAATATTACCCAAAACATCGGTTTTTATATTAACTGTTTTATTCTCATTTTGAAGTTTAATTTTATATTGTTTTTTAACAATACCTTTTTCACAATGGAAATTCACTTCATAAACGTCTTCTACTATCGCCCATTTAGGATATTTTTCGGCAACTGTTTGCAATACTTGTTGAGGTAACCTAATATTTTTATATTTTTCAATGGTGCGTAATATTTTTCCGTTTTTATCATATGCAGCAACAACCTTTCCATCCGGAATATAAAATGACACACGATAGGTATTGAAATCATCGTCATATAAATCACCTTTAGTTGCATCATAATTTAAAACCTGCTCTGTAAGGGTCTTCACGGGTACCGCAACTTGATCACAATTGATGGCATCCAGATATTTATAATTTACGGAAACGTTCACTTCAGATAATTCGATTACCTGAGAAAAGACTTGGGTGGTTAATCCAAAAATAAATAAACCAATGACTAATTTTTTCATGATTAAATTAATTGTGTTTTATGGAGTCTAAATTAACTATGCATGCATAATAAAAAAATGATAAATGTCATGAAAATCAGTTGTTTACAATAAATTAACATTGAAATTATTTAACATATTGATAATCAGGTGCTATGCATGCATAATAAATTGATATTATTATTAAACTATAGAAAATAGATCTAAAATAGGGTTGATTATGTTCTAATGTGAAATAAACTTTATCCCAAAACAGAAGTAATAAGCAGTTAAAAAGGAAAATATTAAAAAAAGAAAAGCGCAATATTTTTATTGCGCTTTTCTTTTTTAAAGTTAAATTATTGGATTACAGAAATTCACCATCTTCATCAAGTTTGACAACCATTCTTTTGTCCTTGTTTTTAAGTTTTACCTTATATTGTTTTTGGGCGATTCCGCTTAAGCCATAATAATTTACTTTATAAGCATCTTCAACTATAGCCCAATTAGGGAATCTTTTAGTTATGGCTATAGTAACTGATTTAGGAAGTTTTATATTTTTAAATCGTTCAATGGTTCGCAATATTTTCCCATCACTGTTATAGGCAGCAACAATTTTTCCTTCCGGAATATAGAATGACACTTGATAAGTATCATACTCGTCACTGTAAAGGTCAGATTCTTTTAAGTTGAAAAAGGCAACTTTTTCTTCTAGCATTTTCACAGGTAATGCTACTTCTTTGTTATCAATAGCATCCAAATATTTGTAATTAACAGATACATTAACTTCTGATAATTCAATAGGTTTAATGACCTGTGACAGCATAAACTGGGTGGTAAGCCCAAATACTAATAGACCTAGCATTAATTTTTTCATGATTAAACGTTTTTTAATTGATAATAAAATTTAACTATTAAATATCATTCATGCAATGATAAAAATCATATTTTCAATACTTTATGCAAATGAAATAACTAGTACTATGTTAGTAGCCTATTTTATTATATTTGCCATTAAATCATCTACATATGTCAACAAGATTGGAGCAGTTATTAAATATTAAACACCCAATTATTCAAGCGCCCATGTTCTTAGTCTCGAATACTTCAATGGTTATTGAAGCCATGAAAAGTGGAATTGCAGGATGTATTCCGGCTTTAAATTACAGGACACTGGATGAATTAAGAGTTGCCTTAAAGGAATTGAAAGCCGCTAAGGTTAAAGGAGGTTCATTCGGATTTAATTTGATCGTTAATAAATCCAACATTAAATATAAAGGTCAGCTTGAAGTAATATGTGAAGAGGGTTGCGATTTTATTATTACTTCGTTAGGCAGTCCGGAAGAAACAATAAACCAGGCGCATAAAGTTGGGATAAAGGTTTTTTGTGATGTTGTTGATCTAAAATTTGCAAAAAAAGTAGAAGAACTTGGTGCAGATGCGGTAATTGCTGTAAATAATGAGGCTGGAGGACATAGAGGTAATATGTCACCGGAAGATTTGATAATAGAACTAGTAAAGAATTGCAACATTCCTGTCATATCAGCGGGAGGTGTTGGATGTAAAGCTGATGTCGACAGGATGTTAAGCTATGGTGCTGATGGCGTTTCGGTTGGCAGTCCTTTTATAGCTTCAAAAGAAGCAAATGTTACCGATGAATATAAACAGGCTTGTGTAGAATATGGTGCAGATGATATTATAATGACAGAACGAATTTCAGGAACACCTTGTACAGTTATCAATACACCTTATGTTCAAAAAATTGGAACCAAACAAACCTGGATAGAATCGGTCCTGAACAAGAATAAAAAACTTAAAAAGTGGGTGAAGATGATCCGATTTTCAATAGGCATGAACGCGACAAAAAATGCAGCTACTAAAGTGACCTATAAAACGGTCTGGGTCGCGGGACCGAGTATTGAACATACTAAAGAAATTTTACCAACTAAAGAAATAGTAAGAGGTTTAATAGAGTAATAAAAATTTTGATCTTTTAGGTTTAGTCTAATTTTACATTGATTTAAAGGTTCAAATAAAAAAAAACGCGAGTAATTTACTCGCGTCTTGATTACTAAATTAATTTGATTTTAACTTAATTTGAGGAATCGTCCATCAGAATCTAGTTTTAAATTCTTTTTTAGTTTACCTTTTTTTAACTGCACTTTATAAACTTTTTTAACTTCTTTACCTGGTCTATAAGAAACCTGATAGCTGTTTTTTTTCATTTCCCATCCATTATGATCCTTAAAAATACCTGATCTTACAGCAGTTGGTAAAATAATATTATTAAATTTTTCTGCAGCACTTGTAATTGTTCCATTTTTATCATAAGTAGCTTTAATTATATCCCTTGGTTGTTTCTTTCCAGTTGATTGTTTGAAAACCACTTGAATCGATTCAATATTAGAATCATAGCCTTTAGCGTCTTTGATATTAAATTTTGCTGCCTCTAACTGTAATTGTCTAACTCTTGGGGAGGTGCTTACATCGAGAACGTCAATTAAATAACTATTATTTATTGCTGAAACAACTACACCTTTAAGTTGTACTTCTGCAATCCCATTAGAATTGTTTTGGGAGAAACATAGGCTGGTAAGACCTATAGCCATTAAACCAATAATTAATTTTTTCATAATTTTTTAAGTTTTTAATTAAACTATTAATTGCGTAGTAAAACTAACAGGTATTCAAAATGAAAATTGCTACCTAAGTAGCAATTTTTAAGTTTTAAGAAAAATTTATGATAGATGGCTTTAAAAGCCTAAGAATTTGTAATCGCTACTTTATCGAGAAGAAGTGGTAAATTTATGATTTCTATATATTTTCGTTCGATTTTCACTATTCCTTCTTTTTTAAATTCCTGCAAATGACGGTTAATTACGGCACGTGTAGTTCCAATCAATTCGGCTAATTCATAATGGGATAAATCACCTATTAATTGAATTTGAAATGTTTTTGCATTCATATGCTTGATCAGGAGTTTTGCTAATCTGGTTGAAGTATCTTCCAAACAAACATCCGTTGCAAATTCTTCCAAAGCATGTATCTTGTTTATTAAATAGTGAAGAAATGATTGCAAGATATAAATGTTGTCATTAACCCAATTCTTCATCTGATAAATAGGAATGGCCAACAACTCAGTTGTGCTTAATGTTTCATAGAAAACCCGATGAGAGCAACCATTAACCAAAGTGCAAACATCAAAGGCATCATGATCCGTTAATATAAATAGTGTAAGATGTCGATTATTTTCTTTATCAACATTATAGGCTTTGATCTTACCTGAAATGATTATATAAAATGTGTATAATGTTTTATCTGTATTTAAAATACTTGTTTTGTTGTTCCACATTTGTGCTGTAGAAATCGCCAATAATTTCTCCAGGGATGCTTGTGGAACATCCTTAAAAAGAGTGTTGTTGCGAAGAATATCAAGGTAGAATGAATTTTTTTCTAAAGCTATATTCATAAAAACAGATTTAATGAATTAATTGCTCCAGAATGTTTATTATCAAAATATTGGGGTTATTTTATGATAATAAAATTATACAAATAAAGATCATGTTGGTTATTCTGACATTTTATTTAACTATAATTTAAGGTTTAGAATTACATTATTCTTATAAGTTATTAGAACAGATAGTTTGGTTTAAACAAAATTCTGCTAAGAGGGCACATATTAATTAATAAGGAGATTCGAAAATTATTGAAGGTAAAAGGATGTTAGAAGTCATTAATATTAAAAGAGGTGCTGAAAATTATTATGAACAAGGCTAACAAGAATTTGAAATTGGCGCTCAGTAGTAATAATTTCTTTTCATTAATACAACACAGCAAATGATATTTCATGCTAAAAACGTTATTGGATCTTAATTTGAAAAATAAAAAAAACGCGAGTAATCTACCCGCGTTTTCAATACTAACGTAATTAAGTTTTAATCACAAATTAAGATTGAAAATTCTACCTAATTTGAAACGAATCTTCCTTCATGATCTAATTTTAAGTTCTTTTTAAGGTCACCATTCAATAATTGAACTTTATAAACTTTTTTAACCTCATTGTCTTTCTTATAAGAAACTTGATATGTATCTTTTATTAGTTCCCATCCATAATGGTCCGTATATATCTTTGATAAAACCTTTCGAGGTACAATAACATTTTTATATCTCTCAAAAGAACTTTCAATATCACCATTATTATCAAAAATAGCAATCACTTTACCATTATATCTATTGAATACTACTTTATACTCTTCAACTTCAGGATCATAATTTTCCAGATTTTTTATATTGAATGTTGCCACTTCCATTTGAAGATCTTTAACCTTATCAGAAGCGTGTTTATCTAATACTTCATTTAAATAATTGTAGTTAGGTGCTGTAATAACTACACCCTCAAGTTCTACTTCTGCGATTCCATCATTATTTACCTGGGAGAAAGATAGGTTGGTTAATCCTAAAGCCATTAAACCAATAATAAGTTTTTTCATAATTCTAAGTTTTTAAATTAACTATTATTTGCACCGTAAATCTAATTGATATATAAAATGATCCTTGCTACCTAAGTAGCATGTGTTGACATTTTAACAAAACTTTAGGAGTTAACGGCTAAGTTGAATTTGTTGAAAAGGAAAAGGTTTAACTTTATTGATAAGCAGTTGTAAATCAAGTATTTCTAAGTATTTTCTTTCTACTTTAAGGATGCCTTGTTTTTTAAATTCTTGTATTTAACGAGTAATTACTACACGTGTAGTGCCAATAAATTCTTTTCATTATTACAAATACAGCAAATGATATTTTATGTAAAAAAGGTTTTTAGATCTTGATTTGAAAAATAAAAAAACGCGAGTAACTTACTCGCGTTTTCATTACTAACTTAATTAAGTTTTAATCACAAATTAAGATTGAAAATTCTACCAATTTGAAACGAATCTTCCTTCATGATCTAATTTTAAGTTCTTTTTTAAGTCACCTTTCAATAATTGAACTTTATAAACTTTTTTAACCTCTTTGTCTTTTTTATAAGAAACTTGATAAGTATCTTTTATTAATTCCCATCCATAATGGTCCATAAAGATCTTTGATAGAACCTTTCGAGGTACAATAACATTTTTATATCTCTCAAAAGAACTTTCAATATCACCGTCATTATCATAAATAGCAATCACTTTACCATTGGTTCTATTGAATATTACTTGATACTCTTCAACTTCAGGATCATAATTTTCTAGATTTTTTATATTGAATGTTGCCACTTCCATTTGCATATCTTTAATCTTCTCAGAAGCATTTTTATCTAATACTTCATTTAAATAATTGTAGTTAGGTGCTGTAACAACTACACCCTCAAGTTCTACTTCTGCGATCCCATCATTATTTACCTGGGAGAAAGATAGGTTGGTTAATCCTAAAGCCAATAAACCAATAATAAGTTTTTTCATAATTCTAAGTTTTTAAATTAACTATTAATTGCATTGTAAATCTAATTGATATATAAAATGATCCTTGCTACCTAGGTAGCATGTATTGGCATTTTAACAAAACTTTAGGAGTTAACGGCTAAGTTGAATTTGTTGAAAAGGAAAAGGTTTAACTTTATTGATAAGCAGTTGTAAATCAAGTATTTCTAAGTATTTTCTTTCTACTTTAAGGATGCCTTCTTTTTTAAATTCCTGTATTTGACGATTAACTACTACACGTGTAGTGCCAATAAAATTCTTTTCATTATTACAAATACAGCAAATGATATTTTATGTAAAAAAGGTTTTTAGATCTTGATTTGAAAAATAAAAAAACGCGAGTAACTTACTCGCGTTTTCATTACTAACTTAATTAAGTTTTAATCACAAATTAAGATTGAAAATTCTACCTAATTTGAAACGAATCTTCCTTCATGATCTAATTTTAAGTTCTTTTTTAGGTCACCATTCAATAATTGAACTTTATAAACTTTTTTAACCTCTTTGTCTTTTTTATAAGAAACTTGATAAGTATCTTTTATTAATTCCCATCCATAATGGTCCATAAAGATATTTGATAGAACCTTTCGAGGTACAATAACATTTTTATATCTCTCAAAAGAACTTTCAATATCACCGTCATTATCATAAATAGCAATCACTTTACCATTGGTTCTATTGAATATTACTTGATACTCTTCAACTTCAGGATCATAATTTTCTAGATTTTTTATATTGAATGTTGCCACTTCCATTTGCATATCTTTAATCTTCTCAGAAGCATTTTTATCTAATACTTCATTTAAATAATTGTAGTTAGGTGCTGTAACAACTACACCCTCAAGTTCTACTTCTGCCGATCCCATCATTATTTACCTGGGAGAAAGATAGGTTGGTTAATCCTAAAGCCAATAAACCAATAATAAGTTTTTTCATAATTCTAAGTTTTTAAATTAAC
>CAWHCT010000006.1:0-15509 GCA_963827785.1 uncultured Flavobacteriaceae bacterium | reverse complement strand
ATTTGATAAAATCGTAAATTTGCAACTTAATTAATCAACAAAATATGGAATACAGAATTGAAAAAGATACAATGGGCGATGTGAAAGTTCCTGCAGATAAATTATGGGGCGCACAAACAGAACGTTCAAGAAATAATTTTAAAATTGGAGCATCAGCATCAATGCCTTTAGAAATAGTTTATGGTTTTGCATACTTAAAAAAAGCAGCTGCTTATACAAACTGTGAATTAGGTGTTTTATCGAAGAAAAAAGAGATTTAATTGCTGCTGTTTGTGATGAAATTTTAGAAGAAAAACATGACGATCAATTTCCTTTAGTGATCTGGCAAACAGGTTCTGGAACACAATCTAACATGAATGTAATGAAGTTATTGCTAACCGTGCGCAACAATTAGCTGGAAAAGTTATTGGTGAAGGTGAAAAAGTTATTTCTCCAAATGATGATGTAAATAAATCACAATCGTCTAATGACACTTTTCCTACAGGAATGCATATTGCAGCTTATAAAAAAATTGTAGAAATAACAATTCCTGGTGTAGAACAATTAAGAGATACATTAAAAGATAAATCTGAAGAATTTAAAGATGTTGTAAAAATTGGTCGTACGCATTTAATGGATGCTACACCATTTACTTTAGGTCAAGAATTTTCTGGATATGTTTCTCAATTAGACCATGGATTAAAAGCTTTAAAAAACACTTTAGACCATTTAAGCGAATTAGCTTTAGGTGGAACTGCTGTTGGTACAGGATTAAATACACCAAAAGGATATGATGTTTTAGTTGCAAAATACATTGCAGAATTTACAGGATTACCTTTTATAACTGCACAAAATAAATTTGAAGCTTTAGCTGCGCATGATGCTATTGTAGAAACACATGGCGCTTTAAAACAATTGGCTGTTTCATTAAATAAAATTGCTAATGACATTAGGATGATGGCTTCTGGTCCACGTAGTCGGAATTGGTGAAATTATTATTCCTGCAAATGAACCTGGAAGTTCTATTATGCCAGGAAAAGTAAATCCAACACAATGTGAAGCATTACAATGGTTTGTGCACAAGTTATGGGTAATGATGTAGCTGTTACAGTTGGTGGAACACAAGGTCATTATGAATTAAATGTATTTAAACCAATGATGGCTTCTAATCTTTTACAATCAGCACAATTAATGGGAGATGCTTGTGTAAGTTTTGATGAAAATTGTGCAGAAGGAATTGAACCAAATCACAAGAATTAAAGAATTATTAAACAATTCATTAATGCTAGTAACTGCTTTAAATACTAAAATTGGATATTATAAAGCAGCAGAAATTGCAAATACAGCTCATGAAAACGGAACAACTTTAAAAGAAGAAGCTGTCAATTTAGGTTATGTAACTGCTGAAGATTATGACGAATGGGTTAAACCAGAAGATATGGTGGGAAGTTTAAAATAGTATATAAGTCATTATGAAAAAAATTACGTTACTAGTATTTGTCATTCTTTTAAATAGCGGTCTTTTAACTGCGCAAACAACATTCAACAAAACCCAAACCTTAACATTAACCGGTACAGAAGGAGATGCACCCTATCCAATTGCGGCTGGAGACATAGACAACGATGGCTTTATAATGACATTGTAATAGGCACTGATTTTGGAGGAGCCATTTTTTGGTTTAAGAATGATGGAGTTGGAAACTTTACGCAACAACCTACTGTCACGAATACTTTGGCCAGAGTAATAGATATTGTTTTGGTTGATATAAACGGTAATTCAAGCCTAGATATATTGGCGTCCTCATTCACAGACAATAAATTAGTGTATTACCCAAATATCCTGTCAAATCCGGGAACATTTGGTTCAGAGATCACCATAGCTTCTTCAATTGATGGCGCTACAGATGTTGATGTCGTTTTATTGAATGGAGATAGTTTTTTAGATGTTGTGGTCTCAGCTTTTGATGCTGACAAAATAGTTTGGTTTGCCGGTAATGGCGATGGCACTTTTGGAACAGAAAACACAATGATCAATTCAATTGTTAAACCCGGAAGTTTTGATCTTAAGGACATTGACAATGATGGTGACCTTGATCTGGTAGTGGCAAACGCAGTCAATATTGATAATCTACCTGCTATGAATACAAGTGTAATTGAGGTTTTCTTTAATTCCGGATTAACTTTTACTAAGGATACAAATTCTGTAACAAATGACAAAGATTATTTGTTCAATGCATCTTTTGAAGATATAGATTCTTCGAACAATAATGGTATTACCTTCGACATTTTAGCTACTGATATTTTTGGCAATCTGGCGCATTATAACAGGAATGCTTCCGGAAATTATGATGAAACTATCATTACCACCACTATTGCTAATCCCGCTTCAGTTGCATTTTACAATATTGATTCCAGTGCTGATGGTTTGAAGGACATTATTCTTTCAAGCGGGACAAATGGAGCTGGAAACGACATCGTGTGGTTCAAGAATAATGGATCCGGTAATTTTTCTGATGAACACGTGATCGATGACACTCAAAGCAATACTTATAAATTTGTAGTCGATGACTTTGACAATGATGGCGATTTAGATATCGCATCGGCAGCCTACAATAATGATCAAATAAGTATCTTCAATAATCAGAAATTTGTATTGAGCACTGAAGAATTTCAAGCTGAAATATTTCGGATTTATCCCAATCCCGTAGGTGACTATTTAAGATTTGATGTATCAGTTTTAAATGAAGTTGGATATTCGATATATAATGTCCTGGGCAATAAACTTTTTGAAGGGCAATTGGTTAAAAATGAGAGCATTGATGTTACTCGATTGAATTCAGGAATATATTACTTGCAAGTAAACGATTCAGGAAAAGTTCATAAATTCATAAAAAACTAAAATCTCAATAAATAATTTATTGGTTTTGAGTTTATTTTAAGTTATGAAATCAATTTGTACGATTGCTTTGCAATTTCAATTTCTTCATTGGTAGGAATCACTAATATTTTTACTTTAGAATCGATAGTACCTACATCAATAATTTTACGAGCTTTTACATTGTTAGCTTCCAAATCCAAATTAATTCCTAAATAATCCATGTCCTCGCAAATCATTTTACGCAATAAAATTGAATTCTCACCTACTCCAGCCGTAAATGCGATTCCATCTAATCCATTCATAGCAGAAGCGTATGCTCCAATGTATTTTTTTACTCTATAAGCAAACATTAATAATGCCAATTGGCAGTATTTATTACCTTTTTCTGCTTCACCTTCAATTTCACGTAAATCACTAAAACCTGTTAATCCTAGTAGTCCACTCTGTTTTTGAAGCATTGTATCTACTTCATCTAAAGAATAACCTAAAGAATTAACCAAATAGAAGATCACGGATTGGTCAATATCACCACTTCGTGTTCCCATTATTAAGCCATTCATTGGTCCAAAACCTAAAGAATGGTCAATACTTTTACCATTTTTAACTGCAGTTATACTACAACCATTACCTAAATGAATGGTTATTAATTTATCCGTTCTGTTTGGGCAAGTTTCAATTGCTTTTTCTGATACATACTTATGACTTGTACCATGAAAACCATACAAGCGAATTTTATGTTCTTCTAAAAATTCATTCGGAATAGCATATTTATAAGCCTCTACAGGAATAGTTTGATGAAAAGCTGTATCAAATACTGCTATTTGTTTGGCAGAGGGAAAAATAGTTTCAGATACCTCAATTCCTTCAAAATTAGGAGGATTGTGCAAAGGTGCTAACTCAAAGAATTCCTTGATTTTATCTTTAACTGATTGGTCAATAATGGTTGTATCAGAAAATGTATTGCCTCCATGAACCACTCTATGTCCAACAGCATGAATTTCATTTTCATTTTTAATGACACCAATTTCTTTATCCATTAACATGCCCGCTATCTTTTCCAAACCAACTGTATGATTGGGAATGCTGTCAACTTTTTCAATTTTATTGATTTCAGATTTGAAATGCAGTTTTGCATTTTTTAAACCAATACGTTCTACCATTCCGGAACATATAACTTCCTGCGAAGGCATTTCGATTAATTGATATTTGATAGATGAGCTTCCTGAATTTATTACTAAAATATTCATTTATATTCCTTGTGCTTGAATGGCCGTTATAATAACCGTATTAAATATATCATCTACTGTACAGCCTCTACTTAGGTCGTTTACAGGTTTGTTCAGACCTTGCAGCATTGGTCCAATTGCCAAAGCTCCAGTTTCTCGTTGTACAGCTTTATAAGTATTATTTCCTGTATTTAAATCAGGGAAAATTAAAACTGTTGCTTGTCCTGCAACTTCTGAATCTGGCATTTTCTGTGATCCAACTGATAAATCAACTGCTGCATCATATTGAATAGGGCCTTCTATTTTAAGATCAGGTCGTTTTTCTTTTACAATTTCGGTGGCTGTTCTAACTTTCTCAACATCTTCCCCTTTTCCCGAAGCTCCTGATGAATAGGATAACATGGCGATTCGAGGTTCAATTCCAAATTCCAGACTTGGATTCTGCCGAAGAAATAGCAATTTCAGCAAGTTGTTCTGCATTTGGATTTGGATTAACAGCACAATCACCAAACACAGAAACTCTGTCTTCAAGACACATAAAGAATACGGATGAGACTACTGAAACCCCAGGTTTTGTTTTAACAAACTGCAAAGCAGGACGTATGGTATGCTGGGTGGTATGTGCAGCACCGGAAACCATTCCATCAGCATCCTTTTGATACACCATCATAGTGCCAAAATAAGACACATCAGTCATCATATCAAAAGCCATTTCCAGTGTAATATTCTTGTGTTTTCTTAATTCGTAAAAAGTTTTGGCATAGAACTTATAATTTGGAGATTCTGTGGGCTTTATTATTTTAGCTTTATTCAAATTGAAATTAAGTTTTCCGCCTTTTTAAGAATTCATCAACATCACCTAAAATGGTAATATCCACTATTTCAATTTCCAATAGACTGCAGCTGCCAGTAACATCCTTCATCATTTCCTTCAGGCAAAACAATATGCTTTTTGTGTTTTTTCGCTCTTTCATGTAAATTGTACTGAAACATTCTTGGTGTAATACCTTCTGCTTCAAATTCAATAAAGTTATCCGCAATTTTTCCTTGTCAACATACGCATCAAAAGTGTTTAGTGAGGTCAATATCTTTTGCTTGTTATCGGCATAAATTTGAGGTTTGATTGGACCAATTTGCGTTGCCACTAAAACGTATTTTCCTTTGTAGAATAATAGGAACAATATTGGACAAACCTTCAATTAATCTTAAGAATAGTTTCCTCAGGAATAATTCCTCCGGTAAGAACAATTCCTGCTATTTTAGGATAATTCGATGAAATATTGGCCTGTAATGCACCTAAAATAATATCTGCTCTATCACCAGGAGTTATTATCAGGCAATTTTCTTCAAGATGCTCCAAATAATTTCTCAATTGCATCGCTCCTACTTTAAAACTACCAATTTGGTTGGTTAAATAATTGTCCCCGAATAACACTTCAGCATCTAAAGCTTTAACTATTTCTTTAAGGTAGGATTCCCTAAGAATTTCACCCTTGGTATAACGCTAACCAATACTTCTTTAGGTAAATCTTTTGATATACCTTCTCTTACTAACTCAACATTTTCTTCTTTGATTTTATTGGCAATAATAGCCAGCACTTCAACCTCTTTATCTTTAAATGCGTCATATGCAATATGTATATGACCAACGAACTCATCCATGTTTTTATCAACTCCACTAGAAACTATTACAGCTGGAATCCCTAAATTTTTGGCTATTAAAATATTTGCATCTAATTCGATTGCAGAACCCTCTCCAGAGAAATCAGTACCTTCAACAAGTATAAAATCCGATTTTTCTTCAAGTTTTTTATATTTTTCAATTATGATGTCGATAATTTTACCATCTTCATCATGGTTTCTCATTTAAACAAACTCACTTCTGGTTAAAGCATAAGCTTCTTCAGGCGTTTGTTGTAATTCAGAATCAAAATGGGAACTGACTGTATTGATATGATTATCAATTTTATCGCTTTTAATATCGTCAATTATAGGTCTAAAATATCCAACTTTTGGAGTTCGTCCTAATAGCATTTCGCATTAAACCTAAGGCAACTATTGACTTACCACTATTAGGCTCACTTGTTGCTATATAAATAGCTTTGTTCATTTATGTAGAATTTTGGGCAATTATACCTTAAAAAACATCTTTTATAAAGCAATAAAGACACAAATATCAGACCTTTATAAAGTTTTTTCAATCTTTAATAATAAAATGATATTTATCATGTTTTTGATATTTTTTTTAAATAAAATTGAGAATAATTCATTCAAAAAAAACGCTTATTTTTACTGCATGGCATTACTTATTACTAATATTAAAGAATTACTTCAAATTCGGGAATCAAATAAAAGAAAGTGTCTGGAAAAGACATGAAAATTCTACCTACAATTAAAAATGCTTATGTTTAATTGATCATGATACTATTGTAGATTTCGGCAATGGATGATTGCGAAAGTATTGCTGCAGATGAAATCATAGATGCTACAGGAAAAATAGTTCTTCCTACTTGGTGTGATAGTCATACACATATTGTCTATGCAGGAAACAGAGAACAAGAATTTGTAGACAGAATTAATGGTTTAAGCTATGAAGAAATTGCCAACAGAGGTGGTGGCATTTTAAATTCAGCTGAAAAACTACAAAATACATCTGAAGATGAACTTTATGAACAATCAATTACAAGGATTAAAAGAAGTTATTAAATTAGGTACTGGTGCCATTGAAATTAAATCTGGCTATGGCTTAACAGTAGACGCAGAATTAAAAATGCTTCGTGTTATAAAACGAATTAAAAAGAATTTTCCAGTTAAAATTAAAGCAACCTTTTTAGGAGCTCATGCCATTCCTAAAGAATTATAAAAACGATAAAAAAGGATTATATAGATTTAATTATTAACGAAATGCTTCCTACGATTGCAAAGGAGAATTTAGCAGATTATATTGATGTTTTTTGTGAAAAAGGCTATTTTCATTTAGAAGATACCGAGAGGATATTTTATCGCAGGAAAAAAATATGGATTAATTCCTAAAATTCATGTCAATCAATTTAATGCTTTTGGTGGTGTTGCTCTTGGTGTAAAACACAATGCTCTTTCTGTTGATCATCTAGAAGAATTAAATCCTGAAGATATTGAAGCTTTAAAAAGACAGTAACACAATGCCTGTTGCGCTTACCTGCATGTTCTTATTTTTTAAGCATTCCTTATACACCAGCTCGACAACTAATAGATGCTGGATTACCATTAGCTCTCGCAACCGATTATAATCCTGGTTCTTCACCAAGTGGAAATATGAATTTTGTTGTAAGTACTGCTTGTATAAAAATGAAAATGACACCAGAAGAAGCTATTAATGCTGCAACTATAAATGGTGCTTATGCCATGGGAATTGCAAATAATATGGCAGTATTACACAAAGGAAAAAAAGCAAATCTAATAATTACTAAACCAATGCCAGTTATAACTATTTACCTTATGCCTTTGGAGATAATCATATTGAAACAAGTTATTATAAATGGAAAATTTATAGAATAAAAAAAGCCTCAAGATAAACTTGAGGCTTTTTAATAAGTTTTATTATAATTCGATTATTTTAAAGTAAACTCTGAAGTAGAAACTAAATCTTTTTCGTTAAAAACATTTACTATGTAACGTCCTTTTTCAAAATCCTTTTTTCCTTTTGATGCAATAAATTCACAAATATCTAAATTTCTTTTTTCATAATTAAACTTACTTATTATACTATAATTTAAAATTTTACCACCAAATTGTAACTTGCTCATTTAATCCTAAACATTGCTTTTTGGGTCAATTACTTGAACATATAATTCTTTATCTCCTCCTTTACTAAATTGTTTTTAGCAACCGTAAAACAAACTCTAATTTTATCGTACTTCTTGCTCTTTCTGTTGGAATTAATTTACCAGAAGTTCTTTCAATAACTCCAAAACCTTTTAATTTAACAGCCCTAATACTGCTGCATTTTCAACAACTTCAGCTAATTCATGTATTTTGCACTAATAAAGAATCAGTAAAACATAGTACGCTCTTCTAAACGAACCTTGTACTATCTAAAGATGTTGCTAAATAATGATTTTCAACTTTTAAAGAATCGTTTTCAGCTAATAACACATCCATTTCTTTTTGTAAGTTAAACAATTTTTGTTTGTATCTCCATAAAGTACTTACACTTGTTTCAGAAATTTTTAAAGAATCCATTAATCCTTGAATACGTTCTCTTGCTTCAACTAATATCATTATTTACTTCATTTTCACCAATAGCTGTCATCATATTGGCTGCCATAGCGCTTAAATCGTTCATTACCAATTGTTTTTCCTTGTCAGTTAATTTTCATTTTCCTTTTTTCATTGTAAAGTTTGGATGTGTAAAATGCTGTTCCTAAAAAAAATACTAATAAAATTCCCAATGCTACTTTTAATCCTATACTACTTGTGTTGTTTGTCATAATTGCATTAAATTTAGTTTTAATTGATTTTTAAGTTGTTAAATTTAATTATTTAATCTATAATTAATTTAAATTCGTAATTTTTATAACTTATTTTTTTTTATGGATAATCTTATTTTATTTAACAAAACAACTTGAAACAATCTTATTAAAAAACGTTCCAGGCGAATCCAAATTTGGAGAACATATTCAAATATTAACCACATTTTCAATATATACGAACAACTTATAAATTTAGATGTTAACCATGTAATTTTTGGTATTGCCTGAAGATATTGGTGTATTTGCAAACTACGGAAAAACAGGCACTTATAAAGCTTGGGAAGCCACTTAAAAGTTTTATTAAATATTCAAAGTAATAGTTTAATAAGCCAAAAAGTTTTAATTTTAGGCATTTAGATTTTTCTAAGGAAATGTAAATCTTAAATAGTTTAAACCAAGAAAGAAAAGCGATCTAAAAGCTCGAAATTTGTTTGAAATTGATAAATATGTAACAAATATTATTCAACAAATTGTAAAAGCAGGAAAAAAACCAATTATTATTGGTGGTGGACATAACAATGCTTACGGAAATATTAAAGGGTCGTCTTGGTCTATAACAAACCAATAAATGTTATTAATTTTGATGCTCATTCCGATTTTAGACCGAAGAAGGCAGACATAGTGGAAACGGATTTAGTTATGCTTTTGCTGAAGGATTTTTAAAAAACTATTTCATTTTTGGATTACATGAAAATTATACTTCAGATAATACTATTTAAAACAATTAAAAAAATTAAAATCTTAATACAATACATTCGAAGCTTTTGAAGTTAGAAAGAATTAAAATTTAAACAGAAATGAAGATTGCACTAGATCATGTATCAAGATAAACCTTTGGTATTGAAATAGATTGTGATGCTATTGAAAATATACCCAGTAGTGCCATGACTCCAAGTGGTTTTAGTGTGAATAAAGCCAGACAGTTTGTATACTTTTTTGGAAAACATGAAAATGCTCGTATTTACATATTTGTGAAGCTGCACCTACCAAAAAAACAGAAGACCAAATTGGAAAATTAATTACTTATTTAATTACCGATTTTATTAGAGCAAATGCCAAATAGATTATTGATTTTCTTTCAAGGCATTTAATGAATCTATTTGCTTCTGAAGTTTTTGAATTTCCTTTTGTCGTTTATCTTTTTCAATAATTGCCTTTAAGGAATCTATAACTTTTAAAGCATCAAGATTATCCACTTTAACATCAGGAACAGGTTTAATTTCATCAATATAATACTCCTCTATTCCTTCGCTTGCTCTCCAAGCCTCATTTAACTGGTCATAGACCTTTTTATCCCATGCACTAGGATGTTTTGCATCAACCCAAACCACGTCACGATATTCGCTGTCAATCAATGCAAGATCTGGTGTTGCTAGCCATCAAATTTACTGGCATCGTCATTTCTAATAGCTGATATGGTACCCAAAAAGAACATACGCCTTCTACCTGCATATCCTGACATATGGTCTGAATTCAACCGGTTTATTTACAGACCAGTCAAATTCCTTTCGAGATTCTATAACTTTTAGTGGCATTGCAGAAACGCCTGCATACCCTTGTTTTTTAGCGGCATGGTCATAATAAAATACCTTATCCGTTCCGTCCGCAGGAATGAAAACACTAAATGACAGACTAGTCCTTTCATCACCAACCGGTTCCAATCCAAACCAATGATATAAGCCGCTGTAGGCACCATTTTCGTGCCAGAAAAATCGAAGTCCGTTACAAAAGGTTGCTGATTTTGATCATCTTCAAGATCTGGAATTTTTACTGCAGTTTCCATGTTCCAGGGTAACGGATCTGAAAATCCGCCAAGAAATTTCAGTGATTCGCCTGTAAACGTGATACTTTTTCTGATAAGGTATTCTGGCGTTGCAAATAGTCGTAATTTTTCATCTCTTCAGGAGCAATGTAAGTGCCTTTTCCTATGGCAATTCTCTCCAGATAATCCATAAAATCATGTTCTCCATTATCTATAACCATAACACCTCCAAATGTCGGATACGGAAAAAAGAAGCCTTTCCATTTAATTAAACTTACAACTTCAACCCATTTTTCCGAATCATTTTTCATGTAAAATGTATCTCCCGGCTCCAGAGTAAACAACTGAAAGAAATTAAAGCGCTGAACAACCGCATGGTAGGTGTTCCTGCTGAATTTTAGCGACTCACCAATTGAAAAGGTTACCGAGATCCTATTCTGATTTGAAAATCTTGGAAATGGAGTTGTGCTCGAAACAGAAAATAATTCCTCAATATTATCACTTATACGCTGCCAGACATATTTTTCTGTGGGCTGAATGGCCATGGTCCATTTATTCATCTCATCAACTCTTACTAAATGAGGCAAAGACACATCCTTGGTCTCTCCAACACTTTCGTTTGCCATGGAAAAGATATTGCGCAGTGGCTGGATCCTTTCGTTTTGAGTTAAAGGCAATTCATTGATCTCTACTTTGTTTAAATGATTGAAGACATTGTAGGTCTTCATATAATCGTACATTTTAAAATGCCACCCAACAACATATAAAACAGTAAAAAATATAATTAACAGAAATATAATGCCAAACCGTTTTCCTGTACTGGCTGATTTTCTGAAACTTCTTAATCCCAGAAATAATATTACAGCACTTAAAAGAATAACAAAAATGAATTTTCTAACGAATAACAAAGCGGGCTGATAATCATCACGAAGAAAAAATAATGCAATAATTAACAATAGTATTGTGATTATGACTCGGCGCTTTTGTTTGGCTCCTTTGTTCCAGTAATTTTTAAGCATAATTTTTAGTCTCTAGTTTATAGTCGTTAGACTTGCAATCAATTAATATATGAAAATCTAAAACCCACAATCGTAAATCATAAGAGTCCTTTATCCTTTAATCTGTCTCGTGCACTTTTTTTATCCGTTTCAGGTTCTTCTTTTTTAGGTTCCCCCTTTATTTCTTCAACAACTTCATCTTCTTTAGAAGTTAGATCTTCAATGAAATCTTTTCCTTTTTCTAAAGTGTCATGAACTATGTCTTCCAATGAATCGGATTTTTCATCAATTACATCACCAGATTTAATAACAAAATTAGCAACATAGGTTCCTATTAACGTTCCTACAACAATAGAGGTGAATATAGAAACTGTTGTATAGTTTATCGGAATTAAAAACTTCAAAACCAATAAAAACAATAAGAAAAGAGCAGTAATATATACAAGTCTTAACAGAAAAGGTTGCTGAAAGATAAATCCTTTTTTATCAGTTGGTTTCATTTGTAATTCTTTGGAATTGACCAGTTTATTGACAAATCGGTAGAACCCATTTCCATTCGACTCTCTCCAGTACAAAAGAATTCCAAATAATATTGAGGCTACAAAAACAATGAGTTCAAGTGTCATATATTTAAAGTTTAAAGCTTGAAGCAAGAAGCTTGAAGCAGTTGTTCATTTTAGTTTTTAATTTTATTTCTAAATGCTATTGTCATATTCATTAAATCAAAACAATTCTTATAAAACATTTGAAATTCGTCTTCAGATATATATTTTCTTCTTTTGGCTTTATGTAAACATGTAACAACTTCCGCTGTTGAACGAATTGAATAACCAAGAAATTTCCTGTTTTCAGGTACAGATTGTAATATCGACCCTTCAGAAATGTTCAAGGCAATTGAATCAGAAGCTCTTCTTATTTGAGATGATAAATTATAAAGTTCTTCCTTTGGAAAACTTTTAGCTAACTTATTCATATCCTCACCTAATTCCATCCCTTTTTGCCAAATAATTAAATCTTCGAATTTAAATTTCATAAAATATTTACTTTAATAAAGATAATAAACTTCAAGCTTAAAACTTCCAACTTCAGGCTCATAAGAATTAGTCTATATTTTTTAAATATTGTTACTAATTATTTCAATAACCCATTCTTTAAAAGACTCGTCCCAGTCCTTGTAAAGTTCATAAAATTTCTCTTTATCATACCAATAGAGATACAGAACATCTTTTGGTGAAATATTTACCAATAATTTCCAGATCAAATCCTGATGTATTGGTGTAAGTGATGAATGTGGTTGATGCAAGGCATAGTAGAACTTATCATCAACCATATCATGGACCTTGTATTCATTGCTGCGTTCCAACCGTTCCAAATAAATTTCAACACCGTTTACCAGTTTAAGGGCTTTAACATCTATTTTATTCAAATAACTTTTAAACAATACCTTATCATCCAATATTTCTTTAACAGGATGTTTAGCATCTTTCAGCACTTCGTAAAAAACAAATTTCTTTATACGTTGATATCGATCTGTTTTAACAGCTTCCTCGAGATCACATTCAATGATTAAATGATCCCGAAGCTTATCCATGAGTTCCGGTTGTGATATATGATAAATCAATACTTCATGACTAGTATCCTTTATGGACTCTTTGTACGCTTGCTCATCTTCAAACACAACAATTGGTGTGATGAAATCTCGTAATACATAAACGCCTCCATATGCTTCTGAGAAAAAGGAATCCGTTTCAAATTGAAGGTCTGGTAAGTTTAAATCACGATTGCGAAGATCTCCATATTTTTTTGCAGATTTTAATAATTCCTCATGAATGTTTTCATCGATAAAATTATTGTCTCGTTTAAACTTTTCTATAAGCAGATGTTGCTGTTTTTGGATGTCATCAAGATCATTTATCAATCTAAAACCAACCTGAATTTTCTCATATTTTAATATATCCAATGGCTCGTAAAAGGTGTCAATATTCTGATCAAAATCAACACAAATAGCGCAATCACGAGTTATATCGTTTATTTTATCTTTATAAACTTTAAAAACAAGTTTCATTATTTCTCTATCAAACGAATGAAAAGGAGCATAAACAGGTTTACCTTTTTGCAAAGGTGAAATAATGATGGCGTGCGGATTTGCATCACCATTGTTCAGATAATGAGCCTTTTTCTTTTCCTCGGCGATTTCCGGACTCCAACCAATACCGTCAATCAAAAAATTCTTCAATTTTGTTGGATCTAGTCCTAATTTAATAAGGCATTGATTATAACGCTCAACCAGTTTCCCACTTACAGGAATGAGTTCACTACGGAATAAATTAGCGTCCTTTAATTTTTGCATTTACAATAAGCTATTAATTTGCGCATATTGCAGCAACATGATAGTTTTAGCATCTTTTATTTCGAACCTGTGCATCATTTTTAAAGCTTCCTGAAAGGCTATTTCCAGCACTTCTATGTCCTCATCTTCAGTATCAACTCCTCCTCCACTATTCACCTTCATTTCATCTGAATATTCTGCAATGAACATATACATTTTTTCAGTTACTGCACCAGGTGAAGTATATGCTTCCAATACTTTGTCAGCTTTTTTAATTCTGTATCCAACTTCTTCTTCAACCTCACGAATGATACATGTTTCAGGTGCCTCATCTTTATCCAATGCTCCTGCACAAACTTCAATTGACATGCCGTCATTTTTATTATTGGCATATGCAGGCATCCTGAATTGTTTGGTTAAAATAACTGTTCCTTTTTCTTTATTATAGAGTAGGATCGATGTTCCGTTACCTCGGTCATAACTCTCTCGTGATAATCGTTTCCAACTGCCATCTTTAAATTGATAATCATAATCAATTCTATTCAGAGTCGCCCATTCCTTTGAAAGTGGGACATATATAATGTTTTTTAGTTTGTTTTCCATTTATTTACCTTTCTCAAACTGCTCTCTCGCTTCTAAATCGATGTTTAATTGATTGACTCTGGCATCTACTTTTCGTTTAAAATCTGTATCTGCAATGGTCGCTACATTATCCAAATACCTAACAACTTCCTGCCTTCTAATATCAGAGAAATTCAATCCTTTCATATTTGCTCTCATCAATTCCTGCAACATATTGAATTTGGTTTCGTAATCTTGCTTAAAGTAGATCTCCGGCTTTTCAAACCAGTCTTTTTCCAGATCAAAATCGGTTAAACGAAGCGATACTGCCGACTGAATATTCCGTACATCACGAGAAGAAAAGAAAGGAAATATTTTCTGAATTTCTTTGAACAATGAAGCATAGAACAAATGTTCATTCAAATCATGGATCTTGTCTATTCTCTCGAATGCCTCAAGTACTCTTTCTTCTGTCGGTTTTTCAACTAAATTTAAAATTTCTCCTAAATTTTTAGCTAATTTTTGATCGTCAAGATACTTATAAGCTATAGGATCTTCCATATTCACAAAATTTGGCATAGTCTTATCAAATTTACGCCACCATAAATGATCTTGATCAAGGAAATCATGTTCTGTTCTTGCTCCGTCAATTTTAAATCGGCCCTGAACCCTCGAAATGACAGCCTTATCAAGCATTTCCGGTAAGTTTGTAAACAAACCTATAGAACTGTTGCCATAATTTACTGCATAAGCTCCTTCGGTATACCTCAAGAATACTCCAATAACCTCCTTTACTCCAGCAGAAACGCCTTGAGCTGTGCGTTCCTGCAAGTTATTTTCAGCATCATCAATTGGTGCAAAAATGAGTTTTGTTGGATCTTGAAGCGGTTTCATCCATTCCACCATTTTCTCAGCAGATCCTCCTTGAAATGTGCTAATCAGTGTATCTGGCATTGGATGGAACAAGAAAGGAATATCCAAATTGGTACAATGTTCTTTCAAACGAGTTGCGATGGCAGCAATGAGCATACTTTTTCCTGTTCCCGGAATTCCATAACCCATAAAAACCGGCATAAAACCTCCCAATTCCTGAAAAGGATTTTTCTTGGTTGTAAAATCGATAACTCAACATACGTTCTGTTAAACGACGTGCAAAATGTTTTGCATCTCTGTTACCAACAATCTGTTCAAAGTATATCTTATTAAATTCTATACTTTTTGCTGTTCCTGCGAATACATTGCTCCAGCCCGAAACCGCAAAGTCT
>CAWHCT010000005.1:65000-176248 GCA_963827785.1 uncultured Flavobacteriaceae bacterium | reverse complement strand
TATATTTAGCCATACGGTCACTACGTGATGCAGAACCTGTTTTAATTTGACCACAATTTAAAGCTACTGCTAAATCGGCTATGGTATTATCTTCCGTTTCACCTGAACGGTGTGACATTACAGTTGTATAACCTGCATTTTTAGCCATATTAACGGCAGCAATCGTTTCAGTTAAAGAACCTATTTGGTTTACTTTTATAAGAATTGAATTGGCAATACCATTTTCAATTCCTCTAGATAATCTTTCTACATTAGTTACAAACAGATCATCTCCAACCAATTGTACTTTATCTCCAATCTTCTCGGTTAAATATTTCCAACCTTCCCAATCGTTTTCATCCATTCCGTCTTCAATAGAAATAATAGGATATTTTTTAGCTAGTTCTGCTAAATAATCAGCTTGTTCCTTACTTGTCCTAACTACACCTTTATCTCCTTCAAATTTTGTATAATCGTATTTTCCTTTTACATAGAATTCAGCAGCTGCGCAATCTAGTGCAATCATAACTTCATCCCCAAACTTATATCCTGCATTTTTTACAGCTTTTCCAATAGTTTCAATAGCATCTTCAGTCCCTTTTAAGGTTGGTGCAAATCCACCTTCATCACCTACAGCAGTGCTTAAATTTCTGTCATGTAATACTTTTTTAAGATGATGGAAAATCTCTGTACCCATTTGTAAAGCATGAGAAAAACTATTTGCTTTTACCGGCATGATCATAAATTCCTGAAAAGCAATAGGTGCATCACTATGAGAACCACCATTAATAATATTCATCATTGGAACAGGCAATGTGTTTGCACTTACACCACCAACATATCTGTACAATGGCATGTCCAGCTCATTTGCGGCGGCCTTGGCTACAGCCAGAGAAACACCCAAAATGGCATTGGCGCCTAATTTTGATTTATTTGGTGTGCCATCAATTTCGCACATCAAATTATCAATATAATTTTGTTCAAATACAGAAACTCCTAATAACTCCTCTGCTAAAATAGAATTTACATTCTCTACCGCTTTGAGGACTCCTTTCCCCATAAAGTTCTTACCGCCATCTCTCAACTCTACGGCTTCATGTTCACCAGTTGATGCTCCGGAAGGAACTGCTGCTCTACCAATTATTCCATTTTCAGTTTCTACATCAACTTCTACTGTAGGGTTTCCTCTGGAATCAAAAATTTGTCTTGCGTGTATATTAATTATTGCACTCATAATGTTTTTAGATTTATTAATTTTTTTAGCCTATCAAAGTTAAGGTTAAATTACCTCATGGTAAACTTTTTAGCGAGAATTGAATAAAAAATATCCTAAAACGTTTTAGTATCTTAAAATTGCCAATAATACAATTTCAATATTAGCTTTTATGTATTATTTTAACTTGATATTCTCTATAAATTCATCAAACAGGTAAGTCGAATCATGGGGGCCTGGGCTCGCTTCCGGATGATATTGGACTGAAAAACAGTTTTTATTTTTCATTCTAATGCCTGCCACAGTATTATCGTTTAAATGCATGTGCGTGATTTCAAGTTCAGAATTCTTTTTGGTTTCTTCTTTATTGATAGCAAATCCATGATTTTGAGAAGTGATCTCGCCTTTGCCTGTAATCAAGTTTTTGACCGGATGGTTGATCCCTCTATGGCCATTATGCATTTTATAAGTTGATACACCATTTGCTAAGGCAATTACTTGATGCCCTAAACATATTCCGAACAAAGGTAAATTCCTTTTGAGAATCTCTTTAGCTAATTCTCTTGCTTCACTAAGAGGTTCAGGATCTCCTGGTCCATTAGATAAAAAATAACCATCGGGATTCCATTCATGTAGATCTTCAAATTTAGAATTATAAGGGAATACTTTTATATATGCACCTCGTTTAGCTAGGTTACGAAGTATATTCTTTTTAATTCCTAAATCAAGTGCAGCGATTTTATAAGTTGACTTTTTGTCACCATATAAATATGGTTTTTTAGTTGACACCTTTGAAGCCAATTCCAATCCATTCATTGGAGGTATTCCTGCCAATTGTGTTTTTAGTTCTTCTATATCATCAACCCTTGTGGAAATCACAGCATTCATAGCACCATTATCACGAATATAACTTACTAAGGCTCTTGTATCAACATCTGAAATTGCAAACAGATTTTGTTTCTCGAAAAAAGATTCTAGAGAATCGTCAGCAGCTTCACGTGAATAATTATAACTGAAGTTCTTACAAATTAGACCCGATATTTTTATGGAGTCCGATTCAATTTCATCATCGTTAACTCCATAATTACCAATATGAGCATTTGTGGCAACCATAAGCTGTCCGTAATAGGAAGGATCTGTAAAAATCTCCTGATAACCCGTCATTCCTGTATTAAAACAAACTTCACCAAATGCAGTGCCTTCTCGGTTTGCAACCGATTTTCCATAAAATATTGTACCGTCTGATAAAAGAATAATTGCGCTTCTAGGCTTAACGTATTTCATAAAAAAAGTTTTTCAAAATTGCATAAAAAAAAGGACAAACTAAAATCGTATGTCCTTTTATTTATTAATGATTATTAACATTATAACGTGTTGTAATGATTCAAAATTACTTGTAAATTTCTTTCATCCTTAAGTGATAAATTATTTTTAGAAACAAATGTGTTTATTGATTTAGCATCATCACCAAACAATCTATAAAAAGAATTTTTCTTTAACTTTATTTCTTTAATATCCTGGCCACTTTTTAAATAATACTTGAACTCATTAATATATTTATCAGGTTCTTTTAATTGGGTTAGAGGATTTATTGCTCCGTTTTTAACTTTCTTACTATTCATTTTTAATATTTCCATATCTTTTCCAACTGCCAATACTTGAAAAAAGGAAAGACTATTAGTCTCTTGATTGAAATATTTTTTAAATCTATCATTATTGATTCTAACTTCTTTAATGTTAGAATCATTAAATATATAGATTGAATCAGTTGAAATTTTAGCTACAAATGAATAATTTTTGGCATCGTAATTCAGACCTTTAACAGATATGTTTTTCTCCTCCTTTGTGGTTATTATCCCTTGAGTAAACCAATTTTCATATAAATAAACTGACCCTTTAATAGTTGGATCTTCAAAATTTCTAATCCAGGTACCGGAAGTGTAAGCTGAGTCGTTAGTTAAATTCTGTAAACCGGCACCAATTTCATGGCTCTGAGAATGAAAATTTGAAGAAATTAGAATTAAAAGTAATGATGTTAAAAATCTCATTTTTTTAATCATTAAATCGCTATTGATTTTTGGTAATCTAAAATCTTTTGCACATCCGATAAATTATTATATTTCAATCTATTACTTTTCACAAATTCTAAAACTTCTTGTTTGTTTTCTGAATCTATTAAATTTATAATAGATGATTTTTTAAGTTTTAAACGTTTTAATAACTTGGTTTTATTATCAGAAATATATAAATATTCTTCATTGACATATCTATCTGGTGATATCTTTTTTTGAGTCATTGGGTTAAAATTTCCTTCCTTGATCTTGACCACATATTTCTTTAAAATCAGATTATTATTCATATGCCCAACTTCTTCGAAAAAAGTAAACCTATCCCGCTCACTTTCATAGTATGGTTTTAAAATAACATTATTGATCTTGACTTGATTTATATTTCCTGTACTGATCACAAGTACAGAATCTTCGGAAATTTTTGCTTCAAAGCGTTCCTTAGCAATGTTGTAGTTAAATGAACCTATTTTATAGATTCTTTCGTTGGTATATATTTTAGAATCATTATACCAGTTTTCAAATAAATATGGAGATCCTTTTATAGGTTCTTTGACAACCATATTCTTTACCCACATCCCTCCTGTTTGTAAATATTGAAGATCATTCATATCTGTTCCAGCTTTGGTTTGCGCTTGAATTGAGACTGATAGTAGTATTAAAATACTAAGTATTATTTTCATTATTATTCTGATTTTATTTTTTATTTATTTATCTAATTTTTAGACAAAAAAAGGACATGCTGTAAAGCACATCCTTATTATTTTAAAATATATTTATTCATTTACTCCTCTTCATCTGAAGCTTTTACCTCTACTGGTGGAGTCACTGGTTTGGCTCCTCCTCTTCTGCTTCTTCTTGTTGTTTTCTTTTTAGGTTTATCAGCATTGTAAATCTCATTGTAATCAACAAGTTCTATCATAGCCATATCAGCGTTGTCACCTAATCTATTCCCAAGTTTTATGATTCTTGTATAACCACCTGGTCTATCAGCTACTTTTGCTGCTACATCTCTGAACAATTCTGCTACCGCTTCTTTTTGTCTTAAACGACTATAAACAATACGTCTGTTATGGGTGGTGTCCTCTTTAGATTTTGTTACCAAAGGCTCCACAAATTGTTTTAAGGCTTTTGCCTTGGCAACTGTAGTGTTAATACGCTTGTGTTCAATTAACGAGCAAGCCATATTAGCCAGCATTGCTTTTCTGTGAGCAGTTTTTCGACTTAAGTGATTAAACTTTTTTCCGTGTCTCATGATTTTTATTATTAACCATCATCTTGCTGCAACTCACTATTGAGGAGCAAAATATGATGTATTAGTCTTTATCTAATTTATATTTTGATAAGTCCATTCCAAAGTTCAAGCCTTTTACATTAACAAGCTCTTCCAGCTCAGTTAATGATTTTTTACCAAAGTTTCGAAATTTCATTAAATCGTTCTTATTAAATGATACTAAATCACCTAATGTATCCACTTCTGCTGCTTTTAAACAATTAAGAGCACGAACCGATAGATCCATATCAATTAACTTAGTTTTAAGCAACTGTCTCATATGAAGAGATTCTTCATCATATGTTTCAGTTTGCGCTATTTCATCTGCTTCTAATGTTATTCTTTCATCAGAGAATAACATAAAGTGATGAATTAATATTTTGGCCGCTTCTGTCAACGCATCTTGTGGATTGATAGAACCATCTGTAATGATCTCAAAAACTAATTTTTCGTAATCTGTCTTTTGTTCAACACGAAAGTTTTCAATACTATACTTCACATTTTTAATTGGAGTATAAATTGAATCTGTAAAAATAGTTCCAAGAGGTGCAGATGATTTCTTGTTTTCTTCTGCAGGCACATATCCTCTGCCTTTTTCAATAGTGATCTCCATATTAATACTCACTTTAGGATCTAAATTACAGATCACCAATTCCGGAGTTAATACTTGGAAACCAGAAATAAATTTTTGAAAATCTCCTGCTGTAATTTGTTCTTGTCCAGAAATAGAAATAGAAACTGATTCGTTATCTACCTCATCAATTTGTCTTTTTAATCGAACTTGCTTTAAGTTCAATATAATTTCTGTGACATCTTCCACTACACCAGCAATTGTTGAAAATTCGTGGTCTACTCCTTCAAACCTAACTGAAGTTATTGCGAAACCTTCAAGAGAAGATAATAACACTCTTCTTAGTGCATTTCCTACCGTTAATCCGTAACCAGGTTCTAAAGGTCTAAATTCAAATTTACCTTCAAAATCGGTTGAATCGATCATGATTACTTTGTCGGGCTTTTGAAAATTTAATATTGCCATATTGCTGTTTATATCAGTTATTATTTAGAGTATAATTCGACTATGAATTGCTCATTTATATTTTCAGGAATTTGAATTCTTTCAGGTACTGAAACATAAGTTCCTTGCTTAGTTTCATCATTCCATGTTATCCACTCATATACATGACTTGAATTTGAAAGGGACCTTTCAATTGCCTCAAGTGATTTTGACTTTTCTCTCACTGCAACCACATCACCGGCTTTTAAAGTATAAGAAGGAATGTTTACTCCTTCCCCATTAACTGTGATATGTCTGTGAGACACCAATTGTCTTGCTCCTCTTCGTGATGGTGATATTCCCATTCTATAAACCACATTATCCAACCTGGATTCACATAATTGTAATAGGACTTCACCTGTAATACCTTGAGCAGCCGTTGCTTTTTTGAAAATATTCCTGAATTGACGTTCAAGTATACCATAAGTATATTTTGCCTTTTGCTTTTCCATTAACTGGATTGCATATTCAGATTTTTTTCCACGACGTCTGTTATTGCCGTGTTGACCTGGGGGATAATTTCTTTTTTCAAAAGATTTATCTTCTCCAAAAATAGCCTCTCCAAATTTCCGAGCTATTTTTGTTTTAGGACCAGTATATCTTGCCATTTGTATGTTTTATTTTGAGAGTAATCACTAAATTAAGGTCTTAAGTCTTATCCTTTAGTAACCGGTATCTCTCTTTGGTTATACTAATTATTTATTATTAAACTCTTCTTCTTTTTGGAGGTCTGCATCCATTGTGTGGTAATGGAGTAACATCAATTATTTCTGTTACTTCAATTCCTGCATTATGAATAGATCTTATTGCAGATTCTCTACCATTTCCAGGACCCTTAACATAAACCTTTACCTTTTTCAACCCAGCTTCCACAGCTATTGCTGAAGCATCTTCAGCTGCTAACTGAGCAGCATAAGGTGTGTTCTTTTTGGATCCTCTGAATCCCATTTTACCGGCTGAAGACCATGAAATAACATCTCCTTTTTTATTTGTTAAGGAGATTATAATGTTATTGAACGAGGCTACAATATGAGCTTCTCCAATAGAATCCACAACAACTTTACGTTTTTTAGTACTTGACTTTGCCATATTTCTTAGTTTATAGTTGTTAGTTTTTAGTTGTTAGAATCCTAGACTTTTACATTTCAGACAGATTCATCTAACTGCTAATTACTAATGACTAATGTCTTGTTATTATTTAGTCGCCATTTTTTTGTTAGCAACTGTTTTTCTTCTACCTTTTCTAGTTCTGGAGTTATTTTTTGTTCTTTGTCCACGTAATGGAAGTCCAGCTCTATGACGAATTCCTCTGTAACATCCAATATCCATTAATCGCTTAATGCTCAATTGTGTTTCAGAACGCAATTCACCTTCTATAGTAAATGTAGAAACAGCTTCACGAATATGACCTATTTGATCATCTGTCCAATCATCTACTTTAATGTTTTCATCAACTTTAGCTTCTGCTAAAATTTCTTTAGCTCTACTTTTACCTATTCCATAGATATAGGTTAAAGAGATAGCTCCTCTTTTATTTTTTGGTATGTCTACACCTGCAATTCTTGCCATAATTATCCTTGTCTTTGTTTGAATCTAGGATTCTTTTTATTAATTACGTAAAGTCTACCTTTTCTACGCACGATCTTACAATCTGCACTTCTTTTTTTAACTGATGCTCTTACTTTCATCTTGTCATTTTTATTACTCCTATTACTGTAAGATGGAACCTTACGGTTTCATCTGTGTGTTAGTATCTATAAGTTATTCTGGCCTTAGATAAATCATAAGGACTCATTTCCAATTTTACTTTGTCTCCCGGTAATAATTTAATATAGTGCATGCGCATTTTACCGGAAATATGAGCTGTAACTACGTGCCCATTTTCCAACTCAACACGGAACATAGCATTTGATAAAGCTTCTATAATCGTTCCGTCTTGTTCTATTGCTGCTTGTTTTGCCATTATATAAAATTTAAGCTACTGCTTTTCTGTTTTTACCGGTTTTCATTAATCCATCATAATGTCTGTTCAACAAATAAGAATTTATTTGTTGCATAGTGTCAATAGCAACTCCTACCATAATTAATAGAGAAGTACCACCAAAGAATAGTGCCCATCCTGCCTGTACATTCATTAACTTAACTATAAAGGCCGGAAATACAGCTATTAAAGCCAAAAATATTGAACCAGGCAATGTTATTTGAGACATAATTTTATCTAATAATTCTGATGTTTCCGTTCCGGGACGTATTCCGGGAATAAAACCGCCACTTCTTTTTAGGTCGTCGGCCATTTTGTTAGTAGGTACCGTTATAGCTGTATAAAAATATGTAAATACAATTATTAAAAATGCAAATAAGACATTATACCATAATCCGAATATATCACTGAACTGAGTTTGCATCCATTGCCCAACCGATGAATCTTTTATAAAAGAAGAACCACCGATCAATCCCGGAACAAACATTATTGCCTGTGCAAATATAATAGGCATTACACCGGAAGCATTTAGTTTTAATGGCACATATTGTCTTGAGCCAAAAACATTTTTTTCATAACCACCAGAAGCTGTTCTTCTTGCATATTGCACGGCTATTTTTCTAACCGCCATAATCAGCATGATCGATAGCATGATAATTACAAACCAAATCACAAGTTCAATAAGGATCATTATTAAACCACCATTTGATTCTGTTACTCTGGCCACATATTCCTGAACAAATGATTGAGGCATCCTTGCAATAATACCAACCATGATCAATAATGAGATACCATTTCCAACACCTTTATCAGTAATTTTTTCACCAAGCCACATTGCAAAAATACATCCTGTTACTAATATAATAACAGAAGAAAAATAGAATGTAAAAGTCTGACCTAATATAAATGCCTGAGGTGGTATTCCTAGTGCAGGTAAGCTAGCTAAATACCCAGGTGCCTGAACCAAACAAATAGCAATTGTCAACCAGCGTGTGATCTGATTTATTTTTCGTCTTCCACTTTCGCCTTCCTTTTGTAATTTTTGAAGGTATGGAATTGCTATTCCCATCAATTGTACAACAATCGATGCTGATATATATGGCATAATACCTAAAGCGAAAACCGACGCATTAGCAAAAGCTCCTCCGGTAAAGGCATTCAGCAAACCTAAAAGACCTTGATCTGTACTATCTTGTAAGCCTCCTAATTGAGAAGCGTCAATTCCTGGAAGAACTACTTGTGCACCAAAACGATAAACCAACAACATTCCAAGTGTCAGAATTATTTTGTCACGCAATTCTACAATTTTCCAAACATTCTTTAATGTTTCTATAAACTTCATACTTCTTAAATCTTATAAAGTTATTGCTTCTCCACCTGCAGCTTCTATAGCCGCTTTGGCCGTAGCAGTAAATTTATGTGCAGTTACTTTAAGTTTTGCTTTTAATTCTCCTCTTCCAAGAATTTTAACCAAATCATTTTTAGTTGCTTTTCTATTAGCGATTAACGATTCAACATCTACTGTTCCTTTAATTTTTTTGTCGTCAACTAATTGTTGTAAAACATCTAAATTTATTCCTTGATATTCCTTACGATTAATGTTAGTAAAACCAAATTTAGGAACACGTCTTTGAAGTGGCATTTGACCACCTTCAAATCCGATTTTTTTGGAATATCCAGAACGAGACTTAGCTCCTTTATGTCCTCTTGTAGCTGTTCCGCCTTTGCCTGAACCTTGTCCTCGTCCAATTCTTTTTCCTTGGCTTTTTACCGAACCTTCTGCAGGTTTTAAATTACTTAAATCCATTTATTTATTGTTTTTAAGCTTCTTCTACAGAAACTAAGTGTTTAACTTTATTGACCATACCTAAAATATTCGGTGTGGCATCATGTTCTACTACCTGACCTATTCTTTTAAGACCCAGCGCCACTAAAGTTCTCTTTTGTCTTTGAGTTCTGTTGATTGCGCTTTTTACCTTTTTAACTTTTATCTTTGCCATTGTCCCAATTATTAACCGTTAAAAACTTTCTGTATAGAAACCCCTCTTTCCTTTGCAATGGTTCTGGCATCTCTTAACTGCAATAATGCGTCAAAAGTTGCTTTCACAACATTGTGCGGATTTGAAGATCCTTGAGATTTAGATAATACATCATGTACACCTACGGCTTCTAATACAGTTCTTACAGCACCACCGGCAATTACTCCTGTACCGGGTGCAGCAGGAATGATGTTTACTCTCGCTCCACCAAACTTACCTTTTTGTTCATGCGGTAAAGTTCCTTTAACAATAGGTATTCTAACCAAATTTTTCTTAGCATCCTCTACTGCTTTTGCAATAGCACTTGCAACATCTTTTGATTTTCCTAAACCATGACCAACTACTCCGGCCTCATCACCTACAACAACAATTGCCGAAAAACCAAATGCTCTACCACCTTTAGTTACCTTTGTAACTCTTTGTACACCAACTAATCGATCCTTAAGATCTAATCCACTTGGTTTTACTAATTCTGCGCTTTTATATTTTTGATACATAATTTCTTAGAATTTAAGTCCTGCTTCTCTAGCTCCTTCAGCCAATGATTTTACTCTTCCGTGATATAAATACCCTCCTCTGTCAAAAGAAATGGTCTTTACTCCGGCTTTTACAGCCTTTTCTGCTATTGATTTACCAACTAAAGCAGCTATATCCATTTTAGCTCCCTTAGCTTTGCTAATGCTTTTATCTCTTGATGATGCAGAACATATAGTTATTCCGGTTACATCATCTACTATTTGAGCATAAATTTCTTTATTACTTCTAAAAACAGACAGTCTTGGTCTAGCTTGTGTACCAGAAACAACTTTACGAATTCTGTTTTTTATCCTTGATCTTCTTTCAGTCTTTGTTAATGCCATAACTAAATTATTAAGCTGATTTACCTGCTTTTCTTCTTATTTCTTCTCCAACAAATTTAATTCCTTTTCCTTTGTAAGGCTCTGGCTTACGGAATGAACGAATTTTTGCCGCTACCTGACCAACTAATTGTTTGTCATGTGAAGTTAGTTTAACAAGTGGATTTTTACCTTTCTCCGATATTGCTTCTACTTTAACTTCTGGTGCTATATCTAAAACAATATTGTGTGAAAATCCTAAAGCCAAATCCAACTTCTGACCTTGATGACTTGCTCTGTATCCAACGCCTACTAATTCCAGCTCTTTTGTCCATCCTTTTGAAACTCCCTCGATCATATTAAACATTAACGATCTGTAAAGACCGTGTTTTGCCTTGTTTTCAATACTGTCAGATGGGCGAGTTACAAAAATATTGCCGTCTTCTACTTTAATTGATACATTAGAAAAATCTTGTGTTAATTCTCCTAACTTTCCTTTAACAGTAACTGTATGATCTTTTACTTCAACTGTTACACCTTCCGGAATCGCTACTGGGTTATTTCCTATTCTTGACATTTCTTTATTGTCTTTAAATTAGTAAACGTAACACAATACTTCTCCACCTACATTATCTTTTCTTGCCTGCTTATCTGTCATTACTCCATGAGAAGTTGAGACTATAGCTATTCCAAGACCATTTAAAATTCTAGGCAGCTCTGTTGAGCTTGAGTATTTACGTAAACCTGGTTTACTTATTCTTACTATTTTCTTTATTACCGGTTCTTTTGTTTCCTTGTTGTATTTAAGAGCAATTTTAATAGTTCCCTGTACAGAGGAATCATCGAACTTGTAACTCAAAATATATCCCTGATCGAATAATATTTTTGTAATTTCTTTTTTAAGATTAGAGGCAGGAATTTCAACTACCCTATGGTTAGCTAAAATAGCATTTCTAAGCCTTGTTAAATAATCAGATATTGGATCTGTATACATAATTTATAGTTTGCGGTTTTGGTTTTTAACTTCTTTGTTAAACCTTAAACCAATTTATAATTTTTACCAACTGGCTTTTTTAACACCCGGGATCAACCCCTGGTTAGCCATTTCACGAAATGTTACACGTGAAATACCAAAAGTTCTCATATATCCTTTAGGTCTTCCTGTCAGTTTACATCTGTTATGCATGCGAACAGGAGAAGCATTCTTAGGTAACTTCTGTAATGCTTCGTAATCTCCGGCTTCTTTTAATGCCTTACGTTTCTCTGCATATTTAGCTACTGTTTTTGCTCTTTTTACTTCGCGAGCTTTCATTGATTCTTTTGCCATAACTTAATTTTTTTGAAACGGTACACCTAATTCCGTTAATAATGATTTAGCTTCTTTGTCTGTTTTTGCTGATGTAACAAAAGTAATGTCCATACCGGAAATTCTGTTGATCTTATCAATATCTATTTCCGGAAAGATAATTTGCTCAGTAATTCCTAAACTATAATTACCTCTTCCATCAAAACCTGTGGCTCTAATACCGTTGAAATCTCTAACGCGTGGTAAAGCTGAAGTTATTAATCTATCTAAGAATTCATACATTCTCTCTCCTCTTAAGGTCACTTTAGCACCAATAGGCATACCTTTACGTAACTTAAATGAAGCTACATCCTTTTTTGATATGGTTGATACTGCTTTTTGACCAGTAATTGTGCTCAGTTCTTCAACAGCATGATCAATTAATTTCTTATCGGCTACAGCATCTCCAACTCCCTTAGATAAAACTATCTTTTGAAGTTTAGGAACCTGCATTACATTTACATATCCGAATTCGTCTTTAAGAGCTGGAATTACTTTCTCCCTGTACTCTTGTTTTAATCTTGGAATATAAGCCATAACTATATTACTTCATTAGATTTTTTTGAAAACCTTACTTTCTTATCGCCTTCCATTCTATAACCAACTCTTGTCGTTTCACCCTTTTTTGTTAAAAGTGACAAGTTTGAAATTTGAATAGAAGCTTCTTTCTCTACGATTCCACCTTGAGGATTTTGAGCACTTGGTTTAGTGTGTTTTTTAACCATGTTAATTCCCTCAATGATCGCCTTATTTTTGTCTTTGGTAATAGTAACAACTTTACCTTCCGATCCTTTATGATCTCCGGCTATCACTCTTACGTTATCTCCAGTTTTTATTTTAAGCTTTCCCATTTTTGTTCACATTAAAGCACTTCTGGTGCCAATGATATAATTTTCATGAATTGTTTGTCACGAAGTTCTCTTGCTACAGGTCCGAATACACGAGTCCCCTTCATTTCTCCTGAAGGATCCAAAAGAACACAAGCGTTGTCGTCAAATCTGATGTATGATCCATCAGGTCTTCTTACTTCCTTAACTGTTCGCACAACAACTGCTGTAGAAACAGCACCTTTCTTTATACTTCCGTTTGGAGTTGCATCCTTAACAGAGACAACAATTTTATCTCCAACAGAGGCATACCTTCTTTTTGTACCGCCTAGAACACGTATTGTCAATACTTCTTTTGCTCCGGTATTATCTGCTACTTTTAGTCTTGATTCTTGTTGTACCATGATTACTTAGCTCTTTCAATTATTTCAACTAATCTCCAACATTTTGATTTACTTAAAGGTCTTGTTTCCATGATTCTTACAGTATCTCCTTCGTTGCAGTCATTTTGTTCGTCGTGCGCAACATATTTCTTTGTTTTTAACACGAACTTTCCATACATAGGATGTTTTACTTTCTTTACCTCTGCAACAACAATAGATTTTTGCATTTTGTTACTGGTAACAACTCCTACACGTTCTTTTCTTAAATTTCTTTTTTCCATCTTTGAGCAGAATTATTGTAATTCTCTTTTAGTTAATTCTGTTGCAATTCTTGCTACATTCCTTCTTAAGTAACGTAGTTGAATTGGGTTTTCTAAAGGAGATATAGCATGAGCCATTTGTAGGTCTGCGTAACTCTTTTTTATTTCACCAAGCTTTTCTTGTAACTCAGCTACTGACAATTCTTTAATTTCTGATTGTTTCATGATATTAAATAATTTTAAGCTTCGTAATCAGGTGCTACAACAAACTTAGTTCTTACTGATAGTTTTTGAGCTGCCAATCGCAATGCTTCTTTTGCTACTTCAATTGTCACACCACTCACTTCAAACAATACTCTTCCTGGTTTAACAACAGCAACATAATATTCCACCGCACCTTTACCTTTACCCATACGAACTTCTAATGGCTTCTTTGTTATCGGTTTATCTGGAAATATTTTAATCCATATTGAACCTTCTCTTTTCATATAACGCGTTGCTGCAATACGAGCTGCTTCAATTTGACGAGAGGTAACAAATTCTGAGTCTAATGATTTTATTCCAAAGGTACCATCAGACAATAAATGTCCTCTCCCGGCATTTCCTTTCATGCGTCCTTTTTGCTGCTTACGATATTTCGTTCTTTTCGGCTGTAACATTTTTACTTTCTTTAAAAATTATTTCCTGCGACGGGATTTATTTCTGTCTCCTCCTTGTCCTCGACCGCCTTTTCCTTGCTTTTTAGACAACCCGACAAGTGGAGAAAGTTCTCTTTTTCCATAAACCTCACCTTTCATTATCCATACTTTCACACCTAATCTACCATAGGTAGTATGTGCTTCAACTAAAGCATAATCAATATCGGCTCTAAATGTTGATAAAGGAATTCTACCTTCTTTATAGTGTTCGTTTCGGGCCATTTCAGCTCCATTCAATCGTCCACTGATAGCAACTTTAATACCTTCAGCATTCATTCTCATTGTAGCTGCGATAGCCATTTTTATCGCACGTCTGTATGAAATTCTGTTTTCAATTTGACGAGCAATACTTGACGCAACTAAAAATGCATCTAATTCCGGTCTTTTAATTTCGAAGATATTAATTTGAACCTCCTTACCTGTGATCTTCTTTAACTCTTCCTTTAACTTGTCTACCTCTTGACCTGCTTTACCGATGATTATTCCCGGACGTGCAGTAGTGATAGTAACGGTTACAAGTTTAAGAGTTCTTTCAATGATCACTCTTGATACACTAGCCTTAGATAAACGTACATGAATGTATTTTCTAATCTTATCGTCTTCGGCAAGTTTGTCACCATAATCGTTTCCTCCATACCAGTTAGATTCCCATCCTCTGATAATTCCTAAGCGATTCCCGATTGGATTTGTTTTTTGTCCCATACTATATCTTAACTTTGCGTATTATTATTTGCTCCCACCACAATTGTTACATGGTTGGATCTTTTTCTTATTCTATGAGCGCGACCTTGTGGTGCCGGACGTAATCTTTTTAACATAGTTCCACCGTCAACTCTTATTTCCTTCACAATTAATTCAGCTTGTTCAACATCAGCATCTTCATTTTTAGCCTGCCAGTTAGAAATTGCTGATAACAACAATTTCTCAAGACGATCAGAAGCCTCCTTTTGACTGAATTTTAATATGTTAAGCGCTTTTTCAACTTTTTCACCTCTAACTAAATCGGCTACTAAACGCATTTTTCTTGTCGATGTAGGACAATTATTAAGCTTAGCAAAAGCTATTTGCTTTTTCTCTTCCTTAATAGTGTCTGCCATTTGTTTCTTACGAGTTCCCATAGCTTATTACTTTTTACCTTTGTTTTTTGCACCCGCATGACCTCTAAACTGTCTTGTTGGTGAAAATTCTCCTAATTTATGTCCTACCATATTCTCAGTAACGTACACTGGAACAAATTGACGTCCGTTATGAACTGCAATTGTTTGCCCTACAAAATCCGGAGTAATCATGCTTGCTCTTGACCAAGTTTTAATTACGGTTTTTTTGTTGGCTTCAACGTTTGCAGCAACTTTCTTTTCTAATTTATAATGAACGTAAGGTCCTTTTTTTAATGATCTTGCCATGATTTATTATTTCTTTCTACGTTCAACAATATATTTATTACTTGCTTTAGATTTTGAACGTGTTCTAAATCCTTTTGCAGGAATTCCGTTTCTGGAACGTGGATGTCCACCAGATGCACGACCTTCGCCACCACCCATTGGATGATCAACAGGGTTCATAACAACTGGTCTTGTACGTGGTCTTCTTCCTAACCATCTGTTTCGTCCAGCTTTTCCAGACACCAATAATTGATGGTCTGAATTGGAAACAACTCCTATAGTAGCTTTACATGTAGCTAACACTAATCTGGTTTCACCTGATGGCAATTTGATAGTTGCAAATTTTCCATCTCTCGCCATTAACTGAGCAAAAGTACCGGCACTTCTTGCCATAACGGCACCCTGACCAGGACGCAGCTCTACACAAGAAATAATGGTTCCTAAAGGTATCTCACTTAGTGGCATTGCATTACCAATTTCAGGAGCTACTTTTTCATCACCTGAAACTATTTTTTGACCTACTTGAAGTCCGTTTTGAGCAATTATATAGCTTTTATCACCATCTTGATAATTCAATAGCGCAATAAAGGCAGTCCTGTTTGGATCGTATTCTATGGATTTAACTTCAGCCGGTATTCCGGTTTTAGTTCTTTTAAAATCAATAATACGATAGCGTTTTTTATGACCACCACCTATGTAACGCATGGTCATTTTTCCTTGACTGTTTCTACCACCAGTTCTTTTTTTCGGAGCTAATAAACTTTTCTCCGGCTTATCAGTAGTGATGGCGTCAAATCCATTTACTACTCTAAATCGCTGAGCTGGTGTGATTGGTTTTAATTTTCTTACTGACATTTTTGTCTAATTACATGTTACTGTATAAATCAATCATTTCACCTTCCGCCAGTTGTACAATTGCCTTTTTAACAGCGCTTGTTTTACCATGCTGAACACCAGTTTTTGTAAACTTGGTACTTCTATCTGGACGGACATTTATAGTACGAACTTTTTCAACAGAAACACCATAAGCAGCCTCAACTGCTTTCTTGATTTCTACCTTGTTCGCCTTTGTATCCACTTGAAAAGTATAGCAATTGTTTAATTCGCTAATTGCTGTTGCTTTTTCGGTGATTATCGGTTTAATTAAGATACTCATGTTTTCTATTTACTTAAATTCGATTCAATTTCTTCTAAAGAGCTTTCAAGAAGCACTAACTGATTTGTATTTAAAATCTTGTAAGTGCTTAACTCTGTGTTAGTTATAACCTCTGATCCTTTTAAATTGCGTGACGACAAATATACATTATTATTTAACCCGCCCAACACAAAGAGAGATTTTTTGTTTTCCAATTCCAATGCCTTTAAAACAGCACTGAAATTTTTAGTTTTTGGAGAGTCAAAATTGAAGTCTTCCAAAACTGTTATAGCCTTTTGATTTGCTTTAATTGAAAGAGCAGATTTACGAGCTAAACGCTTGATATTCTTATTCAATTTAAAGCCATAATTTCTTGGTCTTGGACCGAACATTCGACCTCCACCTTTGAAAATACCAGACTTTATACTTCCGGCTCTTGCTGTTCCAGTACCTTTTTGCTTTTTGATCTTACGAGTACTTCCTGTTATTTCAGCTCTTTCTTTTGACTTATGCGTTCCTTGTCTTTGATTAGCCAAATATTGCTTAACATCCAAATAAACAGCGTGGTTATTAGGCTCAATAGCAAACACATCATTAGAAAGGTCAACCTTTCTTCCTGTGTCTTTTCCTTTAATATCTATTACTGCTACTTTCATTATTTACGAATAATTACATAAGCGTTTTTATGTCCGGGAACACATCCCTTAACAACAAGTAAATTCTTTTCAGGCACTACTTTTAAAACTCTTAAATTTTGAACTTTTACTTTTTCACCACCCATTCTTCCTGCCATTTTCATTCCTTTGAAAACTCTTGCAGGATAAGAAGCTGCTCCAATTGATCCCGGAGCTCTTAATCTGTTATGTTGGCCGTGAGTAGCTTGTCCTACCCCACCAAATCCATGGCGTTTTACAACACCCTGAAATCCTTTTCCTTTTGAAGTTGCTGAAATATCAACAAATTCACCTTCAAGAAAATGCTCTACTGTTAAAGCATCACCTAATTTGTACTCCTCCTCAAAACCTTTGAATTCCGCGACTTTGCGTTTTACAGAAGTACCTGCTTTTTTAGCATGACCTTGGCCTGCTTTTGTAGCACTTTTTTCTGTCGCGTCATCGAAACCTAATTGAACAGCTTTATAGCCATCCACTTCCACGGTTCTGACTTGGGTAACGATACATGGTCCAGCTTCAATTACAGTACAAGGAATGTTCTTCCCGTTGTCATCAAAGATGCTGGTCATACCGATTTTTTTTCCAATTAACCCAGACATAATTATTTATTTAATTTGTTACTATTCTATTTTAAAAAATTAAGGGTCAAAATACCTTTCAACCCTGAATTGTATTTTTTCCATTTTTCCTTCGCTCGCAGCTCCGGACATTTTATCCTGAACTTGTTTCAGGATCTGTTTCTCCCAATGGAGATTCCGAAACAAGTTCGGAATGTAATTCATCTATAATGTTCATTTCACTAACGCTCCTGAACATCAAGTTTCACTACACTTTTATCTCTACCTCAACTCCGCTTGGTAATTCAAGTTTCATCAAAGCATCAATCGTTTTTGAAGAAGAACTGTAAATATCCAATAATCTCTTATAAGAGCTTAGCTGAAATTGTTCTCTTGCTTTTTTATTTACGTGTGGTGAACGTAAAACTGTAAATATTTTCTTGTGAGTTGGTAATGGTATTGGACCAGTAACAACAGCACCTGTACTTTTTACTGTTTTTACGATCTTCTCAGCCGATTTATCAACTAAATTGTGATCGTAAGATTTTAATTTTATTCTGATTTTTTGACTCATTTTCTTAAATATTAAGCTTCAACTCCTTTAGCTGCTTTAATAACTTCTTCAGATATATTTGAAGGTGTTTCAGCATAGTGTGAAAATTCCATTGTTGATGTTGCTCTACCGGATGACAATGTTCTTAATGAAGTAACATAGCCAAACATTTCTGATAATGGCACATGTGCCTTAACAACTTTTGAACCTGCCCGATCACCCATGTCATTAATATGACCACGACGACGGTTAAGGTCACCTACAATATCTCCCATATTTTCCTCAGGAGTTAACACTTCTAATTTCATTATTGGCTCCATGATTACTGCTTTTGCAGCCTTCGCTGCCGCACGGAATCCCATTTTTGCAGCCAGTTCAAACGATAATTGATCTGAATCCACATCATGGTAAGAACCATCTGTTAAAGTAACTTTCATTGAGTCTACTTCATATCCGGCTAATGGACCATTGACCATAGCTTGCTTGAATCCTTTTTCAACTGAAGGAATGAATTCTTTTGGAATATTTCCTCCTTTGATCGCAGAAACAAACTCTAAGCCTGGCTTTCCTTCTTCTGCCGGCTCAAGACTAAACACAATATCAGCAAATTTACCGCGTCCACCTGATTGTTTTTTATAAACTTCTCTGTGTTCTGCTTTTCTGGTAATAGCTTCCTTGTACTCAACCTGAGGCTGACCTTGATTGACTTCAACTTTAAATTCACGTCTTAATCGGTCAACTATAATATCTAAGTGAAGTTCACCCATTCCGGAAATTATGGTCTGGCCTGAGGCTTCATCTGTTCTTACTGTAAAAGTTGGATCTTCTTCAGCTAATTTTGCTAAAGCCATTCCTAGTTTATCAACGTCTGCTTTAGTTTTAGGTTCTACAGCAATACCAATTACCGGATCAGGGAAATTCATGCTTTCCAATACAATTGGATGCTTTTCAGCAGACAATGTATCACCGGTTTTTATGTCTTTAAATCCAACTGCAGCTCCAATATCTCCAGCTTCAATAAAATCAATTGCATTTTGTTTGTTCGCATGCATCTGATAGATACGTGAGATACGTTCCTTATTACCGGAACGATTGTTCAATACATAAGATCCTGCATCCAAATGACCGGAATATACTCTGAAGAATGCCAAACGACCAACATAAGGATCTGTAGCAATTTTAAATGCTAAGGCAGAAAACGGTTCTTTAACAGAAGGCTTTCTTTTTCTTCTTTTTCTGTATCAGGATTTAAACCTATAATTGCCTCTTTATCCATAGGTGACGGTAAATACCTGCAAACAGCATCCAATAAGAATTGAACACCTTTATTTTTGAAGGCAGATCCACAGATCATCGGAATAATGGACATATCCATTACAGCAGCTCTAAGAGCAGCATGCACCTCATCTTCTGTTATTGAATCTTCATCTTCCATGAATTTTTCCAAAAGATGCTCATCATAACCGGCAACCTCTTCAATAAGAAGAGCCCTGTATTGCTTAGCTTCTTCCTTCAATTCTTCAGGAATATCAACTACGTCAAATGTTGCGCCTAGTGTTTCATCATGCCATATGATAGCACGGTTCTTTACAAGGTCCACAATACCTTTAAAATCTATTTCATCACCAATTGGCAATACAATAGGGACTGCATTGGAACCCAGCATATCTTTTACCTGCTGACAAACTGCCAGAAAGTTTGATCCCTGACGGTCCATTTTATTTACAAATCCCATTCTTGGAACTTTGTAATTATCAGCCAACCTCCAGTTAGTCTCAGATTGAGGTTCAACACCATCAACTGCACTAAATAAAAATACCAGACCATCTAAAACACGTAATGAACGATTTACTTCAACTGTAAAATCAACGTGTCCGGGAGTGTCAATAATATTAAAATGATAAGGTTTAGTATCCTCTACAGGTGCTCCATTTTTTAAAGGGAACTTCCAAGTACATGTTGTAGCAGCAGATGTGATTGTAATACCTCTTTCCTGCTCTTGCTCCATCCAGTCCATGGTTGCAGCACCATCATGCACCTCACCAATTTTGTGTGATACACCGGTATAATAAAGAATACGCTCTGTAGTTGTGGTCTTACCGGCATCAATATGCGCAGCAATACCTATATTTCTTGTATATTTTAAATCTCTGTGTGCCATTATCAATTAAAATCTAAAGTGTGAGAATGCTTTATTTGCTTCTGCCATCTTATGAGTATCTACTCGTTTTTTAACGGCAGCTCCTTCCTCTTTAGCAGCTGCTAGTACTTCGGCAGCTAATCTTTGAGCCATAGATTTTTCATTTCTTTTCCTGGAATAACTGATCAACCATTTCATTGCGGTTGATATTTTTCTGTCTGGACGAATTTGCATTGGAATTTGGAATGTTGCTCCTCCAACTCTACGACTACGTACTTCTACGTGAGGCATAACATTGGATAAAGCGTCTTTCCACAGTTCTAATGACGTTTTTTCTTCATCTGTTTTCTTTGCTTCTACAATGTCCATTGCATCATAAAATACTTTAAAGGCTACAGACTTTTTACCATCCCACATTAAATTATTCACAAATCGGGTAACCAACTGATCGTTAAATCTTGGATCTGGTAAAAGTGGTCTTTTTTTGGCTTGTCTTTTTCTCATTTCTTCTCATTAAAAGTTTTAAATTACTTTTTAGGGCGTTTTGCACCATACTTAGATCTACGTTGTGTTCTACCTTCAACACCTGCAGTGTCTAAAGCTCCACGAACGATGTGATACCTAACTCCTGGCAAATCTTTTACCCTTCCACCTCTAACCAATACTATCGAGTGCTCTTGTAAATTGTGTCCTTCTCCGGGAATGTATGCATTTACCTCATTACCATTTGTTAACCTAACCCTTGCTACTTTACGCATTGCTGAGTTTGGTTTTTTTGGTGTTGTAGTGTAAACACGAGTACACACTCCACGTCTTTGTGGACACGAATCTAAAGCAGCCGATTTACTCTTCTTGGTTATTTTGGCTCTTCCTTTTCGTACTAATTGTGAAATTGTTGGCATATATTTTAATATATTTTTTTAAAACCCTCACTTTAGAGGGCTGCAAAGGTAAAAATTAAAATGAATAATTCAAACGGTATAAAATTAATTTTAAGATTTATTCAAAAAAAAATAAGCGTTTGTACAAAAACTTTCAATTTTCCGTTAGTTTTACATTACAACTTCTACATTTTGCATGTGCCAAAGTTTATAAAACTATACCTTATTATATATATACTGTTTTCTGCAAATCTAAATGCCCAAAATTTAGAATTGAAGCTGATCGGCAAAACAGAAGCAGAAACAGCAATACTAGACTCCCTGAATACGATTTCCGTCTTTCAGGATTATCAATCATTAAGTAAGGCGATAGATTCCACATTATTGACACTTCAAATGATTGGTTATATTGAAAGTGTAGCATCGCCATTAATACGAAAGAACGATACGCTGTTTATTTCTGAATTCGATCTTAAAAAAAAATACAACTCCATATATATCTATTATTCTGATAAATATTTAAAGAAAGAAGTACTTGATCCAATAGCTGATGAAGTCACCGATGAATATTTTAAAATTCCAATTTTAAGGAGCCAATCTGTTCTGACCTTTTTGAATAAAAAAGTCTCGGAAAGCGGCATGCCTTTCATTTCCTTTCAGATCAATAATATTAGTAAAAAGAATGAATCAGATCTGCAAGGAGAATTGATTGTTTATGAAACAAACAAAAGAAAGATCAATAACATTGTTATCAAAGGATACGAGAAATTTCCAAAAGCGTTCCTTAACAGGTACTTGAATATAAAACCGGATCAGGAATTCAATCTGACGAAAATTAAATCAAAAACTAAAAATTTAAACAGCCTCTCATTTGCGAGTCAGATCAAAGACCCGGAAATACTATTTACTAAAGATTCAACATCGCTTTATTTGTATCTGGAAAAAAGCAAAAGCAACACATTTGACGGATTTCTGGGTTTTGGAAATAATGAAGCGACCAATAAAATTGAATTTGATGGGTACTTGAACTTAAATTTGGTAAACAATTTAAATTATGGTGAATCCTTCAGTTTAATATATAAAAGTGATGAGAACGAACAGCGCACCTTTAATGTAAACACCAATTTACCATATATATTAAACTCGCCAATAGGAGTAAATTTGAATTTGAATATTTTCAGAAAAGATTCCACTTTCACTATAGTCAGTCAAACTGCAAAAATATACTACACATTAAACAGGAACAATAAGATCTTTGGAGGTGTTGATCTTACCAATTCAGAAAATTTATTGAACCAGACCTCATCATCTTCAAATGTTAACGATTACAGCTCCACTTTTTATACTGCTTCTTTCGAGCATGTGAATAGAATTTCAAATTTATTGTTCCCCATACAATCATATTTCTTTTTGGAAGGAGGATTGGGAAGCAGAGAATTTGAAAACCTGAAACAGGACCAATCTTCAATTAAATTCAATACCTACAAAATTTTCAATCTAAACGATAAAAACAGTATTTATCTCAATGTTAATGGTGACATATTATTTTCTGACAGTTATTTCTTTAACGAGCTAAAACGGTTTGGAGGTATCAATTCTATTAGAGGATTTGAAGAAAACAGTTTATACGCTTCCCTGTATTCTGTAGTAAACAGCGAATACAGATATTCTTTGAATAACACCATATATATACATTCTATTATAGACTGGGCCTACTATGAAGATGATATCAATCAAATTAAAGAAAAGTTATTTGGCTTTGGGTTTGGGCTGGGAATAGCAACGAGATCAGGTTTATTAAAATTGAACTATGCAAATGGTCTGTCTGAAAATCAACCTTTTAAATTTAGCAATTCAAAAATTCACATTAGCTTAAATGCATTTTTTTAGGCAATTCAATACATTCAAAACATTTTATTTAAATCTAATATCAAAAATTTAACCATAATTTATTGTTTTATTAACTTTTTATTATGATTTTTGGCGTAGACTAATTCAAATAAATGATAAAATGAAAACAAAGTTTAGTGGAATTCTAACGCTAATCCTAGCGTTTGTTGTGCAATTTACTTTTGCGCAGGAAAGAACAGTTTCGGGAACAGTTTCAGATAATAATAGTTTGCCCCTACCGGGAGCAACTGTTTTAATTCAGGGAACTACTACCGGTACATCAACAGATTTTGATGGTAATTATTCTATTACCGCAAATGTTGGTGATGTTCTAAAATTTAGTTACGTAGGTTACTCAACCCAATCTATCGCGGTTCGATCCAGTGGTGGGATCAATGTGATTCTTCAACCGGATAACGCACTGGAAGAAGTTGTTGTTACCGCTCTTGGTATAAAAAGAGAAGAAAAAGCTCTTGGGTACTCTGTACAAAGTGTAAAAGGTGAAGGTTTAACCGAGGCCAGGGAAAGTAACATTTCCAATGCATTGAGTGGTAAAGTTGCCGGTGTCCAGGTTACTGGAACATCTGGTAGTGTAGGAGCTTCCTCAAGGATCGTTCTTAGGGGTAACTCTTCAATTACAGGTAACAATGAACCATTATATGTTGTTGATGGGGTTCCTATTGATAACCGTAGTTTCGGTAATGCCGGATCTGGTGGTGGTGTTGACTTACCAAATGGTGCAGCCGATATAAACCCTGATGATATTGAATCTGTAACAGTTCTTAAAGGACCAAACGCAGCAGCACTTTACGGACTTCGTGCCGGTAATGGTGTAATCGTGATCACAACCAAAAGAGGTAGTGGTGCTAAAAAGTTTTCAGTATCAGTAAATACGAACGTTACTTTTTCAAATCCATTATTGCTTCCGGATTACCAGAATTCTTATGGTCAAGGTGATGGAGATTACTTTGAGTTTGTAGATGGTGCAGGTGCTGGAGTTCAGGATGGAGTTGATGAAAGCTGGGGGCCTGCTTTAGATACAGGACTGGAGTTTATCCAATGGAATTCGCAATTAGGTGATGGAGGTCCATTACCATGGAGATCCTATCCTGATAACGTAAAAAACTTTTTGGATACAGGGATCAACATGAGTAATAACGTATCTATTACTAATGAAAATTTAAGATTATCAGTTGGTAGCAGTGAGGAGCGTGGTATGGTTCCAAATACTGAATTGAAAAAATTCACTATAGGACTAAGTGGTAATTTAGAAATTGGCAGCAAAATAACGGCAGGAGTAAATTTAAACTATTTCAATATTGATAGTGATAATATTCCTATTTCCGGTTATAACAACGAGAACCCATTCCAGCAATTCATCTGGTCCGCAAGACAAGTCAATTTCCCTGATCTCAGAGATTGGAGAAATTTCCCATTAGCAGCGGCTGGAACTGCAGCTGAAGGTACACCATTAAACTGGAACACTAATTTTCAAAATAACCCTTATTGGGTATTGGAAACTAATACAAACACTTTAGAAAAAGACCGTATAGTTGGAAACATCAACATAGGGTACCAGTTAAATGACTGGCTAAGTTTCACAACTAAGGTGGGAACCGATTCCTATTCTCAATTAGAAACATCCCGTCAGGCAATTGGCAGCAACAATGCCCCTAATGGTACCTATAATGAAATTCAAAGAAAATATGAAGAGATCAATGCTGATGTTCTTTTGAGTTTTAATAAGGACCTTTCAGAGGATATTACTGTTGGTTTGAATGTTGGTGCGAACCACATGAACAGACAGTACCATAGTACAAGTGGATTTTTACCAGGATTGGAATTACCTAATCTTTATACACTATCAAACTTGTTAACAGGGTCAACAGCGGTTCTTGGTAGTTTTGAGCAAAACCAAAAAATAAATAGTATTTACGGTTACGGTCAGATCGCCTATAAGAATATGATCTTCCTTGATTTTACTGGAAGAAATGACTGGGCCAGTATATTACCGGTTAAAAACAATTCATTTTTCTATCCTTCTGTTTCCATGTCCTTTGTATTATCAGATATTTTCAATACTCAGGAAGCAGGAATCAATTTCTTAAAATTAAGAGGAAGTTGGTCTGAGGTTGGTAGTACAGGAGCTTTAGGCCCATACAATATCAACCAAACGTTTGGATTGACAAATACAGGATTTGGTAATCAGGGATTTGTTCCTAACACACAATTCAATCCTGAATTGAAAGCAGAAACCGTAACAGGTATCGAATTTGGTTTAGATGCCAAATTATTTGACAACAGAGTGCGTGTTGCTGCTACTTATTATCAACAAAAATCAGAAGATCTGTTGGTTCCTATTCAGGTCTCATCTGGAACAGGAAGCACAAATTCCTGGGATAATATAGCCGATATGGAAAATAAAGGTATTGAATTATCTTTAGGTGGAACCGTTATCAACACGGAAGATCTAAGATTTGATATCGATTTAAACTGGGCTAAGAACGAAAATGAAGTTACTTCTTTAGGTGAACTGGATAGTTATATTTTAGGAGGTCAATGGGGTGTTCAGTTACAGGCTATTCCTGGAAGACCTTATGGTTCAATAGTTGGTAGAGATTTTTCAAGAACTCCTGACGGACAGGTTATTTATTCAAATGGCCTTCCTGTAATTGATCAAACTCAACAGGAAATTGGTAACATTGCTCCGGACTGGACTGGTGGTGCTTCTTTTGCTATTCAGTATAAAGCTTTCAGCTTAAACACTCTTATCGATGCAAAAATTGGTGGTGATGTTCATAGTATGACCTACGCCTGGGGAAGATATGCAGGTACATTGGAAGAAAGTTTAATTGGACGTGAAGGTGGTCTTGTAGGTAATGGTGTTAGATCTGATGGAAATGGTGGATTTGTTCCTAACGATGTAGTCGTACCGGCTAAGGCATTCAACCAGGCGTCATATAGTAATTCTATTGAATCCAGTTCTGTTTTTGACGCATCTTATGTGAAACTAAGACAAGTGACTTTAGGATATAGTTTACCAAAGAAACTTCTTGAAAATACATTCATTGATGCTGTTAAAGTATCTGTTGTAGGAAGAAATTTGGCAATTCTTTATAAGAAAGCACCACATATTGATCCTGAAACAGGATTTAGTAGTGCGAATGGAGAACAAGGACAGGAATTTGGTCAGTATCCATCTGCAAGAAATCTTGGGTTCAACGTAAACTTACAATTCTAATAGAAAAAAATGTTAATTATGAAAAATATAAAACTAATTTTAATTGCTCTTTTGAGCTTGTCGCTTCTTACCGGATGTGATAACGATTTTGAAGAGCTTAATACAGACCCTAATAATCCAACTGCAGTTCCTGCTCACTTGTTATTAGGATATGCACAGCGCCAGCAATTGAACTCTCTATACAGTACCTTTGTAGGATGTGATATGGGAATGTGCTGGTCACAACAAATGGCTAAAGTGCAATACAACGATGAGGAAAGATATGTGCCAAGAAGAGGAGTCATTGATGGTGTATGGAATAACCAATATACCCTTGTAGCCTCTGAAGGCAGAGCGATTTCTGATCTGTCAAATGCCGATGGAAATCAGGTACTTGAAGGTGTAGGGAAAGTAATGCAGGCAATTGCATTTCAAACCTTAGCAGATATCTTTGGACCAATTCCTTTTACGGAAGCACTTGATGGTGCAATTTTGCAACCAGCTTATGACGATGAAGCAGTCGTTTGGGAAGGTATCATTCAACTTCTTACAGATGCTGCAGACCTTATTGCTACAGGTAATGGAAGTATAGTATCAACATCAGACCTTTATTATGGAGGAGATGCATCAAAATGGTTAAAACTTGCCAATTCTTTGAAATTTAGAGCACTAATGCGTATCTCATCTACACGAAGTGTTGGTGCAGAACTTCAGGCTTTGATTAATGGTGGCAATTTAATGACATCCAATGCAGACAGTGGACAATTGGTTTATTTAGGAGCTGCTCCTGATGCAAACCCATTATATGAAACAATAGTTGATGGTGCTCGTTTAGAATTTAAAATTGGAGAGGTAATGGTTAATTTACTGGAAATTGCAAATGATCCAAGATTAGAGGTTTATGCATCTCCAAATGCTAGTGGAGATATCTTAGGCAAACCAGTTGGTTATGGAAACGTAACAGCATTACCAAATGAAGAATTAGGATACACGTATTCCAACATATCAGGACTTGGTGACAAATATCTGGATCCAACACTCCCGGGAGTGGTATTGTCCTATGCTCAATTTTGCTTCTTAAAAGCTGAGGCGGCAAATGAAGGCTACATATCCGGTGGATTAGCAGGAGCTTTAAATTTTTATAAACAAGGAATCACTGCTAGTTTTGCATTTAATGGTTTAGATGCTACAAGTTTCCTTTCTGGAGAAAATGTAGCGTTTGCCAACCAAAATGATGCGAGAGTAAAAATAGCAACTCAAGAATATATTGCTTTATTTGGACAGGGAGTAGAGTCCTGGACAGAATGGAGAAGGACAAAGATACCTGCTTTATCACCAGCTGTTGAGGGCGATATTAACCAGATTCCATCTCGTTATTATTATCCAACAACTGAACCATCTTTGAATGGTGCAAATTATGAAGCAGCCTCGTCTTCAATAGGAGGAGATTTATTAACTTCGCCATTATTTTGGCAATAATAAAAAAAAATGATTATGAAAAAATTTAAATTATTAGTACTATCAGTACTTACAGTGTTCGCACTAACATCATGTGTGGACGATGATAACGACGAACTTACCGGAGGTGCAGCGACAGGTGGCTTATTAAGCCTTAATAACCCTGGTGTTGGATATGTGGTTGGTAACAATGCAACTTACACGCTCTCAGCTAATGTGCTTCAGGGTAATATTGCTACGACGAGTGTGAATATCTATAAATCTTTCACCAGTGTTACCGATGGCACTTCTGAAGAAATACTACATGCCACTGTACCGGTTACCAATACAACAGTAGGGGAAACAGCGACTTTTTCTTTTTCAGTGACTTATGAAGATTTGATCGCGGGATTGACAATTAATGGTTCTCCGCTACCGGCTAGTGATGGTGCATTAAATATTGGAGATTTTTGGCAATTGAGATATGAATCTGTCTTGTCAAATGGTGAAATTCATATGAATGGAAATAGTTCAAAAATATCCGTAGGTACTCGTTTCGCAGGATATTATTCCTGTGTTGAAGCAAAATATTTGAGAATTGGTGTTTTAACGTATACAGAATCAGACTGGCCGGATGAAACACTTATTGAGTCTGTAGATGCCACAACATATCGAGTTGTAGAGTATTTTGGCGCCTTTAATGGTAATGAATGGTACTTCCAAATTGATTCCAGTGATGTTATTTCTTATCCGGATGAAACTCCAGATGGTGATGCACAAAATGGTAATGGACAACCGCTAATCACATGCCAGTCAAATCCAAGTGATTTTGCATCAGATGGTTTACCTTGTGGTGCTGATGCCAACGTTGTTGTGCGTGATGACGTGACCGGTAAGGACAGATTGTATATGACCTTTGGTTATTTTACGGCAGGTTCCGGACCTAGAACATTTTGGCAAGTAATGGAAAAGATTCCAGAATAATTTAACTCTTAAAAATTATAAATATGAAAAATATATTATTAAAAATAGCTTTTACTTTAAGTGCGTTCGCCTTAATAGTTTCCTGTGATGAGGATGATTTAACAGGTGATAGCGTACTGGAAGCTACGAGTCCTAGTTTAAGTGTTGAATTAGGTTTTGCAAATACAGAAACCCTTGTTGAGCAAGCGGCAAGCTATCCTTTTACGGTAAGGTTGAGTGCAGTTCAAGTAGCCGATGTGAGAGTGTATTTATCTCAAACAGGTGGTACTGCAACTGCGGGAGCAGATTTTGTCTTCCCTTCTTCAGTAACGATTCCAAGAGGCGCAACATCTGCTTCAGGCTCAATTGACATTTTGGCTGATGATATCCCAGAAGATACAGAAACAGCAATTATCAAAATTGCAACCGGATTAGAGGCCAATGTAGCATCTGAAAGCAGTCAAACTGTTACGTTTAATATCCTAAATTTAACTGATGGTGATTTGGCTGTGGGTCTTGATTGGGCTGCAGCATCATTGGTTACTGACAATGCGGGTAATGAGATAGATCCTCATGATTTGGCAGATTTAAGATTAGTAATTTCAACTACTCCAGATAATACAGGTGATGTTGGTGTTGCTGATGGAAGTGGCTCAGAATCGTTTGTTTTATCGTCAATGGAAGCTGATGGAGACTATTACATAGTTGCTGACTTTTATGATGCCCAATCTGATCTTCCGGCAGATCTAAATTTAACATTGCAATTCGATCAAGTTGGGGTTATAAATCACCAAACACACGAATTTGCGTCTGCTTTAAGAACAACCGATTTATGTGGAGACTTGTATACTGTTTTGGCAAAAGTAATTAAAACTGGAGATTCTTATGCGTTTGAAGAAATAGGAGAAAAAAGTGCTTTAGATTTTTCGCCTTATGTAGGTACATGGTCTGGTGAAGGTATTTGGAATATCTATTTTGGTTATACTTCTGATATTGTCACAAGTTTAGATATGGACGGCAATTTATTAGTTAACGGTGTTGGATTTCAATGGTTTGAAGGTTGGTGGGGTGAAGTAATTGTAACAAACGAACCGGTAATGGTTACTAGTTTCGATTCATGTTCAGGTAATTTTGAAATTGCCGAGCAATTCTACTTAACAGCAACTTATAATGGTGTTCTACAACCAGAATATAGCATGAGTGCCACTGGAACAATAACGAATGAAGGTGGTGTAATTTCAATGCAAGTTTTTCCTACTTTCTACCAACCTGATGGTTATGGCACATTTAGTGGGCCAGAATTTGGAGGCGTTCCATTTGAAGCTAATGTAACATTAGACTAGTTAATTTATAACTTTAATTAAAAAAACCACCCTAATTGGGTGGTTTTTTATTATTACTCCTAATTATAGCATTTCTTCACTTTTCAAAAACTCTGTCAAATACAGTTTTTATCGTTAATTGAACATAATTATCAAAAAGTTAATCATATGTTAAGTTTTAAGACAAAAAAGTTGGTTAATTAACTTTTTATTATGATTTTTGAAGTTGACTAATTCAAATAAATGATAAAATGAAAACAAAGTTTAGTGGAATTTTAACGCTATTACTGGCGTTTGCTGTGCAATTTTCTTTTGCTCAGGAAAAAACAATTTCAGGAACAGTTTCAGATGAAAATAATATGCCTCTTCCGGGAGCTACTGTTGTTATTAAAGGAACTACTTCTGGAACATCTACAGATTTTGATGGAAAATATTCCATCTCGTCAAATGTTGGTGATGTTTTAACTTATAGTTATGTAGGTTATTCGGCCCAATCGAAAACGGTGGGTGCCTCAAACTCAATTAACGTATCCCTTCAACCCGATAATGCTTTAGAAGAAGTGGTTGTGGTAGCGTTTGGTGAGAAAAAGACGAGAAGATCTTACTTCTGCCGTATCTGTGGTAACAAGTGAGGATCTTAGTAAATTATCACCTACAACATCGGTTGATAATATGCTACAAGGTGTAGCAGCAGGAGTGCAGGTTGTAGCCGGTAACGGTAAACCGGGACAAACAGCTTTTGTAAGGGTTCGTGGTGTTGGATCCATAAATGCATCCTCCGCTCCATTATATATTATTGATGGTGTTATTGCTCCGGATCTTAACTCGGTTAACCCTAATGACATTGAAAGTCTTTCAGTTCTTAAGGATGCTGCAACAGCTTCCCTTTATGGATCTAGAGCTGCGAACGGTGTTGTTGTAATAAAAACAAAAACCGGAAGGAAGAACAGAGCTGCCGAAGTTACTTTATCTTCCAGAGTTGGTTATGGTCAGCGAATAGAGGACAATTTCCAGATGATGAATGCGGCTCAAAAAATTCAGTACGAAAGAGAATTATCAGCCTTAGGAGTTGCCAATGCAGCATCACTTCCGGGTGCAACTTTAACGTCACAGGAACAATATGATTATTTGGTTTCTCTTGACACCAACTGGTTTGATGAATTATTAAGAAGATCATTTATACAATCAAATGCCCTGTCCGTGGCAGGCGGATCAGAAGAGATCAGTTATTTCTTAAGTGTGGGACATGACCGAAATACCGGTATCATACAAGATGTCAGCGGTTTTGAAAGAATGAACGGCTAGAATGAACGTGACGTACCAGGCTAAGGAATGGTTAGAGATTGGCGCCAATGTAAGTGTTATATCTACTTTCACTGACGAACCAAGAGATAGAAATAACGTACAGAATCCATTTAGAGCCATGTACGACTATAACCCATATGAAACAAAATATGTGGTAGATGGAGACGGTAATATAGTTTATGATGAGAATGGAAACCCTGAATATAATTTAACACGAGCAGGATTCTCTATATCTGAAGCTCTTGTGAATAACCCAGAAGATGAGTATCAGAACCTTTACAATTGGTGGTATATCTGTTAAAGCAGACTTAACAGATCGAATTAACCAATACATTCCGAATGGGAGCAATAAACTCGGCATTTAGAAGAGACATACTTCTTAAAACCGGGATCTGTTCTGGATGGTTATGTAGGTGATGCCACTAATCCAGGGTCAAAAACAGATAATGGATCAAATGAATTAGATTATACAATTACAAACTTATTATCCTATAATAATTTTTTGGAGGAAAAGCATGATGTGACAATAACAGGTCTTTTTGAATTCAATAAAAGAACTTTAAGAAATTACAGTCTTTCCAGTATTGGATTCTCTAATCCTGATCTATCTGTGCAAGCGGTTGCAGCAGTACCAACTGCGGCTACTACAAACTTTTTTACCAGAACCCTACTTATCATATGGTGGATTCCTGGATTATAATTATGAAAGTAAATATTTAGCGACAGCTTCTGTAAGAAGAGATGGATCTTCAACCTTTGGTATTAATAACAGATTTGGTGTATTCTGGTCAGCAAGTGCTGCATGGAATTTAGCAAATGAAAATTTCCTTAAAAGACAGTGATATAATTGACGATCTAAAATTACGTGGATCTTATGGTACTTCTGGTAACAGTAATGGTTTAGCCAGTTATGGTGCACTTGCGACTTTAGGTTTTGGAAGTCTAAATGGTTCATCTACTGCAATACCAACAGATAACGGTAACCCGGATCTGGGATTTGAGAAAAATGAAATTTGGGGTATAGGTGTTGAATTTTCCGGTTTAAACGGAAGATTATCAGGTGTAGTTGATTATTATCAAAGAACAACTTCAGACCTTTTATTAAATGCTCCGCTTCCTGCTTTAGGTGGTGAACCGGATGGTAGTATTTTTAGTAATATTGGTGAAATGGTCAATAAAGGAATTGAATTTGAATTACGTGGTGATATCATAAAAACTCAGGATATGACCCTTACAATTGGTGGAAATATTGCTTTTGTTGATAATGAAGTTACTAAATTAGTTCCTTCTGCTTCAAACCCTGAAGGAGACGATATAATTACAAATGGTGGTACCATAATTAGAGTTGGAGAAGAGATCTATACTTATAACTTAGTTAGGTGGGCTGGTATAAATCCTGCCAATGGTGAGCCTTTATTCTATGACGCTGATGGTAATATTACCAATGTATATGATGCGAATGCACTTGAAGTTTTAAGTGGTAAATCACCGATTGCCAAATTTGACGGTGGTGTGAATTTATTTTTTAAATATAAAGGATTTGATCTATCAACAGACTTCTACTATAAAGTTGGAAACTATATCCAGAATTTTATGGAAAGTAATATGTTGAGTGATGGAGTTTCTGTAGATGCTAATCAACGTGTAGACGCTTTTAATTACTGGAAACAACCTGGTGACACTAATGTGCTTCCAAACCCATTATTTGGTAATGAAGCCCAGAATGGTAGTGACAGATGGCTGCAAAAAGGAGATTATATCAGATTGCGTAACTTAACTCTAGGTTACAACTTACCAAGTGAATTTACAAAGCAACTAAATATAAGTTCTTTAAGGTTATTTATACAAGGTCAAAACTTATGGACATATGCTCCTCACTTTAATGGTGAACCTGAGGTAGGTATTGGTAGTGGTGAGACAGCTAACAATGTTGGATTTGGTAATTACAACTTGTATAGTTATCCTCAAACTCAGTCAGTTTCAATTGGCGTTGATTTTAAATTTTAAAAAAAATAGACATGAAAAATATATTTAAAACATTAATTCTTGTTTTTGGTTTGGTTGTTTTCAACGCTTGTGATAGCGAACTGGAACAATTACCAAATGACTCATTATCTCCTGCAAGTTACTACAATACTGTAGCAGATTTTGAAACAGCTATGAAAGGAGTTTATTCAGGATTTCTTGGTTCTGCCTATTACGGTGGTGTCGGTGGAAGCTTAGTTAGTTTGCCTGATATCATGAGTGATAACGTTATTCTTGCACCTGCGGGAAGACGATCCAATCAAAACTTTTACGAGTGGAGACAGGCTCCAAACTTGGCATGGGATATGATGTTCCGTCCTTATGTTGCTACAAACAGAGCCAATTTGATCATCGCAAATATTAATAAGTTGCCTGATGGCTCAGAAAAAAATAACTTTTTAGGTGAAGCTCGTGCTGCAAGAGCACTTGCTTTATTTGATATGGCCAGAGTTTATTCTAAAATTCCAACTCAGTCAGCCGATGCAAACTCAGGTTTAGGTATGCCAATTATTGTAGAGACAGATCCTAATATCAGAAAACTAAGACCAACAGTTGCAGAAACATATGAATTCATCATTGATGAATTGGAAGCAGCTAAAGGATTGGTCAATGCTGATAACGGAGTTGGAAGATTTAACAAAAATGCTGTCAGGGCTTTATTAAGCAGAGCATATTTATACAGTGGTAAATATCCTGAAGCAATAACTGCTGCAAATGATGTTACCACTCCTATTGCAACAATTGCTAATTTCCCTGGCGTTTGGTTAGATTCTAATGAAGATGGTGTCGTCCTAAAATTTGATCAGGATAGAATTCTTGATCAATTTGATATGGGAGTTGATTGGAGTCAATCTGTTGGTAGCACATTGATACCTGAATATGTGCAGTCTTTTGAACTGGCAAACCTATATCAGTCCAACGATGTAAGAAATAACGCCTATTCACAAATTCTGGCTGATGGAGAAGGTAATATTTATAATGCCATAACTAAAATGTTCGGAGAGGCAGGTCAAAATAACGGTTACGTTGACCCTAAGATCATAAGAGTTGCAGAAGTATTTTTAAACAAAGCAGAGGCACATGCCATGATAGGTGGACAAGATACTCAGGCACTTGCAGCACTGGATGTAGTTAGATCCAACAGATATACAGGATTTGTATCAGGAGGTGAAACAGGAGCCGCTTTATTAGATGCTATAAAACTTGAACGAAGACTTGAGCTATTTGCTGAAGGTCACAGATATTTTGATCTTAAAAGATGGGGAGAAGGAGTAACAAGATCGACAACAGATGGTGAATTCTTTGATGGTACCGGAACACCTCCTGCATTTACAACGCTTCCTGCTGGAAGTAACTTATTTGAGATGCCTATACCACAGGCTGAGATTAACGTTTACCCGGAGTTCCAACAAAACCCTGGTTATTAATAATTAAAAAAAATTAGACATGAAAAAATTAATATTTGCTTTTTTAATGTTGGCTGTCTTTTCTTCGTGTGAAGACGAAGATCACGACGTTGATGTTAATAATTACAATGGCCCTGAAATTGCATATTTCACAGATGGTGTCGCGAGTTCTTATTTTGTAACTCCAGATGCATCTGCCGTAACAATACAAGTAGGAGCAACATCTGTTAGCTCATCTGCAAGAACATATATCTCTAACAGTTGATCCTGAATCAACTGCCCAAGAAGGAGTTGATTTTAGTTTTGTAAGCAATACAGTTACAATTCCTGCCGGAGAGTACTTTGGTGAATTTCAGATACAAGGTATTTTTGAAGGAACTATTGCAACCGGTTCTGAATTGATAATTAACTTGGTAGGCAGTGGTGCTAATGATGTAATGAGTGGCGCAAAATACACCCTATCAATATTTCAGCAATGTGTTTCTGATCTTGCCGGAATGTATAGCGTAACCACAAATTATGGTTATCATGACTTTTTACCTGATTTTAATCCATATACTATGGAGGTAGAAATCGTTGAAGTTGGTCCTGGTGAATATTTTGTACAGGATTTCTCAGGAGGTCTTTACACTGTAGGGCCATATTCCGGTGCTTATGGAACAAGTGAAACAAGTATTGATGTTACATTTTCTGAAAATTGCGGATTAATCTCATGGTCAGGTCAAGGTGACCCCTGGGGAGCTGTTGTTCCTTTAGATGGAGGTGTTAACGAAGTAGATTTTCAAACAGGTGTCTATTACTATCTCATGGTATTGTGAAGGTTACGGAGAGAATGGAGTATCAGTTTACACACCACTTTAAAAATAAAAAATTATGAAAAATATATATAAAATAATTACATTATTGTTTGTATCGGTAGTTTTGGTTTCTTGTCAAAGAGATCAGGGAGATACAGATTATTTAAATGACAGAGAAAATACAATTTTCTTTGCAAAAAGTTCAGCAATTCTGTTTGTTGAAGATGGAGCTGCTAACACTATAGAGATTACTGTTGGTGCTACTGCTCTAGCATCCGGTGAGATTCCATATAACATTACTTTAGATCCTGCTTCAACAGCAGAAGAAGGAGTTGATTTTACTATACTAAATAGTACAACATCTCTTAGTAACGGAAATATTATTTCTAAGCTCAGAATTAAGGGGAATTTTGAAAATGCTCTCGTTGAAGGAAAAACAGCTATTTTTAATCTGAGTACATCAGGTGATGTCCCAGTTTCAGATAATGATCAATTTAGTTTAGAATTATTTAAGCTTTGTCCTTTTACAGGACTTAATACAACTAACTATACAGCAAATGTGTTTGCTTTTGATGAAGAAGCACCTTCATATGTACTTAGTGTAGACCCGGTTCCAGGAACTGACAATCAATGGACTGTTTATTCAGGATGGGGTCCTACTTTTGTTTCATGGGCTACAGGTAATTCTGGTTATGATAACCTTTATGTTTATTCTGGAACTATAGTCTTAAATTCTGACTTTTCAATAGACTTTATTGGGAATGATGCATGGGCAACCGGTGGTGCTGGAAACTTTTCTCCTTGTACTCAGGAGTTTAGTTATACCTTGAACCAAGGATTGTTCACATCAAGTTTTACTGTAGATGTAGTTTTAACACCGAATTAACACAAGGTGATACCATAAAAAAAGAGCTTTTTAAAACTAAAAAGCTCTTTTTTTTTATATTTACAAAAATTGAAAAAATGAAAAGAATTCTACTCATTACAGTTCTTTCTGTCTTTTGTACTCAAATTTTTGGACAAACACCTGAAGAAAGACAAAAGATCATCCAAACTTACGATCAGACAAAAATCAATAATTTAAAACAGGTTCTAATTGAGAAAAATCTGGCTGAGAAACAAGAAGTTGATGACTACATTGCAAGAACAGGAGTACCCAGAACCATTAAATTAGAAAATGGAGGTGTCATGAAGATAAGGAAGATACTTGAATGGTCAACCTATTTATTATTCAACTGATAACGTTTCTGAAGCCGTATCAACACGAACAAACTTTTTACAAACAGGTGGAGGTTTAGGTTTAAATCTTGATGGTCAAAATATGCATGTCGCGACCTGGGATGGTGGTCCTACACTTGCTACTCATCAGGAATTTCTCGATAACAGCCCTATACCGGTTTCCAGAGTTGATAATCCAGATCTCTCTGCGTCGAATGACCAAAGTGACCATTCTACGCATGTATCCGGAACAATCATAGCAAAAGGAACCAGCGCACAAGCAAAAGGCATGGCTCCGCAAGCTACATTGACTTCTTTTGACTGGGATTTTGATGATCAGGAAGCACTAAATGAGGCTACTACCAATGGTCTCTTGTTATCTAATCATTCCTATGGTATTCCAATGCAGACAAATCCTACTTTCGCATGGATGATGGGTTGTTATGATTCTGAGGCACGAACCTGGGATGATGTGGCATTTAATGCTCCTTACCTTTTATGTGTGGTCTCAGCAGGAAATGATGGTTCTAATACATATACAGGTGGACTTAGCTGCCAATTATGATAAGCTGGTAGGTAATAAAAACAGTAAGAATAATTTAGTAGTGGCAAATGCGGATAACCCTCTTATAAATCCTAATGGAAGTGGTGAACTGTTGAGTATGTCAATCAATTCTGGCAGCAGTCAGGGACCTTCTGATGACGGCAGGATAAAACCTGATATTACGGCAGATGGAACCAGTGTTTATTCCAGTATAAGCACATCAGATACTGCATATAGTACTTATAATGGCACTTCCATGTCTGCTCCAAATACAACCGGAACGCTTTTATTATTGCAACAATATTACAACCAGTTGAATACTAAATATATGAGAGCTGCTACCTTAAAGGGTTTAGCATGCCACACGGCAGATGAATCACCAAGTGTTCCGGGTCCCGGGCCAATTTTTGGCTGGGGATTATTGAATGCAAAACGAGCTGCTGAAACTATTTTAGGAGACACAAATAATACAGCATTAATAGTTGAAACAAGTTTATCACCGGGACAAACCTATACAAGAACTTTTAATGTAAGCGGAACTTCTCAATTAAGTGCAACCTTATGCTGGACAGATCCACCGGGAACTGCCTAAGGATGGACAATTGAATAGTCCAGTTCCTGCTTTGGTGAATGATCTGGATCTAAGATTAACTGATAGTAATTCTGATGTTTCTCTTCCATGGAGATTGGATTTGAGCAATGTGGATGGATTGGCTCAAAAAGGAGATAACCTGGTTGATACGGTTGAAAACATAGATATACCTGCTCCAGTGTCTGGATCATATACATTAACAGTCACTCATAAAGGGTCTTTAAGAGATAATTTACCTCAGGCCTTTTCAATTGTTGTAACCGGATCTGATTTTACCCTAAGTACCAGAGATAATTCACTATCAGAATTTTTTATTTGGCCAAACCCGGCAAATGATATTGTAAACTTTAAGTTCAACTCTGTAAACAATAGTAAGATAAATGTTTCATTATTAGATATTCAAGGAAGAGAAGTGTTTTCAAATGTGATTTCGCCAAACAGTTCAAAAATAACAAGTTCCATAGAGACAAGTTCCTTATCAAAAGGTATCTATGTCCTTAAAATTAACCAGGGAAATGCTGTTATGAATAAAAAGGTCATACTTCAATAGAAACATAAATAATTAAAACTATAACCACTCTCTTAAAGGAGTGGTTTTTTTATACATTTGTCTTAATGGAACAAGAGACTAAAATATACGGATTGAGAGCGGTAATTGAAGCCATAAATTCCGATAAAGCCATTGATAAGGTTTTTCTGCAAAAAGGATTGAGAGGAGAATTATTTCAGGAATTAGAATCATTATTGAGGAAAGAACGTCTTAACACATCCTATGTTCCTGTTGAGAAGCTAAACAGGCTTACAAATAACAATCATCAAGGCGTTGTTGCAACTATTGCTCCAATTGAGTTTTATGATATTGATAATCTGGTTTTAAATGTTATTGAATCAGGTAAAACACCTTTATTCTTATTGCTGGATCAAATAAGTGATGTCAGGAATTTTGGAGCCATTATAAGAACTGCAGAATGTACCGGAGTTGATGGAATAATAATCCAGAAAAAAGGTGGAGCACCTGTTAATGGAGATACTATTAAAACAAGTGCCGGAGCTGTCTTTAAAGTGCCTATTTGCAAGGTAGATCATATTAAAGATGCCATGTTCCATTTACAGGCAAGTGGCATTAAAATAATTGCAGCTACTGAAAAAACAGATAAGACCATTTATGATATTTCATTTAAAGAACCTTGTGCAATTATCATGGGATCTGAAGGTAAAGGTATAAATCCATCTGTATTAAAATTAGCGGATGAAAAAGCTAAATTACCTCTCCTGGGTGAAATTGAATCATTGAACGTATCCGTAGCCTGTGGTGCCTTTTTATATGAGGCAGTTAGACAACGACTTTAAAAAAGATATTAGACCGCTTCGCTGTTAGATTGTTAGAAGTTAGAGTTAGATGTTAGAGTTAGAAATTTACTATTTATTTTAAGCTTCATAATTCTGAAGAAAAATTTATTTATTGCTTCAAATGTGAACCATTATCTTTTTTTATGGTATACTTTATAGTGGGTGGCTCCTCCTCTATTTGTTGAGCTCTGTTTTCAATAAAGTTTCCATTTTCATCAAAATGCTTCAGGAAATCATCATCCTCTTCATTATAATTTTCTTCTTCCCAGACATATTTTTTAGGTTTTGCAATTTCTTTTCTGAATATCAAAGCAAAAATCAATCCCGTAATGAGTCCTGATAAATGTCCTTCCCAGGATATACCTTCCTCTATTGGAAGTGCGTACATAACCAAACTTCCGTATAAAAAAATGACCAATAAGGAAAGTGCAATCAGCCTGTAATGTTTGGCAAAAATGCCTTTAAAAAATGTAAAACTGAAAAGCACATAGATCAATCCACTAGCCCCAATATGATATGCAGGACGTGCAAAAGACCATGTCAATAATCCTGAAAGCAAAATACCAAAACCTATTACTTTCCATGCAATAGGTCGATAGAAATAGAACAAAGCGGCCGATAAAATAAATAACGGAATGGTATTATGATATAGATGCTTAATATCGGCATGAATAAACGGACTGCATACTACCCCAACAAGTCCTTTTAATTTTTGAGGATAAATTCCAAAGCTTGTGAAATCTTCCCCAAAGCGTATTTCATACCAGAATACGATCCATATAAGTAACACGAATAGCAGCGGATAAGCTATTACACCATTCGAGAAGGTAAAATGTTCCTGTTTTTTCATTCTTGAAATAAATATAGCAAATAGTTATCCAATTTGGATATTAATGATAATTTGTCATGTAATAATAAAAGTGAATGATTGAGCTTTTGTTTAAAATTCTTTTGAGAATCTGAATTTATATCGGGGACACACCCAATCATTAAAAAATACTGTAATTTTACTTTATGAATGAACCTTTAGCAGAGCGTTTGAGACCGAAAGTTCTTAAAGACTTTCTGAGCCAGAATCATTTGGTTGGAAAAGATGGTGCTTTGACCAAACAAATTAAACTGGGACTCATTCCTTCAATGATATTTTGGGGACCACCAGGAACCGGTAAAACGACTTTGGCAAATATCATAGCCTCTGAATCGGGGAGGCCATTTTATACTTTAAGCGCCATTAATTCGGGGGTTAAAGATGTACGTGAGATCATTGAAAAAGCGAAACAAAGTGGTGGCTTGTTTACGACTAAAAACCCGATTTTATTTATAGATGAGATCCACCGATTTAGCAAATCACAGCAAGATTCATTATTGCAAGCTGTAGAAAAAGGTTGGGTGACCTTAATTGGTGCCACGACCGAAAATCCAAGTTTTGAAGTCATTCCCGCATTGTTATCTCGATGTCAGGTCTATATTTTAAACTCATTTGATAAAAAAGATTTAGAAACCTTTTAAAGCGAGCAATTAAAGAAGATGAGATAATATCTCAAAAAAAGATAAAACTTAAAGAAACAGATGTCTTATTGCGACTTTCCGGAGGTGACGCCAGAAAATTGCTGAATATTTTTGAACTGATCGTAAATTCTGAAGAAGGTAAATCCATAATCATTACCAATGACCTGGTTTTGGAAAAGGTGCAGCAAAATACCGTGCGATATGATAAAACCGGTGAGCAGCATTATGATATTATTTCGGCCTTTATAAAATCCATTAGAGGAAGTGATCCAAATGCAGCCGTTTATTGGCTGGCGAGGATGATCGAAGGTGGTGAAGATCTAAAATTTATAGCAAGACGAATGCTTATTCTCGCAAGTGAGGATATTGGTAATGCCAATCCTACTGCTTTGGTAATTGCCAATAATACATTCCAGGCTGTTTCTGCAATTGGTTATCCTGAATCCAGGATTATTTTGAGTCAATGTGCTACTTATTTAGCCAGTTCTGCAAAAAGTAATGCGGCCTATCAGGCAATTAGCAAAGCACAACAACTGGTGAAAGAAACAGGAGATCTGTCTGTGCCCTTGAGTATAAGAAATGCGCCAACAAAATTAATGAAAGAGCTGGGTTATGGTGACGAATACAAATATGCTCATAATTATGAGAAAAACTTTGCAGAACATGAATTCCTTCCGGATGAGATCAAGAACACAAAACTTTATGATCCCGGAAATAACAGCAGGGAAAACACCTTGCGAGATTTTTTAAAGACGCGTTGGAAGGATAAGTATGGTTATTAAGTTAGAACTTAATATTTAATATTTCTCGTGCTGTACTGTTTTTTGACTTAAACCAATTCCCATTTTCCTTAAAAACAATAGCGTCTTCACCTTTTACTATAAAAACATCTTGTTTTGGAGTACTAAAAAGTATCATAACAATTTTTGGTGAACTGTCAACTAATTGATAACCTCCATCGATTTTTTGAGCATATAAAACATTTATTTCATCATCCTTAACAAATACCGGTTCTGCTTTAGGTTTTTTAATTACTTCATCCTTTTCTTCCTTTTTTGGCACTTCCGGAGTTACAGGTTTTTCAGGTTCTAATTTAGGTTCCGGTTTTAAATCCTTAATCGCTTCTAACTTTTCAGGTTCGTCAACCGGGATAATTTCTTTAACAGGTTCTTTTGCAGTCTCGATACTTACCGGAGTATTATTTTGTATTGGTTTATATTCGTAATTTATAGTTTTAAAAGATTGAAATGCTTCTCTTAATGATTCAAAATAGGCTTTTTGATATTCTTTCTCTTTTGAGTCTCCTTGTCGAGAAGTAAAGAGAATATTTTTTCTGCAATCTTCTAATTGTACAGTCAATTTGGTTTTAAACAATCCACTGTCATCTATAACGTTTGCTTCTAAAGCCAAACATCTATCTTTAGCCAGATCTTCGGGAAAGTCCTTATCATCAAAAATTGCTGTAAAATTTTCTTTTTCTAATAAAAACTTTGTTAATGAATTTAACTGATATTGGTCTGCCTCTTTCAAGAAATCAAATTTCTTTGGAACCAGAACATATTTGTAATTATTAAGATTGGTCTGAGCATTTAATCCAATTATAAATACACAGGAAATGAGTATTGAAAAGAATTTAGTTTTCATTTGTTTTAAAAATATAATTTAGTCCTAGTTGTAAAGATACACTTTGTGCTTTGGCTAAATTCTGAAATTCCAACAAATTATCTACCAAGAAATAAAAATTTATGTTGCTTAAATGAGCAGACAATCCCAATCCTAAATTGGTAAATGAATACGAATCCACTGTATAAGTGGCCTTAATCCTTAGTTGATCTATCAATCTTCTATAGTAATATGTTGTTGCTGAAAATTGAGTAGATTTTGGTCTGTTTACAGAAAATATTTGAATTCCAACCTTGTTCATGTATTCAGTATCTTCATCTAAACAATTACATTCCTTATTTACTTTTTCACCATAAGCATAATCCAAGGACGCATTAAATTTTACAGGTCTCCAGGTCGTAAATTTCGAAGTTGACTCCTTTAAGGTGAATAATTCTTCAAATTCATCTGCTATTTCATTCCAGTAGTTTTCAGCGGATTGTCCCTGTTGGCTTTCTTCAAATACCGGATTGATACCATCAAATCTGTAAAATCCATTTAGTGAATAATTTTCGATATCCTTACTATGGGAAATAAACCCAATATCTTGCAAGCTGCCGGTTATTGTCCATTGATCTTTGGGCTGATAAGTAAAACCTATATCAAATCCCAGTCCTAAATTACCTCCGAATAAGACCCTATTTCTTATTTCTTTTATATCCTTTGAAAAATCGGAATTGTCATCACTCAGCAATGATGAAGCTCCGGAGGTGTTTAACGTTAAATTCAAATCAAAAATATGATCGTAATAATTATTCTCTCCCGGAACAGTGACAAAAGTTCCTGAGTTATTATTAGAACTAAAGTTCATTAGGCTTGAATATATTTTTCCTCTTGCACCTACGGTAAGTTTTTTATTTAATTTTTTGTTGTATCCTACATGAAAAACGGATAGTAATTCTGCCTGCACATTTAAATGACTTAGATCGAATATTCTGTTGATATTGTTTTGATTGCCTTCGTAGGCTAAAATGGCATAGTCCTTTGGAAAGTAAATAAACACATCTGTTTCCTGATACAATCCAAAAGACAGATATTGATCTTTTTCAAAATAGCTTCCAAAAGCAAATCCTCCTGAAATAATCTCCAGTTGCTGATTGATTGCAAAATGATCTTTTGAATCCATGCTGTAAATGGCTTTTCGCAATTTAGAGTTAAAGTCGGTTCCATCATCAGCAAAAAGATCATATACCGAGATTTTAGACATTCCAAACTGGGCATGAATTTTTGATAATAATGGTGCACCTACATACCATTGGTGTGAAACTATATTTCCGGGATTCAGTAAATTGGATTGTGGAATTTCATCAAATCCGTATAGGACCTGCTTGTTTTGAGAGAAGCCGTTGCAAGCCAATAAAACAAATAACCAGAAAATACGGATCATTCAGAAGTGTTTATTTCCAAATAAAAAGAGGCTTTTGATCTTAGTTTTAAATTCCCCGGAGAACTGTCTTGAAGTATAGAACCGTCGTTACTGGGTAATAATGTAAATGTCAGTACCAAATTAGTTGTTGCTTTTAAAGCTTCTAATTCCGGTCCTTCAAAAACCTCAACATATTCTACGACTATTTCTTGATTATATGGTGAGGCTGGAACACCAAAACTAAAGTTATGTTGCATTTCAAAATCATCATTATAAAATTCGACATCTGCTTGGTATGATCTATTTATAGTATTAGTTGCCTCAAATTGAAAATCGGCTCTTATCAAATTATCTACCACAAATTCATCACCAAAAATATCAACGTAAACCGAATCTGTAACAGCAATTAGTTCAACACCGTTGTCATCAACAAAAGTGCCCGCCGGCTCTTCAAAATGAATGATACTTATTTCCAAAGCCGGAGAGATAGATAAGTCTTCAGCCTGTTGAAAATCTACATCCTTAATACATGCCGTAAAGCAAAATACCAGGCATATTGCTATAAATGAGCAATGGGTTAAATTTTTTAACATGTAAAGGCTTTATTTCTTTAACGAGGTAACAATGAAGATATTATCTTTAAAGATACTTTTTTAACTCCAATAAATGTTTTACACTTTTAACATGGTTGTCTAATTCCTCATTGTGATAATTAAAGCAGATGGCATCCAAACCAATATTCAATGCTCCTAGGATATCTGCTTCATAGTTATCTCCTACCATGACGCTCTTCTTAACATTAGCATTTGCAACCTTTAAGGCATGATTAAAAATTAATGGATTGGGCTTCTTGACACCAACCATCTCAGAATTTGTGACCGTATCAAAGTATTGACCAATATTAGCCTTACTTAGTTTACCATGTTGCACTTCTTTAAACCCATTTGTTATTATATGTAACCTATAATTGGGTTTTAAGTAATCCAATATCTCTACTGTACTTTCAAATAAATGATTGAACGAAGTTAAATTACTAATGTAATCCTCCGATAATTGGTGTATGATTTCGTCTGAAATTGATATTTCCAAAGCTTTGAAGGTATCTGAAAGACGACCATAGCGTAAACCGGCTTTATCAATTTTCTCCTCCCTGTAAAGTTTCCAATAATTCAAATTAAGAGGTTCGTAAACTTTTAAAAAGCTTTTCAATTCCAATTCTAAATTGTTCTGTTCAAATATTTTTTGAAATGTCAAGGCAGAATTTTTGTCAAAATCCCAAAGTGTATGATCCAGATCAAAAAAAATATCTTTTACATTAGTTAACTTCATGTTCTGATTCTAAAATTAAATTAAACAGATCTTTAAATCCTTTCCACCTTGCATCACTACTAAAGGTGTAATTGTGGAAAATAGGCGTAAAAGTGCCATTTACTTTTTTTACCTCATCAATTATTCTTAATAATTCTTGTTTCTTATCCAGCAAAGAAGTCGATTTTATTAGCGCAAAATCTATAAGCTGAAAAGGGCATACCTTAAGAGGTGTTTGAATTTCATAATCCAGATCATAAAACAGAAAAGGTGTGCAGGTTCCGGCTCTAAAACCTATAGTATTCAAATAACCCATGGAATAATCTTCCTCTATTTCCAGATCTATCAAATGCCTGTAAGAATCTGGTAAGCTAAATTTATTATGAGAGAACCGAGTGATCTTCAGATCAGTATTTATGATGGATTCCATGATTGTCTTTTCCTTCTTTAAAAGAACTTCATCTTCAACTGCAAAATAAGAGGCTTTTAATCCAATATTACAATAATCTCCAACAGATTTTATAAGACTTTGAAATTCGCGCTTATTGATGTTAATATTTTTATCATAGGTGGAATAATCAGCAATTAAAAAGAAGACAATAAACTTTGTCTTAAGGCTTTTTTGTTTATTGATTATGTAGCTAAAGGTATTATAAGGATCTTTTACAATGCCAAACAAAACAGTATAACGTTCATATAGTTTGGTTAATTTAAATGTAAATAGATCTCTTAATGTGCCACCAACAGTTCTCATAATTCCTTTTAATTTATAGTTATGAGAAATTGGGACATCTATAATGGGTTGAATATTGTACTTTCTTTCAGCGAAATGGTATTCAGGAAATTTCTTTTGAAGAGCCAGTCTAAATTTATAAGCCCATATATCAACAACAGGCCTATTTAAAAATCCGTTAATATGAGCCACACTCTCGGTTGCCAAATAACGACCATAACTATCCTTTACATGTGGTAAATATTCTTCATACCTACTGATCAGATAAAATGAAGCTGCAAAAATATCGTAGGGCAAAAAACTTTTGTCACTCGTTGGAAAAAAGCCTTTTGTATCTTCCCAATCTTGAACAAATAGCTCTATATCCGACAGACCTTGCTCGAACAGTATCTTATGACTTCTTATATAAAATTCATTTGCAAGAGGTTGATTGGTATAGGACATTTTAAGACTTTTATGCGCTATAAAATCCTCGACCTTAGTGGTGAAAATGACCGGAATCCCCAAAATTCTGGTACAAATATGCTTAAAAGTATATTTTAACCGAGGTGTAATTTTATGAGAGTAAACTAAAAGCATATGCTATTGCGAATTCCAAATGCTAAAATACCAAATTCCAAATGCTTTAAACAGATTTTTATATTATGATTTTTAATGCTTCATAATATTAATTCATCAGCAAAACTAAAATAGGCTTTTTCAGTAATGATCAAATGGTCCAAAACTTTTATATCCAAACTTTCTGATGCCGATTTAAGTTTTTGAGTTAACTGTTTATCAGCTGAGCTTGGTTTTAAGGTGCCTGAAGGATGATTATGAGCTAATATAATTCCCGTTGCGCCAAGTTCTAAGGCGTTTTTTAGTACGAGCCGAACATCAACTAAAGTTCCCGTGATCCCACCTTTACTTAACTGATTCTTTTGAAGCACTTTATTGGAATTGTTCAAATAGATGATCCAGAATTCCTCATGCTGCAATTCCCCAATAATGGGTTGCATAAGCTCAAAAACTGATGCGCTGGAAGTGATCTTCTTTTTTTCCAGTGCCTCCTCTCCCCTTCTTCGTCTGCCAAGTTCCATAGCAGCAGCAATAGTTATAGCTTTTGCTTCGCCAATTCCTTTATATTCCATTAATTGTTTAATAGATAGTTTCCCCAGTTCACTCAGGTTATTATCTACACTCGCCAAAATACGTTTGCATAACCCAACAGCACTTTCTTCTCTGTTTCCTGAACCTATCAATATTGCAACCAATTCGGCATCACTTAGAGCAGATTTGCCTTTGTAGAGTAATTTCTCCCTTGGCTGGTCATCCTGAGACCAGTTTTTAATAGAAAATGATGATGGTTTTTCAGACATTTGATAAATATAAAAATTGTAAATTGATTATTCAAAAATCATAAATTAAAACTCAGGAATCAAATTGAATTATCCACCAAAGCATCATCAGGATAACGATAAACTTCATATGATTGAAGTAGTAAAAACGTATCCTTTGGCAACAGTCATTTCTGTTCATGATAATAAACCATATATCACTCATTTACCTTTAATTTATCGTGAAGATGGAAAATTAATTGGTCACATTGATATCTATAACCCGCAAACCGAATTTTTGAAAGGTGGCAATCCAATTACAATAATATTTTCCGGACCACAGTGCTATATTTCGCCAAGTATTTATGGTACTACACAATTGCCTACATGGAATTATATAAGAGTTCATTTGGATGGTTTAGTTGAGGCTATTGACAGTAAAGTAGCCTTAAAAAAGTCCCTCATAAAAATGACCGAATTCCTTGAAGCTCCAGAGCATAAATATGTTTTAGAAGCTGATAACCCTAGAATGGAACGAAATCTGGAATACATCAAAATGTTTGAAATTACCATTACCAATTGGGAAGGAAAATTCAAACTCTCCCAAGACAAAAAATCAAGTGATATTGCTAATGCCAAAGCTGAACTGATTCGAGCAAATCAACAAAGCATCGCAGATTTTTTGAATAGTATTATTTAATTCAATTGTATATGTCCGAAAAAAATAAGCTCAAAGAGATTGCTCAATTGTTTTTTAAATTAGGCTGCATTTCATTTGGTGGTCCTGCTGCACATATAGCAATGATGGAAGATGAAGTCGTTAAAAAAAAGAAGTGGATGACACACGAACACTTTCTGGATTTGATCGGTGCTACCAATTTAATTCCCGGACCCAATTCAACCGAAATGACTATGCACTGCGGGCACGAAAGAGCAGGATGGAAAGGCTTGTTTGTAGCTGGTATCTCTTTCATATTTCCTGCTGTTGTTATCACATCTATATTTGCCTGGTTGTATCAAAAATATGGACAATTGCCGGAAGTTGAACCATATATTTATGGCATAAAACCTGCGGTTATTGCAATCATTATAATGGCTGCTTACAGACTTGGTAAAAAAGCCATAAAAACTACAGAACTTACCGTTTTAGGAATTGTTACTTTAATTGTTTGCTTATTGGGAGTTAACGAAATAATTGCTCTTTTTGGTTGTGGACTTGCCGGTTTGATTCTTTACTTCCTAAAGAAGAATAAAACAACTTTAAACACATTCATTCCGCTATTATTGATTCAAGTTACAGACCCAATAAAAATTGGAAGCTTAAAAATATTCCTAACCTTTTTAAAGGTTGGAGCCATATTATATGGGAGTGGTTATGTTTTGTTTGCTTTTCTTGATTCAGAATTAGTAGGCAATGGATGGTTAACAAGGCAAGAACTAATCGATGCAGTAGCAGTTGGGCAGTTTACTCCAGGACCTGTTTTATCTACTGCCACTTTTATAGGTTGGCAAATGAATGGCATATCTGGAGCATTTGCTGCTACTATTGGAATTTTCCTTCCCTCCTTTTTATTTGTATTGATATTGAATCCATTAATTCCAAAAATGAGAAAGTCTAAACTAATTGGAGCCTTTTTAGATGCCATAAATGTGGCAGCAGTCGCTTTAATTCTGGCTGTATGTATAGAAATGGGTAAGGACACACTTACCGATTGGCGAACTTTAGGTATTGCAATTGCCAGCTTAATAACCGTTTTCTATTTTAAAAAACTTAATAGTGCTTTTATCGTTTTAGGTGGAGCGATTGGAGGTTATTTATTGGCATTGTTTTAAAAAAACACTAAATTAGTAACTATGAAAAAAATAAAAAAAGAAGATATCAGTCAGGAAGTATTTGACCTATACGACGATTACGCCCATAATAAATTACAACGCAGACAATTTATAGAAAAACTTTCTCTCTATGCCGTTGGTGGATTGACAGTGCCTAGCCTTTTGAGTTTTATGTCACCCAATTATAGAGATACTAAATTGGTTAAACAGGACGATCCCAGAATAGATTCAGAATTCATTACTTATGAATCACCCAAAGGTGGTGGAACAATAAAAGGCTTATTGTCCAAACCAAAAGAGCTCAAAACCAAAATACCCGGAATTGTCGTTGTGCATGAAAACAGAGGTCTTAATCCGTATATAGAAGATGTTGGAAGGAGAACGGCAGTTGAAGGTTTTATAAGCTTGGCCCCTGATGCTTTAACACCTCTTGGTGGCTATCCGGGAAATGACGATGATGGCAGGACTTTACAAAAACAGCGCGATAGAAATGAAATGCTTGAGGACTTTATAGCTGCTTATGACTATCTTAAATCTCACAAAGATTGCAATGGAAAGATAGGAGTAGTTGGATTTTGTTTTGGAGGCTGGATCTCCAACATGATGGCAGTTAGAATTCCTGACTTAGGTGCAGCTGTTCCTTATTACGGAGGACAACCTTCTGATGAAGATGCTGCTCAAATTAAAGCACCTTTATTGTTACAATACGCCGAATTAGATACGAGAGTGAATGCCGGTTGGCCTGCATTTGAAGCTGTGCTTAAAGAAAATAAAATTGATTATGAAGCATTTATTTATCCTAAAGTGAATCATGGTTTTCATAATAATACAACACCTCGATTTGATAAAGAAGCTGCCGATCTATCCTGGAAGCGAACTATTGATTTTTTTAAAGAAAATCTCAAGTAAATTTGAGTTAGCCAAATAAAAAATATGGAATCAGATAAAAAAAAGATCTTTTCTGGAAAATCCCAGGTAAAAGCCTTGGGAATAAAAAATGTATTAACTGAAGAAGGTATAGCCTTTTTTGAAATAGATAAAACCGATTCATCTTATGCTCAACTTTTTGGTAACATAGAAATTTATGTGAATGTTCTAAATGAAGAAAAGGCTTTGAAGATTATAAAAACACTTTTATAAATATTATATAAACCTTTCCAGAAATTTAATCTCTATTGAATCAACCCTTTAACCTCCTCAAAATCCAATCCACCATAATTACCGGAACTCATAAGCAACAAGGTTTTATTGTCAAAATTTTGAGAAAATAAGAACTGCTTAAAATCATCCGGATTGGTGTAAATAATCAAATCGTCTCGCTGGAAAGCATCAGCTATTTGCTCATGAGTGACCTCCTCTAATTTTTTTATTTCGACTGCATGTGGTGAATAAAACACAACAGCAACATCTGCAGCATCCAAAGCACCTTTATATTCCTTTAAAAATTCGGCATTTAAACTGCTGTAGGTATGTAATTCTAAACAAGCAACCAAGCTTCTGTTTTTATACTGTTCTTTGACTGCTTTTGTAGTTGCTTCCACCTTACTTGGTGAATGCGCAAAATCTTTATAAGCGACACCGTTTTTGTTTTCTGCAATTTTCTCTAAACGCTTGCTGGCCCCTTTAAAAGTAGCAATGGCTTCATAAAAATCATCTTCGTCAATTCCCATGTGTTGGCAGATCCATTTTGCTCCTGCTAAATTGTTTAAGTTATGTTTACCAAATACTTCTATAGGCAATGGTCCTTCAGGAGTTTCCAATAATGTTTGTCCGTTTTCAACAGTATAATCAGGAGTTTGATAAGGTAATTTGCGAATGGTGTTTTTTGAAGCTTCCACAACTCTTTTCACTTCCGGATCTTCTTCGTTATAGGTTATGCTTCCACCTTTTACAATGCTATCAATAAAAATACTGAACTGTTCCACATACCCTTCATAGGTGGGAAAGACATTAATATGATCCCATGCAATCCCACTCAACAAGGCAATATTTGGTTTGTATAAATGGAATTTTGGACGTCTGTCAATTGGTGAGCTTAAATACTCATCCCCTTCCAGAACAATAAAATCATTATCTTCTGTAAGTTTTACCATGACGTCAAAACCTTCAAGCTGCGCTCCTACCATATAATCGACATCTCTATCATGATAATGCATCACATGCAGAATCATAGATGTTATGGTTGTTTTTCCATGACTTCCGCCAATAACTACTCTTGTTTTGTTTTTTGATTGTTCGTATAAAAATTCCGGGTAACTATAGATTTTCAGTCCTAATTCCTGCGCCTTCAATAATTCCGGATTATCTTCTTTAGCATGCATGCCTAAAACAATGGCATCTAAATTTTGAGTGATCTTTTCCGGATACCAACCATAAGTTTTCGGTAGTAATCCTTTAGCTTCTAGTCGAGATCTTGATGGGTCAAATATAGTATCATCACTTCCGGTAACGTGATACCCTTTATTATGCAGAGCAATTGCTAAATTGTGCATAGCTGCACCACCAATTGCAATAAAATGTACGTTCATTAAACAAATATCAAACTACAATTCCCAAATTCCAAATAATTAGTGCTTGAAGTTGAAAGATCAAAGTCAGAAGTTTAACTATTTTCGGTTTGCGTTAGCGATTGAGCAATTTGTTGAAGCTCTTTTTGTCTCCTCGAGCTCATGAGTAGTTAATGACAAAAAAGCGACTTGCGAAAGCGCGACCTGTTCATTCTGAACTTCTGCCTGCCGCAGGCAAGGTGTTTCAGGAACAGGGAACGCCTAAAACTACATATTTAAAATATGATCTTTTTCCTGTTTAAAAGGTTTTAAATCGGTTTCAGACAGGGCTTGATCTATGTGTTTCATGGCCTGATCTTTATTGCCTTTATGTTTGTAGATTTGAGCCAATCGATAGTATGCCCAAGATTTAGGTACGCCATCATTTGGTGAATGGTTTTTGATATACTTTTCCAGACAACTAATTCCTTTGTCAAGCTGTGTGTTATATTGTGCACTTACCTTTCCTAACTGATAATGAAGGGCATTACGCTGATGCTTAACTTGAGCTTCTTCAATAACAGCAATAGCTTTTTCGGGTTCTTTGGTCGTATTCTCGTATAGGTTGGTTAACTTTTGATAACAAGTAATAGACCCTCCTAAATTAACAGCTTTTTTATAATACATCTCGGCATCTTTAGGTCTATTGCTATATTCCGCTATATAACCTTTTGATAAATAACCATCGACAGGAGATAAATTTTCAAGCTCATTGGCATATTCAATTGCTTTCTTTTCACTTCCGCCTATTATTCCCGGTAATTGTATGTAAAATTCAACTAAAGCCCAGCGAACATCTATATGTTGCGGATCCAATTCTGCTGCTTTGAGAAATGAATTCCTGATGTCTCCAATCATTGTTAAAGCCCTGATCTTATTGGACTCCATAGCTTTCATACCCAAAACACCTCCATATTTATAGTGATAATTCGCATTATTCTCATCTAATTCAACCAGTGTCCTATAATAGTCAATTGCTCTATCCCATAGTTTTTTATGTCCTGCAATATCACCCAAATATTCAATTGTATTTTGATCCTTAGGATTAGCAGAAAGATGGGATATTAACAATGGTTCTGCTGCCTTAAAATCATTATTTATAAATAATGATCTGGCTTCTTCAAAGCTGCTTTGTGCCATTGAATGGATAGAAAAAAGTATGAAAAAGCAGAATATTTGTTTCACTTTTTTTAAATCTTTAGGAATGCAAATCTAAATTAATTATAATTTTAAAAACTGTTCTTTTGGTATTCTTTTTGATATCCTCTCCTTGAATTACTCAACAAAAGCGTTTAACTTTAATCAGTATAAAATAACGCACAATTTGCAAATTTATTAGAGTATAAATCATTTCCAATGAAAAAGCTCATTTCTTTTATAATCATCATTTTAATTACCAATATGTCTTTAGCTCAAGATCCATTATACAATAATTACTCCAAACTATGGAATGAAGTTGAAAAGCTTGAACAGGATGGTTTGCCTAAATCGGCTCTACAAGTGGTTGAAGATATCGCTAAAAAAGCCAAGGTTGATAACAATTCGCCTCAAATAGTTAAATCCCTGATGTATAAAAGCAATTTTGTTTTAACTCTTGAGGAGGATGCTCAATTGAATATTGTAAATGATTTTAAAGAGGAAATTGCAAAAAGCAAATTCCCAACTAAGAATATTCTGGAGAGTGTTCTGGCTAATTTGTACTGGCAATATTTTCAACAAAACAGATATAAATTTTATAACCGAACCAATACAGAAGAGAAAGTTGATGCTGAAGATTTCAGGACCTGGGATTTGCAAACTTTATTTGATGAAGTGCATCTCCATTTTCAGAAATCGTTAGAAAGTGGATTGTTGCTACAGCTGCAAAAATTAAGTGCTTTTAATGACATTCTAATCACTCAAAACGATTCTAAACTTTTCAGACCAACATTATATGATTTTTTAAATCATAACGCATTGGATTTTTATAAGACCAATGAAACTAGCATTACAAAACCTGCCTATAAATTCGAAATTGATAATCCAGAATTCTTAACTGATGCTAATACATTTTCTAGGTTGAAAATTGATTCGAAAGATTCTACTTCCTTACAACTGAATGCATTGAAGATCTATCAGGATCTCATTCAATTTCATTTAAAAGATAAAGATGCTTCTGCATTAGCAGATGTAAATATTGAACGCTTACTGTTTGTTAAACAATATGCAACTTTTAATGATAAAGAAAACGTCTTCATAGAAGCCTTAAAAAATGAAGTTAAGCAGAATGAATCATCCGAAGTATCGGGCTTATACCAATTTGAGATTGCATCTATCTATAATCAACAAGGATTGCAATACAATCCAAAATCCAAAGTAGATGTTCGCTGGAAAACCAAAGAAGCCTATGAACTTTGTAATTCAGTCATTGAACAATTCCCAAAAAGCAAAGGTGCCGAAAAATGTGTCGTTCTTAAGGAACATATTCTTCAAGAACAACTGCAACTTACTGCTGAAAATTTCTTGCCAATTCAGAAGCACTCAAGGATTTTGGTAAGCTATAAAAACCTGAATCAGCTTGATTTTAAGGTATATAAATTAACCAAAAGCCAATTTGACCAATTCTTTGGAACACATCGTGAAAACGAAAAATTAAAATTTATTAAAGAATTAGATGTTACAACGCATTGGCAAAGTAATTTACGTGATGAAAAAGATTATCAAAATCATTCCACAGAAATCTTATTTCCAAAATTGAACAATGGAATTTATCTAATCCATTCTCAAGCAAAGGACAGTTCTATTAATGCATTCAAAACCATACAGGTAACCAATTTTGCCTTGGTTGAACAAGCTGAAAATGATAAAAACACCTATCAAATAATCAACCGAAACAATGGTTCACCTATAGTTGAAGCCAAAGTAAAAATCAGCTATCAAAAAAATTACAGAGACAGTTTTGAAACCAAAAATCTGGTTACTGACGAGAATGGAAAAGTTATCATTAAGAAAGATAACAGCAGATTGACCAATGTGAGAATTGAAGTCACTCACAACAATGAAAAAGCATATTTTGGTTATTACTACATAAACAAACTTCATAAAGAACGCAAAGCCAAGGACACATATAAAGGATTCCTATTTACAGACAGAAGCATCTACAGACCTGGACAAACGGTTTATTTTAAAGCGATTGCGATGCAATCTTCAAACGGTAAATCATCTGTTATAGAAAATGAATTAATAAATGTACTTCTTTATAATTCAAACGACGACGAAATAAAAGAGTTAGAATTAAAGACTAATCAATTTGGTTCTGTAACTGGTGAGTTTATTTTACCAAATGATGGTTTAACCGGTCAGTATCATATAGAATTTGATGCTGAATCTGGTGGAATCGATATAGATACCAGAACTTACTTCTCAGTTGAAGAATACAAACGCCCAAAGTTTGAAACCAAATTCAATCCAATAACAGAAACTTTTAAAGTCAACGACAGCGTGACTGTAAAAGGAGAAGCACTTGCTTTTGCCGGCAGCAATATTACTGACGCCAAGGTGGTTTACAGAGTCCACAGAAAAGTGCAATATCCACCTTGGTATTATTGGTACCGTCCCTGGTTTACAAGTGAACCACAGGAAATAGCTCATGGAGAATCATCTACTAACAACAAAGGTAAATTTGAAATTACTTTTAAGGCAATACCAGATGAAAGCGTTGATAGAACATCCTTACCTGTTTTTAATTATGAAGTTATTGCCGATGTAACCGATTTAAATGGTGAAACCAGAAGTGCAACAACTATTATAAATGTTGGGTATCATGCTCTAATTGCCAATATTAATATTGATAATAAATTGGATAAAACAAAGAAAGTCCACCAACTAACAATCGATACCAAAAACCTGAATGGAGAATTTGCACCAGCTAAAGGTGTGGTGAATATATACAAATTACTAGCACCAAATAAGGTGTTAAGACCTCGTCCTTGGTCTGCTCCGGATTATCAGGAATTTTCTGAAAGTGAATTCAATAAGTTGTTTCCACATGATGCTTATAATGGTGAAGATGACAGTAAGAACTGGAAAAAAGGAGAACTAGTGTTCTCTGAAAAATTTGATTCTAACAAATCTAAAGAAGTAGAACTTGGAAGTATTAAAAAATGGGAATCCGGGCAATATATTGTCGAACTGGAAAGTAAAGATAAATTTGGCCAGTTGGTGAAAGATCAAACCAGAACTACTTTGTTCAGTGAAAAAGATGATGTACTTGCAGACAAACAACTATTCAGCATTACCACAAATAAAAAGGAATACAATCCTAATGAAATAGTTGAATTAACCATAGCATCTGCAGCAAACAACATCACTGTTTTTGTAGATGTTGAAAAAGATCATAAGATCATCAATAGTTATAAGTTCAACCTCAACAACAACAAAAAACTAATTCGAATTCCTGTAACTAACTAAAGATATTGGTGGATTTGCTGTACACTTCAGTTTTGCGGCATTCAACAGTTTTCAATCCGGAACAAATCCAATTTTTGTTCCATATCCAAAAACCGATCTGGAGATTGAAACACTAACGTTTAGAGACAAACTGGAACCAGGAGCAGATGAAACCTGGAGTTTTAAAATTAAAGGTCCAAAAGGCGATAGAGTAAGTGCCGAATTGTTAGCTAGTATGTACGATGCGTCGTTAGATCAATTCAAGCCTCACAGCTGGAGTTTTAATCCAATAAACAAGCCTATTTATTATTCAGGAAATCGCAAAAATGCAGGTAATAGTTTTGGGCAAGGCGGATTTAGAATCTACAACCAACATAACAATTACAGAGGCTATCCACAACAAGGCTATGACCAATTGAATTGGTTTGGATTGCATTTTGGATATGGACAGCCAATGCTAATGAGAAGGATGAGAGGTGAGGTATCTGGAGTAAACATTCAATACGACGCTGTAGAACTTGAAGAAATGGCTATGCCTGCTTCTGAAAATAATTTAGACGAGATAGTAATTGGTAATTCTAAAGATGTAAATGCTAATGGAGAAATCCCAATTACGGAACAACTTCAATCTCCTCCTGCTCCTCCAAAAAATGAAGACAATCTGGAAACAGAAGGCGTCCAAATCCGAAAAAACCTTGAGGAAACTGCCTTTTTCTTTCCGCAATTACAAACAGATAAAGAAGGCAATGTGAGTTTCAGTTTTACAACTCCAGAAGCTTTGACCAAGTGGAAATTACAATTATTGGCTCATACTAAGACACTTGAAAGCAAAACCTCAACTTTAGAGGCAGTTACTCAAAAAGAACTCATGGTTATACCTAATGCGCCTCGTTTTTTACGTCAAGGTGACCAGATAACCATTAGTAGCAAGATTGCTAATATTTCAGATAAAGATTTATCTGGACAAGCTGTTTTACAATTGTTTGATGCCTTGACTGGAAAGGACATTTCCAAAAAGTTAATAATTAGTTCGAGTAATTCTCTCCCTTCGGGAGAGATGTCAGGAACTGACAGAGTGGGATTTAATGTTGACGCCAAAGGAAATACACAAGTTTCATGGAATTTGTCTATTCCAGATAATGTGCAAGCAGTGCAATATAAAATCATTGCAAAAGCAGGCGATTTTAGTGATGGTGAACAAAGCGCATTACCTGTCTTAACAAACAGAATGTTAGTAACCGAAACATTGCCGATGTGGATTAGAAGCAATCAAACCAAGACATTCACTTTGGATAAATTAAAAAATTTGTCTTCGACTACGCTCAAACATCACAACCTTACTTTAGAAATGACAAGCAATCCTGCTTGGTATGCTGTTCAGGCATTGCCTTACTTAATGGAGTTCCCGCACGAATGCAATGAACAGATTTTCTCTCGTTATTATGCGAATGCTTTAGCAAGTCATATCGCTAATAGCAACCCGAGAATCCAGGAGGTTTTTAATCAATGGAAAAATACAGATGCCTTATTGAGCAACTTAGAGAAGAATCAGGAGTTAAAATCCTTGTTAATCCAGGAAACTCCATGGTTGCGCGACGCACAAAGTGAAACCGAACAAAAGAAACGTATCGCCTTGTTATTCGACATCAACAAAATGAATAACGAGCTTCAATCGGCTATTCGTAAACTAAGGCAAGGTCAGATGTCTTCAGGCGCCTGGTCGTGGTTTAATGGTGGACGAGCAAACAGATACATCACGCAACATATTATAACTGGTTTTGGTCATTTGAAGCATCTTAATGTCGGTTCGACTTCGGTCAGCGACCAAGAAAGTATGATACAAGGAGCTATCAATTATTTAGATGCTGAATTTGTTCAGGAATATAAAGACATCAGAAAATATGATAAAGATGTGGACTTAAGCTTAGATCATTTAAGTTACACGCAATTACACTATTTATACATGCGAAGCTTTTATCCGGAAATTAAAAAAACGAAAGAAGTTGAAGAGATAACAGCTTATTATCATACCCAAATCAAAAAATATTGGTTAAGTCGTAGCTTATATGCCAAAGGATTAATGGCTTTAGTGACTGATAGAATGGATGACAAAACAACATCAGCTAAAATATTGAAATCTTTAAAAGAGAATAGCATCACTTCTGAAGAATTAGGTATGTATTGGAAAGCGAATACCAATTCCTGGTACTGGTATCAGGCACCAATTGAAACGCAAGCCTTATTGATAGAGGCATTTTCCGAAATTGAAAACAACACAGAAACCATTGATAACTTAAAGATCTGGTTATTAAAGAACAAACAAACCAATCAGTGGAAAACCACTAAAGCTACTACAGAAGCTGTTTATGCATTATTATTACAAGGAAGTGATTGGTTAAGTGTAACTGATATGGTTGATGTGGTTTTAGGAAGCGAGCCTATTTCTCCTTCAAAACTGGAAAATGTAAAAGTAGAAGCCGGAACAGGCTATTATAAAACTTCCTGGAAAACCGATGAAATTAAACCTGAAATGGCTAATGTAAAAATCACTAAAAAAGGAAAAGGCATTGCCTGGGGAAGTTTATACTGGCAATATTTTGAGGACTTGGATAAAATTACTTCCGCTGAAACACCTCTTAAATTGAAGAAAAAACTGTTCCTTAAAAATAACACCGATTTAGGTGAAGAATTATCTGAAGTTACTGACTGCCACCAAATTAAATGTTGGTGATCTGGTAAGAGTGCGAATTGAATTAAGAAGCGACCGACCTATGGAATTTGTTCATATGAAAGATATGAGAGCATCAGGATTGGAGCCTATTAATGTATTATCGCAATACAAATGGCAAGATGGCTTGGGTTATTATGAAAGCACTAAAGATGCTTCTACAAACTTCTTTTTTGATTATTTACCTAAAGGTGTCTTTGTTTTTGAATACGATCTACGTGTTAACAATGCCGGAAATATGAGCAACGGAATTACAACCATACAAAGTATGTATGCCCCTGAATTTAGTAGTCATAGTAAAGGCCTAAGGATAATAGTAAATTAATAATAAAAACCCTCTCTGAATCTAAGTTTTGATAGGGTTTTATTAAACTTATTTAATTAGTTAATTTTTAATTTTACTTTCTATTTTTATTTCCTTTTCTGGTGGAATACGTTTCTTTAAAAACAATATTTGGCCTAGTCACTTGATTGGTGTTCCATAACATGGAACCAACAATAATGGTTACTTACATCATAACTAGGCTGTATCTCTGCAAACCATTCATCATCCCTTTTCTTTAATTCTTCAATTGTCTTAGCCCTTACTTCATTATAAATATCTAAATAGTAATTAACTTCATGACCTTTAAATTTATCCCGCCCAGCCTGGTCTAAATTTAAGGCATCTTCCCATAATTCTTTTTCTTCATCATTAAAACCTCGACCTTCAAAAGTAAATACCTGATAATATTTTTCGGCTGCTGCTAAATGCATAATTAATGTTCCTATTCTGTTTGCTTTTTCATCGTGCAAATGATCTAATTCATATTGAGACATTGATTTTACGGTACTTTCAACTCTACTTTTTAAATCTTCCAACATAGAAATCATAGCTCCAATTTGCGGAGTAGCGCCTTCTACATCTCCGAATGAATTAATTTCTGGTTCAATTCCACTACCTTCTATTAATAGTCCGGATTTGCCATCGGTTGAATCTGTGGCAGATGTAACCTTATACTCTTTAACTTTTACAATCTTACCTTTTGAAATACCCTGACTCCATTTTGGAATAATTTCATTTAAAACTTTATTCTCAAAACTTGGGTTATCAATTTTAACTTTTTCAAAATCCCCCTTGTCGTTTTCAATAAATGGAGGCATTGTTGGTCGTACTTCAATTTTACTTGGTAAGGTTCTTGAATTCATTTTTAACAGATCTACCACCAATTCACCAATATCCTCAATCTGTATTTTCCAGGCATCTTTGTCACCCGGCTCGTTTGCATTAAAATACGTCGATACAGATCCGGGCATAATGGTACTTACTCTAATTCCATATTTCCTAAGATCTAACATTACAGCTTGTGTAAATCCGGTAACTCCAAATTTACTTGCATTATAAGCAGAACCTCCTGCAAAAAAATTTGTACCTGCTAAACTCGAGATAGTAATAAAATATCCTTTAGTTTTTTTAAGTTCATCAACACTCGCCTTTATTGAATTGAAGACTCCAGTAAGATTGGTGTCGATTACTTCATTCCATTGCTTCGAGGTAAGTTCCTCAATACTTCCAAAATGGCCTAGTCCTGCATTAGCAATAACAAAATCCAATTGATTGAAGTTCTTTATGACCTCATTCACAGCTTGTGTTTGGCTTTCGAGCGTTCTAACATCAGCTTCAAATCCTATTGCTTTGGCATTAGTACTACACTGGTCATTCAATTGTTTAGCAGCGTCCTGTGCAGATAAAACATTTCTACCTGTTATTGCCACGTTAACTCCTTGTTCCATTAATGATTGTGCGACACCAAAACCAATTCCTTTTGTACCGCCTGTAATGAGTGCCACTTTACTTTTGAGAGATATCATAATTGATGTTTTTGATTTTATCAAAGTTACAAAACCAAATAAAGATCTGATACATTAAAATGTTAAGAAAATACCGAAATTGATTCTATTAATGTGGAGGATATCCACTCAATACTTTTTGTACAAGTGTTCTGAAGCGTTCTTCTTTTCTTTCCGGTGTGGATTTTGGATTATAATTAGTTTCAGTAACTGCCTGCCAAAACAGACCTACTTTACTTTCATCAACAAAATCAATGATTATTTCTCGGTTGATATTGGTTTGACCAATTGGAATTCCCATAGACAGACCACCTCCAAAATTTCTTCCTGTACTTCCAATTCCAACACCCACCGAACTTTGCTGAACTCCCTGAAACTCCTGACTCTTAATATTGATATAAAAATCTGGAGTTTCAGATAAACTAAAACCCTTGGTCTTCATTTCGATATCCAAAATATTCATCAAGCGCTTGGAATCCAGTTCGTTTAAACCGGTTTCTATATTTGAATAATAATTGTATGTTTTATACTGGCTGAAATCTGCATTTTTCTCATAGTCATAGTTGACATAGATTGGTGCGCAGGAACTCATAAACACTATCAGAATTAAGGCAATTATTGATCTCATTTTCTCCTTCTTGTATTCTTAACTTATCAAAAATTATTCCAAATATCAATTATTAAGCAATTGCCACAATTTATCTTTGAGTTCCGTTATACCTTGTTGAGCTACTGACGAAATAAACACGTAATCAATGGGTAAGTTATTGTCCAATTCCTCTTTAAGTTCGGCTTTTAGTTCTTCATCTAAAAGGTCGCTTTTGGAAATTGCGATCAATCTTTCCTTATCCAACAATTCTGGATTGTATCTATGTAATTCATCAAGCAGAATATCGTATTGCTTTTTAATGTCATCAGCATCAGCAGGAATTAAAAACAGTAAAACAGAATTTCGTTCAATGTGTCTTAAAAAATAATAGCCTAAACCTTTCCCTTCTGCAGCACCTTCAATTATCCCTGGAATATCTGCCATTACAAAAGATTGAAAATCACGATATTCAACAATACCCAAATTTGGCTTTAAGGTCGTAAATTCATAATCGGCTATTTTTGGTTTAGCCGATGTCATTACAGATAACAGAGTTGATTTGCCTGCATTTGGAAACCCTACTAGTCCAACATCTGCCAAGACTTTTAATTCCAGAGTTATGTCTCTATCTTGAAGTGGCATTCCCGGTTGGGCATAGCGAGGTGTTCGGTTCGTTGAGGTTTTAAAATGCCAGTTCCCTCTTCCGCCCATTCCTCCTTCGCAAATTATCTTCTCTTCACCGTTTTCAGTAATTTCAAAAATAATGTCATTTGTTTCCGGGTCTCTTACTATGGTTCCAAGAGGCACATCAATGTAAATATCTGTCCCATCAGCGCCTGTACTTCTGCTTTTACTACCATGTTCTCCGTGTCCAGCTTTAAAATGCCTTTTAAATTTTAGATGATAAAGGGTCCAGAGATTGGAATTACCTCTAATAATGACATGACCTCCACGACCACCATCTCCTCCATCGGGACCACCTTTTTCTACATATTTTTCCCTATGTAAATGCGTAGAGCCTTTACCTCCATTTCCGGAAGCAACATATACCTTTACATAGTCTACGAAATTACCTTCAGTCATTTATTGAGTTTAAAGTTTATAAGTTTAAATTTTAAAAGTTTAAACTCCTTTGAAGAATCTATAAGTTATCAATCACAGCACTTAAACGAACTGTAATATCTTCAATACTGCCGACACCATTTACCCCAAAATATTTGTTTTGAGCAGAGAAATAGTCCTTTAGTATTGCTGTTTTTGAGTAGTATTCTTTTATTCTGTTCCTTATAATGCCTTCATCAGCATCGTCTGGTCGACCGCTAGTCTTACCTCTTTTTAGAAGACGTTGTACTAAAACTTCGTCTTCGACTTCTAATGCGATCATAGCATTAATTTGGGAATCTTTCCCTTCCATTAACTCATCCAAAGCTTCAGCCTGAGCATTTGTGCGTGGAAATCCATCAAAAATAAATCCATTGGCACCTGCATTTTTATCAACCTCTGCATTCAACATATCGATCGTTACCTTATCAGGAACCAATTCTCCCTTATCCATATAGGATTTGGCAAGCATTCCTAAAGCTGTTTTATTTTTGATATTATATCGAAAGACATCGCCCGTAGAAATATGCACTAGATTGTATTTTTCCTTCAAAAAATCGGCTTGAGTTCCTTTACCTGCTCCAGGAGGGCCAAAGAGTACTAGATTTGTCATTGGTTGTTCTGATTTTAGTTGATAGACTTCCGGTAGATCTCTTCCCAATCCATTGTAGTCCAAACCATATCCTACAATAAATTTATTAGGGATTTTTATACCTATATAGTGTAATTTGTAGTCCTTATTATATGCTTCCGGTTTATAGAATAGCGTAGCGATCTTAAGGGATTTGACATTTTCATTCTCAAATATCCTGTGCACTTCTTCCAAGGTATTGCCAGAATCTATGATATCCTCTAAAATGACAACCTCTCTTCCTGTAAGGTCTTGTGTCAACCCTATGAGCCTTTGAATATCTTCTGTTGATTTTACTCCTTCATAAGAAGCTAACTTGATGAAAGTCACTTCGCAAGGTTTTGGATATTTCTTAACAAAATCACTTACAAGCATGAATGATCCATTCAAGATTCCTACAAAAACAGGAACCACATCACCCAGATCCAAAGAAATTTGATCGGCCATTTTCTGAACTGCCTCGTCTATTTTTTCGGCAGAAATAAATGGTTTAAAATATAGATCGTGAAGCTTAATCAATTTTAATTCTTTTTAAGAAGTGCAAAGATAATCATTTGAATATCGAATTACGATTTTTGATTTACCTTTTTATAACTTAGTTTAATTTTTAAATGTATTTTTGTGGAACACGTAATAGATTAAGCCAGAATTAACTTAATGAACTACTTCTCATCCAATTTCAAACTCGGTATTCTTGGTGGTGGACAATTAGGGAAAATGCTTCTAAACGAAACCAGAAAATTTGATATTTACACCTGTGTTTTAGATGCTAATGACGATGCACCTTGTAAAATAGCCTGCAATGAGTTTTTTAAAGGCGATTTAATGGACTATGATACTGTTTATAATTTTGGTAAGCGAGTTGATGTATTAACCATTGAAATAGAAAATGTGAATGTTGATGCACTGGAAGCACTGGAAAAAAAAGGTGTAAAAGTATATCCCCAGGCAAAAACCATTCGCACCATCCAAAATAAGGTCAAACAGAAACTATTTTATGTAGATCACAATTTACCAACTGCTGCTTTTTCGAGGTTTGCTTACAAGGATGAGATTTTAACGGCTATTAAACACCAATCACTTAATTTTCCTTTCGTTTGGAAAAGTGCTCAATTTGGGTATGATGGGATGGGTGTAAAAATTGTTAAGACCTATTCTGATCTGGAGAGCTTGCCAAATGGAGAGTGCGTTGTTGAAGAATTTGTTCCATTTAAAAATGAACTTTCGGTAATTGTTGCAAGAAATATCAATGGTGATAAGGTAACTTATCCTGTTGTGGAAATGGAATTCCATATGGAAGCCAATCAAGTTGAATATGTGATCTGTCCTGCAAGAATTTCAAAAGAAATAGCCAGTAAAGCAGAATTGTTAGCCCTAAAAACATCAGCCGCATTTGAACATGTTGGGCTATTGGCTGTTGAAATGTTTCTCACTAAAAATGATGAAATTCTCATCAATGAAGTGGCTCCACGTCCACATAATTCGGGACATCATACCATCGAATCAAACTATACGTCACAATTCGAACAACACATAAGAGCTATTTTAAATTTACCAATGGGAAGCACCGAGAAAAAAGCTGGTGGAGTCATGGTCAATTTAGTAGGACATGAGGATTATACAGGAAATGTTGTTTATAAAAATATTGAGCAAATCTTAGAACTTAAAGGTGTTATTCCCCATATTTATGGTAAAAAACAGACCAGACCTTTCAGAAAAATGGGACATGTAACCATAGTTCATGAAGATATTAATGAGGCAAGAAGAATTGCACAGGAAGTAAAGAAAACAATTAAAGTAATAAGTGAATAAGATGAGTAAAGTTGCAGTAATAATGGGTAGTAATAGTGATCTTCCGGTTATGCAGGATGCTATTGATATCTTAAAAGAATTTAATATCGATGTTGAATTAGATATTGTTTCGGCGCACAGAACCCCGGATAAAATGTTTGAGTATGGCAAGAATGCACACACTAGAGGCATCAATGTTATAATTGCAGGTGCAGGAGGAGCAGCTCACTTACCGGGAATGATAGCATCATTATCTCCATTACCTGTTATTGGAGTTCCTGTTAAAAGCAGCAATTCAATAGATGGATGGGATTCTGTCTTATCCATTTTACAAATGCCCGGAGGTGTTCCGGTTGCAACCGTTGCTTTGAATGGTGCAAAGAATGCAGGTATATTGGCAGCACAAATCATTGGTTCTTCCGACAAAACTGTGCAGAAAAAAATCATTGATTATAAAAATGGATTAAAAATTAAAGTAGAAGAATCTTCAAAGAAATTAAAGTAAAAAGCCCCGATAGTCTCGAGGCTTTTACTGCTATTAATCAATTAATTCTTATTATTAGAAGATTTTATCTAACTTGAAAAAATTGATACTACTAAATTGTTAAAATTTAAGCAATTACACAAGTTATTAACAATATTTTTATTTTATTAACCGACTATTAACAATTATCATCGATTAAGTGTTTATAATTATTCGTTGTAACTTACGGTTTTATCGTTTAATGACCTTTTTCGAAACAGATTTTGAATCTTCAAAGTTGTATTTCACAATATAAATACCAGGCTCTATATTATGTGTTGATACTTTTTTCTTGAAGTTAGCATTCATTACTTCTTTTCCTAAAACATCAAACAACTGGATTGTGTCTGGTTGCATATCATTATTTACGTTGGTCATAAGCTGATCGTTTACAAAGTAAGTATGAACTTCTTTTTGACCGATGACAGAATCATCAATACCCAACTGAGCGGCATAGTCATAATGTAAAACAAATCTACTGTGATCCTCTATAGGACTAGGTACATTGAATGTGTAATTTGTTTGTCTTAAATCGGTGGTAATACCTAATAATTTGTCTTCTAAAAGAATTTCAAACATTGGGTCTATATATTCCAAAACAATAGAGACAGTGTAATCTCCTGAACTAACAACTTGATAACCAAGAGGAATTTCTATGTTTTGATTTTCCTGTAATTCTGATCTTCCCTGGATCTCAAGCTTGTTTGGATCTAATAAACTGTAAAATTCTATGGATGCACCTTCACTAATAAAGGTAGCATCATACATGGTTTCATAATCGTCTGTTGCTCCGGGAATAAAACCAATCAATATAGGGCTGTATCCCATAGAACCTGACAATCTGAACCATGATTTTCCATCATCTTCATTCTCATTCGTTCTAAAGAATTGATCATTATTTCCAGTCACCTGATGACTGTTTTTAAAGGTCATAGTTCCTGGCTGTAATGATTTTACAAATACCCCAAGGCCTGCCGATATAAATTCTGTAATTCCAAAATCTGAAGGACCCATGCCATAATTATAGCTTTTATAATCTCCTGAATTATTATTTGCCCCAGTCATACTTTGACTCCAGTAATAAATCGTGCCTTCCAAAACATCACTATTATCTTCATATACTTTTTTCCAGTTAATAGCTGATGCATAAGGATTTCCTATTAAGTTTGCTTTATCTGTAGGGCTGTTGTAATATATAGGTATGTCCACATTTCCGTTATTTAGGGTTCCGGAAAAAGTTCTTGTTATTACACCAGATTCACTATCGGAACGAATAAAATACCCTTTACCAACTTTCATATTGGCCGAAGGAGAAACCTGCACATATGCGGAAGGATTTTGCGACGCATCATATTCATATGCGATAATAGAATTTGTAAAAATCGTATTCATCTGTGAATCTGCTTCAGCAACAGGAGTGGACCAAATAGAATAAAAATCTGCGGGATAATCTGGAGTACTTCTGCTTATATTAACAGATCCTGTTCCTGCAATAGGATTACTTTCTCTTACTTGTAATGAACCATTATCCTCAATCACTAGATCACCATTGTTCACTAAATCGTATGCCACATCCAGAGTACCTCCATCTGCAATTGTAATTGCTCCAGGTGTGGTACCATCCGCTTCAAGTTCAATATCTCCAACTGTTACAGTTGTATTTATAGTTGGGTAAAAACTACTATTTCTTTTAATTTTAACAGGTTCCTGTTTTGCATTATCCGGTACAAGATCATTTTTCCAATTTGTTGGTGTAGACCAATTTGTATCGGTATTGCCTTCCCATTCTTTAACTGTTAGACCACCTTCACTATCTCTAACATCTGGTAAACTATTATTGTCTAAAAAAGTTACTGTATCACCATCTAAAACGGCTAATAAATCCGTGTCTTCTGACTGTAATATCAAATTCGTTTTATTAGTGTCAATTTCGGTTTGAGTTCTTGCATGTGTTCCAAACTCGGAAACCCCATAAATAACCGTCAAAATAGTTTTCACCTCCACCATCTTCATTTATTTGTTCTCCAAATGAATATTCCGAAAGCCCGGATAAAGTCCAGGTTGCTCCAGCAGTTGGAAAAAACAATTTGTCATCCTTAAATCCAATATTCAAATTATTATGATTTCCATTTCCTCCAATTTGAAATCCGGCTTTTTCATCTTGTAGCACACCATCCAGATACCATTTAAAATTAGTATTATCTATGGCAGAAACCGGCAAAGCTGGTGAAGGAACGGATAAATTATCAAAAACCATTGCAACATGATACCAGGTACTTGCTGAGATAGGTTTTCTAAAATAAGTTCCCGTCCATAAATTGGTATAGTCATTATCAATATTATAGGCACCTAGTATTAGATAACCATTTTCTATATATGCTAAAATTCCTCTTTTATCATTGCCTTCCATAAAAATGAATTGTCTGGCAACTGTAGAGTTGGCATAAAAATAGGTTTCGTAGGTACGATTGTTAATTTGAACGTGGTTAATAACATCAGAATCAGGGACTTTGAATACGTCCTTTTCTATACTATTAACATAAAAACCGTTATTTGGTGCCTGGGCCTGTGCACTAACGATCGCGAAAAACATGAGACCCAATAGTAGGGTAAAAGTTCTCATAGACTTGGGATTTGGGTTTTACAATTATTTCAAAAAATCCCCTAAAAAGTGCTGAATTCTTAAATTTAAAGTCAACAGTTTTTGAGGGAATTGAATACTGAATGTAATAAATGCTACATAAGAAATAAGTTAATATGCAAATATTTTCGATGTAATACATAAAATTGTAGAATCAATACTACAAAAGGCCATATCCTTGTTATGGCTTTTTAGAATTTAAGGGGAGTAAAAAGGCTAGCTTTTTATGACTTTTTTAGTTAAACTCCCGGAATCTTGCAAAGAATATTTTACAATATAAATTCCAGAAGATAGATGTCGTGTGTTCAAGGTCTCATTAAAAGTTGAGCTAAGAAGTTCTTTCCCGGTAAGATCAAATAATTGAATGGTTTCTATTTGCTTACCAATACTAGTTGTAGTAACCAAATTATTGTCCCGGAAGAATGCGCGAATTTGATTTGATTCATCAACAAGATCATTTACACCCAATGTGCTACTATAATTGTAGTGCATGATGAATCTGTTATTATCTTCAACAGGACTAGATATATTAAAGGTATAATCTGAAGTCCTTAAATCGGTCATCGTGTTTAAAAGAGTATCCTCTAAAAAAATCTCAAAATCTGTTGGGATGTAATCCAAAACTCTTGAAATAGTATAATCACCGGCTGTAGTTACTTGAAATCCCAGTGGTACACTAATCTGCTGATTAGGCTGTAACACTTCTCGACCTTGAATTTCGTATTTATTCGAATCAATAAAGCTATAGAATTCAACGGCAGCTCCCTCATTCACAAAAACACCGTCATAAGTATTTTCGTAGCCATTTGTAGCTCCTGGAACAAATCCTATCAAAATAGGACTATAACCATTAGGCCCTGTTAATCTGAACCATGATTTTCCGTCATCAGAGTTACTGGCAGATCTAAAGAACTGATTATTACTTCCTACTACTCGTTGTGTATTTTTAAAAGTTACAGAACCTGGTTGAATAGACTTCACAAATACCCCTAAACCGGTTGCTATATTTCCTGTTGTACCAGGTTCACTGGAACCCGTTGTATTATAACTTATATAATCTGAAGCCGAATTATTAGGTCCAACCTGACTTTGATTCCAATAGTACATGGTTCCCTCAATAACATCGCTGTTATCGGCATAAAATTCAGTCCAACTTAATGCAGAAGAATATGGATTCCCAATTAAATTAAAATTATCTGAAGGGCCATTATAATAAATTGGATTCGTAATATCTCCGTTATTGACAGTTCCTGTGAATGTTCTTGTCAAAGCACCTGAATAACTATCTGACCTTATGAAATATCCTTTCCCTTCTTCCATATTGGAACTATTTGAAACTTGTACATAAGCAGAAGGATTTTGAGAAGAATCATATCTATATCCAATAATATCATTAGTAAATATTGTACTTATCTTGGAATCTGCCTCAAGCACAGGAGTCGACCATATTGAATAATAATCTTGAGGATAATTAGGAGTTTCTCTATTGATTATAAAAACACCTGTACCGGAAACAGCTTTTGCCTCTCTGGTTATTAACGCACCTCCACCACTCGCGTCTGTATTGTATAGATTTACTGATATTGTACCATTATTTATCAAATCATAACTAACATCAAGAGTGCCACCATCATTTATTGTAATTTCTGCACCAGCCTGAACTTGAATATCTCCAGCGACAACATGGGATGTAATAACCGGATAGTTAGTTGAAACTTGTATTATAGCATCTTCCAATCTATCCGCATTAGGAACAGATCCGCCAACCCAGTTGCTTCCAGTATTCCAATTAGAAGAACTTGCAGTTGCACTCCAGGTAATAGGAGCGGGAGGATTTGAATTGGAGACATCCACAGGATTATCACTGCTATTCAAATAAGTCATGGTGTCACCATCCAAGGCCGCAACAAGATCATCTGTACCCAAGGATGTGATAATATCATCCATGTTATCGTTAATCTCAGTCACTGTCCTTACGTCATTCCAAACTCTAAAACCCCAGAGATTTCCCTGAAAGTAATATTCATTTGATCCTGTATCATTTGTTAATGAACCAAAACAGTATTCTGAAGACCCGGAAGTTGCATTCCAGGTTCCGCAATTTGGAAATCGCAATGTTTCATTCTTATAACCCAGTCTTATTGAATTATGACTACCAAGCTGGTAACCGGAATTATCGGCCTCAAGAACGCCATCCATATAAAACTTTAAAGAATTATTCGCGGTAGCATTCATAGGATTACCTGGATTATTCCCGGGTTGAGCATTATCGAATACCAAAGCAATGTGGTACCAGGTATTGGCAGTTATTGCTTTTCTGTAGAATGTTCCTTGCCATTGAGGGCTGTAATCGGCTCTATTATAAGCACCCAAAATTATATAACCATTCTCAACATAAATAATAACTGCTCGGGTACCTCCACCTTCTTTCATAATAATTTGTCGTGAAGTAGTAGAAGTTACTTTAAAATATGTTTCGTACGTTCTGTTATTTGTAGTCGTGCTATTGATATTTGATGTATTAGGAACAGTCAAATTATCATTCACACCATCAAAATACATTCCTTCTGAAGAAGGTTGCGCTATTGATATAAAAGATAAAAAATAAAAGATCTGAAATAATCTTTTCATTTGGTATTGTTTCGATTTAGGAAGCGCAAAGTAAATATATTTTTATAAATTATCAATTTTTTTTGTAGTATTTTCAATATTTATTCGTTTATATGTATTTTTTTACCGTTATAACGCTTTTTGTTGTTTAATTTAGTAATATAATTTATAAACAATTTAAAGGATTATCATTGATTTTCAGATCATTATTATAAAACTCATACTCTTTCAAACTAATTAGAGAAATAATATAGTTGCTTAATTGTACCGAAATTATATTTTTGTGACTTATTGGAAAAACCGGATACAGCAATGAATTTATTAACTAAAAAGTTTACAACACCATTTAATACAGCTCCATTTGCAAAGATTAAAGATCAGGACTTCCTACCGGCAATAAAACAACTTATTGAAGAGGCCAAAAATGAAATTGATGTCATAGCTAATAATAAGGAGATACCATCATATAAAAACACAATTGAAGCATTAGATTTTTCGGGTGAACTACTAGACAGAGTGACTAGCTTATTCTTTAATTTGAATTCTGCAGAAACTAATGATAAAATACAAAAAATAGCTCAAAAAGTATCTCCAATGCTATCGGAATTCAGCAATGATATCCGATTAAACAAGAAACTTTTTAAAAGGATAAAAGCCCTACATGAAATTAAAGACGACTTGAATTTAACTCCTGAACAGGATATGCTTCTTGACAAGAAATACAAGAGTTTTTCCAGAAATGGCGCCAATTTACCCGAAGATAAAAAACAACAACTTCGAGACATCGATAAAAAGCTATCTAAGCTAAAATTAAAATTCGGTGAAAACGTTCTAGCAGAGACCAACAAATATGAATTATTAATTACTAATCCAAAGGACCTTTCAGGGTTGCCTGAGGGAGAAAAAGAGGCTGCAAAGCAATTAGCAGAAGCTAAAAACAAAAAAGGTTGGTTAATTACTTTGGATTATCCTAGTTATATTCCTTTTATGAAGTACGCTGATAACCGCGATTTACGTAAAAAATTAAGCCTCGCTTTTGGTAGTAAAGGATTCAAAAATGATTCTCTGGATAACCAAAAAAATGTTTTGGATATTTCAAATTTACGTTATCAAAGGGCAAAACTTCTAGGTTACCGGTCACATGCCCATTTTGTACTGGAAGAACGAATGGCCAAAACACCGGAAAAAGTAACCGGGTTTCTTCTTGATTTGTTGGAAAAAGCTAAACCAGCAGCATTGAAAGAATTTAAAGATCTTGAATCTTTTGCAAAAAAACTTGATGGGATAGATAGGCTTGAAAAGTGGGATTCTGCTTATTATTCAGAAAAACTAAAACAAAAACTTTTTGATCTGGATGACGAAAAACTGAAACCTTATTTTAAATTGGAAAATGTAATAGATGGTGTGTTTTTGGTCTCCAAAAAGTTATTTGGATTAAACTTTGAAAAAATTAATAATGTCGACACCTACCATGAAGATGTTTTGACCTACAAAGTTATTGATGATAATGACGAATTGATTTCTATCTTTTATGCCGATTTTTTCCCTAGACCAGGGAAACGTAATGGAGCATGGATGACAAGTTATAAACCACAATACATAAAAAACAAGGTTGATGAAAGACCCCATATTTCCATAGTTTGCAACTTCACAAAACCTACAAAAAGCAAACCATCCTTACTCACTTTTAATGAAGTTACAACTTTATTCCATGAATTTGGTCATGCACTTCATGGGATGTTAGCCAAAACAACTTATCCAAGTCTGTCCGGAACCAGCGTCTATTGGGATTTTGTTGAATTACCAAGTCAGATATTAGAGAACTGGTGTTATGAAAAAGAAGCCTTAGAACTTTTTGCTAAACATTATGAAACCGGAGAAGTCATTCCTATGGAACTGATAAAAAAAATCAAAGATTCTTCTACGTTTCAAGAAGGAATGCAGACCTTAAGGCAGTTGAGTTTTGGGTTATTGGATATGAGCTGGCATGGTCAAGACCCAACAAATATTAAAGACGTAAAAGCACATGAGATAAAAGCATTTGGTGACACCCAACTTTATCCGGATGTTCCCGAAAATTGCATGAGCACATCGTTTTCACATATCTTTCAAGGAGGATACTCTTCAGGCTACTACAGCTATAAATGGGCAGAAGTACTGGATGCAGATGCCTTTGAATTATTTAAAGAAAAAGGCGTTTTTAATCAAACTGTTGCAAAAAGTTTTAAAGATAACGTCCTCAGCAAAGGTGGAACAGAAGATCCCATGACACTTTACAAAAGGTTTCGAAAACAAGAGCCAAAACCTGATGCCTTACTTAGACGTGCCGGATTAATTAAATGATCCGTTTTATAAATAAAATTATTCTATTTTTGATACCATGAGCAACGGTGGTAATCCTAAACATATAATTGACCCAAATAGTTGGATAGACAGATACTCAGATTATTTGTTTAATTACACTATTACAAGAGTAAATGACAGAGATCTTGCTCAGGACATTGTTCAGGACACTTTTTTTGCAGGCTTGAAGTCAATGAAAAATTTTAAAGGTGAAGCTAGCGAACGGACCTGGTTGATTTCTATTTTAAAACGAAAGATAATCGATCATTACCGCAAGATAAACTCAAATAAAGGCAAAGCAGAAGTGAGAATGAGCTATAAAACTGATCTGGAATCAGAAGGAGATTGGCTGGAAGAACAAGTCCCTGACTTATCAGAAAACAATGCAGAAGACACTTTGATAAATGAAGAATTGGGATCAGCAATTCTAAATTGTTTGAGCAAACTACCTGAAAAGCAGGCACAGATTTTTAAAATGAAGACCATTCAAGGTTTTGAAACCGAGGTTATATGTAATGAATTAAATATTACAGCGTCTAATTTATGGGTGATAATTCACAGAGCCCGTACTGCGATGGCTAATTGTTTAAAAGAAAATTGGTTTTAATTATGAGTAAATTTTTCTTAAAATGTGAGGAAGCAAGCCACGTTTGTGACAAATCACAATATCATGAAGCATCGTTTTTTGAAAAAATTAAATTGACTATTCACCTGTTATACTGCCGAGTGTGCAGAAAGTATTCCAAAAATAATGCTAAATTGACAGAGTGTATTGAAAAATCAAACGTAAACTGCCTGGATGAATCTGTTAAAAATGAGATGAAAAAGAATTTTGAAAAGGAACTAATCAAACATTAAAATCAAAATCAGCCAAAAAATTGGCAAGCCTTCTACCCAAAAAGCACTATAATTCCTTCCGCGATCCTTACCTGAAAACAGAATAATCATAAAGGTAATTACTGTGATAACAAAAAGCACTAGTAAATGTTCCAGATTCAGATCATCTTTAAAAAATTCCAACAGGAAATTAATTATCAATAGTGAAAATCCCAAATATTTTGTCTTTTTTATACCTATTTTTTGAGGTATAGTAGACAACCTTAAACTATCATAGAGTAAATCCCTTATATCAAAAGGAAGGATCAACACTATCACAAATAAATAGCGTTGAATGGACATTATAAAAACATCAAAGCTTATAGGATGATCATTGTTCACAACAGGCAAAACAACAGTAACGACTGACCAAACGAAAGCAATTACGTAAACTTTTAAGCCTGAAATTGAGCGAAGGTTATAAGTGTTTTCCAAAAAATATTCTTTTGGCAGTAATGGTGTGGCATAAAAGAATGTAATTACTGCCATTATCACCACAATAATTAGAGTCTTCGTTTCTAATTGTAATGCAAAATAACACATTAACACAATGGAAAGCATTGAAAATATTTGAATAACTCTCATCCAATTTGCCAAACTCCTGTGATGGAGTTTTGCCAGACCAAAATACTTGACAAAATTATAGCCCGTAATAGAGCCAAAAAACACAAAACTCAAAATGTTCCTATCATGTGAAATGTTTAACTGCTTCAAGGTTATAAAAGTGAATGCATACACAGCCAATGCCACATGAATACTGGAGTTTAAATAGAAGTCAAAAATATGTTTGAAAATACGCATTAAACAAAAGTAAGGAAAGTGTTAATAAACCTATTATTTGGTTAAAAACTTTGGTTTTACTTAACAAAAATGACTGAAGTATTACTTAATTTTGCTTAACAATTTACAACATACAAATAAATGGATACAAACGCTTTCAAATTGCGTCATATTGGACCAAGAGAAGAAGATCAAAACCTTATGCTAAAGGCAATAGGAGTGCAAAGTATGGATCAACTTATTTATGAGACAATACCTGATGATATTAGGCTTGCCAAAGATTTACATTTAGACGACCCAATGAGCGAGCAAGAGTATTTGGTCCACATAAATGAACTCGGGAAAAAGAATAAAGTTTATAAAACGTATATAGGATTAGGTTATCACCCAACAATACTTCCTGCCGTTATACAGCGAAATATTCTTGAAAATCCGGGCTGGTATACCGCTTATACACCATATCAGGCTGAGATAGCACAAGGCAGATTGGAAGCATTATTGAATTTCCAGACAATGGTTACAGATTTAACAGGAATGGAAATTGCCAATGCATCCTTGTTAGATGAAAGTACAGCTGCTGCTGAAGCTATGAGTTTATTGTTCGCTGTAAGAGAGCGCGATCAGAAAAAAAATGATGTCAATAAATTCTTTGTTTCCAATGAAATTTTGCCTCAAACCCTATCAGTATTAAAAACAAGAGCGGTTCCAATTGGTGTAGAATTAGTTGTGGGTAAAGAAAATGAATTTAAATTTTCCAATGATTTCTTTGGAGCTATTCTTCAATATCCTGGAAAATATGGTCAAATAACTGATATAGAATCGTTCATCAAAAAAGCAAATGATAACAGAATAAAAGTTGCTGTTGCTGCCGATATAATGAGTTTGATCAAACTAAAAGCACCTGGGAAATTTGGAGCAGATGTTGTGGTTGGCACAACGCAGCGATTCGGAATTCCTATGGGATTTGGTGGTCCACATGCCGCTTTTTTCGCAACCAAAGAAGCTTATAAACGTGATCTTCCCGGACGCATTATTGGTGTAACAAAAGATGCCAATGGTGACCGAGCTCTGCGTATGGCTCTGCAAACCAGAGAGCAACATATAAAAAGAGATAAAGCCACTTCCAACATTTGTACAGCTCAGGTCTTATTGGCTGTTATGGCAGGAATGTATGCAGTATATCACGGATCCGAAGGACTTCGATTTATTGCTGATAAAATCCATAGTTCGGCATCAACATTAGATTCAGCTTTAAATAAATTAGGCTTTGAACAGGTTAATTCTGCTTATTTCGATACGCTTCAGATAAATACCGACGTTGATAAAATAAAGCCCATTGCTGAAAAAAATAAGATCAATTTCTTCTATCCTGACTCTAATACTGTTTGTATTTCAATAAATGAAGTCACAACCATTTCCGATTTAAATGATATAATTTCCATTTTTGCTGAAGCTTCTGGTAAAAAGACTCATTCTATTGAAAGTTTAAATACGGATAATCATATCCCGAAAGGATTGAAAAGAGAAACTGATTTTTTGACTCTGGAAGTTTTCAACTCTCACCATTCAGAAACGGAGTTAATGCGATACATTAAGAAATTAGAGCGAAAAGATTTGTCTTTGAATCACTCCATGATTTCATTAGGTTCCTGCACCATGAAATTAAACGCAGCAGCCGAAATGTTACCGCTAAGTATGTACAAGTGGGCAAATATTCATCCTTTTGTTCCTTCTTATCAGGCAAAAGGATATCTGGAATTACTTAAATCTCTTGAAGATCAATTAACAGAAATTACCGGTTTTGCTGCCACATCATTACAACCAAATTCAGGAGCTCAAGGCGAGTTTTCCGGTTTGATGGTTATAAGAGCATATCACGAATCTCGAGGTGACCACCATAGAAATATCTGCATAATTCCGTCTTCTGCACATGGTACTAATCCGGCAAGTGCAGTCATGGCAGGAATGCAGGTTGTAGTTACAAAATCTACAGATGAAGGCAATATTGATGTTGAGGATTTAAGAGAAAAGGCTGAATTGCATAAAGAAAACCTTTCTGCATTAATGGTGACCTATCCTTCTACACATGGCGTTTATGAGGCTTCTATTAAAGAAATTACTAGAATAATTCATGAAAATGGAGGTCAGGTCTATATGGATGGAGCCAATATGAATGCTCAGGTTGGATTGACCAATCCTGGGAAAATTGGTGCAGATGTATGCCACCTTAATTTACACAAAACCTTTGCTATTCCTCATGGAGGCGGGGGGCCTGGTGTAGGTCCAATTTGTGTAGCGAAACAGTTAGTGCCATTCCTTCCCGGAAATCCGGTTGTAAAAACTGGTGGTGACCAGGCTATTAACGCTGTTTCAGCGGCTCCTTATGGTTCTGCTTTGGTGTGTTTGATCTCCTATGCCTATATAAAAATGCTTGGGGCTCAAGGCTTAACCGATGCAACTAAAGTGGCTATACTAAATGCAAACTACTTAAAGGACCGATTGGAAGAACATTTTCATACTTTATATTCCGGTGAACGTGGTCGTTCAGCCCATGAATTAATAGTAGACTGCAGACCTTTCAAGGAACATGGAATTGAAGTTTCTGATATTGCAAAACGCTTGATGGATTATGGATTCCATGCGCCAACAGTTTCTTTTCCGGTTGCAGGCACACTTATGATAGAACCAACAGAGAGTGAAAGCAAGCAGGAAATCGATCGGTTTTGTGAGGCTATGATATCAATTCGGAAAGAAATTGATACCGTATCTGCTGATGATCCAAACAACGTTTTAAAGAATGCGCCTCATACTTTGGGAATGTTAACGTCTGACGCTTGGGATTTTCCATATTCCAGGGAACAAGCCGCTTTTCCCTTGGAATTTGTAAAAGACAATAAATTTTGGCCCAGTGTAAGACGAGTGGATGATGCCTATGGTGATCGAAATTTAATTTGTACTTGTGCCCCAATAGAAGCGTATGTATAGTCATAAAATGTATTTTGGACATCGTAAAAAACAATAAAAATCAGGTTTCTATGTTGCTATAATGATTAATTTAGCCACTTATTAAATTTTTATTATTCATATGAATATCAAAATTACCGGTTCAGGTAGCTATATTCCTGACATTATTGAAAAAAACGAAGACTTCCATCAACATACTTTTTTGAATACTGATGGCACCACTATTGAGCATCCAAATGAGGTAATTGTGGACAAGTTTAAAGCCATTACAGGTATTGCTGAACGTCGGTATGCTGAGGATCATTTAGTGAGTTCTGATATTGGTGCAATTGCCGCCGAACGAGCTATCAGCGATGCCAATATTGACCCGGAAGAATTAGATTATATAATTGTAGCTCACAATTTTGGAGATGTAAAAGCAAATACCATACAAAGTGATCTTTTACCTTGTTTGGCTTCCAGAATTAAGCATAGTTTACGCATAAAAAACCCAAAATGTGTAGCATACGATATCCTTTTTGGTTGTCCGGGCTGGATTGAAGGTGTTATACAGGCTCAGGCCTTTATCAAAGCCGGTATGGCTAAAAAATGTCTGGTAATTGGATCTGAGACCTTATCTCGAGTTGTAGACAAATATGACAGGGATTCCATGATATATTCCGATGGAGCCGGAGCAACTGTAATTGAGGCTACAGATGAAGAAGGAGGAATATTAGCTCATGAAACCGGGTCTTTTACTTATGACGAAGCATACTATCTATATTTTGGCTGTTCTAACAATCCGGAACTGGATAAGGATACTCGCTATATTAAGATGGATGGCAGAAAAATATATGAATTCGCATTAAATAATGTGCCTCTTGCCATGAAAGCATGTTTGGATAATAGCGGAGTTGACATACATGATGTCAAGAAAATACTCATCCATCAGGCTAATGAAAAAATGGACGAAGCTATTGTGAACCGTTTTTACCGTCTCTACAAAACACCAATGCCTAAGGATATTATGCCGATGAGCATTCATAAATTAGGTAATAGTTCTGTAGCCACCGTTCCAACACTATTCGATCTTATTAAAACAAATAAAATGGAAAATCACAATTTAAATAAAGGTGATGTCATTATGTTTGCAAGCGTTGGTGCCGGAATGCATATTAATGCAATAACTTATCAATATTAGTATTAAATTAATATTTTAAAAGATATCCGCAAATCCGGATACCAACATGTACGAAGGTAAATTTCCACACAAAAGATATAAACTCACATTACAGTTCTTAAAGGCACATATTCCTGAATCATCAACAATTTTAGATCTTGGTATTAAAAATCCATTTTCCAAAGTTATGCAGGAGAGTGGATATAAAGTCAAAAATACTGGTGGTGAAGATCTGGATTTAGATACATCTGCAATTTTAGATTCTGATGCTGAAGTTGTAACAGCTTTTGAAATTTTTGAACATTTACTTTCTCCTTTTACTGTCCTACAAGATATCAAGGCCGATAAATTAGTAGCTAGTGTACCATTAAAACTATGGTTTTCATCAGCATATAGGAGTAAATCTGATAAATGGGACAGGCATTTTCATGAATTTGAAGACTGGCAGTTTGATTGGTTATTGGAAAAGGCTGGATGGACCATAAAAGCAAGAAAAAAATGGACCAATCCCACTAAAAAAATTGGTGTCAGACCAATTTTAAGATTGTTTACACCCAGATATTATATAGTATATGCAGAAAGAGTTTAACTTTGAAGTTATAAATTCTCAAAGTTGAACATTTACATTGTCATTCCTGCTCATAATGAAGAGGACTATATAGCTTTAATGCTTGAGTCCTTAGTAAATCAGACGCATCTTCCTAAAAAAGTTGTTGTTGTCAATGATAATTCTACCGACAATACCTCTAAAATTATTTCAGAATTTGCTGGTAAATACGATTGGATAACATTTATAAATATAACCTCATCGGCTTCACACGTTCCAGGAAGTAAAGTAATCCGAGCTTTTAATCAGGGCCTGGAAAAATTGAATGATGATTATGACATCATTTGCAAATTTGATGCAGACATTATTTTACCCAATAATTATTTAGAAGGAATCGTCAACCTTTTTAATTCAGATGAAACGATTGGAATTGCTGGAGGATTAGCTTTTATTGAAAAGAAAGGTAAATGGGTTTACGAAACTGTATCGTCCAAAGATCATGTTCGCGGACCATTTAAAGCTTACAAAAAGGCCTGTTTCAAACAAATTGGAGGTCTAAAAGAATCTATTGGCTGGGACACTGTAGATGTGTTACTGGCACAATTCTTTGGTTGGAAAGTGAAGACAGATAAAAGTCTACATGTCCAACATTTAAAACCTACAGGTAAAAGCTATCAGAGAAATACTAAGTTTTTATTTGGAGAAGCCTTATATAAAATGCGTTATGGATTTGTTTTGACTTTTCTTTCGGGTATAAAAAGAAGCATCAATAAACGCAGTTTATCTCATTTTTTTAATACGATCAGAGGTTATTTTTTAGCTAAAAATAAAAATATTCAATTTATAGTTACAGAAGATCAAGGGGTTTTCATAAGAAAATTTCGCTGGCGAAATATCTTCAAAAAACTATCCTAATCAAAAACAGCTTCTATTGGTTTTCCAATTGCTCCATTAGGAAAACTAATATTCAATAATGCCGAAATTGTAGGTGCCAGATCTGTTATCTCAAAACGTGATACTGAACTTCCTTTTTTTATACCCTGCCCATAAAATAACAATGGAACATGTGTATCGTAATTAAATCCTGAACCATGAGTTGAACCGGTTTTACCATAAGATATTACTGCCGGATCAAGAACATATAAAACATCCCCGGAACGCTTCTGGTTAAACCCTTTTTGCAACAATGCTTCCACACCATTATCAAAAAACACACTGCTCATAGTTGTTGCTGAATAGGCTTTATCTATATGTTTATAATTTATGATCTCATTCACGATGTCTTCCTGAACATCATCCAGATCAAGATCTAATAAAGCAATTTTTGATCGGTTTAAAAATATTTGATTATTACTTATACTTTCAATCAAATCTGAAGATCCATATTTTTTTGTAACATATTCTTTTATCTGAGTTCTAAATACTGCAGAATCAAAATAATCTGCAGGAACATGGATACTTTGTAAATATGCCGGAACGTCAACAGCGCCATGATCGGCCGTTAAAAATACTGTGTAGTTTCCTTTTCCAACCTTCGCATCTAGTTCATTCAATAATCGCTCAATCTCTTTATCCAGCCTAATATAAACATCTTCAATTTCCTTAGAGTTCACACCAAAATTATGACCTATATAATCCGGACTTGAATAACTTATTGCTAGGAAATCGGTATCTGAGTCTTTTCCCAATTCTTCGCCTTCTATAGCTGCCAGGGCAAAATCTGTAGTGAGGTTATTACCGTAAGGAGTTGATTTTAGAATATCAAACCCATTGTTGTAGTCTTTTAATTTTAACAGATCATATGGAAATGTTGGAGTTATCTGACCATTGAATCCGCCTTCAAAGTTATTAAGATCACTTCCACTTTCTGTATAAGTATCAATATCATAATACGTGTCCCAGGTTTTGAAGTAACTTTCTGCAATATCAGAATTATTGAATTTTTTCACCCATTTTGGCAATTCATCCATGTAAAATGAACTTGTAATCCAATTGCCTTCATCCAAACCGTGAAACCAATAGGCTGCATTTGCCGAATGACCTGCAGGTAATGAAGCTGCTCTGTCTTTTAAAGCAATTCCAATTACTTTTCCTCGCATTTGAGTTGCCATTCTAAGCTCATCTGTTACAGTTGAAACCATCATTCTTTGCGGTGACACCTTACCGGATTCACTTGTTGTTCCAACCGAAAGATAATTGTCATCTGTTACACAATAAATAAATTTTTTAGTTTGTTTATCAAACCAATTATTCGAAATTATTCCATGATATTTTGGAGTTGTACCGGTATAAACTGATGCATGACCCGGTCCTGTATAAGTTGGAATATAATTAAACTGAGTGTTCGTGCAATTAAACCCGTCATTTATCAATCTCTTAAATCCACCTTCTCCATATTTGGAATCAAATCTAGTTAAGTAGTCATATCGCATCTGATCTACTACTATACCAACTACCAATTTTGGTTTAGGTTGTTGAATTTGATTTTCTGGAGTTGATTGACTTTTAATAACGCCTCCATGGACATTACAGGCTAATAATGTAAAAATTGTTAAAATTTGAAATGTGATTTTTTTCATCTTGTGAATTATAATACGGACAAAAATAGGGATTTTTATATTTCCTTTATTTAAAATAATAGTTAAATATCTGGTGTTATTTTTTACTTTAGCAGATGTAAAAATTCATTATGAAATACCTTCACAATATTGGAGTTTATTTTATTATGTTGGTTGAAATCTTTAGAAAACCGACTAAATGGTCTTTTATGCGTGGTTTAATTTTTAAGGAAATTGACGATCTCATAATTGGCTCATTGGGTATTGTTGCATTTATTTCTTTTTTCGTTGGAGGGGTTGTTACAATACAAACAGCACTAAATATTGACAACCCGTTAATTCCTAAAACTTTGGTTGGTTTTGCTACCAGACAATCAATAATCTTAGAATTTGCTCCTACCTTTATATCCATAATTATGGCTGGTAAAGTTGGCTCATTTATTACCTCCAGTATTGGAACCATGAGAGTTACAGAGCAAATTGACGCTTTAGAGGTTATGGGAATAAATGCTATAAATTATTTGGTATTTCCAAAATTTATAGCACTTTTATTTTATCCTTTTGTTATTTCAATTGCCATGTTTTTAGGTGTTTTGGGAGGTCTTGCTGCATGCGTTTATGGAGGCTTTACAACCATGGATGATTACATTACCGGAGTTCAAATGGATTTTGATCCGTTTCATGTTACGTATGCATTCATAAAAACTATTGTATTTGCTATTCTTTTAGCCACCATACCATCATATCATGGTTATTATATGAATGGTGGAGCCTTAGAAGTAGGTAAAGCCAGTACAACTTCATTTGTCTGGACGAGTGTCATGATCATACTTCTAAATTATATATTAACTTCAATGTTGTTAAGCTAATGATAGTAGTTGAAAATTTACATAAGTCTTTTGGCGATGCGCATGTTTTAAAAGGTATAACAACAACTTTTGAACCGGGAAAAACTAATTTGATCATTGGACAGAGTGGATCAGGTAAAACAGTATTTATGAAATGCCTTTTAGGTTTATTAAGACCTGATGAAGGCAAAATTTTTTATAATGACAGATTATATTCCAACCTGACAACGGATGAAAGAAGGAATTTGAGAGCTGAGATGGGAATGGTCTTTCAAGGAAGTGCACTGTTTGATTCTATGACCATTGAAGAAAATGTTATGTTCCCTCTTCAAATGTTCACGAATCAAACTAAGAGTGAAATGCAGGAAAGAGTTGATTTTGTTTTGGATAGGGTTCACTTGCAGGACGCTCATAAGAAGTATCCCAGTGAAGCTTCAGGTGGAATGAAAAAACGTGTAGCGATTGCAAGGGCCATTGTAAATAATCCAAAATATTTGTTTTGCGATGAACCTAATTCGGGACTGGATCCCAATACTGCCATTGTTATAGATAACCTCATCCAGGAAATTACAGATGAATACAATATTACTACTGTAATTAACTCTCATGATATGAACTCAGTTATGGAAATTGGCGAAAAAATAGTTTTCTTAAAAAATGGTGTTAAAGAATGGGAAGGCACTAACGAAACTATTTTTAAAACTGACAATGAAGCTATTACCAATTTTGTTTACTCTTCAGAGTTATTCAAAAAAGTAAGAAAACTGTATATTGAGGAAGATCAATGATCAATTATGCTTTATAATAATATTTTCTTCTTTCAACTCTTGCTTTAACCAATCGCCTAACAGCTTTTCCTTCACAGTTACTAAACTATCACTTAAAGATGGATTCCATTTCACATTGGCAACAGAAATTGTATCAACCTTTATAAAGTCATTAGATTCAAGCATCTTTGCATAACTAAAGTATTGCAGGTCTATAAATCTGACTTTTGCATCTCTGGCTAAAGTAGAAAATGCAACTCCTTCACTTTTAGCTTCTATTTGTTGATTTAATTGTGTTATTTCTTCCTTAAGGTCTTCTATCTCCAGTTGCAAACCTGTAATAACATTTTCACTCTCTTTAAGTCTGTCTCGAGCATCCTGATAAGCGTTGGAAATTAATTCATAACTTTTCGTATCGCTTCCTTTAATTTTTAGTGAAACTTGTCTTAAATTAGGATATTCGGGATTATTACTTAATTCATTTAAAAGATCTTGTTTAGTAGCATCAGAAATTTCATTGAAGAAGTTTAGGGATAAGGTCTGTTTTTCAAAATCCTTATCAAAATTCATCATTTGTAATGCATTGTTAGGTTTAATTTCGTTTTCAATAAATTTTGTTATTTGATTGTCAAATCTGGATTCTTTATACACGTTCCAAAAGGTCCAAACTGCCGGCACCATAACAACAATGGCAAGCATAGCTGCAATTCTGGATATTCTGCTACGTTTTTTAGAATTTGCATATTTAAGCATTGGGAAACGCAATATTTTCAATACTAAAAATGTTGCTAATCCTATAAAAACAGTATTTATGGCAAACAAATACATAGCTCCCATGGCATAGTCCCATCCTGTCATACCATCAAAACCTACTTCACCTCCTTTTGCTAAACCAAATCCAACTGTACAAAGTGGAGGCATCAAGGCAGTTGCAATAGCAACTCCAAAAATAACAGAGGCAATAGTTCCTTTTTTTGTTCTGGCAATTATTAAAGCTAAACCACCAAAGAATGCTATTAAGACATCCCTAATATCTGGCTTGGTCCTTCCTAATAATTCTGAAGTATCGGCTCTTAATGGAAAAAATTTAAAGAATAAATATGCGGTTAAAACACTAAGCACGACCATAACTGCGAAATTGATCAGTGATTTTTTGAGTGTATCAATATCATTTATTGCAATTGACATTCCCATTCCTAAAATAGGCCCCATTAAAGGTGAGATTAACATTGCTCCTATAACAACCGCAGTTGAATTCGCATTTAAGCCAACTGAGGCCACAAAAATAGAACAGATTAGAATCCAGGCAGTAGCACCTTTGAATGGAATATCTCCTTCAATTGCTTTAATAGTAGCATCACGATCTGTATCATGTCGAAAGTCCAACAACTCATCAATAAATTTCTTTGTGTTATACCAAAGCCCTTTTGCATCTTTTTTTATTGCCTCCTTAGATTCTTCTACAGCTACTTCTTTTGCTTTTTCCTGGTTTATATTTGATTTATTTTCTTCCATTTCTATTATTTAATTCCGATATGAAAAGTTAAAGATTAACCGTAATTCTCACCAAATTTATTCTTAACACTTTGAAGCACCTTTTTTATGTCCTGTTCTTTCTTTTTTGGAAATATAAGCAAAACATCCTTTTTATCAACTATTATATAGTCGTTAAGACCGTCAACAACCACAATTTTTCCTTTTTCGCTTCTAATCATGTTCCCTGTGGAATCTTCAGCCAAAAGTCTGGAATTAACAATAGCGTTCTTCTGTTCATCTTTTTCAAGCTTATCGTATAAACTTCCCCATGTTCCTAAATCATTCCAGTCAAATTCGGCAGGCAATACAAACACATTCTTAGATTTTTCCATAATGGCATAATCCACAGAAATATTTTCTGCTTTACCATAATTTTTAGCGATAAAACCGGCTTCAAGTTTGGTGTTATAAACATCTTTTCCATTATGGAACAATTCAAATAGTTTTGGCTCACAAGCCTTAAAAGCTTTTACTACACTTTTTACACTCCAAATAAAAATTCCGGCATTCCACAGGAAATTACCCTGAGTTATATATTCCTTTGCGGTATTGTAATCAGGTTTTTCTTTGAATTGTTTGACAGGTTTAATGGATTGCTCTTGAGTTTTTTCATATTCTATGTAACCATAACCGGTATTAGGAAATGTTGGCTGAATGCCTAGAGTGAGCAAAGCATCATTTTTAGCACTAAACTGAAATGCTTGCTCAACATTAGCATTGAACTTTTCTTCATCTTCTATCCAGTGATCGCTTGGAGCAACAATCATTACTGCATCTTTATTTTCCTTTTGAATTTTTAAAGCAGCATATAATATACAAGGTGCTGTATTTCTCATGGCCGGTTCCAAAACTACCTGATTCTTGGTTAAAACGGGTAATTGAGAATGAACCAGATCTTTGTATCGTTCATTTGTTAATATAAAAACATTTTCATGCGGAATGAGTTTTATTAACCTATAGAAGGTTTTTTGCAATAAGGTATCTCCTGTCCCTAACATGTCATGAAATTGTTTTGGATTGTTTTGCGTACTAACCGGCCAAAACCTTGATCCTATGCCTCCTGCCATAATCACGGCATAATAATTTTTATTCATTTTAGTCATTTTTTTATCATTGATTATAATGATCTCAATTAATCTATTAATTCTACTTCTGCATTTGGATTGAACAGGTAAGTTCTACCCGTTTTTATCTCTTTACACTCAAATCGCTTTACACGTTTTGCACCTTTTTTAAAGATCTTTCCGTTATATAATTTAAATTCTTTGCCCAAAGGTACTTCAAATACAAAATGCAGATCATTGGTTTCGTCAAATTGCTTTAAAGCTAAGCTCAATCGCAGATCTGTGTCGCTGGACGCTTTTGGGTTTTTAAAATGATTTGCCAATAAAGGTAAAAGAGTTTCCGGGAAAATTTCAGGATTTAAAAAAGGCAGCGTAATATGCTGAAACTTGTGTTTCCATTCTTTGCCATGCGGTTTTATTCGTCTTCCATATTGTTTGTAAACTTCAAAATGAGCTATTTCGTGCAAAAGTGTAATTAGAAATCTGTAGATATTTAAATTGGAATTGATAGTTATTTGATGCTGATCGTTTGGCATCTTTTTATAATCTCCATGTCTGGTCTTGCGCTCGTTCTTAACTTTTACAACTAAGTGATCATGATCAAGTAGTTTTAAAACTTGTTCAACACTCTTATTTGGAAGATATTGATGTAGGTCTATTTTGCATCTGTTCAAAAATAAGTCAAAAAAGCTACATTGATAATTTATTTTCAAAATTTATAATTTTTGATTTTGTAATAATATTCCAGTAAATTGAATCATTATTAAAAAAGGTTAATTTAATTTCTATGATTTCAAATAAATTCATCTGTTTTTTATCTTTTATTTGTCTTTGTTTACAAATATCTGCCCAAAAGGAGCCTTTAAAAGTTGGAGTTGCCGGATTAACACATACTCACGTTCATTGGATCCTAGGTAGAGAGGATCTTGGTGATATAGAAATCGTTGGCATAGTTGAAACTGATAAAGCATTGGCTTTAAGATATTCTCAACAACATGGATTTGATATGAATCTTGTATTTAACACTTTAGATGAAATGATAAATGAAGCGAAACCAGAAGCTGTCACTGCTTTTGGAAGTATCTATGAACATCTTGAAGTGGTTGAAATCTGCGCACCTAAAGGTATTCATGTGATGGTTGAAAAACCGTTGGCCGTTAATTTAAAACATGCCAAAAAAATGAAGGCGCTATCTGAAAAACACAACATCCATTTGTTGACAAACTATGAGACAACCTGGTATCCTACCAATCACAGAGCTAATGAACTACTAAAAGTTGGCAAAATAGGCGATTTAAGAAAAATTATCATAAGAGATGGTCATAGAGGGCCTGTTAAATTGGATATAAATTCTGAATTTCTAGACTGGTTATTAGATCCTGTAGAAAACGGAGGTGGAGCATTAATGGATTTTGGCTGCTATGGAGCAAATCTTGCTACTTGGATTCAAAATGGCAAAAAGCCTAACACAGTTACTGCAATAACTCAGCAATTGCAACCTGAAAACAATCCTAAAGTAGATGATGAAGCTACCATTATTCTAGCCTATGATGATGCCACAGTCATCATTCAAGCGTCCTGGAATTGGCCAATAGGCAGAAAAGATATGGAAATATACGGATTAACAGGTGCAATTTTTGCAGATAACAGAAACGACCTAAGAGTAAGAATTGCCGAAGGATATGATGGATTTAAAGAACAAACCTATAAACTTGAAGAACTTGAGTCTCCGTTAAATGATCCATTTGCTCTTTTGGCCGCTGTAACAGAAGAAGAAATTACTTTACAGCCTTATCATTTGTCCTCTTTAGAGAATAATATGATAGTTATTGAAATTCTGGATGCTGCAAGAAAAAGTGCCAAAACTGGCAAGACAGTAAAACTAAATTAGATTAAGGCGTAGAACTGGAAACCTGCAATAACTTACCATTATAGAATTGGTTTCCTGTTAAAGCAAAATCCGCAATATACTTTGCCATTTGTAATGCAGTTGTTGGTGCTTTGTAACCGGGGAACGCTTCCTCGAGCATTTCGGTTTGTACTGCTCCTAAAGCCAAGACATTAAAACTGGGACCTGTTTCCTTGTATTCTTCAGCTAATAATTCTGTAAGTGTGATAACAGCTCCTTTACTGGAACTATAGGCAGATAGTCCGGGAAATTTCATACTGCCTTGAACTCCTCCCATGGAACTAATGGTTACTACGTGACCTTCTTTTTTTATAAATGGCAAAACCGTTCTGGTCAATTCAGCAACCCCAAAAACATTGGTTTTGTAAACCTGCTCAAAATCATCCATAGTCGTTTCAGCAAATGGTTTATTAATTAAAGATCCTGCATTGTTGATTAAGATATCTACCTGTTTCCATTCCTTTTTGATGAACTCAGAAACCTTTAAATAATCTTTTGAATTTCCCAGATCAAAAGTAAAAGAATTTATGTGATCAAGTTTAAGACTCTTAACAGGTTCATCATTTCTGGATAATGCCAAAACCCGATGTCCTTTTTGAGCAAACAACTTCACCAATTCGTATCCAATTCCACGACTCGTCCCGGTTATTATGATATTCTTCATTTTGACTTGTTGTATTTGAGATTAAAGATAAAAAAGTAAATTATACTTAGGTGAAATCTCTAACATTTCTGTTAGCATTTAACATGAAAAATCATTAAATTGTAACAAATTGATTGACATGTCTAAAGATCATGATGACATACAACGTTTTGTCATGGTAATTGAAACCAGCAACTACCTCAACAGACTGGAAGCAAATCAATTTAACCTGTTCACTCAAAAACTTCATAATAGTTTATTAAAATCCTTCAATCATTTTAAGGGCAAGATCCTGGTCAATAATGACAATATGTACGTTGTCAAGTTCAAATCGGTGAGCAATATTATATTATGTGCTCTAAAAGTTCAGGATAATTTTAAATATATCACTCCAAAATTTGATGCCTCCATTCGTCAACTTAAGATAGGAATTGCCTCAGGAAATAAAAATGATATAAACTCAGTTATTAAAGTTGCAACACGGATCTGTGAAGTTGTGAAAGATCAAATTGTGGTCACAGCCGAAATTAGAAAATTATACGATAAGGTCAATAAGAATTCCTTTATTAACAAAGAACATATTAAAACCTTAAAACCTGAAAATGAAATTTTTATAAATGAAATTATGGATTTCGCAGAGACTATTTGGACTGACAACAAATTCAATGTCAATGAGTTCAGTAAGAATTTGGGTTTAAGTGAAGTTCAGGTTTATAGAAAATTAAAGTTGCTTACAGGAAAAACGCCTAGTAGATTTTTACGTGATTTCCGTTTGAACAAAGCTTTAATCCAGTTGCATGATAAAAAAGCGAACATCACCGAAATAGCAGAAAGATCGGGATTCAACAGTTTGACCTATTTTGGCAGATGCTTTAAATCAAAATTCGGTATCCTTCCTTCCAAATATCTGCAACAACACTAAACAAAAAATCCATCATTATTATGATGGACTTTTATATATTCAATTCTAATTTAATTTCAAATTAAACCAGCATTGTAACCGGGTTTTCAATGTAGCCTTTCAATGTTTCTAAGAATGCTGATCCTGTTGCACCATCAACTGTTCTGTGGTCACAGGCCAATGTCAATTTCATGGTATTACCCACTACGATCTGACCGTTTTTAACAACAGGTTTCTGAACAATAGTTCCTACTGATAATATAGCCGAATTAGGCTGATTGATAATAGATGTAAAACTTTCTATACCAAACATACCCAAATTGGAAATAGTAAAGGTACTGCCTTCCATTTCCTGAGGCGTCAATTTCTTGTTTCTTGCTCTAACCGCATAATCTTTAACAGCTGCACCAATTTGCTGTAAACTTTGTTCATTGGTAAAACGCAATACAGGAACTACAAGTCCGTCTTCAACTGCAACTGCGACTCCAACATGTACATGGTTGTTCAATACCATTTTATCATCAAACCACTGCGAGTTAACCTGTGGGTGCTGACGAAGTGCCAAGGCACAGGCCTTAACAACCATATCGTTATAAGAAATTTTGGTGTCTGGAACAGAATTGAATTGTTCTCTGAAAGCAATGGCATTATCCATATCAAATTCAACTGCCAGATAATAATGAGGTGCTGTAAATTTAGACTCTGCTAATCGTTTAGCGATCACTTTACGCATTTGTGAATGCTTTATCTCATCAGTACTTTCCTGACCGGAAGGCACAAATTTTGCAACTGGTGCAGAAGATTGTGCTGCCGCAGATGGAGTAAAGTTTTCTATATCACGTTTTATGATTCGACCATTTTCTCCGGAACCTTGTACCTGAGTTAAATTAATGCCTTTTTCCTCGGCCATCTTTTTAGCCAATGGAGATACAAATATTCTTCCATTTGTAGTTGTAACTTGGGCTGAAGTTGTCGCAACTTTTTCTTCCACTTTGCTTGCATCAGCTTTAGGAGCTTCTTCTGCTTTAGCTTCCGAAGGCTTTTCACCTTCAACTTTAAAATTACTTGCTAAGCCTGAAACATCAGTCCCTTTGGGTCCAATAATAGCTAATAGTGAATCTACTTTTGCCGTTTCACCTTCTTTTAATCCAACATATAACAAATTTCCTGCATTGAAGGATTCAAACTCCATAGTTGCCTTATCGGTTTCTATCTCGGCAAGAATATCACCTTCTTTAATATCGTCACCAACTTTCTTTAACCAGGTGGCAACTGTACCTTCTTCCATGGTATCACTTAACCTTGGCATGGTAATCACCGTAACTCCTTTCGGTATTTCAACAGAATCGGAATTTGAAGGAGTAGTCTCTGGTTTGGATTCTTCTTTCTTAATCTCTTTTTTAGCAGTGCTTTTGGCTTTATTCAACAGAGCAGAGACATCTTCACCTTCCTTACCAATAATGGCCAAAAGTTCATCTACCTTTGTGGTTTCGCCTTCTTGCACTCCAATATGAAGCAACACTCCTTCATGAAAAGACTCAAATTCCATAGTGGCTTTGTCTGTCTCTATTTCGGCAAGGATATCACCTTCATTAATTTTATCGCCAACCTTTTTCAACCACTGGGCCACAGTCCCTTCTTCCATGGTATCACTTAAACGAGGCATTGTAATTATTTCTGCCATGTCTTATAATTTATGTTGTAAAAATGGATAATCTTTCTGCTCATAAACAGCCTCATACATCAAGCTCTTTTCAGGATATGGAGATTCTTCAGCAAATTTTTCACATTCGTTAACCAAAGCTTTGACTCGTTTGTCAATTTCTGCAAGATCCTCTGGAGTTGCATATTTCTTTTCCAAGATTAAATCCTTAACCTGAGTGATTGGATCTATTTTTTTGTACTCATTAACCTCATCTTTTGTTCTGTAATGCTGTGCATCACTCATAGAATGACCTCTGTAACGATAGGTTTTCATTTCCAGAAATGTAGGTCCATCACCTTTTCTGGCTCTTGCAATAGCTTCATCAAGTGCCTTAGCAACCGATACCGGATTCATTCCGTCAACAGGTCCGCTGGGCATTTCAAAACCTAGACCCAATTTCCATATATCCGGAATAGTCGAGGTTCTGGCTACAGATGTTCCCATGGCATAACCATTGTTCTCACAGATAAACACGACTGGTATTTTCCAAAGCATTGCTAAGTTAAATGTTTCATGAAGAGATCCCTGACGAGCTGCACCATCACCAAAACAACACAAAGTTACAGCATCACTACCATGATATTTATCGCCAAATGCAATGCCTGCACCCAAAGGTATTTGACCACCAACAATTCCATGACCACCATAAAATCGATGTTCCTTAGAAAAGATATGCATAGATCCTCCAAGTCCATGGGAGGTTCCGGTGGCTTTACCATACAATTCTGCCATAACTCTTCTTGGATCAACACCCATACCTATTGGCTGAACGTGATTACGGTAAGCTGTTATCATTTTATCCTTGGTCAGATCCATGGCATGCAAAGCACCAGCCAATACTGCTTCCTGACCGTTGTAAAGATGAAGAAACCCTCTTACTTTCTGTTGGATATAAACTGCAGCAAGCTTGTCTTCAAACTTTCTCCAGAATAACATATCTTCATACCACTTTAAATATACCTCTTTTGTTATTTTCTTCATTGTTGGTCTAATTTACAAAACGAACAACAAAAATAGCATTTTAGTTAGTAATGAAAAAACAGTAAAGGATTAAAATTACATTAATTCGCTATAGAGATGATTTATTGAAAACAAATGGTAATAAATTGGCCAGTGATTCTGATTTGATAACTTCTCCTGTTTTTCCCATAAAATATATCTCAATAGAAGCATTTTGTTTAACTTCATACTCTGCGATTGCCTGCCTGCATGCTCCGCATGGAGGAATAGGAGTTGTTGTTTCCTGATTTTGAGAAGACGCCGTTATTGCGATTCTTAGAATTTTTGCTTTGGGATACTTTGACCCGGCATAATAAATAGCGGTTCGTTCTGCACATAATCCCGAAGGATATGAAGCATTTTCCTGATTATTCCCAGTTACAACTTCCCCATTATCCAATAAAACAGCTGCACCAACAAAAAAATTTGAATAAGGAGCATAAGCTTTTTCTCTGGCTTCAATAGCCTCTTTCATCAGGGATTTAATATTAACTGGCAATTCTTCTACAGAAGTGTAGACAAGAAAATTAGATTCGAATTTAATTTCTTTCATAGAATAAAGTTAAGAAACTAATTTAGACAAAAAAACTATTGCAGTTGGACAATAGTTTTTTTGAATTTGATTGTATTTATTTTTAATATTCTGAATATTCTCCCTCCCCTAAATTAAACGTTAGAGAGAATCGTAAGGTTCCTTCTAACGGACTTTGCACTTTTGATGCTGAGAATAAATAGGACAGATCTATATTGGCAACATTATATTTAAATCCTGCTCCAAGGCCAAGAATTTTCTCGCGCCTTTATCTTCACTTTCATTGAAAAAGCCTGCTCTGATTGCAAAAGAATCCTGATATAAATACTCTGCACCTAAAGCCCATGTAAATTCTTTTAGTTCTTCACTAAATCCTCCTGGAGCATCTCCAAATGATTGGAAAATCCCTGAAATAAAACTAACATCAGGATCTTTACCTTCAACTATAATTGTTGGCTCATTAACATCCTGCTGTCCGTTTGGCTCTGTATCTCCATCCTGAATAGTATCTTCATAACCATATATTGGAGGTGTCGGGACCAATAATTTTCGCAATTTCTGCAGTAACAGCCAATTTATTGTATTCGTCAAAAATAAAATCGAAACCGCCGCCTAGACGCAACATTAGTCGGTAAGAAATTATCCCTGCCACCATCATCATATTTAATCTTTGGTCCTATATTCTGAATTGCAAATCCTGCTCTCCATCGTCCATTAAAATCGCCATACGCATTTTCTTCACTTTGATAAAATCCGGAAATATCAACTGCAAAAGAACTGGCCGAACCGGCATCAGGGTCCACTGCATTAATTTTTAAGTCAGAATTCAAATAGCGTCATGTTACAGCCATGGCAAATTGATCACTCAATCTCAATGAGTAAGTAGCATCTAATGTAAACTCATTTGGTTTTACATTTTCCAGAACCGTTCCGATAATTCATCCGTTAATTTCAATTTCACCTAAGGAAAAATACTTAAAACTGGCAGCAAATGCACTTCGTTCATCTAACCTGTTAAAATAGGTCAAATTTCCAAGAAAAATATCATTTACTAATTTACTTAAATAAGGTGTATAACTAACTCCAATTCCTGATTTACTTCAGTGAAAAGGCATACTTTGATGGATTCCATTGTTGCGAAAATGCATCAACAGAAGTGGCTACACCCATATCTCCCAATGCAGCTGCTCGTGCATCTGATGCTATTAATAAAAATGGAACTCCTGTTGTAATAACAGATGTTTGGTTATCGAAAACTACTGTTTCCTGAGCATTTATTTTAAAAACAAATACCAATGCTATTAATACTAAAATTAACGATTTCTCATGTAGTTTAATTTAGTTAACAAATATAATTTTTATTAAAGTATGACAAGTTTTTCAAACTTTTCTACTTTTTTATTTAATTGTTCGATCTTACTGTTAGTTTATAAACATAAACTCCTTTTCCTATTTTATCTCCAAAATCATCTCTTCCATCCCAAACAATATCTCTAGATAAGATGAAGCCTCTGATCACAACACTCAGCACTCCGTTTGACCATTTAAGGTTCTTACCAATTTTCCTGACACAGTGAATATCTGTACAGAAACGTCTAAAGGTTCCGAACTATTGTGATTAAACCAAAATTCTGTATAATTTACAAATGGATTTGGGTAATTGAGTACGTTATTTATTACTAAGTTCTTGGTCTTTATCATAAACTATAAACTGTATTTCGGCTGTTGATGAATTATTATAAACATCCCATGCTTTTAATGTTAAGGTATGCAATCCTGGTTCCAAGTCTCTAAAAGGATAAGTTAATTTTCCTTTTGTATAATCATCAACATCTGTTTCGTAATAATCATTTAAAACAAATGGATTCGTTTCATCACCATCTAATAATTGCCACAATATCATGACCAATACCACTGGCTGTATTAATACCATTTTCATCTTCGAAGTTTAGCCAACTAAGGTTGGTGATTCATTTGTGATTCCACCAGAAACAAAATTTTCATCGTTCATATAAAGTTTTATTGTTGGACCAATATTATCCTCTGGAGCATTTTCATTCATACCACCAATTAGAATATCAAAACTTGCGCCAGCCTGGTTATCTTGAAGGGATCCTCAGTTCTGGAGTAAAAACTCACTTTTCCATTTCCTACCGGAATACCAATATCTCGTGGAACAATAAAATCAAATTCAAATAGCCCTTTTGAAACATGGCTTGACCTCTAAAAATAATTTCACCTAATGTTTTAAAATCCAATTATAATTCGCTTGACCATTTTCTGAAGTGCCATCATTTGCCAAGGTTTGTCTATCAATATTCTTGTCATAAATAGTAGCTGAAAGAATTCCATTGTAATCACTTAAAAGTTATCCAGATTCGTCTAGTAACTTCTCCACTTAACTTAACTTTACTAAGTGCTTTTAAAGTATCAGTTGGCCTGAGCCAATAGGCACATCATTTAATTGGTTAGTCTTATATTTGGTTTTGGAAATGACAATTTCATGGCAGGATCGCCAATAAAAAACACCAATCTTCTTTGGGTTGCATTTGATATACTTGGATCCGTTTTAGTAAGTCTAAGAGATTCTGCCATTGAAGGATATTCGTTGGAAGCATAGGAAAATAAGTACTGACTTAAGGTGACATTAAATATTATACCTGTACGTCACAAATATTTGTCTGGTTGTAGTAATTAATCCAATAGCACCACCATCTTTATTCCAAAACGTAAATTCGCCTGCTGTTTCACGATAGTGGATTATCAAACCTGGTATACTCACAAGTAACCGTTACAAAACAATTGAATTTGCAAATATTATGAAGATTATTTATGTCTGGTTTGTTAAAGATTCTTTCCTTAGCCAATCCATCTTCACCACCATGACCAAAATAATTAACAACTAATGCTCCCTTCTCAATGGCATCTACAAAGCTTTGTTTACTTCCGGATATCGATCTCCTCCTGCTGATGATTCCTGTTGATAAGCGTCAGAATGTATTTTAATAACATTAATGAATGGTTTTTCTTGAGTAATTTCATCAGCAATGTCATTTGTGGTTTGTTGAAGTAATTTTCTCCCATGGCTCATCTACATCATCAGAAATTACAACGAAATTGTTTCGCCAACTACCATAGGATTCTTTTTGTAATATAATTCTATTTTATCAACCATTTCGCGCTCTTTGAGGAGATATCAGCTAGAATTCTTCCTACTGCAATATCCAGCTTATCACTATTGCTCATGGTCCCTTCATTATCATCCATCATTCCATAAGAAATCATCAGAAACAAATGAATTGGTTAAATTAAAACTACTATATGCATGCCATGAAGGAACAATATTCGTGTTACTCGAATTCTATCTTTATAATCAAATGAAGCATCACCAAATAAACATAAATACTTTAATCTATTTTCAGGTGCTACTTGCATTATCATATACATATTTTACCAAATTCCTAATTGCTGATCATCCTGGATTTCCGGAACTAAATTCATTATATATTTTGTTCAAGTTCAACACTTTTACATTCAAATTCATATTGCTCTCTATTTATTTCAGCTAGTCTTTCTGCCTGAGAAAAAATAATTGCAGGTGCTACAATTAAATAATCAAGATCTTGAAATTGACCTTGCTGAATTTTGAAATATAGTTCCTTTTAAATTTTGATTTGCTACACTTGACATTGGGATCTCTTAAAGGTGATAAATAATCTAGAGTTGATCCAAGGCAACATATGTTCTTAAGCTACCCATTGCTGCTTTAAAACTAAAGTAGTGACTGCACTATCTGATTTGGCAATTGGTAACATTATATTATCGGTAATATCCCAAACTTCACTAACATTGGTCAGCATTACTGAATAATGTACTCAGCAATTCCTGAGGTTTGCGAGACATCATAATTCTTAAAAATAAATTGCTCACCAGAATAATTCAATTGTCTGGTCGCTTCAATTGAAATATAATCGAGATACGCCAATGGCACTAGGATTACCTTCATTATTATATTCTAAAGCAACAGTGATATTATTGAGAATTAGAATTGACATTTGTAGCTGACCCAATCTTCGGTTCAAGAGTATCTTCATTTATGGGAGAAAATGATAAGTTGGTCAACTGCTGTTCCATTTAAATTGACATGCATAGTTGTCGGTGACTCAGAAACTGCTGCAGCATATACCCTAAGATTTAACGGCTCTGATGTAACCAAATTTGGAAAATCGAACTCAAAATTTTGATAGGTTCTATATCAAATCGATCTCCAAACCATCGCCTACCTACTTTCACAAGATTGTACTCATCCACTTCATGAAATTTGATAATCGCTAAAAGGTCGTATATGTCAAATCTGGATCACCTTCCGGCTGTTGCATTGGTTGAATACTCTTTCCATTACCTGGACTAATATTGACAAAATAATAAGACTTATCTGTATAAATATTGATATTGGTATTGCTTTCCTGATTGTAATTATTTGGACCTTCGGCATAGAACAAGATATGATCCTGCTCATTAAAGATGCCATCTTCTTCACCAACAACTTTTATGGCATTTTCCTGCAGATCAAAAGGATAAAACCATTATTATTATATGGCATCATTGTACCACCATTTCCAAAGATTTTAATGTCCTTGGATCTATGTTATTAACATTAACTCCCAGGCTTTCTAAAAAACTTTACTGAAATTTAAAAACTCCCGTTTTTTCCACATAAAACCTGTACCATGTACCAGAACTTAATACAGAATTTGAAATTGCTAAGCCTGATGCTGTATTTCTTGAGGTATTCCCAGAAGAAAATTCATAATTTATCGTAAAAGAAGTAACTTTTTTAAATATTTCCTTCCTTTAATAATTGGACTTAATTCAAAATAAATGTAATTCTTACCCCTGGCATCTGGATTTCTTAAATTAAAGGTTATTTCTGTTGGTATTGTTTTTAAATCAAGATCTTTGAGTTCTGACCTTGCTATATTTCTATAAACAACATTTCAATACCCCTGTTGTTTCATTTACGAATCTTGAAGATTCCCATTGAGCCACAAACTTTAATCCGGTATCAGAATCAAAACTGTAATTTTCATTGTTAAACCCGGGTAGTTCAAATTGAGATGTTTCTGTAGCCAAAACTCTTGTCGTCTCCCAGCTAATATTGAATTGTTTTTGTTGAGAAAAACAAACATTTGATACTAATAATAAGATTAATAGTATATTCTTTTTCATGGCTTATTTAACGTCCAAAATTATAGCTTATTATGGGGTGGTTATTTTTAATTGGAATAAATATCAAAAGTACAATAATAAATCCTTTAAACTGTCGTTTTAAAAACACGAATGACGGTCAAAAATAGTAAAAAATCCGATAATCTGTAAGAAATATAGGATGAAATGCACTTTTTTTGTCAATTTTATCGAAAAAATACTTGTAATATTACCTTTAATTGTTATATTGCGTCACCGAAATTTAATTTGACTTACTTAAAAGTATGGAAATGAAAAAAATCTTAACACCAAAGATTTTACTTAGTTGCACTGTTGTCAGTGACAATGTTTAGTTGTAAAAAAAACTCTAGTTCTTCAAAAAATAGTTCTAGAGCCACTGGATGGCAAATTAATGACAAGGATGGTGGTTTTCAATACAACTACAAAATTCAAAGAACAAGAAACCTCTCCTGGTCTAGTATTTATTGAAGGTGGTACTTTTACCATGGGTAAAGTTCAGGATGATGTAATGCATGATTGGAACAACACCCCCAATCAACAGCATGTTCAGTCCTTCTATATGGATGAAACTGAGGTAACAAATTTAATGTATACTGAGTATCTGCATTGGATAAAAAGGTTTATCCTCCGGAGATCCTAATTTCAAAAACATCTATAAAGGTGCATTACCAGATACTCTAGTATGGAGAAATCGACTAGGTTACAATGAGGTAATGACCAACAATTATTTGCGTCATCCTGGTTATGCAGAATATCCTGTTGTTGGTGTAAGTTGGATTCAGGCAGTTGAATTTGCCACTTGGAGAACCGATCGAGTTAATGAAATGGTCTTCCGAGAATGCAGGATATCTTAAAAGAGATGCCTAATGAATCAACAGCGGATGCAAATTTTAGTACAGAAACTTATATCAATGCTCCTACTGAAACTTATGGTGGTAATGAAGATGTTCTAACAGGTGGTAAACGAAATGTTCAAACAGATGCAGACGGAAATCCTATTAATATTTATGCAAAAAGAGAATCAGGAATTATTTCTCCTGAATACAGACTACCAACTGAAGCAGAATGGGAATATGCGGCTTTAGGCATGAGCGAGTTAAGAAGTTATAACACCTATAGAGGACGTAAAAAATATCCTTGGGATGGTCAATATACAAGATCTGGAAAAAGAAAACTTCGTGGTGATCAGTTAGCCAACTTTAAACAAGGAAAAGGTGATTATGGTGGAATTGCAGGTTGGTCTGATGATGGTGCAGATATTACTGCACAAGTAAAATCATTTGAGCCTAATGATTATGGATTATACGATATGGCCGGTAATGTTGCCGAATGGGTAGCTGATGTATACAGACCTATTGTAGATGATGAATATAATGACTTCAACTATTATAGAGGTAATGTCTATACTAAAAATGCCTTAAATCCGGATGGAAGTGTAGTAGTTGTAACTGTAGATTCAATTGTCTATGATACTTTAAGTAATGGTAAAATCATTGCTGTTAACTTACCTGGTGAAATTGTTCAAGTTCCTGTTGATGAAGAAGAAACTTATTTAAGAACAAATTTCTCAACCAGTGACAACAGAAACTTTAGAGATGGTGATAAACAATCTTCTCGATACTTTGAAAGCTTTAATGATGAAGATGAAGATTCTAGGCTCAAGAAAAATGTATAATTCACCTAAACATAATGTTGATGCTGATACTTTTGGAAATCTAGTTCGAGAATATGACAAGTCAAATAAAAGAACATCTTTAATTAATGATGAAGTGCGTGTTTACAAAGGAGGTTCCTGGAAAGACAGAGAATATTGGTTAGATCCTGCGCAACGAAGTTATTTCCCTCAGGATATGGCAACAGATTATATTGGCTTTAGATGCGCGATGTCCAGAGTTGGATCTAAAATCTAAAAATAAGAATAAAAAAGCAAGAAATTAATTTGAATTAATTATAAATATTAAAAGTCTTAACTAATCGTTAGGGCTTTTTTCTTACATTTAAATTATGAATATAGAATCAATATACCAACGCTTTCTTGAATGTAATTCAGTTTGTACTGATACCAGAAAAATTAAGTAAAAATGATTTTTTCTTTGCACTGAAAGGAGATAATTTTAATGGAAATAAATTTGCTAAGGAAGCCATAAAAAAAGGTGCAAAATATGCCATAGTTGATGAGAAGGAATATGAAGGTGAAAATATTTTTTTAGTTAATGATGTTTTAGAAACCTTGCAAGAATTGGCCACCTATCATAGAAATATTTAAATGTCTCAATTATTGCTTTGACAGGAAGTAACGGTAAAACAACAACTAAAGAACTTATTAATTCAGTATTATCAAAAAAATATAAGACAGCTGCAACAGTTGGTAATCTAAATAATCATATTGGGGTTCCATTGACATTGCTATCCATGACAGATAAAACCGAGATAGGCATTGTTGAAATGGGTGCAAATCACCAAAAAGAAATTGAATTCTTATGTAAAATAGCTCAACCCGATTTTGGCCTAATAACCAATTTTGGTAAAGCACATTTAGAAGGTTTTGGAAGTGATGAAGGTGTTATTAAAGGAAAATCCGAACTTTATGATTATTTAAAGGCAAACAAGAAAATTGCATTCATCAACACAGATGATGAAAAACAAGTAAAACAAATAGGAACTTATCCCTGGTGTGTTAACTTTTGGCTCTGGAAAAGAAAATGATTGCATAGTTAGTTTTATTGAAGCAAATCCTTTTGTTGTCCTAAAATATAAAAAGAAATTGATCAAAAGTCAACTCATTGGGGACTATAACTCAGGAAATATTGCAGTGGCCATTGCAACAGGTGATTATTTTAAAGTTCCTGAAAATGACTTAAAAAATGCAATAGAAAATTATAGTCCCAAGAATAATCGATCAGAAATCATTAAAAAAGGAAGTAATGAAATTATAATGGATGCCTACAATGCTAATCCTACTAGTATGTCGGCGGCTATCTTAAGTTTTAATAAATTAGATAGACCAGCTAAAATAGTATTTCTAGGTGATATGTTCGAATTAGGTGAAACAAGTATAACAGAACATCAAAATATTGTTGACTTAATTGAGAAAATAATATTAAGGAAGTCTATCTTGTTGGGTAAAACTTTCATAAAACAAATTCAAATTTCAATAATATAAAATTTTTCAAATCCTTCGAAGATCTAAAAAAACATCTTTTAAATGATAAAATTGAAAACTCCAGTATATTGATAAAAGGTTCGAGAGGAATGGCACTGGAACGAATCCTGGAACTACTAGATTAATTACAGAAATAATTATTATCCCAAGCGTTACATATTTATAAACTGAAATCCCAATGCATTTATGCACTGGGATGGTGCTTTATGTGGGTCATACTGGATTAAATATCCATTCAAAACCACTCCTGCAAATACAATCCCAAAACATTGCCATGCAATATTTAGTTTTTTTTATCCTTTAAACCAGAAACTAAGTTTCTATTTCCAGCATAAAAAAAACCCAAAGTTAAAAAACTTTGGGATTGTGCTTGATGTGGGTCATACTGGATTCGAACCAGTGACTTCTACCCTGTCAAGGTAACACTCTAAACCAACTGAGTTAATGACCCTTTTTTAAACTAAAAAAGTCCGCTTATTGGCGAACTTTTGTGGGCGCAGAGGGATTCGAACCCCCGACCCCTTGGGTGTAAACCAAGTGCTCTGAACCAACTGAGCTATGCGCCCTATAATAGGAATGCAAAGATAAGTCAGTTTTTCTATCTACCAAATTATATTAAGCAAATTTCTAAAGAATTTCGGCTACTACAAAGGTGCTTCCACCAACATAAATTAGGTCCTTCTTATTTGCTATTTTTTTCGCCGCATCAAGAGCTTCATCAACACTATCAAAGGCAAAACCCAAATAGCCCTTTTCATTAAATTTAGACTTTAAGACATTCACATCCAGCCCTCTTTCTATACTTGGTTTACAGAAATAATATTCTGCATTTTTAGGAAACAATTCAATAATTCTTTCTAAATCTTTCTCCTTCACAAATCCCAAAACAAAATGAAGCTTGTTAAAATTTTCCTGTTTGATTTGATCCAAAGCTAACATGAGTCCTTCCCTATTATGAGCAGTATCACAAATAATTTTTGGATCCACCTGCAAAGTTTGCCAACGACCTTTCAATCCCGTATTTTTAATAACATTCTTGAATCCTTTGCTAATGTTATTCTCAGAAATTTTAAACCCCTTTTCTTTTAATTCATGTATTGTTTGCAAGGCTGTTTTAATATTTTTTTTCTGATAGTCTCCCTTAAGATCACATTCAATAATAGTTTTAATATGCTTATCGGCAAAAACTATTTTTGAATTGTTTTTTTTGGCTAATGCAAGAAAGACAGGTTTGGTTTCCTTTTGAGTTTCTCCAATAACAACTGGAATACCTGGTTTAATGACACCTCCTTTTTCACCGGCTATTAATTCTAAAGTATCACCTAAAAATTGTGTATGTTCCAATCCTATATTGGTAATAACAGAAACTTCAGGTGTTATAATATTTGTAGAATCCAAGCGACCTCCCAGACCAACCTCAATAACAGCAATATCCACTTGTTTATAAGCAAAATAATCAAACGCCATTCCTACAGTCATTTCAAAAAAAGATAAAAAATGGGAATCGAGAAAGGCTTTGTTTCGCTTTATAAAACCAATGACAAAATTCTTACTTATTTCTTTACCATTAATTTTAATTCGTTCCCTGAAATCTTTTAAATGGGGTGATGTATAAAGACCAACCTTATATCCTGCTTCTTGCAAAACAGATGCTAACATATGGCTTGTTGAGCCTTTACCATTTGTTCCGGCAACATGAATTGATTTAAACTTTAAATGCGGATTATATAAATGTTTGGCAAGTTTTAAAGTATTTGTAAGATCTTTTTTATAAGCCGATTTACCTTGATTTTGATACATTGGAAGTTGATAGAACATCCAGGTAATTGTCTCATGATAATTCATGATATTATTGACCTAATTTGAAATTCACACTCACAAATCCGACTTGTCTTGAAGGTGCTTTAGAGTCTGGTCTCCATTTATGAGATAAAGCAATTTTTTTAGCGGGTTCAAGCAAACATGAAGCATTGTTGGTTGTTCCCTTAACTCCTGGTTCTGCTTTGGTAACGTTTCCATTTCTATTAACCTCAATCCTTACAACTACCAATCCTGATTCGTTACAATCTTGCTTAAATACTTTTCTTGATGGTGTACCTCTGCCATTCAATCCGTATCCTATTCCTCCACTTCCTGTTCCTGGATCTCCAAAATAACTATTTGCATATGGATTTCCATCAGATTTCCTTTATCACCTGCCTGATCATCATTTCCTTCACTTCCTGTTGCTTCACCATCAGACTTACCAATTCCTCCCATCAATTCGTCCAGCTTGCGTTTCTTCTCTTCCTGCTCCAGGCGTTTTTTCTCTTCCGCTTCCTTTTTTACTCTTTCAACACGTTCTGCTTCAGCCTTTGCTTTTGCTTCGGCTTCCTTTTGTTTTTTTATTTTTATGGATTCCTCGCTTTCCTGTGTCGTGACATCTTCAGCTTTATCAACAACAGATTCTTGAGGGGTAGATTCTGCAGGAGTTTCCTGAGGTATTTTGTTTATTTCTTTTGGTTCAGATTTTATTGGTTCTTTAGGCTGAATTTCACCACTTCCAAAATCGGAAGTTCCAAAGTTAACAGCAACACCATATTCTGCTGGAGGATCTAAATAAAGTGGACCAACAACAAAAAGCAGCAATATTAAGATCAGCATTAACAATGCCGTTATTTTTGCAGAATTGCGTTCATGTTTGGTCTCTAAATATTTCACCTTAATAATGTATTAATTAGGCTTTACTGCTAATATGACCTTAAATTTATTTCGATTGGCTATATCCATAACCTTAACCACATTTTGTACAGGAACAGATTTTTCTGCCCTAAGAACAATAGTTGGTTGTTCTTGAGAAGACAACATTTGTACTAATTGATTCTCCAACATACTTTCACCAACTCTTTTTTGATCAATATAATATGTCAGGTCTTTTTTGATACTGACTGCAATAGATTTTTTATTTTCAGTTTTTCCACTTGCTTTTGGTAATAAAATATCTATTGCGCTAGTAGTAACCAATGTAGAAGCAATCATAAAAAATATGAGTAATAGGAAAACAATATCTGTCATTGACGACATATTGAATTCTGGTGTAACCTTATTTCTACCTCTAAAATTCATATTAAATAGGTTCGTTTAAGTGATCTAGAAATTCCACCGAATTGGCTTCCATTTGATACACAACTTTATTAGTCCTTACAACTAAATGATTATATGCAATATAAGCTATAATACCTACGATTAAACCTGCAACAGTTGTTGTCATTGCTGTATAAAGCCCACTAGCTAAAACATCCATCTGTATAGTTCCTCCTGCATTTGCAAGTTCAAATATTGCTAAAATCATTCCAATTACTGTCCCAAGAAAACCAATCATTGGTGCAGCTCCTGAAATTGTTGCAAGAATACTTACATTTTTTTCCAAGCCATAAACTTCTAATCGACCAGCATTTTCAATGGCAGTATTAATATCTTCTAAAGGTTTTCCTATTCTTGTGATACCTTTACTAATTAATCTTGAAACTGGAGAATTAACCTGAGCACATAAGTTTTGAGCAGAATCAATCTTTCCATTACTTACATGATCTTTTATCTGATTCATAAAATTTGCATCTACTTTTGAAGCTTCTTTGATAGCAAAAAAACGTTCAAAATAAATATAAAATGCCACAATTAAAAGTAAAAACAGTAAAGCTATAATAATTATCCCTGCTGTTCCACCACTACTAATTAATTCTATAATAGATAAAGTTTTTTCAACTGGTTCTGTATCAGTGAGCAATTCTGCTCCTTCTGCGCATTATCTTGTATTAAAATACTTAACATAAATTAGATTTTGATATTGTAATAACGCACTTTTTAAAGGTAAAGTATGTTTAAAATAAAGTTCTTGTAAAAAAGAAGACAGCTGTTCCTGCTAAAAAGCCTATTAAAGCTAACCAAGATATCTTTTTTAAGTACCAGAAAAAGTCTATTTTCTCCATTCCCATTGCCACAACACCTGCTGCAGAACCAATAATTAACATACTTCCTCCTGTTCCTGCTGAATAAGCAATAAAGTGCCATAATTCATTATCCATTGGTTCAGAGAACATACCTAAACTTGCTGCTACTAATGGTACATTATCAATAACTGCAGATCCAACACCTAATAATATAATAACAAAATCCGAAACACCTGCATGATGTAATTCAGTACCTAACATTGGCATAGTTTCTTTTAAGGTAGTTGCAAATCCAAATAAGATTCCTAAAGATTCTAAAGCTGCTACTGCCATTAAAATTCCTAAGAAGAATAAGATACTTGGTAATTCAATTTTTGATAATGATGATGTACAGGACTATGGTGTGCATGTGCATCACTCTCTTCTACTGAATTATACTCAGATAAACTAAATTTTGAAGTACTATAAATTTCAGCAAAAATAGCTACAACTCCTAAAGATAACATCATACCAACATAAGGAGGTAAATGTGTAACTGTTTTAAAAACTGGCACAAAAACAATCGCACCTAAACCTAAATATAACATTGTAGAACTAAATTTGCTTTTTGGTTTTTCATCTTCATTTGGATCAGTTCTAATTCACCTTTAAATGCTGGTAAAAATGATGCAATAAATGTTGGAACTAACCATACATACAAAAGATGGTAATAATAAATACCCAATTAAATGACCAGTGGTTACTTTTTTACCAATCCAAAGCATTGTTGTTGTAACATCTCCAATTGGTGACCATGCACCACCTGCATTAGCTGCAATAATAATTAAACCTGCATACCAAATTCGTACATTTCTTTCTTTAACAATTTTTTGAAGTATGGAAATTAATACAATAGTTGCTGTAAGATTATCTATGATAGCAGAAAGTATAAATGCCAAAAATGAAAATATCCATAATATTTTTCTTTTATTTTTTGTTTTGATATATCCTTTAATGGTTGAAAAACCATCAAAATAATCAATAATTTCTACAATGGTCATTGCTCCTAATAGGAATACTAAAATTTCTGCTGTTTTACCTAAATGATGCAGTAAGGTTTCTTCCATTAAATGCATTTTTTCCTCATGCCCAAATACACCAAAATTTTCAACCAATGCTATGTTTTGCAGAATCAAACCATTGTGAAAAATCATCAATTCCCAATGAAATCAATGCCCAACTAATAGCCATCATGACTAAAGCTGGAATTAATTTATCGATTTTTAATATTATGCTCTAGGGTAATGGCTAAATAGCCTAATACAAATACTAAAATAATTATGGTTTCCATATGTTAAATTAGTTGTTTTAATGCAATTTCAAATGCAGTTTTACTAATATTTGTTTTTGATGAATTTCTTTTGTATACATTTTTTATGGCTTTTTTAATAATATTTGATGTGTCATTAAAAATAGCTTCATCTGTCATTTGAACTTTTCGTTCCATAAAATAAGCAAAAACTCTTGCCATACCACAATTTGAAATAAAATCTGGAATTAAACTTACTTTTTTATCTGTATGTTCCATAATTGGTCCAAAGAAAATTTCTTTATCTGCAAAAGGCACATTTGCTCCACAAGAAATAACTTCTAAACCAGTATTAATCATTTGATCAATTTGATCTTGTGTTATTAATCTTGATGCTGCACAAGGAGCAAATATTTCTGCTTTGTAATGACCATATTTTTTCGATTAATTTCATCAAAAGGAATCATATTATCTGCCACTCAATGTATTTCCATCTTTATTTAAAAATAAATCTTTAATTTCTCTTCAAGAAAATCCATCTTCATTAATTAACACCTCCAACTCTATCAATAATTCCAACAACTTTTAGCTCCCATTTGTGCTAAATAAAAAGCTGCTGCTGAACCAACATTTCCAAATCCTTGAACAATAGCTCGTTTTACCTTCAACTTTACCACCATAAATATCATAATAATGTTTTACAGCTTCAGCAACACCATAACCAGTAATCATATCTGCAACAGTATATTTTCTTGAAACATCTGGAGAATAATTTGGATTTTCAATAACTTTAATTACACCTTGTCGTAATTGACCAATTCTATTAATTTTATCTGCTTCTGTTGGTTTAAAATGACCATTAAAAACACCTTCTTGTGGATGCCAAACACCACATTCTTCTGTAATTGGAATTACTTCATGAATTTCATCAACATTTAAATCACCTCCTGTACCATAATAACTTTTTAATAATGGAGAAACTGCTTTATACCAACGTTCTAAAACACCTTTTTTTCGTGGATCTTTTGGATCAAAATTAATTCCTGATTTTGCACCTCCAATTGCTGGTCCAGAAACCGTAAATTTCACTTCCATTGTTTTTGCTAAAGATAAAACTTCATTCATATCCAAACCTTTACGCATTCTTGTTCCACCACCTGCAGCTCCTCCTCTTAAGGAATTTATAACTGTCCAACCTTCTGCTTCTGTTTCTGGATCTTTCCAATTAAATACAATTTCTGGATCTTTATTTTCGTAAATTTTAAGTAATTCTTTCATTTAAAATGCTTTAATTCTTCATTAACTATTAATTTAAAGTCCGATGTAATACTATATTGTGAAGTTAAAGCTGATTCATTTTGGAAAGTTTTTAATTTTAATGATAACAAATATAAAAAAACTAAAAGTGCTTTATATTAAATTAATTATTTTTTTAAGGATGAAATATTATTCCGCTTGAATGATCCTTTTTAGCTCCTGTTACACTACTTAAACAATTAACTTCATTCTCGAAGTTTAAGACTCCTAATAATCCAAAAATTAAAGCTTCTTTATATTCAATTATTAAATTATCTGGAATTACTATTTTATTATTTGTCATGATTTTAATTCGATCAATTAAAAACAAGTTATAGACTCCTCCACCTGTTATTAAAACTGTTTCTTCACTATTTCCAATTAATTCCTTTGCAATTTGAAATGCAATGTGCTCTACAAATGTTCTTAAAATATCTTGAGATTTATATGATAATTATCAATTAAAGGAAAAATTTCTTTTTTCACCCATTCCAAACCTAAAGATTTTGGAGCTGATTGAGAAAAAAAATCAAGGCTGTTCAATTGCTTCAATAAGTTCTCGTTCATGGAACCTTTTGAAGCAATTTTTCCTTTATCATCATAATTAAAGCCTAATAACTCTGACATAATGATTTAATACAATATTTACTGGACAAATATCATAAGCAATTCGTTACCGTTTTTTTCGGTTGAAATATTAGCAAATCCTCCTAAGTTTAAACAATAATCATATTCAGAAAATAACAACTGATCTCCAATTGGAACTAAAGGTGCTCCTTGTCCGCCAAGTTTGACATCTTGAACTCTAAAATCACAAATTACTGTATGTTTAATTCTTTAGACACCGAATCTCTATTCCCAATTTGATAAGTTAATCCTTTTTCTGGTTGATGTAATGCTGTATGACCATGAGAACAAACGCATCAACTATTTCAATATTATTCTTCTTCGATAAAATCTCTGATTTTATGAGCAAGATAAATCGAGTAATCATAATCTATTTTCTGAAGTTTTTCTAAAGAAAAGCTTGTTAAATTTTGTAATATATTCAACCAATTTGAATCGTATTCCAGAGTTTCAGCAATTTCAATTTTAAAATCCCAATACTCCATCAAACTTAAAAGTTACATAAGCCAGATCTATACCATCTAAAGATGTTCCTGACATAACACCAATAACTTTATATTCATTTTTTATCATATTCTGTAAAAATAGCAATCCTTATTGAAAAAATATTATTAAAAACTTATCTTTGCAGCATATTTTTATCAAATTAATAATTTAATTCAAATTATGGATTTTAATCTTACTGAAGAACATATAATGATTCGCGATGCTGCTCGTGATTTTGCACAAACAGAATTACTTCCAGGTGTTATTGAAAGAGATAAAAAACAAATTTTCCAGATGAATTAGTCAAAAAAATGGGAGAACTTGGATTTATGGGAATTATGGTAGATCCAAAATATGGAGGAAGTGGAATGGATACTATTTCTTATGTATTAATTATGGAAGAATTATCAAAAATTGATGCATCTGCTTCTGTAATTGTATCTGTAAACAATTCATTAGTTTGTTATGGTTTTGAAAAATATGGTACTGAAGAACAAAAACAAAAATACTTAACAAAATTAGCAACAGGAGAATTTATTGGAGCTTTTTGTTTAAGTGAACCTGAAGCTGGTAGTGATGCAACTTCTCAAAAAACAACTGCCATTGATAAAGGAGATCATTATGTATTAAATGGAACTAAAAACTGGATTACAAATGGTGGTCGTGCTGATGTATATTTAGTAATTGCACAAACTGATAGAGAAAAAGGACATAAAGGAATTAATGCTTTTATTGTTGAAAAAGGAATGGCTGGTTTTGATATTGGACCAAAAGAAGATAAATTAGGAATTCGTGGAAGTGATACACATACCTTACAATTTAATGATGTAAAAGTACCAAAAGAAAATAGAATTGGTGAAGATGGATTTGGATTTAAATTTGCCATGAAAACATTATCTGGTGGACGTATTGGTATTGCTGCTCAAGCATTAGGAATTGCTTCTGGAGCTTATGAATTAGCTTTAAAATACTCTAAAGAACGAAAAGCTTTTGGAACAGAAATTTGCTAATCATCAAGCCATTGCTTTTAAATTGGCAGATATGTATACAGAAATTGAAGCTGCACGTCATTTAGTAATGAAAGCTGCCTGGGATAAAGATCAAGGTAATAATTATGATATGTCTAGTGCAATGGCCAAATTATATGCTTCAAAAGTAGCTATGGAACAAACGGTTGAAGCTGTTCAAATTCATGGTGGTAATGGTTTTGTAAAAGAATACCATGTTGAACGATTAATGCGTGATGCTAAAATCACACAGATTTATGAAGGTACTTGTGAAATTCAAAAAATTGTAATTTCGAGAAGTATTATTGAGGGATTAAAATTCTTTATTGTAATCTCATAAGTATATTGAGAGATTAAAATTCTGTATTTTACTTTTGAGAAGTATCTAGGACTAATTAAATAGAAGAAGAATTAAAATCTGGCTTTTTTGAGCCAGATTTTTTTGGGCCAATTTGTAAATAAAAAAATCCCTTCATTAATAAAAATGAAGGGATTCAAAAAAGGCGGTGACCTACTCTTCCACAATGTAGTACCATCGGCGCAAATGGGCTTAACTTCTCTGTTCGGAATGGTAAGAGGTGAGCCCCATTGCTATAACCACCTTAAATCTTTGCTATAGGCTTTAAGCTTAACGCTTAAGGCATACAGCGTCATGTCTGTGGCATGACAAATATCTTAACATATTGAAAAAAGGGCGATAATGCGCCATTATACAAAAAAACAAATAATAAGTACTGTACTTTTTTAAAAAAACAGCCGTACAATAAGCCTATGGGTTATTAGTACTACTCGGCTATGACATTACTGCCTTTACACCTGTAGCCTATCAACGTGGTCATCTCCCACGACCCTTTAAAGAAATCTCATCTTGTGGTGGGTTTCGCGCTTATATGCTTTCAGCGCTTATCCCTTCCAAACGTAGCTACTCTGCAATGCTCCTGGCGGAACAACAGATACACCAGAGGTTTGTCCAACTCGGTCCTCTCGTACTAGAGTCAGATCCACTCAAATTTCTAACGCCCACAGTAGATAGAGACCGAACTGTCTCACGACGTTCTGAACCCAGCTCGCGTGCCACTTTAATGGGCGAACAGCCCAACCCTTGGGACCTTCTCCAGCCCCAGGATGTGACGAGCCGACATCGAGGTGCCAAACCCCCCCGTCGATGTGAGCTCTTGGGGGAGATCAGCCTGTTATCCCCGGCGTACCTTTTATCCTTTGAGCGATGGCCCTTCCATGCGGAACCACCGGATCACTATGCTCTACTTTCGTACCTGATCGACCTGTATGTCTCTCAGTCAAGCTCCCTTATGCCATTGCACTCTACGCACGATTACCAACCGTACTGAGGGAACCTTTAGAAGCCTCCGATACTCTTTTGGAGGCGACCACCCCAGTCAAACTACCCACCAAGCACTGTCCCCTTTTGTAAAGGGTTAGACTCTAGATAAGCAAAGGGTGGTATTTCAACAATGACTCCACAACGCCTGGCGACGCCACTTCAAAGTCTCCCACCTATCCTACACATTACTTATCCAAAACCAATACTAAGCTATAGTAAAGGTGCACGGGGTCTTTTCGTCCCACTGCGGGTAATCGGCA
>CAWHCT010000005.1:0-60000 GCA_963827785.1 uncultured Flavobacteriaceae bacterium | reverse complement strand
CGCGTTATTAATTCCGGCACGTTAAATGACTGCTCATCATCCTTAACATTTTGATACATAACGGTATTGTCCAGCGCAAAATTCTTATACCTGAATTCCTTGCTGGCCTTAACACGTAAATATGTTATTGTATTTCCATTTTGAAATGGTTTTACCAAACCTTCAGTATTCTTTTGAAAATATGTGTAGTTGTCAATGGTAGTAAAATCTGCAGAAAGATTAAAAAGTTTTTTTGACTTTAAATCAACTGAAAATTGATTGGTCCTGATATTATTAAAATCATTTTGCCAGTTGTAATTGATGTAATCGCTCTGATATAAAAGATAGTTATAATTGGGTGCTCTTGAATTGGAATTAAGCTGAAATTGAATACTGTTTGATTCATCCAGAGAGTAATTTATTTTTGCCAGTAAAAAATTACCTGTGAAATCTCCTGAAATATTTGAGCCTAATTCACCTGAAAGATCAAACTTTTTAAAGGATTTAGCATAGTTCGCCTTAAAACCAATTACATTTCCTATTAGTCTGTTGGTAATATCGGACTGATCCAAAACAACGAGCCTATTATAACCGTAATTATAATTTGTTAGGTTAACCGCAAATCCTAATGTCCCAATTACATTATTATAATAGGCTGCGCCAACCGATCCGTAAAATTCATCAAAGGTTACTTTGTCAAATAGACTTGAACTCTTAAAAGCATCTCCAAAATAACTGTTTTGAGCGCTTTGCTCAAATTGATAGTATTTATCAACCACGGAAAGCACGTTTATGAACTTCAATTCGTTTTTCGACAGAGAGTCTTCCTGTTTTATAAGTGTGTAAGCATGATCTAAATGGAATCGTCTGCCTCGAATAATATTTTCGGCATTTTCAAAATTAACATCGAATATAGAGCGATCCCGATACTCGGGATCTCCGGATTCAAAATTTTCAATATCACTATCCTTCAAACCTCCATTTTCCTCATTGAAAACGTCCTGCATCACTACATGTGCACGAAGGTTATACTTGTTATTTTTCGTCTTGTAATTTGTTGTAAATCGGAAATTACCTGTACTTGTTAGTATATGCTGGTATTTCCCTAAGGACCTTAACCCTTTATACGCCATAGAAAAATTGAGTTGCTTTGATGTGTTAACTGTAAAGAAAGCATCCAGCAACTGCCCTTGCTCAAAAGCTGTTTTATACATTAACTCTGTTAAAGGTGTGGGAACATAATAGTAATTAGTGTCCTCGAGTTCCATAAAATTAAAATGCTTCGCTCTGGCACCAAATTCCGGCATGGTCCGGGTAGACTCAAAGTCTTGACTCAATGTATTATAGGTTTGACCTATATTGGAGAAGCTTATTAAATTAAAATTATCCTTTCGCAAATAATTAAACTTGTATTCTTTTTGGATTGTCAAGGTGGTATCAACAAAAGTGGTATCATTTTTAAATGAAATGATTTTATAGTCTGTAATTTTAGAAACCGGGCTTTTTATTTTACCGTTGGAAGTGCTTCTTGAGGAATATTCAGATGTATCGCTTTCTGATCTTCTTTGATCTGTCAAATCCTTCTTTTTAGTCAAAACAGGTTTATCTGTTATTTGGGCCTGAAATGTTATTGGAACTAAAAATAGTAGAATTAAAAAAACCTTTTTGACCATTGTCCTTTTTGTGTTGAGCAAAAGTATATTAAAGTTTTAAAACGGAAAAGATTACATTAAAATATTAATTTTCATCTAAAAAAAAGTTAATTCTATTGTGAAAAGAATACAGAATTACTTTTTTGCAGATTTAATCGCTTCGCTAATCTGTGAAATTTTGTTTGTCCATTTCCTTGAACTTATGATAAAAAAATTCATGTATTTTTGACTAAACTTTAACAAATTGAAGTTAAAACTAAAATTTTCTAAAGCTATATTTGAATGTGGTACAGATGAAGCAGGTAGAGGCTGTTTAGCAGGTCCTGTTACGGCTGCTGCAGTTATTTTACCTAATACTTTTACCAATGATATTTTAAACGACTCCAAACAACTTTCTGAAAAGAAAAGGGATCAATTAAAACCAATAATTGAATTCGAAGCCTTATGTTTTGCCTATTCACATATTCATCCTGAGGACATCGATACGATTAATATATTAAATGCTTCTATTTTGGCCATGCATAAGTCTATAGAAAAACTATCTGAGACACCGGATTTTATTATTGTAGACGGGAACAGGTTTAAACCGTTTAAACAAATTCCGTATAAAACCATTATTAAAGGGGATGCCAAGTTTTTAAGCATCGCAGCAGCTTCGGTATTGGCAAAGACTATTAGAGATGAGTACATGACTAAGATCCATGAGGAATTTCCCATGTATAATTGGAAGCAGAATAAAGGCTATCCAACAGCCGAACATAGAGAGGCCATAAAAAAATATGGTATAACAAAATATCACCGAAAAAGTTTCAGGCTTTTACCAGATCAACTATCATTTAAATTCTAAGTTTTTTACCTTTGCTGAAACCATTGTATCAATGAGACAATTTCTTACTATTGCTTGTATTTTTATTTTATTAAGTAGTTGTTCTCAAAGATCGAAAAGTGACAGAACTCTTTCTGATCTCATTCCATCAAATTCAGCAATTATCTTTAAAACCAATAGTCTTGAAACACTGGAAAGTGATTTGAAAAATAATGAAATTATCGATATACTATCAGCAGAAAAACTTTTTGATAATTTTAAAACTGAAATTAAAAAATTTGATGGATTAGATATTAATAATGAAGTTATTATTTGTGTTTCCGGTGATAATGACTTTAGTTTTATTTCAACTTTAAGTGATGAGATAATAGAAAATGACACAATTAAACAACAAACAGAAAATTTCTATAAAACAACTGTTGACAGTTTTATTGTTGCCTCAACATCAAGAGTAATTATTGATGAGATCTTATCAAAAAAAAAGGAAACAAATACTGTTTTGAACAAGCTGCTAAAGTCCTATAATCAGAATAGTTCTGTTTCTGTTTTGATAAATTCAGAAAATGCTGCTAATTTACTGGATAGCATTTATAATCCAGGTTTAATAGGATGTAAAGATATTGCGAATTGGATTTCATTAGATGCTAGTTTAGAACAGGATAAAATTCTGATTAATGGTGTTGCTATTGCATCTGACACTTTCCCGAAGCTTGTCAATATTTTTAAAAACACCTTTCCTCAGCAAAATAAAACTGCAGAAATTACTCCAATTGATTTTGATGGATTTTTAAGTCTGACCTTTGATGATTTTAAAACATTGAATAAAAACTTAAGAGAATACAGATCTAATAGAGCTGCAGACAGCACTCAGCTTGATCTCTTTAAAAATACAATTGAAATAGGTGTAATTTCCAATGAAGATAACATAGCAATAGCCCTATTTTCAAATGACATCATTGACACAAAAGATGCTCTTTTAGCAGAGCAAAGTGTAATCAATAACTTCAGGGAGATCGATATTTATGATTTTAGCGAAAAGGCTCTTTTTAAATCGGTTTTAAGTCCTTTTGTTAATGTTGAAATTGACAAATACCTGATTTTAAATGAAATAGTAATATTCAGCAACAGTGAAGACATTCTTACTAAAATAGTATCCAGCCAACAGAATAAAACCACATTGAACGATTCAGATATTTACAAGGACAATATGTCCCACTTAAGTGATGAATCTTCTATGTTATGCGCCGGAAACAATCAATTCCTAAAATCAGTTTTGGTCGAAAACATTTCAGAAAAATATAAAAAAGGTATCAAAAACTTAAATCTGAAAAATTACGAGTTTTCTGTTATTCAAATAGTCAATGACAATTCTTTTGCCCATATCAACGGTATAATTAAAAAGAATCAGTCCAAAGCTACAAAAGGCAGTGTTACTCAAAAATTCAATGTTGTTTTGGCTGAAGATATCTTAAATGCACCTCAAATAGTGAAAAATCACAGAAACAACCAAAAGGAGATCATTGTTCAGGATGTAAAAAACAACTTATATCTTATTTCTAACCGCGGAAAAGTATTATGGAAGAAGAAACTTAACGGCCCTGTTTTAGGAAAAATTGAGCAGATAGATATTTATAAAAACGGAAGGCTTCAAATGGTATTTGCGACGCCTAAGCGTATTTATCTGCTTGACAGAAATGGCAATGATGTGAATCCGTTCCCCATAAAATTTAACGATGAGATCACCCAGCCTTTGTCTGTTTTTGACTATGACAACAAGAAAAAATACAGATTTTTTGTAGTTCAGGGAAAAGAAACAATCATGATGGACACTAGAGGAAAAACCGTGAGGGGTTTTAAATTTAATAAAACGAGCAGCAACATCATCACCCAACCCAAACATTTTAGAATAGGAACGAAGGATTATATTGTATTTGCATCAGGAAAAAAACTGAACATTCTTGACCGCCTTGGAAAAAACAGAATATATGTAAATAAGGAATTTGATTTTTCTGACAACGAGATCTATGTCTATCAAAATTATATCAGTTTTACCAACACTAAAGGGCAATTGATTCAGGTGGATCAAAAAGGGCGAGTTAATTATAAAAATCTTTTATTATCGGCAAATCATCATTTTACTGCAACCAGCAAGACTTTGGTTTCATTAACAGATAATAAACTAAAGATAAAAGCTAATGAAGAGGATCTTGACTTTGGAAATTATACGGCTCCCAAAATATTCTATTTAAATGATAAAATTTACGTCGGATTGACCGATCTGCAATCACACAAAACCTACCTGTTCGACAGTCAAGCTAAGTTGATACCTAATTTTCCGGTCTATGGAAATTCTACTCCGGAATTGGATAATCTTGATAAGGACAGAAATCTGGAACTTGTGGTAAAAGGAGACAGTAAGAGTGTTGTTATGTATCAAATGAATTAACTGGCCCTTCCTTGATTAGATTCTTAAATATTAGTTAAATATTTTTAAGAATTTTGCTTTATATTTATTTTTGAATGGTCATTATTATTAATTATTCAATTTAAGCATCATGAAAACACTTTCAATTACATTTATCACATTTATAGCATTTTCTATTATCACGCTCGGAAACAATAACAGTTACATACAAGTAAAACCTAAAGTTGGTGACATTCTGGTCATTAAAAAAAATAAAGGTGAGAAATACAATTACATTGGTTTTCCAAGATTAAATTTTTTAGTCAAAAGAGGTAGCGTTGCTTCATATAAAAGCGTCTATAATTTAGAAGTTGTTGTTACTGAAGTTCTTGAAAATAAATATGGAAGAATAGATGTTAAACTGGAACGAGCCGATGGCAAAAAATTCTTTAACCACAAGAACTGGGTTATTGCCAATTATGAAAAGGCTCTGTCAAGTGGTGAGTTACATGTAAGATCTTAGTTTTTTTATAGCAACATCCTTCTATTTTAGAACTTTATAAATTATCAAAACAGAGTTAGCTGTTTTGATAATTTCGCTATTTAGTTCCTTAATATTACATATCTTATACATATTGATACATAAGATATAACGAGGCACAAAAAACATTCCGAATTTTACGCAGACATTTTAAAAAGTTTTAATAAATTCTATTCACTTTCAATCAATTATGTAAAATGTGATTAATTTTTTTTTAACTTTAGTATTCATTAATCCATTAAAATTATGTTACCAACCGCTAATCCAATTAAAGCGATCTTACTTCTTATCGCTATCGTTTTTTGTGCACCCCAGACTAATGCCCAACTTTTAAAAAAACTAAAAAAGAGAGCTGAACGAACTGTTGAGCGAAAGCTTGAGCAAAAGGTAGAAAAAGAAACCAGTAAGGGAATGGATTCTATTTTGGATCCTGATGATAAATCCAACAAAAAAGAATATCCAGAAGTACCTTCTGTCGATCTCCCAAACGATTCACCTAAAACAACACAAGGTAATAATCAAAGTATGGAAGACATTAATTCCAATATCTCTGATGATCTTGAAGTATACAGTAAATTTGATTTTGTCCCAGGAGATAAGCAACTGTTCTTTGATGATTTTTCACAAGATTTTATTGGTGATTTCCCAAGTAAATGGAATACCAATGCAACCGGAGAGGTTGTAAGTGTTAATAATGTTGAAGGCAAATGGTTTGAACTTAAATCCGGTTATGGTGTTTTCTATGTGCCGGATGTCAAAGATCTGCCGGAAGATTTTACTATTGAATTTGATGTGCTTGCCCAAGGACTTGGGCGGCAAACCTCATCCACGGCCAGAATGTATGTTATATTAAGTGATAGTAATGCATTTAACAATGGCACTAACCACTTTGCTCAAACTGAAATTCCTTTCGGGCAGTATGGTGCTTTTTCGCTTCGGGTAAAGAATTACTTTAATCGTGGCGTTGGTGCCATTAATACAGATATTAAGGCCGACATAAGAGATGAAGTTTTAAACAAACCACATATTTCCATTTCGGTTACTAAAAACCGTTACAGGTTGTGGATCAACGAAGTTAAATATGTCGACATCCCCAGATTTATTCAGGAACTGGATGTGCTTAAATACTTAAAATTCCATATCAATAATTTTAAAGATGGAGAAGAGCGAATATTTATAAGTAATTTAAAAGTAGCCGAAGGTGGAGTAGACTTAAGAAGACAGCTAATTTCTGAAGGAAAAATATCGACAAATGGTATTTTGTTCGATTCCGGCTCTGCCAATATACAACCTCAATCACTGGGCATCGTAAGGCAAATTTCACAAGTACTAATGCAGGATGAGACTATTAACCTTTTAATTGTTGGTCATACAGATGCTGACGGTACAGATGATGCCAATTTAAAATTATCAAAGGCACGAGCAGAAGCTGTAAAAAGTGCTTTAATTGACATCTATAAGATCTCCGGTAACAGATTAACCACCGATGGAAAAGGGGAATCTGTTCCTGTATCAGATAACTCGACTACTGAAGGTAAGGCACAAAACAGACGCGTTGAATTTGTAAAACAATAATATTATGAAACAAATAATTTCAATTTTTCTTAGTGTGTTTTTTATAAGCACATTAAGCTATGGACAAAATTCCTGCAGTAAATATTACCCTTTTATTGAAGGCAAGACATTTCAAATTACCAGTTATGATAAAAAGGGTAAAAAGGCATCAGTTGTAGATTATAATATTACAAATGTAACTGATAATACGGCAACTTTTAATACTAAGATCTATGATGATAAAGGAAAAGAAGTAACAACCACCAGTTACGATATTACCTGTGAAAATGATGCTATCTCCATTGATTTTAATTCTCTTATAAGTCCTGAACTTTTGGAACAGTATAAGGATATGGAACTCGACATTAGAGGAACCAATATTGAAATACCGAATAACCTTGTTGTTGGTCAGGAATTAAAAGATGCTGATATGACCATGACCATAAAAATGGGAGGTATCAATATGAACATGACCATGCAATTAATGAACAGAAAGGTTGATGCCAGAGAATCTGTAACCACAACCGCGGGAACATTTGATTGTTATGTGATCTCCTATACTACCGAGGTTAAAATGGGCCTCAAGCAAACCAACATGGCTAAGGACTGGATCGCAGAAGGCATAGGTATGGTAAAATCTGAATCTTATAACAAAAATGGAAAACTATTGGGTTATTCTGAATTGACCCAGATCTCTAATTGATATTTAGCCAATCGATAAACAAAAAACCGAAGTTTAAACTTCGGTTTTTTGTTTTAGTTATTCTCTGTTTTTTGTTGGTTGCTTTATTTCTTTAATAAATACCAAAACCACTATAGCAACCCGCAAACCAATATTCATGATATAATTGTATTAATTTTTATAAATACCTTTCTTTTTTCATTTGATAATCATTTTTTGATTAAATTTAATAAAGCCTGACAAGTGTCCAAGTGGTTTATTACCATATCGAATAAGTTAGATAAATTCCTTGAAATCCCAGGGATCAGTGAAAAAGAATTGTCGCGAAAAAAATTATTATTCAGCTGGGCTGCTTTTTCGTTAATTGCCATAATAATACTCACAATACTGGCTTTCATTCTTAAAGCAAACATTATTGGTTATTTTGGAATTGCTTTAATAATTCAATATTTTATAATTTTACCACTTTATAGCCATCCTAATATTGAAAATTATAATTTTTATTTTCTCATAGGAATCATTTTAACATCAGGTATATTCATCCTTTTATGTGGTGGACTTGAGCACTGTGGTGGTATATTTATTGTAGGATTAACTGCAGGCATGTCCTCTGTTTTAATGGAGAAAGTTAAGTGGGCCAATTCTCTATTTATTATTTATGCGATTACGATTTTGATGGCAATCGTTTTAAAGCCTTATTTAAGTCTGCATCCTAGCATGACGCCAAAAATTAACTTCACTTTCCTAAGTATAAATATTATTTGGATGTCTTTTTCACTGATGTCTTTTATCTCAACATATATTAAAGAAAAAACACAATTTCAGGAAGCAGAAAAGAAAAAACTGACTGAGATAAATTCAATTAAAAATCAATTTTATACCAATATTTCACATGAATTCAGAACACCTCTCACGTTAATAATGGGTTCGGCCAATGCATTGGAGGAAGAAACAAATAACAATCCGAACCTAATTAATGCAATTCTTAACAATTCAAAAAAACTACTAAAGTTAGTAAATCAAATGCTTAATTTGGCAAAAATTGAATCAAGCACTATAGAGTTGAATCTTAGTAATATTGATGTAGGAAAACTATTATATCATATTACGTCTTCTTATGAATCTTTGACTCTCGCTAAAGGCATTAGGTTAAATGTAAATTGTAAAGATAAAATTGAGGCGGATCTGGACATTGAAAAGTTTGAGCAAATTATAGATAATTTGTTGAGCAATGCAATAAAAAACACAAGGAAAGGAGGACATATTGATGTCATTCTTAAAATTGAGGATCAAAAACAATTGAAAAGTTTATCCCAAAAACCAATATTCTCAGTATCAATTAAGGACACAGGGATTGGAATTCCGGAAGATAAAATCCAATACATTTTTGACAAGTTCTACCAAATCCAGAAAACAGATGACAGTTATATAGAAGGGACTGGTATTGGTCTGTCGATCGTTAAGGAATATATGAATATTATGAAAGGAAATATTGATCTAATCAGTAAGGAAAAAAAAGGATCAACTTTCAAATTATTATTCCCTTTACACCAAAATGCTCCCAAAATTGAGGTTCAATCTAAATGGATTGCTAAGAATCATGAAATTTCCAGAAAAGATAATGATCAATTTTCGATAGGCGACACAATACTCATAGTTGAGGACAACCTTGAAATGGCAGATTTTATTGGATTTGTTTTAGATAACCAATATAAACTTTTTCATGCAGAAAATGGTCGTGTAGGTTTTGAATTAGCTATTAAAATTTTGCCCGATATTATTATAAGCGATGTCATGATGCCAGAAATGAATGGGTTTGAATTATTGAAAAAATTGAAATCTGATCAAAGAACCAACCACATTTCTGTTATCATGCTAACGGCCAAAGCAGATTTGCAATCCAAATTAACCGGATTAAAGTTTGGTGCTGATGAATACCTGCCAAAGCCTTTTAACAAAGAAGAACTGTCTATAAAAATTAAAAACCTGATTCAACATAGAAATAGTATCCAAGAGCACTATTCAAAGTTTCCAGCTCAATATTTTAAAAAAGAACTTCCTGAAAATACTGATGATTTCATGAACCAGATTCATGAGTATCTTAAGAAATATATTACAGAAGAAGAACTTGAAATTAAGGATTTATGCCATCAAATAGGCATGAGCAGGACACAATTATATAAGAAATTTAAGACCCTTACAAATACTAGCATTTATAAATATTTAAAGCAGTTAAAACTTAATTATGCTCATCATTTGCTTGTTACTGGTTCACTCAATGTTTCTGAAGTTAGCTTTGAGGTTGGATTTAAAAATCCAGCACATTTTAGTACTAGTTTCAATGAAGAATTCGGGATTCGGCCGAGTGAACTGTTAAAGGATATTTATTCCGGAACACAGAAGTAAGAATTTGGGACTTAGAAATATTACTTTTTCAATAGAACTCCAGAACTTTAAGTAAAAATCAAAAAGTCATGAGAGTTTCATTTTTATTTGCGAGTCTACTCTTTCTCAGTGTATTATTTATTTCCTGCGAGAAAGAAAACATTGTTGAACCCGAATATTCCGATCAGTTAGTTCAGGAATATGAGATTCCTGAAATACCGGAAATTATTGCGAATAGAATGTCAGAATCTGATATTATTAAATTCAAGGCCGGCCCTGGTGAGGAGTTTTTAAAAAACGAAAATTTGAGCAGAACGCGTAGTCGATGGCATCCAGTTTTAATGTTTTTAAATTATAATTTACAATTTGTTCCTATTGGTGGTGAATCTTGTCAACCTGGTGAATTTGTTCCTTGCTTTGGTCCAGGTGCACCAGAGATGCAAGAGGATGTTGCCGAATGCCTTGCAAGCCAAGTTGGTGTAACAGGTATTACTTACGCTTCCGGTAAGTGGTTTAGAGAAAACGTCTCCTCCGTATACTATCCCGTTTTCTGCGCCCCTGATTATTCAGGGTATGGATCAGGTTATTATCGTGTAGAATCAAATGAATTGTGGGTTGAAGCACAAAACGATCCCTTTAATTATGATAATGTGGGGAATTCCTGGTTTTACAGATATGGCATTTACAATGGTGGACTTAGTTCCGGGATCTTTGAAGGTGCCTATGGTTGGGAAATAATGATTTCTTATACTCCTTATGAAACAAATCCAGGAACAAATCCTGAACGGAATTGGAGAATCACAAGCGGTTATCTTTGGATGGGTTAAATACTAAGATTTAAATTTGAAATAACAATTCAGCAATTAAAAAAAACCGAAGTTCAGGCTTCGGTTTTTTGTTTTAGTTCTGCCTCAAATAAATTAGAAAAATGTTTCAATAATTTTTCTTTTACTTCGGCTTCGTCAACTGTTTTTTTTCCTAACTCTACATTTAAAGACGTGACCGCTTTTCCACGAATACCACAAGGAATCATTAAATCAAAATAACCCAAATTGGCATTGACATTTAGAGCAAAACCGTGCATGGTTACCCAGCGACTTGCACGAACTCCCATTGCACAAATTTTACGCGCAAATGGTGTGCCTACATCCAACCAAACACCTGTTTCTCCCGGACTGCGTTCTGCCTTTAAGCCATATTCAGCTAGTGTTAGAATGATCATTTCCTCTAAAAAACGAAGATACTTATGAATATCGGTAAAAAAATTATCCAGATCTAAAATTGGATACCCCACAATTTGTCCCGGACCATGGTAGGTTATATCTCCCCCACGATTTACCTTATAAAAGGATGCGTTTTTAGCTTTTAATTGCGCTTCATCCACCAGTAAATTTGACATATCGCCACTTTTACCCAGTGTGTACACATGTGGATGCTCAACAAACAAAAAGTAATTTTTGGTATCCAAGCCCGCATCTTCTCTTCTATTCTTTATTTTGGTATCAACAATAGATCTAAACAATTGTTCCTGGTAATCCCAGGTTTGTTTGTAGTCTTTATTTCCCAGATCCTGTATTTCGACGCTCTTGTTCATAGAGGGCAAAATTACGATATTTTTATTTTCATCCTACCTATCAGGATTATTCAATATAATAAGTGCTGCAATCACTCCTGGAACCCACCCACATAACCAAAGAATGAAAACGATAAGAATCGAACCACAGCCTTTATCAATAACTGCTAAGGGCGGACATAAAATAGAAAGAAGTACTCTCCAAAAACTCATAATTAAAAATTACTCGTATAAATTAATTCTTATACATAAATAGGACGCTATAACATAAGGAATGTTACAGCGTCCTAAAAATACTTTATTTAAAGTTACACGCTCCTATTCACACAAGCCCTCAAGAGCATCTTCAATATCGCCAGGCGTACTCATGATCTTCATAAATGTTCCCATAGTAAGGTCTGGCCAGTGAAGCGCAATTCTATATTTTCCATGCAGCATAGTGGCTTCTGTACCTTGTAAAATGATCTCATAAGGTAAAGCTGCAACATGATCCTCTCCAATTATAGGTAAAAAATGAGATTCGCCATCTTCAGTGCTTCTCAATCCAACGCCAAATACGGCTACTTTTTGTTTTTCGTAAACAAGTCGGTAAACTTCCATTGTATTACCTTTTTTAGCCTTTAAATTATTGCTTATAATATTAAGACCCTCTTCAAATGAAGCATATTCATTTAATTCCACAGGATCTGTAAAATAAGGCATCATGATCTTATAGTGATATTTTCCTAATTTATCAGCAGCGACAGTGCCTCCAAAAGGTATAAACTCACTTCCTAACCCTGATAATGCTTCTTTAAGATCGGCACTAAACTTAACAAACGTTGTTTTAAATGTATTGTAATTGGTAGGCAAATATGCCCTTAACAAATAATCAGGATTGGTATAGGATATTACAACTTTACCGTCTTTCTGAACTAGTCCAACTTTCATGATCGCTCCTAAAGCACCTCTGTCAACCACTTTAATAACGGAGTTTTTAAGATCGGTTCTGGTAAATGCAATAACTTTCAAAGAACTTTTATTTGATGGATTGTACGAACCTAAAACAACAAAGGAATTATCCTTTAAAGCTTGTATCACTTGTTCTGATACCTGTTGAATAGATTCAGCAGATTCACCAACTTTTATATATGGTGACAGATCTTGCCCAACTGCATAAAAGTTTACTAAAATTAACGCGATTGCGCTAAGAAAAAATTGTTTCATCTTGTATTTATATTAAGGATTATACTAAGTTATTACTATCAAAAGATGAGCCAATAAACACATCTTTAATAATTTCGATAAAATAATTCATAATTTTTCTGTTTATCAATGATTATTATCATACTTAAATCCAGACTAAACAGGATTTATAAATAAAATCTAACAGAAGCTTTACATTTTTTTTAAATAGTTTAATTTTGCAGTTCTAAAATACACATTCATGCAGCTTTCTGAACAAGAATTAGTAAGACGAGATAAATTAAGGAAATTGAGAGAGTTAGGAATAAATCCTTATCCCGCTGATCTTTATGAAGTAAAGGACACTTCAAAATCCATACATGAGTCTTATAAGGAAGGTAAAAAAGTTGTTATTGCCGGCAGATTGATGTCCCGACGTATTCAGGGAAATGCCAGTTTTGCTGAATTACAGGATAGTAATGGACGTATTCAGATATATTTTAACAGAGATGAGATCTGTACAGGTGAAGACAAGAGCAAGTACAACGAGGTATATAAAAAGCTATTGGATATTGGCGATTTTATTGGAATCGAAGGCGAACTGTTCACAACTAAGGTTGGTGAAAAAACTGTCATGGTCAAGGATTTCAAACTGTTAAGTAAAGCCTTAAAACCGCTGCCGCTGCCTAAAAAAGATGCTGAAGGCAACGTACATGATGAATTCAATGATCCGGAATTGAGATACAGACAACGTTATGCAGATCTGGTTGTCAACCCGCTTGTGAAAGAAGTGTTTGTTAAGCGTACTAAACTTTTTAATGCCATGCGAGAGTTCTTCAATAAAGCTGGATATTTTGAAGTTGAAACACCAATTTTACAAACTATTCCAGGTGGCGCTGCAGCAAGACCATTTAAAACACATCATAATACACTGGATATGGCTCTTTATTTGCGAATTGCAAATGAGCTGTATTTAAAACGATTGATCGTTGGCGGATTTGAAGGAGTATATGAGTTTTCCAAAAATTTCCGAAATGAGGGAATGGACAGGACGCATAATCCGGAATTTACTGCCATGGAGATCTATGTAGCATATAAAGATTACAACTGGATGATGGATTTCTGCGAAAAGTTACTAGAATATTGTGCAATAGCGGTCAATGGCAATACACAAGCTCCATATGGGAAACATGTTATCAATTACAAGGCTCCTTATCCAAGAATTACGATGGCCGATTCAATTAAAGAATTTACAGGTTTTGATATTCTGGGAAAGACAGAAGATGAAATTCGTGAAGCTGCCAAAAAAATGGGTGTTGAAGTAGATGAAACCATGGGTAAAGGGAAACTCATAGATGAGATCTTTGGAGAAAAATGTGAAGGAAACTACATTCAGCCTACCTTTATAATTGATTACCCTAAAGAGATGAGTCCTTTGTGTAAAGAGCACAGATCCAATCCTGAATTGACAGAACGTTTTGAATTGATGATATGTGGTAAGGAGATCGCCAATGCGTATTCTGAGTTGAATGACCCTATTGATCAACGTGCCAGATTTGAGCATCAGCTTAAACTTGCTGCAAAAGGTGATGATGAAGCTACAGAATTTATTGATTACGACTTCTTACGTGCTTTAGAATATGGTATGCCTCCTACTTCCGGAATGGGAATTGGAATGGATAGACTGGTTATGTTTCTAACAAATAATCAATCCATCCAGGAAGTATTGTTCTTCCCCCAAATGAAACCGGAGAAAAAACCACTGGAGTTAAGTGATAACGAGAAAGCCATTTTTGAGATCCTGAAAAAAGAAAAGACCATGAACCTCCTAGATCTTAAATCGAGATCAGGCTTAAGTAATAAAGGCTGGGATAAAGGCATGAAAGGTTTAGCTAAACTAGGCTTGGCCAAAGTCATCAAAACGGATGACCTTTTAATAGTGGAGTTACAGGAATAAAATTCTATTTTCCTTAATGATGGAATACTCCGTCTTCTTTTTCTAAACCTTTTACATAATTTATTCAGTGCCATTCAAAAGCCATTTCAAAAGGAGTATTATTCTTCAACTTTTTGATTATCAATATTTTATTAAGATGTTGAAATAAGCTAACGAACCTTTTTTCTTTATAAAAACATCGATAAAATACATATTTTTACGACAAAATGCATTTTTTTCTTGTTTATCTCAAATTAATGATTTAGTTTAGCAGTATTAAAATAAGTATTTAATCAATTAAATTTTAAATACTTAACCCAAATTTAACCAGAAAAATGACTCTCGTAATCCTATTTTTTCTATCAATTATAATTACCAATGCAATTTCTTCTAAAGGAGATTCATTAAGATATACAGATCATACGGTGTCAGGAAATGGGTGGTACATTGAAGGTTTCTTTTCATACGTTCATAATGAGCTTTTAAGGATCTGCAATAATTTTTACAACATTATAGTCTCAGGAAATGCAAGTTTTTTAAATAATATATTTCACAGGGAATTTACAAACCTTAAACCAGTTTTAATTCCTTTGAATACATAAAAACTAAATATTGGTTTAACTATCTAACCGATTAGTTTTGTTTTTTGATTTTTTGATTTAGTCTTGGATAAAGCTGCTCTCTTGAGCAGCTTTATTTGTTTAATGAATACTCGACCATTGCAAAGAACATAATTAAATTACCCTGTTCGCTTTAAACGACATTGTAATTAAAATTTAGAAAACTCATATCAAAAAGCGGGTATTTATTTTGGATTCTCAATGAAGAAATTTCTGAATACTTTTTTTATTACTTTCAAATTTGATCAGTTTGTAGTTTGTACAATGGATTATATGGATTAGTCACTGAATATGGTTTAACCCTTTATAGTTGGTAAAGGACACCCCTCTAAAAACATCGATAAAATGCATTTTATTTCGTTAAAATGCTAATTTCTCTTGTTTTTCTCAAATTAATAAATTAGCTTAGTACTATTAATGTAATTATTTATATCCAAATATTTGATTACATACCCCAAATAAAACAAGAAAATGGCCCGCAAAAACCTACATGTGTTGTTTATCCTCTTAATTCATTTTGCTTTTAGTCAAAATGACACAGAAAATATTCCAGCATATAATCCGGAAAGTGAATTGCATATTGATGGTTTGGTACAACCTATTCTTGACGATTTTTTAAAACTTTGTAATACATATAAAATCGATTACCACGAAAAGCTCTTTAAATTAAAACAAATAGCAGTGGTGGACACCATAGGGATAACTCCCAATGGCGGAACATTAGGGATGCTGGTACGGAATAAGAACAACGAAGTGGAAAAAATAATCTTTAGCTGGGTTACTCTTTTGGATAAAGAAATTTTAAAAGTAGTTGCGTTTCATGAATTTGGACACTACTTTTTAGGTTACAAACATATCTGTGAAGATTGCAATAAAATAATGGCTACACAAAATACCAGCTATTTTGATATAATATTGGATTGGGAAAATCAAGTGAGTAATTTATTTCGATTATCCCCTGAATACCGGAAAACTAAAAATAGGTTTGCCTATTTAACCGATTAGTTTTGTTTTTTGATTTTTTGATTTAGTCTTGATTAAAGCTGCTCTCTCGGGCAGCTTTTTTCTATTCAAAATTAATTTTGTTGCAAAAAAAAGCCACTCAAAAGAGTGGCACTTAGGTTTTATATTATTTAAAATACGATAACTGCATATGGCTTGTTAGCATTAAAGTTGTCTGGTAAATATTGTTTCGTGTCAAAATCTATTTCAACCTCTTCTTCTATCTCGATCAATTCAATTTTCGACCAGTCTAAATCTCCTATGCCTTTTAGTGCATTGAAATCTTTTGGCAAGTATTGTTTTGTATCAAATCCTAAAGTCACTTCTTCTTCAATTTCTACAAGCTCTATGGTATCCCAATTTAAATCGTGCATCCCTTTTAAAGCATTGAAGTCAGCCGGCAAATATTGTTTTGTATCAAATCCTAAAGTCACTTCTTCATCAAGTACTATTAGCTCGATAGCCTCCCAGTCTAAGTCTCCTATTCCTTTCAAAGGATTGAAGTCTACAGGTAAGTACTCTTTAGTATCAATATCTATATTAACATCTTCTTCAACCTCATAAACATGAATATCTTCTATTTCTACTGGTTCAGTTAGGTTATTAGAAATTAATTGACTTACAAAAAGACATTCTTCATAGTTTTGTTCGGTACATTTTAATGTTAATGAATCTGGGTTTTCGATGGTGTTAAACGACGTAGCTGACATTGTGATTAATAACATGCTACAAATTGTGATTATTTTTTTCATTGGTTTTAATTTTCTTGATTTTTTGTTTACTGATAGACGCAAATATTCAGCCAACGTTACACACGTTATGAAATGTTTAACACAGTAGCATACTATTTTATATTTTCCTTAAGAATAGGAAAAGCTAAGGTTAAAATTTTAAGAGATTAAGGAAGTATTTCTTTAATTTTTTTGTGATAAGAATCAAATTTAATCAGGTTGTTATGACTTCCATTTTCAATAACAGTAAAGAGGTTAAATTCTGTGGAGATACCTTAAATAACTTCTCACCAGATTCGAAAGGAACCACATGATCATCTGTTCCATGGATCATGTAAATGTTACATTTTACTTTCTGTATAAATTCATTTGTAGGTAATTTGTAATGCAACATTTGCTCAACCGAAAAAAACGGAAACCTGTATTTAGCAACATCTACAATACTATAATAAGGTGTTTCTAATATTAACTGTTTCGGATAATTTTTAGATGCAATATAAGTAGCAATTCCTGTTCCCAACGACCTTCCATATATAGTTATCTCATCTTCATTATAGCGGTCTTTTAAATAATCGTAGCACAGTTGCGCATCACTGTACAAGGCATGTTCACTTAAAGCTCCGGTACTTTTTCCATAGGTCCTGTAATCCATAACCAACAGATCATAATTCTTCTCAACAAAATACTCAGTAATTTTTCCCCAACGTGATAAATCCCCGGCATTACCATGAAGATATAGAATAACACCTTTTGGATCTTTAACCTTGAAATGAATCGCATTAATCACGGCATTATCTTCAGCCTTCAGAAATAGCTCTTCAAAAGGATAGGAGAACTTGTACACATATGTTTGATTCAGAACTGTCGGTCTGAATAATATTTTTTCCTGAAGAAAATAAAGTGCAGTTCCAATCATAAGATATAAGCCCAATAAACCAATTGCTGCTTGTTTAAGCTTGTGTTTTATTTTTTTTTGACGAGTGAATAACATTAATACTTGTGGTTGAAAGATCTATCGATTTAGGTTCAGAATTCAAAATATCGTCTAACATTGTATGATAGGATTCAAAATTATTCAAATTTTTGTGTCCACCACCAATTACGGTATGCAATTTTGTAAGCTTCGGATTTATCTTAGACAATTTTAAACTGGATTTATACGGAATTAGTTTATCGTTCGTACCATGAATAATGTGAATAGGGCATTGAACATACTTTAACCATTTATAGGTAGGTAAAGGATATTTTATCAAAACAGATAGAGGCATAAACGGCATATAGCGAGCAGTTACTTTAGTCAAGACTATAATAAGGTGCATCCAGAATAAGCATTTTAGGATTATTGGTTGATGCCAATTTGGTTGCAAACCCAGAACCTAACGAACGTCCATATAAAATAATTCGGTCCTCTGTGGTCTGTTCTAATATCTTGTTATAAACAACCTGCATATCTCGCTTAATGTTTTTCTGAGATCTTCTTCCTGTACTTTTCCCAAATCCTCTGTAATCTACCATAAGGACATTATAACCATGTCTGGTAAAATCCACGGCGAATTTTCCCCAGCCTTTAATGCTTTTCGAATTTCCCTTTAAATACAGTACTATGCCTTTACTCTCGCCTTTAGGAAAAAAGCGTAAGCCATTGATTATGGCTCCATCTCTGGTGGTTAAATTGTATTCTTTGGTTTCCTGATTATCATAATAGAACTGAAAATCTTCAGGCAACTTTTCCGGTTTAAACAAAGCATAATCCTGCAAATAATACAAAGCAATGCTTATCACTATATAAATTATTATAACGGCAATGAGTATTACAAACCAATAAGGTGTGACTGAAGACATATTGAAGACAAGATAAAAAATTAATAATGAATTACATTTTATAAAATACTGGAACCTTCTTTAGTTTGATATATACTTATAAATAATTAAATTAGGGCCTTTCACTAGTTGTCAACCTAATCCTAAAAACATGAAAATCTATTTCAACTATGTTTTAATTTTATTTGCTATGCTGTTTTCCTTAGAAACCTTTGGACAATCAACATCAACAGATTCCATATTTAATAGGATTATCACTCCTGATGATTTAAAAATTATTTTGGGAAAATGGACAGGCAGCTTAACGTATATTGATTATAGCTCTAATAAACCTTATACAATGCCTGCTGATGTAGAAGTAAAACGCGGGAAGAATGAGAAACAACTTTTGCTGATCACTACCTATCCTAATGAGCCAAATGCAAATAGTAAAGATAAGATCAGAATCTCTCAAAATGGGCAACTACTCAATAAAAAAGCTTTAATATCAAAAGAAAAACTAACTAACGGAGAAATTCAAGTGACTACTGAATACTTAGGAAAGGATAATAAAAAGGAAGCCTTAATAAGGGACATTTACCTTCTGGGAAATAATCAATTTATAATTAGAAAGGAAGTGAAATTTAAAAATTCGCAAGATTGGATAAAAAGAAACGAATATAAATTTAAAAGATAAATTTCTTAAAATAAAAAAACAACTATCCAGAGTGGCTTTATCTGTTCTTAATATTACATTCCTAAGATCTTCTTGCCTTCTTCACTAATTAAATTAGTACTCCATCTTGGTTCGAAAACTATATTAACATTAGTAGACATATTTGGGTATTTTTGTTCAATAACAGCCTTAATATTCGCTACAATAGTATCGCCCAATGGACATGAAGGCGTAGAGAATGTTAAATCAATATCTATGGTATCTTTTCCATCAAAATCTAATTCATAGATCAGCCCTAAATCCACAATATTGATTTCAATTTCCGGATCCATTACATTTTTTAATAAATCTAACACTTCAATTTCAAAATTTGTAATTTCTTCAGTAGTCATAATTTTTCGATTTTAACCTTGTGCCTTACAATTTTTAGCACATTTAAATTATACAAAACAGCAACAACTATTAAAATATAACCTGCAATTCGGATTAAAACAATATTATTCACCAATAATCCACCAACCATTATTATAATAAATAAAAAATAGGCAACCATCTGAATGCTTGCTATTTTTTCGGAATACAATTCTCGTGGCAATGGTGTTTTAGTTTTTCCAACCAAACTTTTGTATTTGTACAACCAGACAATAAACGGCAAGGTTTTATATGTCTGTCCTAGTATAAGCGTTGTAATAAACCCGAAAATGATTGAAAACCCATACAGAGTAATAATTCTATAAATAAATTCGGATTCTAATTTGAAATTAAACAATACAAATCCAATTAGAATAAAAGGCATGAAAATCGCTGCAATTGCAATCATTGAATATTGCATTCCTACGTCCAATTTTTTACGGAGTCGCTTTTTATAAGAATCGTAGATATAAGAAACAAAACATAAAACTCCAATAACTATAGAAATAGTCATCACATAATCTGCAACATTATTTTTCCATATAAACCAATTTGACACAGCGGTTACAAGTCCGCCATTGATAAGAAAATAGGCAAATTTTAGTTTGCTTTCTTTCAATTCATGAGAGATTAAAAACATTGGCAGCAATGTTGATCCTACTCCAATTATCAACATTAAAAACCAGCCTATCAATCCAACTGTTGCATGAATTTTCAGGTAATGCAAATGAATTTCAGATAAGAAATTAAATTTAAAATTTAACGAAATCAACAAGCCGATAAGTTCAGCAATTAACAACCAAGAAACTGCCGTAATTACGAAAATAGATTTTATGTTTTTCAGTTTTGCATTTTTATAGGACAGAATCACATTTATCACAAACAGTAACAAGGACAAAAACATTGCTGTTGCCGCATATGGCAATAATCCTGTATAGTCTCCAATCCACATAGAGTAGGATAAGAACAAGACACTTGCTGCTGAAAACCAAAAGGTAATTTTTGCTAATTTTTCACTAAACAAAGCAGTTTCAAAAACAACAGGAATTAACTGATATAACGCGCCAAATACAATCATGGTTCCCCAACCCAATACCGCAATGTGTGTGATAGCAACAATTTTGTTATTAAAATAGGCACCCAACATATCTGTGTCCGCTAAAACAACAAGTACAGCTGTTAAGAGTAAACTCAATGCACCAAAAACAAAATGAGGAATAACAACACTTGGCTGTGGCGCATTATTGGTATTTAATCCGTTCATTATTTTCTAAAGATCAATAACTGAATATGATGCTCTGTTTTTTTATTGTAAAGAATGCTGTAATTTCTGTTTTCCAATTCAGGCAATAAAAATTGAGGCACTTTTTTATGGTCAACCAACAGACAATAATCGTCTTGAAGCTGCTCTAATTTCGCGAGAATAGTAGTCATTGGTTCAGGCATTTCCAAATGACGTACATCAACGTGTTCCATTTTTCCAATGTAATTCTTATACGTGTTATCAAATTCCGGATCTGTATCTCCTTTTACCTCAGAAATCAGTTCATCTTTGTTTTCTTCTAGCTTTTTAAAATACGTATATACAGCACCTTCTTTACGCACTATTTCACTTTCAAAACCTTTGCCTTTTAAAATATTTATTAAGGGAATTGGCTCAAAAGAATTGATAATTTCTAATGTTTCATTTTGTTGAACGTCCTTAATTTTTTCCATTATTTCCTTAAAAGGGTCCTGACCTCCTTCAATAATTGGTCGTACATCGAAACTAATTACCTTATCTTTTGTAACTAATTGCTCTTTTAAAGCTTCTTCTTGAGGTTTTGATTTTTCAGATTCATCAATTTCGAACCCAACTTCGGTGAGCTTGTTAAGGAATAATTCCACAGATACACCTCCAATTTTTGCAGCATCAGCAATAGTAACCCTTGGTGCCAGCACTCTACGTAAAACAGGGTTTTTTAACTTTTTAAAATGCGAATTTATAGACGCAATAACATCTATAGCTTCTTTATTTTCCTTTATTAAAGCTGATATTTTAGTTTTTCCGGAGACTTTCATTTTGAAACTCTAAATGTTTAAACTATATGTTCTCAAAGAACCTTAATGTCTTTCTGTCTTTTATAATCCTAATACCTTTATTCCTTGTTCAAACACCACATCTACCGGAATGTTTGCAGAACTCAACCTGTCTAAATCAGATTGTAACTCATCAGAAATAACACCACTTTCTGCCACTAGTTTAGCAACACCGTTGTAATCGCCATTTCCCTGAAGCGTTAAAATAAGGTTGGATAGATCTTTCATTGCTACGATCATGTTATCGTAATTCACTATATAGGTACCATCTTCATTTCTGGAAAATGCTCCTTTTTCTTTAAAGAAATTAAATCGGATCATATTAGCTTTTCCATGTGCACTGGATGCTCCAAACCGAACAGAACGGAAAATACTAGCCATAAAGGTTGTCATATAATCTTTCATATCGCCATCAATCTCTCCTTTATTATGAAGCTGCTGCACCATATACAAACCTAATACATCAGCTTTTCCTTCCTCCAGGGCACTTGCATGTTCTTTTAATGAATTCCTGACTGTTCCTTTCCCGTTAATAGTATTTTTTATTCCCAATCCATGAGCTACTTCATGGAACATGGTATTGGCAAAAAAGGCATCAAACGTTATATGTTTACGTTGGCTTTCATCTATCAACACTTCAGAAATTGGCACAAGAATTTTATCAAATTTTGCTCTCATTGCGTTTTTGAGCTGAAGTCTTCTGGTTCCTTTTTGCAATTGTACTTCCTCATCATTAGGAAGGTTTATTGCAATTGTTTTACTTCCTGAATTACAATCCCCTGCATAAAACACCACATCGTAAGCATTCAGGTCGCTATCTGTTCCCGGAGTTTCTTTTTTGTATGCTTCTTCAACAGGAATTCCTTTTTGAAGTTCTGGTAAAAATGCAGAGAATTTAGCCAATCTTTCACTCCACTCCTGGTCTTTGATCAATACATAACCTTCGTGAGCTGCTTTGTTACCAAATAAATGGTCTTCGTAAGTTTCAATTGGTCCAATAACAATGTCAAGAGTATTGGTTTTCATGTCCATCCAGGCCAGATCACTAGCCTGATACTCGTCATTAAGTAAGGCTGCCGCTCTTAACTCCAAGTATTTCTTTAACCCGGCATCATCGGCCAATTTTGAAGCTTCCAATAACAAAGCGGATACTTCCTGCACTTCTGTTTCAAATTGTTTATGGTAAGGGATAGAATACAATTTCCCATTTTCATCTCTACGAACAAAATTGTAAATACTGGATTTGTTTTCAATTTTGGCTGCCTCGAATTCTTCCTTGGTCATATCAACAGGATAGAAATTTGCACCTTTAGGTTTTTCACCAACACCTTCTACAAATGGTTCATTCCCATTCAATCTGTCCCATGGTCCATAATTGATTGTAACATATCTTTTTGTGTCTTCATCAGATATTGAATTTAGTAATTCATCTTTATTACCATATGCTTCATACCAGAACAAATCATTCATTTTATTGGCAGCATTAATTAAAATTGGCAACATTTCACGTTCGTTTTCAGTTAAATTACTCAAATCGGAAATTAATTTAACATCTACATATTTAGCTAAATTCTTTTGCATAGGTTTTAGTTCGGAATCAATACTTTTATCTGCTTCCTTATTTTCATTTTTACAGGAATATAGAACAAAAGTGACTAGTGTTAATAGAAATATTTTTCTCATGTTTTATAAGTGAATTTATTATTTTTTGTTGAACACCAAAGTTAGATTAAAATTGACTAATCGTCAATTTAATTATATAAAGAATGTTAATCAGAAGTTAAAAATGGAAACCTGGTTAAACCATTGCCTAAGTCCCTAGTCTTAATAGCAAATAATTCATAAAAACTAAAACATGAAAAAATTAATTTTAATAGCACTTGCACTAGTAACAATTCAAGTTAGTGCTCAGGACAGAAAAAAGGATTTCCGCAAAGGGGACCGAATGGAGCGTCAAGACAAATTTAAAGATTTTACACCTGAAGAAGTCGCTCAGTTACAAACCAAGCAAATGGCATTGGATTTGGACTTATCTGATGGGCAACAAAAGCAAATTCAAAAACTCAATCTTGAGAATGCTATGGATCGCAAGGCAAAAATGGAAGCTCGACAGGCTAAAATGAAAGATGGAAAAGGAGAGAAACCAAGCAAGGAAGAAAGATTAGAAATGATGAACGAAAGACTGGACAAGCAACTGGAAATGAAACAAAAAATGTCTAAGATCCTGAATGCAGATCAGATGGAAAAATGGGAGAAAACACATGCCAATAATAGAGGTAAAAAATCTGGAAAACAAAAAGAGCAAAGAACAAAGAGGTCATAATTTGGTTAGTTAGTTGGTTTGAATGGAGCATTGATTTTAAAAATTGGTGCTCTATTTTTTTTGCTGAATTAAAATTAAAATTCTTATTTTAGGCCTTTAAAAACACAATATGAAAAATCTACTTAAATTTTCTTTGATCATAATAACATTGTTTTTAGGCACTCAAGATATAAAAGCTCAGGATAAAGAAACAAATCCCGGAGTTATTGCAAAGGAAAAAACTCATAGATTAACTCAGGAATTTGGATTAGATGGGAATCAGCAAGGGTTGGTATGGAGAGCCTTTATGGCAAGAGAAAAAGCTAAACAGGAAATAGCGAATAGTACTTATTCAAAAGAAGAAACAGAAAAGGTTTTCTTAAAAGTTGATGAAAGTTTCGAGAATTCAATGCAGGAATATCTGACAGAGGATCAATATGCCAAGTTCAAATTGATAATAAAAGATTATTTATAACATTATTAAGCAAAAAGAAAGCCCTAAAAATATTTAGGGCTTTTTTTATGTTTTATCTCTTAGTAATCTTTGGGCAACGGTTTAACATAGAGTACCTGACCCACAAATAAATGATCGGAATCCAAACCGTTCAATTCTTTTAATTCAGCTATGGTTAATTTAAATTTCTTTGATATTGAATACAAAGTATCACCAGTAACAACAACGTGTTTATCGTTAATTTTATGATCCTTACCCAAAACTTCTGCGTCAAATCTATATAACTGATAACGTTCAATTAAACTGATTAGTTTATGAGGGTATTTTCTGTCTGTAGCATATCCTGCTGCTTTCAACTCTTTAGCCCAACCCTTGTAATCATCTTTCTCCAACATAAATAATTTGTAGTAGCGTTTTCTGGAGGTTAAAAACACCGAATGATCCTGAAATGAATATGTTGAATTCTTGTACTTTCTAAAACATTCCCCCTTTTCATCATCATCATGGAAGATCTTTGCACCGGTCCATCCGTGGCATTTGATCCCGAAATGATTGTTGGCTTCAACGGCCAAACGACCTCTGCCGGAGGTTGATTCCAATATACCCTGAGCCAGGGTAATACTAGCCGGAACGCCATATTGCCTCATTTCTTCCTGTGCTATATCGCTATATATCGCAATGTATTCCTCTGTTGGACTTGCATAAACCTCGGGTGTATCGGTTATTGTGATTTCACGTTCTTCTATTTCAGGTTCATTTTCTTCAACCGGCATTTCTACCTGCACGACCTCTTCTTTGTCAGATTTTGACTTTTTAGTAACCACTGCTTTTTTTGAGCCGCAACTTGCAACAAAAAATGCCAAACCAATCACAAATACAATTCTTTTAATTCTCATACAATACAATTGGTAATTCCTTTTTCAGTTAGTAATTTATTCATTCCCTGGATGCCTTGTAAACCTCCGGTATGGATCGCTAATATTTTTGATCCCTTTGGAAAAAACCCTTTATTAATTAAATCCATAATCCCAAACATCATCTTTCCTGTGTATACAGGATCTAATTGAATTTTGGTGTTTATTTTAAAATCATTTATAAAATCAATTAGTTCTTTGGTGACTTTGGCATAACCTCCAAAATGATAATCGGTGATTAGCTCCCAATTTGACTTCTGAGCAAATTTAACAATTTCTTTCTTTAAAAAATCTCCTTTTAATGCAGGAAACCCTAAAATTTGCTGATCTGGTTTTGAACTATTTATCAAACCTGAAATTGTTCCGCCAGTACCAACAGAGCAACAAACAAAATCGAAATCTGTATCCTCTTTTGTTAATATCTCTTCACAGCCTTTTATCGCTAATTCATTAGTGCCTCCTTCAGGAATAAGATAAAAATGACCAAAATCTTTTTCCAGTTTATCAATAAATTCCAATGTGTTTTTCTCCCTGTAGTTCGCTCTATCCACAAACTTAAACTGCATACCACAACTTTGGGCAAAATTCAAGGTTGGATTTTCGTTGATCTTTCTTTGCAACTCCTCACCTCTTATTATCCCTATTGTATCAAAATCAAACTCTTTTCCAACTGAAGCAAATGCTGCTATATGATTTGAATAAGCACCTCCAAACGTCAACAATTTCCTAAAACCTAACTTCTTTGCTTCTAAAATATTGTATTTAAGTTTTCGGTATTTATTACCTGATATCATGGAATGAATCCTGTCCTCTCGCTTTAAATACAATTCTACTCCCAATTCATTGGGTAATTCAATTTGCTGATTTATACTATTTCCAATTTGAAATATCACTTACTCATATAATTTAAAAATTGACAAAATTTCCTTTTCTTTAAATAATTAAAATCTGTCTCATTATTATAGGCTTCTCTCTCAAAAGAAATATTATAATAAGCCATATGCCAATTTTTATATTTAATGAGACAGATAATAAATTCTGCTAGATACCAAATATAAAAAGGAATTAATAACAATTCTATTTGTTGCCTTAAATGGATCCTTTCATGATTTAAAACTACTCTGTTTTGTTTTAATGCTCTACTTTTTAAGATCATAAACGGATAAATTGCCAGTCCATTATATCCTTTCGGTAACAAATATTTAGAGATTAAAATCATAAAATACAGCTTTCAAAAATCAAACCAATTTACATTATCTTTGTGATATATGAAGGAAATTATTCCCCTGGAAGAGGGCGATTTTTATTTATCAGAACAAGGATATCGCGTTTTTACGGAACAATATTTACTTAAACGCGGCTATTGTTGTGAAAGTAATTGCAGACACTGCCCTTATGGGTTTAATGAAAACAAGAACTCAAAAAAACAAATGACAGATACCATTCAAATATTTGGTTGCAGAAGGCATCCCAGATGAATTACCTGAACCAAAACCTTATGATCCCTCCTATGAATCATGCTCCAAAACGAAAAGATATTTTGACTAAAGAAGAAAAAAAATTAGCTCTTAAAAATGCACTGCGCTATTTTGACAAAAAGCATCATGCAAAATTACTAAGGGAATTCAAGGATGAATTAGAAAATTACGGAAGAATATACATGTACCGGTTCCGTCCTGATTATAAAATGTATGCAAGACCAATTGATGAGTATCCTGCAAATCAAAACAAGCAGCAGCTATTATGCTAATGATTCAGAATAATCTGGATTATGCTGTTGCACAGCATCCTCATGAACTGATCACATATGGTGGTAATGGAGCCGTTTTTCAGAACTGGGCTCAATACAGATTGACCATGAAATATCTTATCAGAAATGAATGATGAGCAAACACTGGTCATGTATTCAGGTCATCCTATGGGATTGTTTCCTTCACACAAAGAGGCTCCAAGAGTAGTTGTTACCAATGGAATGATGATCCCAAATTATTCAAAGCAGGATGATTGGGAAAAATTCAATGCACTTGGCGTCACACAATATGGACAAATGACTGCCGGCAGCTATATGTATATTGGTCCGCAAGGAATTGTTCATGGTACAACAATAACCGTTTTGAATGGTTTTAGAAAAATTAAGAAATCTGCCAAAAGGAAATCTATTTGTTACTTCCGGATTAGGAGGAATGAGTGGCGCACAACCAAAAGCTGGAAATATTGCAGGATGTATTACTGTTTGTGCTGAAGTTAATCCGAAAGCAGTTCAAACAAGACATTCTCAAGGTTGGGTAGATGAAGTTTATTACTGATTTAAATGAATTAGTTTCACGCGTTAAAAAGGCCAAAAAAGGCAATGAAACCGTATCTATTGCCTATCAAGGAAATATTGTTGAAGTCTGGGAAAAATTTGATGAAGCAAATATCCATATTGATTTAGGAAGTGACCAAACTTCACTTCATAATCCATGGGCTGGTGGTTATTATCCTGTTGGATTGTCATTTGAAGAAGCTAATGATATGATGGCAATCAATCCTGATCTATTTAAAGAAAAAGTTCAGAAATCATTACGGCGACATGTGACTTCAATAAATAAACATACTGCAAAAGGCACCTATTTCTTTGATTACGGAAATGCCTTCTTATTGGAAGCATCAAGAGCAGGAGCAGATATTATGGCTGAAAATGGTATTGATTTTAAATATCCTAGTTATGTTCAGGATATTATGGGTCCTATGTGTTTTGATTATGGATTTGGACCTTTTCGTTGGGTATGTACATCAGGAAAACCTGAAGATCTTGCAAAAACAGATGCTATTGCATGTAAGGTTTTAGAAGAAATTAAAATAAAATCTCCTAAGGAGATTCAGCAACAAATGGCTGATAATATTAAATGGATAAAAGGCGCTCAGGAAAATAAACTGGTTGTTGGTTCACAAGCCAGAATATTATATGCCGATGCTGAAGGACGAATGAAAATTGCTAAAGCATTTAATAATGCCATTGCAAAAGGCGAGATTGGTATATGTGGTTTTAGGTCGTGATCATCATGATGTTTCCGGAACCGATTCTCCTTACAGAGAAACCAGTAATATTTATGATGGTTCACAATTTACGGCTGATATGGCCATTCAAAATGTTATTGGCGATAGCTTTAGAGGTGCTACCTGGGTTAGCATTCACAATGGTGGTGGTGTTGGTTGGGGCGAAGTAATAAATGGTGGATTTGGTATGGTTCTTGATGGTACTAAAGAAGCCGAAAGGCGTATAAAATCGATGCTGTTTTGGGATGTCAATAATGGAATTGCCAGACGAAGTTGGGCGAGAAATGAAGAAGCTGTTTTTGCGATAAAACGAGCCATGAAAAATGAACCTGATTTAAAAGTGACCATACCAAATCTAGTTGATGATTCGTTATTAGATACTTTATAACCATAAAAAAAATTCGAATATGAAAAGATCAATAAAAATTTTATCAATCTTACTACTTGCTTTAGTAGTAACATCGTGCAGCTCTGTAAAGGTTGCAGCAGATTATGAAAGAAATACCGATTTCAATGAATTCAAAACTTTTGCATTCTTTAAACCGGGAATTGACAAGGCAGAGATCAATGATATTGATAAGCGCAGAATTCTAAGGGCTATTGAGTCTGAATTGTTAGCTAAAGGATATACAAAATCTGAAAAGCCTGATCTATTGGTTAGCATTTTCACAAAATCAAATCAACGTGTTGATGTTTACAATAACTATTGGGGAGCAGGAGCCTGGGGCTGGGGAGGATTTGGACCTGGCTGGGGCTGGGGCTGGAATCAACCAATGGTTTCAACAAGAACTGAAGGACAGCTTTATATCGACCTGATTGATGCTAATAAAAAAGAGTTGATATGGCAAGGTCAGGGTACCGGTTACTTAACAAGAAATGTTGAGAAAAAAGAAGAACGTATTAAAGAATTTGCCTCCAAGATATTGGAACAATTTCCACCTGGAATTAAGTAAAATAAGACTATAAAAAACCCTTAATAAATAAAAATTATTAAGGGTTTTTTGATTATTAAAACTATGGAAAACTACATTTTGCTTTTTATGGCTGCTTGCGCAGAAGCTATACGAGCAATTGGCACTCTATAAGGAGAGCAACTCACATAGTTCATACCTGTTTTAAAACAGAATTCAACCGAACTTGGTTCACCACCGTGCTCACCACAAATACCAACTTTTAAATTTGGTTTTGTTTGTCTACCTCTTTCTGTTCCTAACTTAACCAACTGTCCAACACCTTCCTGATCCAACACTTCAAAAGGATCTACTTTTAAGATACCTTTTTCTATATAAATAGGTAAGAATGTACCGGCATCATCACGTGAGTAACCAAATGTCATTTGAGTTAAATCGTTTGTACCAAAAGAGAAGAATTCAGCTTTATTAGCAATTAGATCTGCTGTTAAAGCTGCTCTAGGAATTTCAATCATTGTACCGACTAAATAATCAATAGTATCTTTTCTTTCTTCAAATACCTTTTTTGCAGTCGCTCTGATGATGGCTTCCTGACTTTCAAATTCTGCCAATGTTCCAATTAAAGGAACCATAATTTCAGGTTTGGCTTCTATGCCTTTCTTTTTCAAATTCAATGCCGCTTCAATAATTGCTCTTGCCTGCATCTCAGTAATTTCCGGATAGGTAATTCCTAATCTACAACCTCTATGACCAAGCATTGGATTGAATTCTTCTAGTTCAGCCACTTTATTTTTAATCGCCTCAAAAGTGACATGCATTTCTTCAGCCAATTCTTTTTGTTGAACTAATTGGTGTGGCACAAACTCATGTAATGGCGGATCTAATAAACGCACAGTTACAGGCAGTCCAGCCATTGCTTCAAAAATTCCCTCAAAATCACTTCGTTGCATTGGTAATAATTGCTCTAATGCGTGTTTTCGACCTTTTAGTGTATCTGCCAGGATCATTTCACGCATGGCTTTTATTCTATCAACTTCAAAGAACATGTGCTCTGTACGTGTTAAACCAATACCTTGAGCACCAAAATTACGGGCAACTTTTGCATCTTTAGGTGAATCGGCATTTGTACGAACTTTCATAGTTGCAAATTTGTCAGATAATTTCATTAATTCGCCAAATTCTCCACTTAGTTCAGGTTCTATAGTTGCAACTTTACCTTCTATGATGTTACCTGTAGATCCGTTTAAAGAGATCCAGTCACCTTCATGATATTCATGACCGTCAACAGTTAAGGTTCTGTTTTTATAATTAATTTTTAATGCTCCTGCTCCAGACACGCAGCATTTTCCCATTCCACGAGCAACAACTGCAGCATGAGAAGTCATACCTCCACGAGCGGTTAAAATACCTTTAGCAATGTTCATACCTTCCAGATCTTCAGGAGACGTCTCGATACGAACTAAAATACTGTGTTTGTATTTATCAGCTTCATCAGCAAAAAACACAATTTGACCAGTAGCAGCTCCTGGAGATGCAGGTAAACCTTGTGCAATTACATGTGCCGTTTTTAATGCTTTTGGATCAAAAACCGGGTGTAATAATTCATCTAATTTATTAGGTTCAATACGAAGCAATGCCATTTCTTCTGTAATCGAACCTTCTTTTAATTTATCTATTGCAATTTTAACCATTGCAGAACCAGTACGTTTACCATTTCTTGTCTGCAATATCCAAAGCTTACCATCTTGCATAGTAAACTCCATATCCTGCATGTCCTTATAATGATCTTCGAGTTTTTTCTGATAACCATTTAATTCATTATATATATCAGGCATTAACTCTTCTAATGAAGGGTAGTTTGCTTTTCTATCTGCTTCATCAACTTTTGCTAATTCCGCCCAACGAAGCGAACCCAGTTTTGTGATTTGCTGAGGAGTTCTTGTTCCTGCAACAACATCTTCACCTTGTGCATTGATTAAATATTCTCCATTAAATACATTTTCTCCTGTTCCTGCATCACGGGTAAAACAAACTCCTGTTCCGGAATTGTCACCCATATTACCGTAAACCATGGCTTGAACATTTACTGCTGTTCCCCAATCTGAAGGATATCCGTGCATGTTTCTATAATAAACAGCTCTGTCTCCATTCCAGCTATTGAATACAGCTACAACTGCTCCCCAAAGTTGATCCCATGGATTTGTTGGGAAATCGTGACCAGTACGTTTTTTAACAGCATCTTTGAAGTCATGAACAAGATCTTTTAAATCTTGAATGCTAAAATCAGTATCTAATTCTATGTTGCGTTTTTCTTTAAGAGCTTCCATGATCTCTTCAAAAGGATCAATATCTTCTTTAGATTCAGGTTTCATGCCTAAAACAACATCACCATACATTTGAATAAAACGTCTGTAGGAATCCCATGCAAAACGCTCATTTCCAGATTTTTTTGCCAGTCCAATTACGACATCATCATTTAAACCTAAATTTAAAACCGTATCCATCATTCCCGGCATTGAAACTCTTGCGCCAGAACGTACAGATACTAATAATGGATTTACCTTATCGCCAAACTTGGCTTCCATTATTTTTTCTATATTGGCAATAGCTTTTTCTGCTTCTGGTTTTAGCATACCAATAACAGTATCCTGACCTAATTCATTATATTCTGTACAAGCCTCAGTAGTAATTGTGAATCCCGGTGGTACTGGAATTCCTATTAAACTCATTTCTGCTAAATTGGCTCCTTTGCCCCCTAAAAGGTTTTTCATCTTGCTGTTACCATCAGCAGTCTTATTTCCGAATTTGTAAACTCTTGTTTTAACGTCTTGTATCGTCTCCATAATTTTATAATTTATACATACCTTTTTTTAGTTGAAAAATATTGGACAAAATTAATGACTATTCTTATGAGGTATAATGATATATGTCATAAAAAAATGAAACTATTGTTACAATAATTATTGATATCTTCAATAAAATATCAACATCAAAAAACTAGCTTGAGAAGTCCATATCAACTATAATTTGTATTTTTATAACTGGTCTTGAAAAGAAATTATGGAATTTAATAATATAGAATCAAACGACATTTTAAACAGGCTGCCAAAGCATTTACGGCAGTTTATAAAACCACAAAATTATAAGGACTATTCCGCCATTGATCAGGCGGTATGGAGATACGTCATGCGAAAGAACGTAGATTATTTAAGTAAAGTGGCTCATGGTTCTTATCTGGATGGATTAAAACAAACCGGAATTTCAATAGACCACATACCAAACATGTATGGAATGAACCGGATCTTAAAGGAAATTGGTTGGGCTGCCGTGGCCGTTGACGGATTTATTCCTCCAAATGCGTTTATGGAGTTTCAAGCGTACAATGTTTTGGTGATAGCAAGTGATATACGTCAATTGGAACATATTGAATATACACCTGCTCCGGATATTATTCATGAAGGAGCGGGTCACGCTCCCATCATTGCCAATCCGGAATATGCCGAGTATTTAAGACGATTTGGAGAGATTGGCTGTAAAGCCATATCATCTGCTAAAGATTACGAGTTATATGAAGCTGTTCGCTATTTATCAATAATTAAAGAAGCTCCTAATACACCACAGGATGAAATTGATAAAGCGGAAAAGAAAGTAGAAAATTTACAGAAAAATATGGGTGACCCCAGTGAAATGGCCCTGATAAGGAATTTGCATTGGTGGACAGTGGAATATGGTCTGATCGGTACTTTAGACAACCCAAAGATCTATGGTGCCGGATTGTTGTCTTCCATAGGTGAAAGTGCCTGGTGCATGACTGATCATGTAAAAAAACTGCCTTATGACATCAACGCAACCTATCAGAATTTTGATATTACCAAACCTCAGCCTCAGTTATATGTCACTCCTGATTTTGCTCATTTAAGTCTGGTCTTGGAAGAATTTGCCAATACCATGGCCTTGAGAACAGGTGGATTGGAAGGCATTAAAAAACTAATACAATCGGATGCTTTGGGCACTGTTGAACTAAGCACGGGATTACAGATCTCTGGAGTATTCAATAAAGTAATTGAAGACCATGGACATCCAATATATTTACAAACCAAAGGTGAAACAGCATTGGCATACAGGGAAAAAGAATTGGTGGGTCACGGCATAAAACATCATTCAGATGGATTTGGAAGCCCAATAGGGAAATTGAAAGGCATCAACTTAGCTATTGAGGATATGAGCCCTCGTGATTTAAATGCCTATGACATTTATGAAGGGAAGATCATTGAACTTGAATTTGAAGGCGGAATAAAAGTTAAGGGAGAAATTATTACCGGCAAAAGAAACCTTCAGGGGAAGATAATATTGATCAGTTTTAAAGATTGCATGGTCTCTCACAGAGAGACAGTGTTGTTCAAACCGGAATGGGGAACCTATGATATGGCTGTTGGCAAGGAAGTGGTATCTGCATTTTCGGGACCAGCGGACTTAAATAGCTTTAATTTGATCACGCATGTACCATCAAGTAAGACCATTCATGCAGAAAGATCTCAACAGCGCAAGGAGCTGGAAAGTCTTTATCAACAGGTAAGGGATTACAGAGAAGGAAAAAATAAAACCATTTCACGAACCAAAGTTCTGGATCAGCTTATTGATAAACATTCTCAAGACTGGCTATTATCCGTTGAATTATATGAACTCGCTTTTAAAGGCAGCGAAAAGGAACTCTGTAATAGTATTCTGGTCCATTTAGAATCGGTCAAACGGAATAATCCTGAAGTTGGTCATTTGATTGACGGCGGATTAGAAATTATCAATAAAAGTCTGGTTGTTTAGCTCCTCCAGACTTTTAATTGGGTTATCGTTATATTGCAGAGTCCATCCCAAAGAATTGGTAAGAATATAAAACTTTGACAACTCACTGATCAATCTGTTTTTGGCATTTGTTTTTAAAGTAGAGTTTTCAACTTTTTTCATTAGCGATTTTTTAACCGTTTCTTTTATCTTGTTATAATCCTGTGCTTCAAAAGGATTCAAAAAATCGGCCTGCACATCATAATATTCAAAATCCGGATTGATGGTTATCTCTTCCGTTGGTATATTGGTTATTCTGAGCGTTTTAGAAGCTTCGTCAATTTTATATTCTATTTTACTTAAGTCATAGGCAACAGTAACATCAGCATTAACAACTACAAGTGCTTTCTTTTCAGATGTGAAATACTCCCCAAAAATTTCTTTTGAATTCCTGTAATTGAATACCTCACTAAAATGACCTTCAGTAACTATCAATTTACCAACATTCTTAAGTTGCTCCTGTATCAATAAAGAATTTTCCTGAAGCACTATTTTATCCTCTTTTTTATCTTCACAATATTTGAAGCTGAAAAGGATTATCAATGTAAGAATAACTCCAAAAAGAATTTTTCGCATAGTACTAATTTTATGGAAAGTTATTAAAATTGATTATAAGAATCAGGAAGTAGAGGAAATAAAAAAGCATCAGTACCAATGACACTTGAAATACAAGATACGAGTAACTGATGCTTTTCTTAAAAATTGATTAATAGCATACCGAATTTACTACTAAAAATATTGATTCTTCTTTTTTTTCGACCAGTAGCTACTAAATTAGTTGAAATGTATTTCAGAATTTGATATGAGGGATCTTCTTTTTTAATTCATGCATTTGCAATTCTAATTTTTCAAGAAAAGCCCTGTATTGTTCGCTTTCAAGATTAAATGGTCTATGTTCTAAAGCTTTTTGTACTGATTCGACTTCCTGTATTATTTTACCAGCATCTGATGATATCCAAACTGATTGAAAGCGCTGCCAAATGTGTTCTACGGCTATCTTTGAAGGATGAACCATATCTTCAGAATAAAACCGATAGTCGCGCAATTCATCCATCATGATCTCATAGGATGGGAAATAATAGGTATTGTTTCTTGGTCCCATGACCTGATGTATCGCGGTAATTAAATGCGATTTGCTTTGTGTATTTTCAACAAAACCATCCTTTAAATGCCTTACCGGAGAAACAGTGAATAGTATTGAAACTTTCTGATTAACCGATCGCACCAATTCTATAATGGCTTTTAATGATCCAATAATTGACTTAACAGACTGTATTTCCTTTAAAAACTTTTTCTGAGGAACTTTATGGCAATTCGCCACGATCTCATCGGTTTCAATAAATCGGTAAGCCCAGGCAGTACCAAGTGTAAAGATAATGTGTGTGGATTCGTTGATCTGTTGTTTCGTTGTTTGTATTGAATCATTTAGATTCTGTAATAATTTTTCCTTTGAATTACTGCTCAAATCAGAATGTGCATCAAAGCAATGCCAGCGCTCATTATGAAAAAACACATCTGTCTCATCATACTTTTTTTCATTTATTGCGTTGAGAACTAATTTCTCTATTGCTTTTGGATGATAAAAAATTCCAAAAGGGTTTTGAAGAGACTTGAACTTAAAATAATTGAATTTATCCCCAATATTTTCAGAAAAGCAAGAACCTAATAATAGAATTTTCGAATGATAATCTATTAAATTATGTGGCTGTTTTTGAAGTGCTATGTTGGTTTGAAGTTTCATTATTTTCTCGCAGAGGCGCTAAGACGCAAAGACTCTGATATTTACAGATTATTAACTATTCTGGTAATGCCATTTTTTATTAAACTTTCATTAAAATTAATTAGCAATCCTAATTTTAGATTTGTTATTTTCAAATAAGTTAATAATTGTTTTGGATGAACTGGCGCCAGAACCTCAACCGATTTCAATTCAATTATTACTTTGTCTTCAACAATAATATCTGCTCGAAATCCAATATTCATTTCTAATCCTTTGTAGGTAACCGGCAAGCCTTTTTGCCGCTCAACTTTTAGTCCTTCCTGCTTTAATTCAAAATATAAAATTTCTTCATAAACTGATTCCAACAAACCTGGACCTAGTTCAACATGAATTTGATAACACTTATCTACTATTATTTTTGAGATTTCGTTTTCAGTCATCAGTTAAACTTTGCGACTCTGCGTCTTTGCGAGATTATTTCAAATAGTTTATCGCCTCTTTTAAAGCTTTGTCAATACCTTCAGGGTTTTTACCTCCAGCAGTCGCAAAGAAAGGTTGGCCTCCACCACCACCGTGTATATGTTTACCCAGTTCTCGAACAACTTTTCCCGCATTTAAGTTTTTATCTGCCACCAGCTCTTTTGAAATGTAGCAGGTCAAAAAGGCTTTACCGTCCTGTTCTGATCCAAACAAAATAAAAAGATTATTATTCTCACTTCCCAGACTAAAGCACAGATCTTTCATGCCGGAGGCATCCAAATCTACTTTCTTAGCTAAAAAGTTAACGCCATTTATATCCTCAAATTCATTTTTAAGATCACCTTTAAGGTTTTTGGCTTTGTCTTTTAACAAGGTTTCAATTTGCTTCTTTAAACTTGCATTCTCTTCCTGCAGGTTTTGCAAGGCCTTAACCGGTTCTTTAGCATTGTTCAGAAGATCTCTCATTTCAAAATAAGCCCTGTTGTTTTCAAAATAGAAATCCTTAACAGCATCATTGGTAATGGCCTCAATACGTCTTATTCCAGATGCAATGGCACTTTCTGACACGATCTTGAAATGCCATATATCAGCTGTGTTTTTAACATGGGTACCACCACATAGTTCAACAGATTGACCAAAACGGATCGTTCTAACCGTATCTCCATATTTCTCGCCAAATAAAGCCATAGCGCCTTCTTTCATTGCCAGTTCCATAGGAACATTTCTGTTTTCCTGTAATGGTAATTTTCCTTCTATTCTGGAGTTTACGAAATTCTCCACATCACGTAATTCTTCTGCAGTCAGTTTAGCGAAATGTGAAAAATCAAAACGCAAGGATTTTGAATGCACTGCAGATCCTTTTTGCTCCACATGATCGCCTAACACTTCTCTCAAAGCCTGATGTAAAAGATGAGTTGCTGAATGATTGCACTGTGTTCTGTATCGTTGCTTGGCATCTACCACCCCTTTAAATGATTCATTCAAATGTTTTGGCAGATTCTTTGCAAAATGAATGATCACATTGTTCTCTTTTTTGGTATCAATGATATAAACTACATCGCCATGGACATCTTCCAAATAACCCTTGTCACCTACCTGCCCTCCTCCTTCAGGATAAAAAGGAGTTAAATTGAAAACCAACTGATACAGTTCACCATCTTTTTTGGAGGTCACTTTTCTGTAACGGGTAATTCTCACCTGAGCTTCAAGGGTATCATAGCCTATGAATTCCTCTTCTGCATCATTTGATAAAACAGTCCAGTCGCCGGTTGACATTTCACTGGCTGCCCTTGAACGATTCTTTTGTTTTTGCAATTCCTCATTAAATCCTTTTTCATCCAGTGTCAATCCCTTTTCATTTAAAATAAGCGCTGTCAGATCAATAGGAAACCCATAAGTATCATATAATTCGAAGGCTTTTTCACCTGAAATTGTCTTCGATTTTGATTCTTCCACAATTCTGTTAAGTAAAACAAGTCCCTGGTCCAGAGTCCTTAAAAAGGATGCTTCTTCCTCTTTAATGACGTTTTCGATCAATTGTTTCTGACTTTTAAGTTCAGGGAAAGCAGTTCCCATTTTCTCGCTCAATACTTCGATCAATCTGTAGATAAAGGGTTCTTTTTTATTTAAAAATGTAAAGCCATATCTAACAGCTCTTCTAAGAATTCTTCTAATGACATAACCTGCCCCTGTATTACTTGGTAATTGCCCGTCTGCAATAGAAAAAGCCACTGCCCTCAAATGGTCGGCTATCACACGTATAGCAACATCTATCTCTGTTGACTTGCCGTATTCTGTATTGGTAATTGTTTCTATTTCTCTTATAATGGGTGTAAAGACATCTGTATCATAATTTGATTGTACACCTTGCAAGACCATGCAGAGTCTCTCAAATCCCATTCCGGTATCAATATGTTTATTGGGCAGATTCTCCAAAGACCCATCTGCTTTTCTGTTATATTGAATAAAGACCAGATTCCAGATCTCTACAACCTGCGGATGATCCTTATTGACCAGTTCCCTCCCCGAAATCTTCGCTTTTTCTTCCTTTGACCGAATATCAACATGGATCTCACTGCAAGGACCGCATGGTCCCTGCTCGCCCATTTCCCAAAAATTATCTTTTTTATTTCCGAATAATATCCTGTCCTCAGGAACAATAGATTTCCAGAAATTCAAAGCCTCCTTATCCATTTCAACACCATCCTTTTTGTCCCCTTCAAAAACAGTTACATATAAAATATCCTTATCAATACCGTACACTTCAGTCAGCAACTCCCAGGCCCAGGCTATGGCTTCTTTTTTAAAATAATCACCAAAACTCCAGTTACCAAGCATTTCAAAGAGGGTATGATGATAAGTGTCATATCCTACTTCTTCCAGATCGTTATGCTTACCTGAAACTCTGAGACACTTTTGGGTATCCGCAATACGATTCTTCTTTGGCTGGGCATTTCCTAAAAAATATTCCTTAAAAGGCGCCATTCCCGAATTTACAAACATCAAGGTAGGATCATCTTTTAGTACCATTGGAGCCGATGACACAATAAGGTGCTGTTTGCTTTTAAAAAATTCTAAAAATTTTGAGCGTATCTCCTGAGATTTCATCTATTTATTTTAAATATACTATATTATTTTTATCGTGTCTTTTTGCATTTCTGTGCTAAAATAACCCTTGAAATTACAACCCACATGGTAAATTAAATCAAGCTTAACCAGTTAAATTACTATTAATGCAAAACAATTTTTATATTTACGCTACAAATCTATTTTAATTCTTGGTTGATTTAAACCATTATTATGATTACTATCGTAAATAGTTATGATAATATTTTTGTAGGTTTGTTCGTTCTGGATTCATAATATTCAAAAAACAACATAGTTCTGTAAGCAGCAAAAATAGGCAAATTAATGAGTAAGATAAAATATTATTACGATTCTGAAACCCTCTCTTATAGAAAAATAGAGCGTAAAAAACGGAATACAATAAAATATGCTTTTGCGTTCTTACTTGGTTCAGCCTTATTCGGTTTTATATTTGTTTTTATAGCAAGCCAGTATATTGAATCTCCAAAGGAAAAAGCCCTGAAAAGGGAACTGAAGAATATGGAGTTGCAATATGTGTTGTTGAATAAAAAAATGGCTGAAGCAGAAAAAGTTCTGACCAATGTAGAGGACAGAGATAATAATATTTACAGACTTTATTTTGAAGCAAATCCGATCCCCGAAGAACAAAGGAGAGCCGGTTTTGGTGGTATAAACCGCTATAAGGACCTGGAAGGGTTTGACAACTCCAAACTGATCATCGAGTCCAATAAGAGAATGGATATTTTACAAAAACAGATTGTGGTTCAATCAAAATCTCTGGACGAAATAGCCAAACTTGCAGAGGATAAAGAAAAATTTCTGGCAACCATTCCTGCAATTCAACCGGTAAAAAATGAAGATCTTAAGCGAATGGCTTCAGGTTTTGGGTACAGAATTGACCCTTTCACCAAGGCACGAAAGTTTCATTATGGGATGGATTTCACTTCACCCAGAGGAACTCCAATATATGCCACAGGTGATGGTGTTGTCACAAGAGCCGATAACAGAGCCGCCGGATATGGAAATCATATTAGAATAGATCATGGTTATGGGTACATTAGTTTATATGCTCACTTATATAAATACAATGTAAAAAAGAACCAAAAAGTTAAGAGAGGGGACATCATTGGTTTTGTAGGTAGTACAGGCCGATCTCAGGCACCTCACCTACACTATGAGGTTTTTAAGGATAAAGAGCGTATCAATCCGCTTAATTTTTATTACGGAAGTTTAACTGCGGAAGAATTTAACGAATTGCTTCAGCGCGCATCTGTTGAAAATCAATCATTAGATTAATATGTACATTGATCTGCCGGAAAAACGATATTATAACATTGGCGAAGTAGCCAAAGCTTTTGATGTAAATTCTTCATTAATTCGATTTTGGGAGAAGGAATTCGATGTCCTTAAACCTAAAAAAAATGCCAAAGGAAACAGAAAATTCACTCAGGAGGATATAAAAAATCTTCAGTTTATTTACCATCTTGTTAAAGAGCGTGGTTTTACATTGGAAGGGGCTAAAACTCATCTTAAAGAAGAAAGGCACAAAGCCCTTAATAATTTTGAGATTATTCGTAAATTAGAGGCTGTCAAAAATCAACTGATAAAAATAAAAAAACACCTTTAAAAAACTAACAAGATGAAAAAATGGCTTATTCCTTTAATTATTATCGTTGTAATTGTTTTTGGAATTTACAACTGGGCAGTTGGATTCAACAACAATGCCGTTACTTACGAAGCAAATGCTAAAACAGCATGGTCCAATGTTGAAAGTTCCTATCAACGAAGAAACGACCTTATCGGTAATCTAGTTAAAACGGTTCAGGGAGCAGCCGATTTTGAAAAATCTACGCTTACAGCTGTTATTGAGGCTCGTGCTAAAGCAACCTCAACTACTATTGATCCTACAAATCTTACTCCGGAGAATATGGCAGCTTTTCAGGAAGCTCAAAGTGGTTTAAGCGGGGCTTTATCAAGATTATTGGTAACCGTTGAGGCTTATCCTGAATTAAAAGCCAATCAAAATTTCATGGATCTGCAAAACCAGCTGGAAGGCACAGAGAACAGAATTAATGTTGCCAGAGACAGGTACAATGAGGCAGTCAATACCTACGATATTTACACCACGAAATTCCCTGGTAAACTTTTGGCAGGATTATTCGGGTTTAAGGAAATGCCTCGTTATAAATCAGATCCGGGTTCTGAGAAAGCACCAGATATAGATTTCGATTTTAAATAGAATTATTTAACCAAGAGCGCCATGGCAAATTTAGAAGATTTCTTGACCCATGAAGAGGAACAAGAGATCATTCAGGCTATTCGTAAAGCTGAAGGAAACACATCGGGTGAAATTCGTGTCCATATAGAGAGAACGTCTAATAAGGATATTTTTGATCGTGCTTTGGAAGTCTTTCATTTATTGAAAATGGACAATACCAAACTTCAGAATGGTGTGCTTATTTATGTTGCTATTGATGACAGGAATTTTGTGATCTATGGCGATAAAGGGATCAATGAAGTTGTTGGTGCAGACTTTTGGAATTCTACAAAAGACGTGATGGTATCACACTTTAAAAATGGTGATTTCAAGCAAGGGTTAATAGAAGGTGTCTTAAAGGCAGGAAAAGAGCTGGAAACTCATTTTCCCTGGATTCATGGCGATAAGAATGAATTACCGGATAACATATCAAAAGGGTAAAAATCAGTATGCAGTATTCAGTGAGCAGTAAATTACTTGAACTAAAAATAAACAGCACTTTAATAAAAGTCAGAGGTTTGTTTCTGCTTGCCCTGTTTTTATTGTCCCAAGTAAGTCTGGCCCAATATAAAATACCTGAAAAGCCCGATTTTCAAACAAGTGTCTATGACTATGTCAATCTTTTATCTCCTTCAGAAAAAAGCAATTTAGAAGAGAAGCTCGTCAGGTATTCTGATACCACTTCAACCCAAATTGTGGTTGCTATCATCAGTTCCACTGAAGGTGAATATATCAACTATCTGGCTACAACCTGGGCTGAAAAATGGGGAATTGGCCAAGCAAAGGAAGACAATGGCGTGTTTATACTTTTAGCTCGAGATGACCGTAAAATAAACATTAGTACGGGATTTGGTGTTGAACATCTGCTGACAGACAAAATGTGCAGCCAGATCATTAACCGAGATATCATTCCCTATTTTAAGCAAAATGATTATTATGGTGGTTTAGATAAAGGAGCCGATTCAATTTTTAAAGTTTTAAACGGAGAGTATCAGGGTACAAGGCAATCTGATAATGGAGATTTTCCAGTGATTGTGGTCATTTTTCTAATCATTATTTTTATAATTTTCATTATTGCCATTGCCAAAAGCAAAGGTGGCGGCGGCGGAAACAGGCGTTACAGATCGAACACCGATGATATTCTGGAAGCCATCATATTAAGCAAAATGGGCAAAGGAAGCTTCGGAAGAAAATCCGGCGGATTTGGTGGCTGGAGCGGCGGCAGTTCTTCAGGTGGCGGCGGATTTGGAGGCGGATTCGGTGGAGGCAGCTTTGGAGGCGGAGGAGCCTCTGGTGGATGGTAAATCGTGATTCGTAAATCGTGATTCGTAAATCGTGATTCGTGATTCGTGATTCGTAAATCGTAAATCGTAAATCGTAAATCGTAAATCGAATTTATTTCTTCCTCATGTAGACACTAATAGGCACTCCATTAAAATCGAAATGTTTCCTCAGTTTATTCTCTAAAAACCGTTTATAAGGCTCCTTAACATATTGTGGCAAATTACAGAAGAATGCAAACTGCGGCTGCGGTGTAGGCAACTGCATGATATATTTGATCTTTACAAATTTCCCTTTGTATGCCGGTGGAGGATAATTTTCAACTATAGGTAACATGATCTCATTAAGCACACTGGTCTTGATCTTTTTACTTCTGTTATTATAAACCTCAACAGCGGTTTCAATTGCCTTAAAGATACGTTGCTTTGTGAGCACTGAAATAAATACAATTGGAACATCAGTAAAAGGTTCTATTTTCTCTTTTATTTCCTTTTCAAACTCCTTAGTGGTCTTGTGGTCCTTTTCAACCAGATCCCACTTATTCACTAGAATGACTATTCCTTTCCTGTTACGCTCTGCCAACCAGAAAATATTCTCAACCTGACCATCAAATCCTCTTGTTGCATCAACAACCAGAAGACAAACGTCACAATGCTCAATAGCACGCACACTTCGCATGACCGAATAGAATTCCAGATCTTCCTTAACTTTTGATTTTCTTCTTATCCCTGCTGTATCAACCAAATTGAATTCAAATCCGAAACGATTGTATTTGGTATCAATGGAATCTCTTGTCGTACCGGCTATATCAGTCACGATATATCGGTCTACACCAATCAAAGCATTGATGAACGACGATTTTCCTGCATTAGGACGTCCTACCACTGCAAATCGTGGCAGATCTTCTTCCTTATCTTCTTCCTTTTCAGGTAAGGCTTCGACCAAATGCATCCAAAAGATCCCCTGTACCACTACCACTGATACTCGCAATGGAATAATAATTACCTAAACCCAGTGAGTAGAATTCCACAGCATCCTCTTCACGCTTTCCGTTATCTACCTTATTCACAACCAGAAAAACAGGTTTATCCACCTTTCTTAGTAATTTAGCAACATCTTCATCCATTCCGGTCACCCCATCTTCAACATTGACCATAAAAATGATCGCATCGGCTTCTTCAATAGCCAACTCTACCTGCTTATCTATTTCAGCTTCAAATACATCGTCACTGCCAAGTACATATCCACCGGTATCTATCAGGGAGAATTGCTTGCCATTCCAGTCACTCTTTCCATAATGCCTGTCTCTGGTAACACCGCTAACGGCATCCACGATCGCTTCCCTGCGCTGGATCAAGCGATTGAAAAAGGTGGACTTGCCAACATTTGGCCTACCTACTATGGCTACTATATTACTCATGTTTCTAAAATTGTTTGCAAAGGTAGTGTTTACTATCTGAAAAAAATAGTATTTTAATATCCATAAAAGGAAAACCATATGCCATTAAGTAATGAAGTTGTTCTAAGGCCTCGGTTTAAAATAGAGTTGAACAAAGACAATGAAACTGTCTTAAAGGATTTTGAAAAAGCCAAAGCAACCCAAAAGGATTTTATAGTTAGCCGGGTTGATGATCATGTCTTTATCAGATTCCCTAAGGAGAAACAGCATTTTTGGTCCCCTCAGCTTCATTTGGAGATCAATGAGGTAGATCAAAGTTCCAGTTTATTGCACGGACTGTTCGGACCTAATCCAACTGTCTGGACCATGTTCATGTTCTTTCATTTTGCGGTTGCCGGACTTTTTATTGCCTTCGGAATCTGGGCCTATACCAATTGGGCTTTAAAAGACACTTTCGGACTTCAACTTGCGTTTATGTTTTTAATGGTGGTTTGCTGGTTTGCCCTGTACTTTGCAGGAAGACTGGGCCGGTTCAAAGGGAAGGAAGAAATGCATCAGTTGTATGATTTCATGAATAAAAGTCTGAATATAAAACCAAATCGTATTTAATATATACCATTATAAAAATTAAAATCCGTTCATCCTTATGAAAAATAATCTCACCGCCATCATTTTTGGGCTTTCCATAGTTCTTGCCGCTTATCTTCTAGGAAATGCTTTTATGAACAGAAATAAGGCTGAAGGCACCATTTCTGTTACCGGCTTAGGTAAAGCCGATTTTACATCTGATCTAATTGTATGGGAAGGTTCATTCTCCAAAGAAGAGTTTCGATTTAAAACAAGCCTACAGCGATCTGGAAAGAGATAAAAAGATCATATCCGACTATTTGACCGCTAAAGGAATAACTGCAGAGGAACTGGTATTTAATGCCGTGAACAGCATGAAGAATACACGCTCAAAGTATACCGATGACGGCAAATATATTGGCGATGAATTCCTTAGGTTATATCCTGACACAATCCTTACAAATCGAATCTAATGATGTGGAAAAAGTAGAAAAGATATCCAGGGAAATAACCGAGCTTTTGAATAAAGGCATACAGTTCTATTCGCAATCACCAAGATATTATTATACCAAACTGGCCGATCTTAAAATTGAAATGATATCTAAAGCCACTGAAGATGCGACGACTTAGGGCTGAAAAAATAGCCGAGAATTCCGGTGGCAAACTGGATGACTTAATATCGGCGCAAATGGGAATCTTTCAAATAACCGGACAAAATTCAAACGAGGATTATTCCTGGGGAGGAACCTATAACACGGCTTCAAAAAAGAAGACCGCCTCCATTACCATGAAACTCAATTATGAGGTGGATTAAAGCTTATTGATTGTAACCAAAGCGTTTTAACTGCCGTTGATCACTTCGCCAGTTCTTATTGACCTTGACGTACAGTTCAAGATGCACTTGTTTCCCGAAGAATTTTTCCAGATCCTTTCTGGCCTCTACGCCTACTCGTTTTAGAGCCGAACCTTTGTGACCAATAATGATGCCCTTTTTGGGTCTCGCGCTCCACCATAATAATTGACCGGATCCTGATTATCTTTTCCTCTTCAAAGAACTCTTCGGTATCAACCTCTACAGCATAAGGAATTTCTTTTTTGTAGTGAATAAGTATCTTTTCACGAATGGATTCATTCACAAAAAAACGTTCGGGTTTATCTGTTAACTGATCCTTAGGATAAAACGGTGGTGATTCCGGTAGCAATTCGATGATCCTGTTAAAAACTTCCTTAACATTGAATCCTGTTAAGGCCGAAATGGGGAAGAACTCGGCATTAGGAACCTTGTTCTGCCACAATTCCGCTTGCTCTTCCATTTGTTCCTGATTGGAGGCATCTATTTTATTCAATAGCAGTAGAACCGGAATCTTGGAGTTAGTTATTTTATTAAAAAAGGCTTCGTCTTTAAGTTCTTTTTCGCCAATTTCAACCATATAGATAAGCACATCGGCATCTTCAAAGGCCGACTTCACAAAACCCATCATGCTTTCCTGCAGTTCATAGGCTGGCTTTATGATTCCGGGAGTGTCTGATAAAATGACCTGAAAATCTTCTCCATTCACGATTCCAAGAATTCTGTGTCTTGTGGTTTGAGCCTTGGATGTAATTATGGATAGTTTCTCACCAATAAAGGCATTCATCAAAGTAGACTTTCCCACATTGGGATTCCCTATTATGTTTACAAAACCTGCTTTGTGCATAGATAATTTCCTATTTTAAACAAAGCACAAAGGTAAGCTTAAATTATTAAGTTGCGTACCAGAAAATGCGCACTGTAAAAGAGGAAAAATTAACATTTGGTAAAAAAATTAACATAATTTAAATATTTTTTCTATCTTTAATATGATTCTCCCGCAGAATATTTAACCGTTCTGGTTAAAAATTGATTAATAGCACATAGATTTTATTGGTAGTATCTGGTATGTAAACACTGGATATGCTAATACTGTTTTATAGTGCTCCGGTTTACAGATGCCATTGTATTCATCATGGTATTATATGCATTTTCCCTTGTTATGTTAGGTAAAAAATTAAGTATTAATTTAAATTATTAACCAATTATGAAAACAATTAGAAATGTATTATTTGCAAGTATGCTGCTCTTCGCCTTTAGCTGCGAAAAAGAAAGCGATGTAACCGGGATTGAAGAATCGCAAGCATTTGAATCTTTTAAAGGCTTTGAAGAGTCTGGAATTAATATAAATGAACATAAGAGGTCCTTGCCTAATGTAAAAACGACTGCTAGTTAAACCGACTACATTCAGGATTGACGTTCCTGGACTGTGAATTCTTTACAAATGTTGAGGATTTTCCTTGTACAGGGTTACCAACTGAAGATTTTGAAAATCTCAATGTAGTTGGGTCTGAAATAATAGCTTTCGTCAGGACCGTGGGATGCAAGCTACAAGTAATACAGTGGTAGTTCACCAGGTGATATTCTGCCTGGAATAACTTTTAGAACTCGTGGATTACTTAACTCTGATGCTTGGTGGATTGGCCCTGATAATTTTGGCATCTCAAGACACTATGGACCTAACACTTTTGCGAAAGACTTGATTATTGATTTTATTCACGGGCGACGTTTATGTGGTAAGTATGGACGTTTTTAGCTACCTTTTCATGTTGATCGCAATTCTAATTGAACGTATTTGGTAGCTAATCGTTTCTACTTGGGAGCACCAGTATCAGCAACATCTTCCATGCATTCTTTGGAGTGTAATTCTGCTCAGAACCAATCACACAGGATAGTAATTCGCTTGGTGACTGTGCGATTATGGTTTTGGTGGAACCATTGATAACTTATCATTTGGTACTGTGTGATATGATCAGATGGTGATGGTTGTCCTGATGATGAAGACCCACATCCATTCTCCATTCAATCACCTACCGTTATGATAGGTGGTTGCAACACTGGCGTACCTAATCAAGCTTTAGGATGCAGCACAATGGCAGATATTTTAATGGACTGCTGTTTGAATTCAGGCAGCCGAAATGCCTATATAGTTTGTGTATACAGAACGCTTCAGGATGGGTGCGTTCCAGGAATAATTACACGTTCACAGACAAAGCATGCCATTTACAGTGTGCAGTCTCGTAATTATAACAGTTGCAGCTATACTATAACAATGTACCATTATAAAGGTTGATTAATAAAGGATTTTAATTAATAAATTTCCCGGATCTTCCTAAAAAGGAAGGTTCGGGATTTTTTATTGATACGGATTTGCAAACTTGTCAATATCTTCAGGTGTGATAACCGGATTGGCACCTTCACTTTGGGCCACCAAAGCGCCAACGGCACAGGCATAATCGATAGCATTCTGCGGATTTTCATCATTCAGCAGCTTACTAATCAGGGAAGCCAGAAAAGAATCTCCGGCACCAACCGTATCGACTACTTTTATTTTATAGCCGCTGTTGTAGTATAACTTTCCTTTACTTAATAAAAGTGCTCCATGAGGTCCTTTGGTCACACAAACGCTTTTGGTATTGGTCTTTTCCGATATGAATTTGACGTTCTGCTCAATGGAGTTGTATTTTGAACCTAACTCTTTACTTATTTCGAAGAGTTCATCATCATTCAGCTTTAAGAAATCTGCTTTTTCCATTAATTCAACCAGTCCTTCAGTGGTATAATGAGGAGGTCTTAAATTGAGGTCGCAGATCCTGTATTTAGCCTTTTCTATCAGTTTAAATAAGGTACTCTTGGACAGTTCATTTCTGGCGACCAGACTTCCGTAGTAAAAGGCATCGCTTTCCTTAACCAGTTTCATGGTCTTTTCCAAAAAATTGATATTATCCCAGGCTCTGGGAAACTCAATATCATAAGTAGCCGATCCTTTTTCGTCGAGAATGACTTTTACCGTTCCGGTTTCATACTTATCATCTGTTTGGACGAAATCTGTACTGACCCCATTGGAATTGATATAATCGATGAGCTTCGTTCCGTTTTCGTCATTTCCAACTTTACTTACTATGTAAACTTCATTGCCCAGCGAATTCAGCCTTAACGCCACATTTAATGGGGCGCCACCTATTTTTTTATGGGTTGGGAATACATCCCATAACACTTCACCAAAACAGACTATTTTTGACATGATCATTTACTTTATAATGTGCTTTTTACAGATTATATTCCATTTTTTATTTGCGATCCTTTATTAGCTTTTTACTCAATTCTTCCAATGGAACACCCTTAGTTTCAGGCATCATGAAAGCCACAAATAATAGCTGAAGTACCATCATAAATGCGAAGATCGCAAAAACGGTTCCTGCACCAATAGTTGAGAACAGTAAAGGCACCAAAGACGGGATGACCGCAGCCAGCACCCAGTGAACCGAGCTTCCAAATGACTGTCCGGAACCTCTTAAGTGGTTTGGGAATATCTCTGAGATAAATACCCAGATAACGGTTCCCTGACCTATGGCATGTGCCGCAATGAACATGAACAGGAAGATTGGCATGGAATTTCCTTCCCAATTATAGAAGAAAGCCATAGAAACCAGCGATAAGGATATGATATAACCTACAGACCCTATATACATGAGTTGCTTTCTTCCCAATCTGTCAATAAGAAAAATACCTAATAGTGTAAACAACATGTTGGTGACACCTACTCCAATACTGCTTAATAAAGCCGAGCTTTCCTCCAGACCGGCTTCTGTCAGAATCCTTGGGGCATAGTATAGAAATGCGTTGATGCCTGATAACTGATTGAAAAAGGCAATGAAAAAGGCCAGAATCAGTGGAAACCTGTATTTCTTTAGGAAGATGTTCTCGTTAGGAACTGTATTTTCCATTTCGTCCTTTAATTTCCTTCACTAAAACTTCCGGATCCTCATTGGGACTTATTATTTTAAGCACCTTAACGGCTTCTTCATTTCTGAACTTGGTCAACAGCCATCTCGGACTTTTCGGCAAGAGTTAAAGCAAGTACAGTATAAATAGCTGCCGGAAACGCCTCCACACCTACCATCCATCGCCATGCATTTTCACCGATATTACTTAACAGATAGTTTGACAGAAAGGCTACAGAATACCAAAAACAATATTGAATTGGTAAAGTCCCACCAGTTTTCCCCTGTCCTTTGCAGGAGCGATCTCCGATATATAAGCGGGTGCTGCAATGGTAGAGGCTCCTACTCCTAGTCCTCCTATGAATCTGAAAATTGCAAATGATATCGGGTCATTGGCCAAACCGGAACCTATTGCTGAAATAGTGTAAAGAACACCAATCCATACTAAGGTCTTTTTTCTGCCTAATCTGTTGGTTGGAATGCCTCCGAAGAAAGCACCTATTACAGTTCCCCAAAGGGCCATTCCAATAACTACAATACCATGAAATGCGTCTGATGATTGCCAAATTGACTGCAAGGTCTTTTCCGCACCAGAAATTACAACTGTGTCAAATCCGAATAGAAAACCGGCTAAAGCTGCCGTGATGGACCAGACCCATATTTTTTTGTTCATGGAGTATTATTTAGTAGTTAGTATATTATAATATTATTGGAATATACAAAAACAATGTAAATCCTTAGCAGCAATAAATAAAAAGGTTAAATTGAATAGTTAATAACCTTCTTTTTTAAGCGGGTCAAAAAAATAATTTTGATGGAAAAACTAAAAAATATTAACCTATTCTACTTCGCAATATTCCAGTCATTTTTATTTGGACTGGTAGGATTATTGGCAGGTATATTGTATTCTTTTGGAGGGTTGGCCATAGATACACTTGTAAGTTTAAATTGGATCACTTCTAACGAAACACCGGGTTTAAGCTATGGCACCATATTGGCTTTTGGAGCTTTGATAGGAATGCCTTTAATATTCGCAGGTATCGGTTTTATTTTAGGGATCGTAGAAGCTATGCTGTATAACTTGTTTGCCAGATGGTTTGGCGGAATAACAATCAGTTTTCATTAGAAACAGATACCAATAAAAAATTATTGCTTTCTTTTTGATTCTCTCCAAAGTCCAACGCTCAAAACAGTAGCTATAATAAAGCCTGCAATACTTACCCACATTGGTAACTCGTAGCTGTCTATCAATACATTTGTTTTGAATACGACCCTTGCAAGGTGAAGAAGAGCAACCAGGGCTAAAATAATCGATGCAATTTTGGAGAACGGTTTCATGATATTTTGTTTTTATGAATTCTATACATATCAGCTGCATATAAATTCTAGAATAGCAAATTAAGTTAGCACTACACTTAGGATTAATCAATGATATTGGTCAATACATCTCGTCCAGGATCTTTCAATTGTCTTTTATTATTTCACTTTTAATAAAAATGCATAAGTTTATAAGCAAAATACTCCAAGTCTGTCAGGTCATTAATCGCATAATTAATAATAATAAAACACTAGTATGAAATTAATAAAAGAATTCAAGGAATTTGCCGTAAAAGGGAATATGGTGGACATTGCAATAGGTGTTATCATTGGGGCTTCTTTCAATAAGGTGGTTGATGTGCTGGTCAAGCAGATCTTCATGCCTCCCTTATCCCTGTTGACCGATGGAGTTAACTGGAGAAATAAAAAAATAATTCTCCGCGAAGCCCTGTTAGATAGCGGGAAGGTCCAATCGGAAGAGATCGCTATTGGTTATGGCCAATTGTTTGAAGTACTGCTCGATTTCTTTATTATCGGGCTAACTGTATTCCTAGTGGTTAAATTCATTAACATTATTCGTGACAAGGCAGAAGATCCGAAGGATGTCACCATAAAAACACCTAAAGACATAGAGTTGTTAAATGAAGTTACTGTGTTGCTGAAAAAACAAAATGAATTGCTTGAAAAGAAGTAATAACCGGATTAATTGTGCTCATAATATGACCTGCTTTTATATTTCATGAGTATAAAAAGCAGCTGCAAAAAAATTAAAATGCTATATTTAACAAGCCAAAGCACAACAACTGTGTCCCATTTGCTATAGTGACTTTTTTGCCTGAAAAGGCAAAAGCGTCTTATTTTCAGTGTCTTATGAAGTACAAAATAAGAATTTTGATCCTGTTGATTTTTATGAGCTGGTCCTGTGACACAGCCATAGAAAAAGATGAAGAGCTACCTCGCTATGTAAATGCTGTTAAAAGAGATCTTGATGACATTAAAAAGGACGGCAAACTAAAAGCATTACTTACCTACAGCGCAACCAGTTACTTTTTATACAGGGGAGAACCTATGGGTTATGAGTACGAATTGCTGAGTCAACTGGCCGATCATCTTGACCTGGATCTGGAAATAATCGTTGTGAAAGACCTTGACAAAATGTTGTATAATCTTACCCAAGGTGAGGTGGACATCGTGGCTCACGGGCTTGCCATAACCTCCGAAAGAAAGAAATACGTCGCCTTTACCGAACCTCTTTATGTGACCAAACAGGTTCTGGTTCAAAGAAAACCTGATAACTGGCGTCGAATGACCCTGGATAACATAAAAGATCAATTGGTTCAGGATCCGCTGGACCTGATAGGAGATACGGTTTCTGTGCGCAAAAACACCAATTATTACGATCGGTTAAAAAATCTGTCGAAAGAAATTGGCGGAGAAATTTTTATTGATATTTTGGATGGTTACCTCTCTACAGATGAGATTATTAAAATGGTGGCCGATGACGTGATCAAATACACATTTGCCAATGAGAATCTGGCTCACATCAATGCCTCCTATTTTCCCATGTTGGATATCGAGACGCCTGTAAGTTCTTCTCAGCGCATAGCCTGGACCATTCGTACAAATTCGCCCATGTTACTGGAAGCCACGAACAAATGGCTGAAAAATCAAAAAAAGAAGACTGAGTATAACTATCTCTACAACAAGTATTTTAAGCACAAAAGCCATTTTAAAAGACGGGCTAACAGTGATTTCTATAGCCTGAACAATGAACAGATCAGTGTTTATGACGATATCATCAAGGCTCATGCCAATAAAATAGGCTGGGACTGGCGCTTAGTAGCTTCTCTTATCTATCAGGAATCCCGCTTCAAGCCACAGGACAGCTCATGGGCCGGAGCTGCCGGTTTAATGCAGATGATGCCTGCTACGGCAGAAGAATTGGGCGTAACCAACAGGCTGGACCCAAAAGACAATATCCGGGGAGGGACCAAATATCTCAAGCAATTATATGATAATTTTGAGGAGGTGCAGGACACTATTCAGCGTGTTAAATTTACTCTGGCTTCCTACAATTGCGGGTATTACCATGTGAAGGATGCACAGAAACTAGCCGAATTCTACAAGCTTGATAAAAATGTCTGGGACAGGCAGGTGGAAAGTATGATCCTCGCACTGCGATATCCAAAGGATTACAACAAGGACTTTATAAAGTATGGCTACGTCAACGGATTTGAACCCTTTAAATATGTGTTCGAGATATTTGAACGCTATGACCATTATACCAAGTTCATAGAGAAATAGGTTATTATTTTAGTGTTTCATATGATTTGACAAGCAGTTGCTAGTCGTTAACCATAGCTTTAATTTTCTGCTTTCAGCCTGCTGTATCCTATGGAAGAATAATCGCAAAATTGCATGCTGAAATAAACAGTCAAATCCTCAAAAAGTTCCTCACTTTATTTTAATTTTATTGTCAAACTAAAACCCATGCATAAGCAACTTATTGAATGTGTGCCTAACATCAGTGAAGGTCGCGACTCAAAAATCATTGAAAGCATTTCTCAAACTGTTGAAACGGTTGAAGGCGTTAAACTTTTAGATGTCGATCCGGGCAAAGCCACCAACAGAACGGTGATCACCTTTGTGGGAGAACCGGAAGCTGTCATTGAAGCGGCTTTCAGACTCATCAAAAAAGCATCGGAACTCATTGATATGCGCAAACATTCCGGTGAGCATCCGCGCTTTGGTGCCACCGATGTGTGTCCGCTGGTGCCCATTTCCGGTATCACTTTAGAAGAAACGGCTAAATACGCCCATAAATTAGGCGAACGTGTTGGTAAAGAACTCGGAATTCCCGGGTATTTTTATGAAACGGCTGCCAAAGAAGAAAAGCGTAAAAACCTGGCTAGCTGTCGTTCCGGTGAGTATGAAGGACTGTCCAAAAAATTGTCTGATCCCGCCTGGAAACCCGATTTTGGCCCGGCAGTATTCAATGATAATGTCGCAAGAACAGGTGCTACAGCTATTTCGGCACGTGATTTTTTAATAGCCTATAATGTCAATTTAAATACAACCTCAACAAGACGTGCAAATGCTATTGCTTTTGATATTCGGGAAGCAGGTCGGGTGAAACGGGAAGGTAATCCTGTTACCGGAAAAAAAGTACTGGATAAAAATGGCGAACCGGTCAGAATTCCGGGAAAACTAAAAGCTGTTAAAGGTATTGGCTGGTATATTGAGGAATATGGCATTGCCCAGATATCCTATAACCTGACCAACATCAGCATCACATCCATGCATCAGGTGTTTGATGAAAGCTGCAAAGCAGCATTAAAAAGAGGAATTCGGGTTACGGGTTCTGAACTGATAGGCCTGATCCCCTTAAAAGCCATGCTGGATGCAGCCGATTTCTATCTGAAAAAACAAGAGCGTTCCTTAGGAATATCAGAAAGCGAAAAAATTAAAATAGCCGTCAAATCCTTAGGGCTGGATGATCTTAAACCCTTCAATCCGGAAGAAAAGATCATTGAATACATGCTTGTGGATGATGAGAAAAAGCTCATCGATTATAAACTGGACGATTTTGCCGATGAGACCGCAGCAGAATCCATGGCTCCTGGCGGTGGCTCCATTGCTGCCTATGTAGGAGCTTTAGGCGTTTCTCTGGGAACTATGGTAGCAAACCTGTCGGCACATAAACCAGGTTGGGACGACAGGTGGGAATTCTTCTCAAAATGGGCCGAAAAAGGTCAGGCATACAAAAATAGATTGTTGTTTCTGGTAGATGAAGATACACGAGCTTTCAACAAGATCATTGACGGATTTAGAATGCCAAAAAATTCGGAAGCAGAAAAGAAAGCCAGAGCACAAGCCATTGAGGAGGCCACTAAATACGCGACGGAAATTCCATTTCGGGTCATGGAAACAGCCTTCAGTTCCATGGAGGTCATGCAGGCCATGTTAACTGACGGACTTCAATCGTCTCTATCGGACGCAGGAGTAGGAATCCTATGCGCCAGAACCGCAGTAGTGGGTGCCTATTTTAATGTCAAGATCAATGCCAAGGATATTAAGGACAGAAATTTTGCCGAAGGCATTTTAGCCAGGGCAGAGACCATTTACCAAAAGACTTTAAAGATCGAGAAGGAAACGATCGATTATTTAGATGGCAAACTGCGTGATTAGCAACTTTTTTTTGGCTTAATACTCGTATTAGAATAAAAGCTACAGAAATTTGTAGGTTATTTCTATTTGCAAATGCACTTTATCGAATAAATCAATTTTTTATGATCTAACAATCTAACTTATAATAGTTTGGATTCAGAATCAGTGGTCGGAATGAAACATACAGTAATTGCTTTCTGGGTCAATTTTAAGCAGTAAAAAGAAACATTCCCATTCTAAATTTATGTTATGGCTCTTTAATTATAGCTTTTTGACTGACAGTTATAATTTAAGGGCATTTTTTTTTGGACCTCACTAAAACGACCTTATCCCGGGTATAGTTCCAGCCTAATGAAAGCAAGCCTTGCTTATCCGGGTGAGCCGAATGTTTAATGGTCTTCGTTCGTAATCGGAAACGGTTTTGTTGCTTCTCCCCTGTAAATTGAAATATGAGGGAATGGTATCTCAATACCTTCTTCTTTAAACCTTTCGGTTATCTGCTGAAAAATTGAATTTCTAACTTGTAAATAATTTGTTTTCTCAAACCAAATTCCAAATATGAAGTCAATACTGCTTGTATTAAAAGTATTTGCCAAAACCAATGGTTCCGGTTCATCCAGGCATAATGGATTTTCATTGGCAATAGATCTTAATATCTCTGTAACCTTTTTTAAATCCTCTTTATAAGCAACACCTATTGTTATATCCATCCTTCTGATAGGGAACTTAGTGATGTTGACGACTTCTGTAGTAATTATAGTTTGGTTAGGAATACGAATGAGTAAATTATCAAGAGTCCTAAGCTTAATTGATAATAGGTCAATTGAATATACCACGCCTTGCTTTTCGCCAACTCTTATTAGATCTCCAATTTCAAAAGGTTTCTCTGAAATCAGGAATAAGCCGCTAACTATGTTCCCAATACTGGTTTGAGAGGCGATACCAAGAATAATACCTAAAACGCCTGCTGCTCCCAGCATTGTGTGAAATACGTTCTTTAAATCTAAAATGTTAATTATAGTAAATACAACAATTACAACGCCGGTATAAATAATACCTTTAGTAATTAGCATTTTAGATTGTTGACTCGCTTTTTTAAAGAAAACCCTTTTAGCAAGAATAACCATGACCTGTATTATTACGTAGCCCAATATGAGGGTTACAGCAATTTGTTTGACCATGCTTAATAATTCGGGATTTATGTTAAAATTAAGAGGCATGTCTGTTACTGGGTTAAAGATTTAATAAAATGAAAACTTTTTGAAAAAACATTAGTGGATTTACTGCTTCTTGCACTAGCAACCAGAACAGGATTTTTAACAAATGATGGTGCCTGATTTACATACTGAACATCGCTAAACTCGTTTTCTCCCTCAAATTTGATTTTTACTTCATTAGACCATAATTCTTTTTTATCCCTGTAAATAGTCAGGTACTCTCCACGCAGCAAAAACCTTTGCACATCTAATGTCATACTTGAATCGTTGATCAACCTGACCGGACAAATTATATTATGACCTGAATGTTTAGGTTTTTCGAAAGCTGTTGAAATTTCCAATGGCAGGCTGTAAGCCAGGGTGCCATCATCTAATTCACCAAACCATGTTGAGGATAATTCCCGGCTGCAACATTCATATATCAGGTTTTCGTTTTTACTTGTATCAGAATAAAATTGAATGTAAAGGGGTATTTCTATAAACAATAAAACATCTTTATTGGGAAGTACTTTTAAAACTGTTTTTGGTTTAACAACAATAGGGCGGTCAGGAAATGCCGGTAAGCTTAGTACTGTGTCGCCCACATCGCCTATAAAAGTGAGCCATTCAGCGTTATCAACATTACTCGTTTGCTCTCCACAAATTATATCTTTTGCCGGGTCTTGCAAATCCTTCAGAGAAAACAACCATTCCTTGTTCCTCTTTTGTAAGAAGATTTCCTTTAAGCCTATTTTCCAGTAATAGGTACGTCCTTGTTCAATTGAAACCTTTGACCACATAATGCTCCTTTTATTAAATAAATATATTATAAATTTTGCTAATTGATCATAGCCATTTCTTTTTCTTCAATATTGAGATCTATATTTGCTATTGATCATAAATTATTCATAAGGGATGGAAACCCAGCCCCTTCTTGATCGGCATTCCTATAATATCTTAATAACCGATTTAATATCAGTTTAAAAACTTACCTTAACCAAAATCTTCAAAATGAAAAAAGCAAAAAAAATACTAGCCATTGCCATGGTTGCCATCATGATGTCTGGCTGTGCGACAATATTGGGCGGACCCGTAACCGCGAAGCAAAAAAGAAAACCGGGACCGGGAGAACAACAAAGACAAATCAGAGCCATTGCCTTAATTGCCGATATCATACTCTTTCTGCCGGGAACCATTGTAGACTTTGCTACCGGTGCGATCTATAAGCCATAAAGTCCGGGGCAGCTATTTATTTTAATCCAGTCCGCCTTTACGTTTAGGCGATCTGGGTTCCGGCCATGTGCGCTGTTCCCCTGTTCGTGGGTTGAGCGGTAAAATACTTTTTTCTCGTGAGGTCTTTTCCGGATCTTCAGATGCCATATAGGCCAGGATCGCAGTGAGAATGGCATTGTTGCGTACATCATCAAAAACGATCTTGTCGTATGTATCCCTGTTGGTATGCCAGGTATAGTTCCAATAGTCCCAGCCTAAAGAAGACAAGCTAAAAGCAGGAACACCTGCAGCCAGGAAGGAGGCATAATCCGATCCGCCGCGTGCAGGACTGCCCGGAAATTCCGTTTCTATATGTTTCCTGATGTCTTCAGGCACTGCCTCCAGCCATCGTGTTAAATAGGCATAGGAATGCAGGAATCCGCCGCCGCCAAGTTTCACTACGCGACCCGTACCATTATCCTGATTGAACACCGCCTGAATATTTTCGAGCAGTTCAGGGTGATCCTCCACAAAACCGCGGGAACCATTCAAGCCTTGTTCTTCGCTTCCCCAAAGTCCTACTAAAATAGTACGCTTCGGATTGGGATAGTGTTTCTTTAAGATACGCATGGCTTCCATCATGGTTATGGTTCCGGTGCCATTATCGGTGGCTCCTGTACCGCCATCCCAGGAATCAAAATGCGCCGATAAAATGACATACTCATCCGGTTTCTCAGTACCCTTGATCTCGGCTATCGTATTAAAAGTTGGTACCACGCCCAGTTCTTTAGATTGCGCCACCACGTGTAGCACAGGCGTATTTCCGGATTCCGCCAAGCGGTAAAGCATGGTATAGTCTTCCAGTTCCAGATCCACGGTTGGAATGGTTTTGGTTTGCGCACTAAAGATCTTATTAACGCCAAATCCTTTCGACCAATAGCTTTGCACAATACCTGCAGCACCTGCGGCTTCCAACGCCGGAGTAAGAGTGCGCCAGTTATAGCCTGTTTTTCTTGTGTTCTCGCGCCATTCTTTGGTTTGTTCATCGCGCTCGTCTTTCATTTTTTTAAAGGACTCCTCGGTAGCATGTTCTTCCCAGTTATAGTCCGGACGACCGGTTGGCTCGTTCATGGATGCCAGAACAAATTTCCCTTTAACATTAGGCAGCCATTTTACAAACCAGATGGAATCCTGAATTTTTTCCGGCAGGGTGATGACCTGGGCAGTAATGCCTTTAGCCTTAGTACTTGGGTTCCATGCCAGTTGCGTGCCATCCAGGGTTTGCACCCTTGGTTCCAGCATATCGATATGTGTGATGCCTCGCTCCCAGCCTCTCCATTCGCCCCATTGCTCTTTTCTGGCAGAAATACCCCAGCTGTTAAATTTGGCAATGGCCCAGTCATGAGCCTGCAGCATTTGAGGCGACCCAACGAGTCTTGGACCAACTACATCCAGCAGTTCATGAGCTAAAGGCTCCAGCTGCGAATTCTCGGCTCCTTCTTTTATGATATTGTCAAGTACGGTGTCCTGAGCAAAAGCGAAGCTGTTACCTAATAATAATAAGGCAATAAAAAGTTTTAATGTACGTGTCATTGTGAGGATTTTGTTATTAATATGCTGAAGCATGTCCAGTATGAATTTAGAGTTTCTAAAGTACAATATTTAATAATTTTATGCCTGTTCTTTAAAAATTAATTGGATGGAAGGCTCAGCCAAAAACGCTGACTAACTTTTACCTGTAAGCTCAAAATTAGCCTTGAATATCTGCTTTCAGGTCGAAAATATCGCCTTGAAATCTTAAATAAACATGCATTTCATCGATTAAATGTATTATTATGTCGTTGAAATGCAATATTTTGTTACATTAGTGCAAATCCTTAACCTCAGATCATATAGTTAATGATTTAATGACCATATGTAGAACTTAACCCCAAGGATATGGAAAATGACAATTATCTAAATTCAGGTCTGCCTGAAAATATAAAGAACAAAGTAGACTGGCTGGAAAAACCAAATAGTGCCACTAGCCGGGACGAAGAAAAAATAGTTACAGATCTGGTTATAGAACTGCAAAACGGCAGAGTTTTGGGGTTTAACAAAGTAATTATGCCTTCGGAGTATATTAAAAATATTTTTGAGGAATTCTTTTCCAGAAATGTCATAGACATTGAAAACCCCTCAAGGGAGCAAAAATTAAGTGTTGTAAAGCAATATGTCTTCAGGATCTATTGCAGGATCTACAACGAAGACACAAGTAATGAAACGCCCTTCAAAAAAATATGGCTTTCGTACCGCGAGAATAGATTTCCATGGGAAAAAATAGCCGAATTCAATGAACTATTTTTACTTAGAGAATCATTGGTACTGGCATTTAACAAATTATCACTGGAGGACAGGGCAACAACTATTGGAGAAGCAAAGTATGTGGTTCAACCCATAGAAAAATGGCATTTAAATTAAAATTTAATCAACTAAAAAGGTGTGTCACGCATTAAACCCACCTGTATAATCCGCTAAGGATGGAAGACCCTGCAAAATATTGCAGGGTCT
>CAWHCT010000004.1:0-128550 GCA_963827785.1 uncultured Flavobacteriaceae bacterium | reverse complement strand
CAAATTCAACGTAATAAACTCAAGAACCAAAAAGTATAAAGGAGTATGTCATTGTTAAACTCAATTCGACTTTTTTGGTGGAATGAAGTAAAACTTCAAAAAAAGAAAAAGGAGAATTATGGGGATCTTTTAGGTAAATATTTAGTAGAGAAAATATCTCAAAAAAAAGTGATTTGGGTAAAGCCATCGAACTTTTCTGTATATGATCTTTTTTCGCCGATCTATGTAACCGTTGGAAGCATACTGGCACATGTTAATAGTAAATGCATTATTTGGGGAAGTGGAATCATTTCAAAACAATATCCTGTAAAGAAGGCAAAATTCTTAGCTGTAAGAGGACCTCAAACTCGTAAATATTTAATGGATCTTGGCTATGAAGTTCCCGAAGTGTATGGAGATCCAGGAATACTACTTCCATTATATTATGATCCGGAAATTAAAGTGGAATATAAATTTGGGATTATACCTCATTATAATGACTTTAAATTGGTTGAAGACAATTTTCAGGAGAACAAAAATGTACTGGTTATAGATTTAATGACCAATGACATTGAGTATAAAACCGATCAGTTTTTAAAATGTGAACGTATAATTTCGTCTTCCTTACACGGAATTATTATTGCACATGCTTATAAGATTCCAGCAGTTTGGCAACGATTTTCAGATGTACCGTTTGGTGATAATATTAAGTTTCAAGATTATTTTGAATCGGTGAAAATTGAACCTTATGTACCTGAAATACAAGTGCCTTTGATTTCTGATGAAGAACTTGCTGAGCTATTTGGAAATCTACCTTCATTACCAGATGAAGGAGTTTTGGATGAACTAAGTACGGGACTATTAAAAGTATGTCCGTTTAAAACGAATGTTTGAGTATGAAGAAAAAAGTATTTGTTTTTTTACCGGATGGTGTTGGACTAAGAAATTTTGCTTTTACAAAGTTTAAAGAAATTGGGGAACAGGAAAATTTCGATATTCATTTCTGGAACAATACATCTTTCTCATTGAGTGAAACACTTGGTTTTAAGGAAGTAAAAATTGACAATGATCACCTCCATCCATTAACACCTTTATATTCTCGTGCTAGAAAAAGAATTGAACTGAATATTTCTAGAGATAAATTTAAAGATGATGTTTATCCCACCTACAAATTTCCATTAAATTATAACGGCTTAAAAAATTCTTTAAAAAGTTCCTTTATATCTATATTAATAGGTTTAAATTCTTCAGAAAAGGGATTAGAAAGGATTCGAAAAAAAATCAATTCTTTAGAACGAAAGAATCCTAAATACCAATATTGTAAAGATCAATTGTTAGAACATAAACCAGATATTATTTTCTGTACCACTCAACGCTCAACCCAGTCTATTAGTGCATTGTTAGCGGCTAAGGATCTAGGAATTCCTACAGTGGCATTTGTATATTCCTGGGATAACGTGCCTAAAGCCATGCAAGTAGTTGAAACAGATTATTATTTTGTTTGGAGTGATCATATGAGGCAACAAGTTTTGCAATATTATCCTTTTGTTAAAGAAGAGCAAGTCATAGTAACCGGGACTCCACAATTTGAACCTCATTATTACAAAGAATTAATAAAAACTAAAGAAGAATTTTTTAAAGAATATAATTTAGATCTAAGTAAAAAATATATTTGTTTTTCCGGCGATGATGAAACAACTTCACCATTGGATCAATACTATTTAGAGGACCTTGCAAAGGCCGTTAGAAATTTAAATGAAAAAGGTGAAAATCTCGGAATTATTTATAGAAAATGCCCTGTTGATCTTACAAAAAGATATGATGCAGTTCTTGATGCAAATAAAGACATAATTGTTTCAATCGATCCCTTGTGGAAACCTGTTGGTACTATGTGGAATCAGGTTATGCCAACAAAAGAGGATGTAGGATTGTTAGTGAATGTATGTTATCACTCAGAGTTTGTAACAAATGTATGCTCTTCTACAGTTTTTGATTTTGTTATTCATAATAAGCCTTGTATTTATTATAATTATGAACAACCTCAATTAAAAAAAGGTATTAGGGATATAGGTCAGAATTATAAATATGTGCATTTCAGGTCAATGCCTAGCAAGAAAGCAGCAATATTTTGTACTGATAAAAACGATTTGGAAAGATTGATTCATCGTATATTAAAAGGTGAAGTATCCAACGTGAAAGAAGGACTTAAATGGTATGAAATTATTGTAGGTAAAACTCCGACAAAAGCATCAGAAAAGATATGGTTAGCGATAAAACAAATATTAAATTAAGAGTTGGCCTGATAACTTCAGAATATCCACATCCAAAGGTTAAAAATGCAGCTGGAATTGCAACTAGTATTAAAAATTTGGCCGTTTCTCTTGTAAAGAAAAAGGTAAAAGTTGTAGTTTTTGTTTATCATCAGGATACCAATGAAGTCTTTAGTTCGGAAGGAGTGGAAATTCACAAGATTAAAGAAAAAAAATACACCTTTTTAGGATGGTATTTTTATCGAAAAATTATCCAAAAGTATGTTAATTCGATAGTTCGAAAAGAGGGAATTCAAATTCTTGAAGCACATGATTGGACTGGAATAAGTGCTTTTATGAGCTTTAAAGTGCCATTAATTATTAGGTTTCACGGTAGCGATGCCTACTTTTGTAAATTAGATGGCAGAAAGCAAAAGTTAAAAAATTATTGGTTTGAAAAATTGGCTTTAAAGCAAGCAAAAGCATTTATAGCTCCAACTACCTATGCTGGAGAAGAAACAGCTAAAATATTTAATCTGAACAGAAAAAAAATTAAAACCATACACCATGGTTTACAGATTGAGAATTTTAATAATCAAACACCAAAAAAATATAATGAGAATACAATACTTTATATAGGTACTATAATTAGAAAGAAGGGTGTATTAGAGCTTGCTTCAATATTCAATGAGGTCATTAAAAGCAATCCGGAGGCAAAATTGATTTTAATTGGTAGCGATTCACCAGATTTAATTACAGGAGAATTATCAACGTTTGGATTAGTTAAGAATTTATTCTCTAAAGAAGCAATAAATCAAGTAAAATATGAAGGAAAAATACCTTATGAAGATGTTATAAATCATATCAAAAAAGCGCATGTTTGTGTATTTCCTTCTTTTGCCGAAACACTTGGTATGGTTACTATTGAATCTATGGCATTAAAGAAACCCGTGGTGAATACGAGTATCGGGTGGGCTCAGGAATTAATAGATGACGGTATTAATGGATATCTAGTGCATCCTACTAATATTAAGGAATACGCTAATAAAATAAGTAAATTACTGGATGATGAAACTTTATGTTTAAAAATGGGGATTGAAGCAAGAAATAAAGTAGAAAAAAGTTTTAATATTAATAAAAATGCAGAGATAAACATTGCATATTACCAGTCAATGATAGCATGATATATTTGGTACATGAAAATAATGAAGTTATACGTGTTCTTGACAAGGATAAAAAACCATTTACCAAAAAAATTGAAAAATCTATAACTAATACTTTATTCCAATTAGCAAAGGACAACCCACACGATTTAATTATTTGGTGCCACAGAGAATATTTAGACTTTATTAATGAAGAAAAGATTTCAGAAATATTTCATCACAAAGGTATTTTAGCATCGTATTCTCCCAATAAAAACAGCTATTTGCCAGAGGAAATAGGTTATGTAGATCAGTCCATTTTTATCAATGTAAATAAAAAAGTATTGTATCCTACTTGGTTAATGAGTTCAGATGTAGGAGGTATAAATGCCGATTTATTAAATGTTTTTTTTAAAAACATAAAGCGAAATACCTCTTTTGATTATTTTATTAATTCAATGGCCAGAAAGGCAATGCCGCAAGGGCTATTTTGTTATTCTGATCCTAGATTATTGAAAAACAAAGCTGATATTAATGTAAGTAAAAAAGCCTCTAGCTATCAATTGTTTAGATTTGTAAAAGAGCATTATAAAAAGTCTTGGGTTATTATACTTTTTATTTCATGTTTAATTTTTGAAAAACGAGTACTAATCTTTCCACTTTTTTACAGTCTTTTTTTTAAGAATAGCAATAATAGTTTTGAATTTAGTGACTACCCAATAAATTCTTCATTAAATATTATTAAGAATAGAGAAGTGGATGTTATAATTCCAACTATTGGTAGGAAATCCTATTTACTAAACACCCTGAAGGATTTAGTCAAACAAACTATTGTGCCAAAAAATGTGATCATTATTGAGCAAAACCCAGATAAAAACTCACTCACCGAATTAGATTACCTTACTCAACAGAAATGGCCATTCAATATAAAACATCAATTAATTCATCAAACAGGAGTATGTAATGCCAGAAATCTTGCACTAGCTCAAATTGAAAGTGAATGGACTTTTTTAGCTGATGACGACATAGAATTTGAACCTGATTTAATTAAAAAAATACTTGATAGAGTAAAAAAATATGGTGTTAAAGCTATTAATACCGTTTGTTTACAACCAGGGGAAAAACAGTTATATACAAAAACATCTCAAACGACTATTTTTGGGTCAGGCACTAGTGTAGTTAAATCAGATGTTTTGACAACTATCAAATTTGATGAAAGTTTTGAGTTCGGTTATGGTGAAGATTCAGATTTTGGTATGCAAATAAGAAATCAGGGAGTAGATGTAATTTTTCTATCAGATATTTTAATAACGCATTTAAAGGCTTCCATTGGTGGTTATAGGATTAAAAATAAAAATTTGTGGGATGATTATCCTGTGAGTCCAAAGCCTTCACCAACTGTTATGCTATTTAAGCAGAAGTATTTTACTAAGCAGCAAATATTAGGTTATAAATTTTTATTGTTTGTAAAGTTTTATAATCGTCAACCAATCAAGAATCCAATTCGTTATATCTCATTTATGAAAAAAAGCTGGAAATCAAGTTTGTATTGGTGCCAAAAAATTCAGAAATAGATGCTTAAACTATATGCAAATAAAGATCTTTTAACTGAAGAAAACAGAAAATCGGTTTTTCCACTGTTGTTTGATCTTTATTTTGTAGAAAGTAAAAAACTAAAAAATTACTTTCAGGTAGTTAATACCATTGAGGAATCAGATATAGTTGTAATTGCGTTGGAATATGGTTTCATGCTCAAGAAATTTAAAAGACAATTAAAACTTACTTCTGATAAAGCTAAAAAATTTAAAAAACCTATTTGGATTTACTCTGGTGGTGATTACGGTATTAGTATAGAGGATCATGATATATACAACTTTAGATTGGGTGGATTTAAAAGTAAATTAAATAATAACACAATTATTATACCTTCATTTATATCAGACCCATATGAATTGTATATTGAAAACGAGTTTGAGCCCATGAGGAAAGAGAAAGTCCCTGGCATGGGATTTGTTGGACATGCCAGTCAAGGCTTAATTAAATTAATAAAGGAAATCATAAACTATCTAATAATTAATTTTAAACGATTTATAAAATTGGAATATGCAGATTATCAATCCTTTTACCCATCTAGTGTTAAACGTTCAAAGTACTTAAGATTTCTACAAAAAAGCAAACAACTGAAATGTGATTTTGTTTTCAGAAATAAATATAGAGCAGGAGTTAAATATGAAGAAGATAAAGCGGATTCAACCAAAGAATTTTATAAAAATATATTTAACAATGCATATACGTTTTGTATTCGAGGAAACGGTAATTTCTCAGTAAGATTTTATGAAACATTGGCAATGGGTAGAATTCCTATATTATTAAATACAGATTGTTTATTGCCACTAAATAGTGTAATTAAATGGGATGAACACTGCGTAATTATTGATGAGGCCAATTATAAATTGATTGAACAAAAAGTTTTGGAATTTCATGCTAGATTTAGCGAAAAGGAATTTGTTGATCTTCAAAAAATAAATAGAGATTTATGGAAAAATAATTTAACAAGACATACTTTTTTCCCAATAATCCATGATATTTTTATAAATAAAATTCACTCAAAATGAACCTACAGTTTTCTTTAATAATTTGTACCTATAAACGAGCAAAACCAGTTCTAGATTTATTAAAATCAGTGAATAACCAAACCATATATCCAAATCAAATACTCATCATAGACGGTTCTCCTGATAACGAAACTAAAGAGATATTAGAAAAAAACATCTTTAAAAAATTAAAGTATGTTAAAGTTGATAGCGCTAATAGAGGATTGACAAAACAAAGAAATTATGGTATAAAATTAGTTGATAAAAACTCTGAAATAATTTGTTTTCTTGATGACGACACAGTTTTAAAAGAAAAATATTTTGAAACATTGGTATCTACTTATAAAATTTACCCAGAAGCTTTGGCCGTTGGTGGTTATATTCTGGATGAAACTGAATGGTTAAATCAGGTAACCAACATAAAAAAGAATAGGTTTGTTTTTGATGGCTGGTCAAGAACTGAACCATTAAGATTTAGGGCACGAAAGTACTTTGGATTGTCCCCGGACATGGATCCTGGATGGCTACCAACTTTTGGTCATGGAAGATCAATTGCTTTTATACCACCTTCGGGTAAAATTTATGAAGTCGAGCAAATAATGGGAGGTGTTTCATCCTATAGAAGTACTGTTTTTGAGAAATTACAGTTTTCTGACTTATTTTCAAGGTTATGGCTTGTATGAAGATGCAGATTTTTCTATTCGTTTGGCAAAGCTGGGCAAAATTATATGTAAATACAGGAGCGCAATTATATCATTATCACCAAGAATCTGGTCGTCCAAATAAATTTAAATATGGAAAAATGGTCGTAAGAAATGGGTGGTATGTATGGCGAGTAAAACATCCGAATCCAGCGATTATGGCAAGAATAAAGTGGAATTTAACGGCAATATTATTAACAAAAATAAGATTACTAAATGTGTTCAATACAAATAAAAGGTTAGAAGCATTTTCAGAGGGTCTTGGCAGAATAGTTGGTTGGTTTAGTATAGTATTTAAAAAACCAAATACTGATGAATGAATTCTAACTAATTAAAACTGATTTAATGAAAGATCACATATTTTTGTCTTTTTCTCTTAATTCTTCTTCGATAAGTACGACGTTTAGCACATTAAGTAATGAGTTACTAGGAACTTATGAGGTCACAATAATAACCGATAAGTGTTTCGACACTACGTTGTTAGATAAAAATATAAAAGTTTATGAATGGCCATCAAAAAGACCAACTAAACTTAAGGATTTTCTTTTTTTATTGAAACTAATTAAAATACATAAACCATTTATGATGATATCCATGTTTGGTTCTGAAAACTTATTTTTATTATGTGGATTCATTAGGAGGGTAAAACATAGAATAGCTTGGACACGTTCCTTGTCTAGCCAGCGGTTATCAAACAATAAGTACCTTATTCTAAGAAAAAGAATATTTTATAAAATGGCGACCAAGTTGATAGCAAATTCAGGGGCAACCAAAAACGATCTAATACAAGTTTATAAAATTGATAAGGATAAAATTAAAATTATATACAATATTGTTGAGAAAGTGGATATTTTTAATGAGCGTGATTTAAATACAATTGTATTTGCCGGTAGGTTCCATAAAACTAAGGGTTTAGATGTTCTTATTAAAGCAATTCATATAGTTTCTAATAAATTTCCTCAGGTAAAATTGAAAGTGTTAGGAGGAATATTAGAAGGAGAGGCTATTATTGAATACTTACAACTAGTTTCTGATTTGAAAATTGAAAAAAATGTTATCTTTTTGGGAAACAAACCTAAGAAGGATTTACTTCAAATTTTTTCTAAAGCGTTAGTAGTAGTAGTTCCTTCGCTTTCCGAAGCATTTGGAAGAGTTGTTATAGAGGCATTTTCTGTTAAAACTCCAGTTATAGGATCAAATACTGGTGGAATAAAAGAAATAATTAGAAATGCAAAAGACGGATTTCTTGTTGAGCCTAATAATGAACTAGACCTTAGTGAAAAAATACTATATATGTTAAATAATAAACAAGAGTTTTCAACTTTTAGCACAAATTGTCATGAAAGATTCTTGGAAAATTTTGAGTTAGAAAATGGAGTTAACAATATATGTCAATATTTAAATTCTTTAGTTCAAGAATGAATATGAAATTTTTAATCATCACACATGTTAAACATAAAAAGCAAAATGATAAATATTTTGCCTATGCGCCTTATGTAAGAGAAATGAACATTTGGTTAAAATATGTTGATGAGATTGAAATAGTATCACCATTGACTAATGATGCAATTACTAAAATTGACATTGCTTACAACCACAATAGTATTAAGTTATCATCGATACCAAGTATAGAATTTACTTCAGCATCAAAAATATTTAAATCAGCCATCAGACTGCCTAAGATATTATTAAAACTGTATAAAGCTTGCGTTAGAGCTGACCATATTCATTTAAGGTGCCCTGGAAATATTGGGTTATTAGGTTGTTTTATCCAAATATGCTTTCCAAATAAAATTAAAACAGCCAAATATGCAGGAAATTGGGATCCTAAAAGTAAGCAACCCTTAAGTTATAAAATTCAGAAATATATTTTAAGTAATACTTTCTTTAGCAAAAACATGCTTGCCTTAGTTTATGGCAAGTGGAATAATCAATCTAAAAATATTAAGCCTTTTTTTACCGCATCATATCATGAAAATGAAATAGAAGAAATAATAGTAAGAAATTATAATGATGTGCTAAATTTTATTTTCGTTGGAACATTAGTTCAGGGCAAACGACCCCAATTGACAATACAAATTGTAGAGGCTTTAAATAAAAAAGGAATAAAGTGTAGGTTGGATTTGTATGGAGATGGAGTTCTCAGATCAGCTTTGCAAATGTATATTGAAAAAAATAAATTAAAACAGGAGATAAAGATTCATGGTAATATTTCAAAAGAAGGTCTTAAAACTGCTCTTAAATCTGCTGATTTTTTGATTTTGTCTTCCAAATCGGAAGGCTGGCCTAAAGTAGTTGCTGAAGCCATGTTTTATGGAGTTGTACCTATTACAACTAATATTTCATGTTTAAGTTGGATGCTTGATGAGGGACGACGGGGAATATTAATTGAAGAAGATCTCGATAAGGCAATAAACAAAATAAAATTTAGTATAAAAAATGACAATTTGTTAGCTATGTCCATTGCTTCTCAACAATGGTCACAAAAATATACCTTAGAAAAATTTGAATCAGAAATCAAAAAATTACTAATTCGAACATGAGAGTATTGCAGTTAATAGATTCATTACAACCTGGTGGAGCAGAACGAGTTTCGGTAAATATTGCTAACGCCTTATCAGTAAAAATTGATAAATCATTTTTATGTGCAACAAGGGTGGAAGGAGCGCTAAAATCAAGTCTAGATCCAGATGTAGGATATTTGTTCCTTAATAAGACGATGGTATTGGATTTAAAGGCAATCAATCGATTAAATAATTTTGTAATAAATCAAAGAATAAACATAATTCATGCTCATTCAACGTCCTTTTTTTTGGCAGTAATAATAAAACTCCTAAATCGCAATATAAAACTTGTATGGCATGATCATTATGGAGAAAGTGAGTTTTTGAAAGATAGAAAATCTCTAATTTTAAGGATTTGTGCTAAATATTTTGACTATGTTTTATGTGTCAATAGAAATTTAGAAAACTGGGCCAGGAATTATTTAAAAATAAAAAAGATAAGTTACTTACCCAATTTTGTTGTGGAAAATAAAGTTAGTCCCCAAACAAAATTAATTGGGAGAACTGGAAAAAGAATTGTTTGTTTAGCTAATTTAAGACCCCAGAAAGATCATATTACATTGATCATGGCATTTAAAAATGTTGTTAAAGTTTATCCGGAATGGACTTTACATTTAGTTGGCAAGGATTTTATGGATGAATACTCGTTTAAAGTTAAAAATGAAATTGAATCTAATAGTTTGGGTAAATACGTTTTTCTCTACGGTAGTAAGCCGGATATATCCAATATTTTGGCGCAATGTGAAATAGGTTTGTTATCTTCAAGGTCAGAAGGTTTGCCTATCGCTTTACTTGAATATGGAATGGCCAAATTAGCTGTTATAGCAACAAAAGTAGGGGAATGTGAATCGGTATTAAAAAGTAGTGAAAATGGGATTTTGGTGAAACCAAATGACCCAAATGAACTCTTTAAGGCTATAAAATATTTGATTGAACATGAACAAGAACGCAGTCAAAAATCTATGTTATTTAATTTAAGAGTTATGAATAAATTTTCAGAAAATGTTGGTATAAACTCAATTTTAAAAATTTATAAAAATATTTCTTAGGTGTTATTTAATAATAAATATATCAGGTTAATAGGATTACATGTTCTTATAGCTATTATGGTTTTTGGTTTTAGATTTTTGTCAAAAGTCTATTTTATTATTCTCTTAGTTTATTTTATTTATGTTATAATTTATGCAAATAGGAGAAGAAGAGGTGTTCAAGTATTAATTGCCTGTGCTTATATAGTAGGTTGCGAAGTTTTTTTAAGAATGACAGGTGGAAATTTTCTCTATGAAGTTGCCAAATATCTTGTTATTCTGTTTGTATTTATCGGTATGATATTCGATGGTATAAATAGCAGATCTTTTCCTTTTTTTATTTTCCTTTTTCTTCTTTTTCCTGCAATTTTTGTTACTGGAGCAAATGCAACTTTTGACACAAATATAAGAACTGCGGTAATGTTTAATTTAAGTGGACCATTTTGTCTGGCTTTCGTTGCTTTATATTGCTATGATAAAAAAATCAGTTTTAAGGATCTGCAAGATATACTGCTTGCAGTTTTACTTCCATTAATATCTACAACCATATATTTGTTTTTATTTACTCCCAGTACACGGGATGTTATAACCGGGACCTTTTCAAATTTTTCTACTTCCGGCGGTTTTGGCCCTAATCAGGTTGCAACAGCTTTAGGTTTGGGAATGTTTATTGTGGCTTCCAGATATTTTTTAGCTTCTCATTTATTAAGTATGAAAATAATAAATCTTTTAATACTAGGTGCAATTTCTTATCGAGCTTTAGTTACATTTAGTCGTGGGGGTATTTATACAGCTGGTTTTATTATAATTGCATTTATTACTATTTATTATTACAGTTCAAAAAGAGTAGGTAAACAAAGAATAATAAGTTCTCTTTCATTATTTATTGGGCTTATTATTATAACCTGGGTATTTAGTTCTATACAAACTGGGGGATTAATTGAAAAAAGGTATGCAAATCAGGATGCGGCAGGAAGGGAAAAAGAAGAACTGGCAACAGGAAGAGTAAGACTTATTTCATTTGAATTAGAAGAATTTATAAGCAACCCTTTTTTAGGTGTAGGTGCGGGAAAAATTAAGGAACTTCGGTTTGAAAAAGAAGGTCGAGCTGCTGCATCACATAATGAAATATCACGAATTTTAGGTGAGCATGGGATGTTTGGCATAATAGCATTTCTCATAATTTTCTTTGTGCCATTATTCTATAGAATGAGAAATAGGAAGAATATATTTTTCTATTCATTCTATTTATTTTGGTTTTTAACAGTTAATCATTCATCCATGCGTATTGCAGCTCCTGCATTTATTTACGGATTAAGTTTATTAAATATCTCATATGAAAAACCTACTGTACATAGGAAACAAGTTAGATCACAAAGACTCTAATATCACCACAATTGATACTTTGGGGAAGCATTTAGAAGATGAAGGTTATCATATATATATATTCATCCTCAAAGATCAATAAGTTATTCAGACTGTTTGATATGGTTTTTACTTTGGTAAAAAATAGAAATCGATTAGATTTTGTACTAATTGATACTTACAGTACACAAAACTTTTATTATGCCTTGATCATAAGCCAGCTTTGTAGATTGTTCAAATTAAAATATATACCAATTTTACATGGAGGAGATTTACCAAATAGATTAAAGAAGAATCCGAAATATTGTAATTATATTTTTAAACATTCCTTTATTAATGTGTCTCCTTCTTTATATTTAAAAGAAATATTTAATGACCATGGATTTGCAAACATTAAATATATACCTAATTCTATTGAGATAAAGAATTATCCATATTACAACTAAAACAATCACAAAACCTAAATTATTTTGGCTTCGTTCCTTTAAAGAAATATATAATCCCTTAATGGCCATCCATGTGGCAAAAAAAATAATTGATAAAGGAATTGATTGTGAATTATGCATGGTGGGACCGGATGGAGATGGTTCCTTTCTGTTTGCTCAGAATTTAGCCAGAGAATTAAATATTAATGTCAATTTTAAATTGAAAATGGATAAAAAAGGACTGGATTGAATTATCCAGAGATTATAATATTTTCTTAAACACAACCAATTTTGATAATATGCCGGTAAGTATAATTGAAGCCATGGCTCTTGGATTCCCAATTGTAAGCACAAACGTTGGAGGTATGCCTAATTTAGTTAGTATTGGAAAAGATGGTTTGCTTGTTGAAAAAAATGATGTTGAAGGAATGACATCACAAATTATTAAATTAATTTCAAATCCTAAGTTGGCATCAGAATTGTCTAAAAATGCCAGATTAAAAGCAGAACAATTCGATTGGGAAATAGTCAAGAAAGAGTGGAATGAAATTCTAAATTAGTCTGGAATTATTAAAATTGTTTTCTGTTTTAGGTTTATTATCTTTACAAATCGCTAAAAACAATTATGCCAAATAGAAATACTATACATTTTGAAATTTCTGAACGTAAGATTCTGTTACGGGTATTCGATATTGTTTTTGTTTTATTAAGTCTATACCTCATTGGGAATATTTTTGACTTTGACTATTTTAGGATTACACGTGAAAACTGGACATGGACTTTGGTTTTAATTGTTTACATATCGGTATTCGGAACCATTTTTGAACTTTATGATCTGCAAAAAGCAAGTAAAATTGAAATTATCATTAGTAATATTGTTCTAACCTCCTCAGTTACAGTATTATTTTATTTATTAACTCCCTTTTTAACTCCAACATTACCGGATAATCGATTACAAATAATTTATTTTTATTTAGCCTTTGTTATTTCTTTAACTGTCTGGAGATTGGCTTATGTTACATTTATTTCTTCTCCAAGATTTTATAAAAAGGTATTGTTAGTGGGTGAGATATCCAATATTGAGCCGATTGCGAAATCACTAAAAGAGTCAGATCCTAACTATAAGATTATAGGATTTATTAATTGTGAAGAAGAAAATGTGAACAAATTAAAATTTAAGGGATTAAAGGAATATAAACCTCAAGATTTCATGCAAATTATTAAAAATCAGAAAGTATCTGAGATTGTTGTGGCAAGTTATAATTCAGAAACCATAACTCCGGATATATATAACGATTTAATTACGTTACTTGAAAAAGGATTCACCATAAGAGAATATACTCAGGTATACGAAGAACTCAATTATAGAGTTCCCGTTCAATTTGTAGGTAAAGATTTTTATAAATATTTTCCATTTAGCAGAAGTAATCAAAATAAGTTGTATTTATTATACAGAAGAGTATCAGACATAGTCTATTCAATTCTAGGGCTGCTTATTGGCATTATTCTATTACCTATAATCTTAATAGGTAACCTTATTGCCAATAGAGGCCCATTGTTCTACATTCAGGATCGAATTGGAAAGAATGGAAGTTCGTTTGCAATAATAAAATTAAGGACTATGGTAAAAAACGCAGAAAAGGATGGCGTGAAGTGGGCTCAAAAAAATGATGTCCGTGTTACTAAATTTGGTAAATTTTTAAGAAAGACCAGAATTGATGAGATACCTCAGTTTATTAATGTTTTAAAAGGTGAAATGAGCTTAATTGGTCCCAGACCGGAACGTCCATTTTTTGTTCAGGAATTGTCACAGATCATTCCTTTTTATGAAACGAGGCATATAATAAAACCTGGATTGACAGGCTGGGCACAGGTAAATTCAAGGTATGGCTCTACGATAGACGATAGCTTAATTAAATTGCAATATGATTTATATTATATCAAACACAGAACGTTGTTTCTGGATGCAAATATTGTGATCAAGACCTTAAGTACCATAATCTTCTTTAGAGGCCAGTAACCTAAATAGCAGCTTGTTTTTTATAAAAATTGATCAAATAAAGATATCTAATGGTCATTGCGATTAGTAACGGAATTAAACCAAATGCAAACCGCTGAATGCCCATAATCCAATGCAAAGTCAAAAGACAGATCATAATTAATAAGAATATTAGATACTTTCTAAACCATGTGCTTGGTCTCGATTTCAAAACCTGAAAGATCATTAATAAATTGATTGCAAAGGCCCAGAGCAAATTATAATTTTGAGCAGTCGCTTTATGATCAGTTGCAAGCCATAATAATAGAATTACGATTCCAATTAATCCGGTAATTGTAAACAATAGTAAATCCAGCCACTTGCTTCGCTTATTTCTTTTATAGTCTATAACTGTAAAATACATAATTAATAACCCAATTATTCCTAAAATAAATAATGGACTTAAGAAAAAATTATCAGACAATTTGGTTTTTTTATGTTGATAAATGACCGTCTCATTTTTTACTAATGTTTTTCCTGGATCGGTTTTTATTATAGCCGAACCAAAGAAATCGTGAATATATTCCGGTAAGAACATGTACTCAACCGGTGTTGCTTTTCTGTCAATAACAGAACCAAGTGCCAGATCAATTCCAAGACTTCCCCAGGAATTCCATTTTAAATTTTGTTGGATCAAAGATCTGAATGTCTTAGGTTGAAAAGATTCTGGTTTATTGAATATAATATTATCATTTAAAGAAATTAATAGTACATCCCTGATTTTCGTAGCACAATTATCATAGAAGAAATCATATAGATAATATTGATTGGCAGGTTCATAATTCTTAGATAAATAGTTAAATACTCTTTGTTTTTCATCCAAGGATAAATTAAGAACTTGTTCTTTTATGGTCCTGTTCTGATTGATATAACTTTCCCTAAAATCTTCAAAGTAATTAGCACCAATTTTATAATTTAGTTTTCCCTGAGCAAATTTGGTATAAAAATTAGGTGTATCAAAATCGTAAACTCCATAATTAAATACAATATCCATCAAACTGTCTTTAACTCTGTACGCACTATGTCCAAAAGAATCATTTAAGGAAGTACCAGGGCCCATGGTGAGGACACTTATTTTTGAAGTAGGAGAAAGTTGTTTGTATTGAGACTGAGCCGAAAGACTAAGAAAGAGGAATAAAAGGAAAAGTAATTGATGCTTCATATGTTACTATACTATCTAAAAATACTAAAATCCAGTTTTACTGAAAAGACATTGGAATACAAAGCAGTACTTTGATCTCCAATATCTGTAAATGCATAATCAACCTGTATACCTTTATATTTAAATCCTAAACCAAAATTAGGCTGAAAGCTTAATTCTTCATTATTGTCAATGGTTAATTCATTCTGGAAATTTCCAACTCCTCCCCGAAGATAGATCATATCAATATAGCCAAACTGAAACCCAAATGCCGGATTAATACTGGCAAATGATGAAGATATTAAGTCATTATTTTCTTCAAATCTAACAATAAGATCAAGTTCTGTAACTAAAGAATAGTCGTAATCAAAAACGAATGTTTTAGACATACCTAATTGCAATTTTGGAATAGTTACCTCAGAACTTTCCGGAACTTCCTGGTTTTGTCCATCTATGGCATTTTGTATGTTCGCGAGTTTATCATCATTGATACTCCAAGAATTATAAGTAGTTGTAATATCTCTGGCCATTAATCCAAACTTCCAATTATTTTTACTCTCAAATTGAATCCCTAAATCCAATCCAAATCCCCAGGAACTTGCAAAGTCACCAATAATTCTTCTTATTATCTTAGCATTAACGCCATAGTTCAAACCTTCTAAAGGTAATTTTCTGGCATAAGAGAATGTCAAGCCATAATCCGCCGTTGAAAAGAGACTAATTCTGTCATAATTTATGTTTCCCTGATCATCTATTAATTGAGTGGTGTCCAAAATATCGTCAACTCCAAACCTTATCAAGGATAATGCAACTGTACTTTTATCGTCTAAAGGCATTCCGAATGCTGCGTAATCATAATTAGCAATATTTGCAAAATAACTGGCATGCATTAACGCAATTTGGTTATCCTCCAAATGAACTAATCCAGCAGGATTCCAATATCCGGAATTTACATCAGCCGTTTGTGCCACAACTGAATTGCTCATGCCAAGAGCAGCTGCATCAACACCTATATTCATAAATTCATTGGAATATTTCCTGGTTTGTGCAAAACCTAAGGCAGAGATCATTAACAATAAGCTTAAAATACTATATTTCAAACGCAATTTTTTTTAGCCTGAGAGGGTTCTTTTTTTAATTTATTAAACTGTAAAATGATTTAGATATTGCATTTCAATCGGTTTAGACGAAAATAGTTTACTATTTTTACAAAAACTAACTATATGACATTAAAAAGACATTTTCCAAACATAATTACTTTACTCAACGTTTTTTGCGGAAGTGTTGCCGTAATTTTTGCAGCCAATGGTAATTTTGTTATGGCCTCAATTTTTGTTTTTCTTGGTATTTTTTTCGATTTTTTTGATGGATTAGCAGCCAGAAAACTGAATGTGCAAAGCGAGTTAGGAATTCAGTTAGATTCTTTGGCAGATATGATCACAAGTGGATTAGTTCCCGGAATTATTATGTTTAAATTATTATCCCTGGTTGTTAATCCTTCTGATGCTTTTATTTCTGATGATTGGAATTCATATTTCAGTTTATCTGGTGTGAAGGCCTCTTTTTTACCATTTTTAGCATTTTTAATACCAATGGCATCAGCATATAGATTGGGAAAATTTAATATAGACGAAAACCAGCAAACCTATTTTATTGGTTTACCAACTCCTGCAAATACTTTATTAATCGTTTCATTACCACTTATTTTGGAATTTCAGAATAGCGATCTCATGAATTCTATAATTTTAAATCAATGGTTCTTGATCATTTTAACTCTAATAAGTGCCTATTTATTAAATGCCAAAATCAGGCTGTTTGCACTTAAGTTCAAAGATTGGAGTTTTAAAAGCAACTCTATAAGATATGTGTTTATCCTCCTAAGCCTTTTAGCATTAATGGTCTTAAAATTTGCGGCCATTCCTTTAATTGTTGTGATATATATAACTATGTCCCTATTAAATAATTTAGCTTCAAAAAATTAATCAGATAGTTTATGGCATCAGGTTTTTTCGCACTATTAGATGATATTGCCGCGCTTATGGATGATGTGGTGGTAATGAGTAAGATAACTACCAAGAAAACTGCAGGTATCCTGGGAGATGATCTGGCAGTAAATGCTGAAAAAGCATCTGGTTTTGTTTCCTCCAGAGAATTACCGGTTCTATGGGCAATTACTAAAGGTTCGTTTCTAAACAAGCTTATCATTTTACCGGTCGCTTTTGTCTTAAATTACTATTTACCATTCCTTATAACAGCTTTGTTGCTGATCGGCGGACTTTATCTTGCATATGAGGGAGCTGAAAAGATCTACGAATATATTTTCCCACATAAACATGAGCATCAAAAGATTAATGTTGAAGTAAAAGACAAAGCTGGTGTTCTGGAATTAGAGAAAAAAAAGATAAAATCGGCTATATTAACAGATTTCATACTTTCTGTAGAAATTGTAATTATTGCCTTAGGTTCAGTAACTGAAAAGGAATTGGCTGTTCAAATTTTAGTCGTGTCGTTTGTAGCATTATTAGCCACTGTTGGCGTCTATGGAATTGTGGCACTAATAGTCAGGATGGATGATCTAGGTTTGCGATTAATAAAGCTGAGCAAAGGGAATAAAAATATACTATTTTATACAGGAAGTCTTATGGTAAGGGCTCTACCAAAGATCGTTAAAGGTCTTTCCATAATAGGAACAATTGCTTTATTATTGGTTTCGGGCGGTATATTTATTCATAAAATTGAATTGCTTCACCATTTTCTAGAAGGGTTACCGGGAATATTAAGAGATTTTATTGTAGGATTAATGGTTGGGATCATGGTATTATTGATCATAAAACTGATTCATAAAGTGATTAAAAAATGAGTTAAAAATCCAATTTTTTCTTACGAAGTTCAAAATTTTGTCCTAAATACACTTTACGCACCATTTCATCATTAGCCAGTTCTTCAGGCACACCAGCTTTAAGGATGCTTCCTTCAAACATTAAGTAAGTTCTGTCTGTAATTGCCAGTGTTTCCTGGACATTATGATCTGTAATTAAAATACCAATATTCTTTTTTGTCAATCTTGCTACAATACGTTGTATATCCTCGACTGCAACCGGGTCAACTCCTGCAAAAGGTTCATCTAATAAAATAAAACTGGGATCGGTTGCCAAGGCACGCGCAATTTCTGTACGTCGTCTTTCACCACCAGACAGCAGATCACCTCTGTTTTTACGTATGTGACCTAGTCCAAACTCTTCAATAAGTTCTTCCATTTTGTCATTTTGCTCCTTCTTACTGAGTGAAGTCAGTTGTAACACGCTCAATATATTGTCTTCAATGCTTAATTTTCTAAATACTGATGCTTCTTGAGCTAGATAACCAATACCATTTTGAGCTCGTTTATACATAGGATACTTTGTAATGTCAGTATTATCTAAATAAATTGTTCCGCCATTGGGCTTTATGAGTCCAACAATCATATAAAAACAAGTAGTTTTTCCAGCTCCATTTGGTCCTAATAATCCAACGATTTCTCCTTGATTAACTTCTAGTGAGACATCTTTGACAACTTTTCTCCCATTATAGGATTTTAATAAATTTTCAGCTCTTAATTTCATAGTTACAATAACGCAAATATTATTTAATTATTAGTTTCCAAAGCTTCCCAAAACTCAAAAGCACGACGTAAATGTGGAATAACGATAGTGCCTCCTACTAAAGTAGCGATACTTAAAGCCTCAACTACTTCTTCTTTACTTAATCCTGCTTTTTTGCTGTTTTCTAAATGATATTTTATACAATCATCACAACGCAGAACAGCTGAAGCTACCAATCCTAAAAGTTCCTTTGTTTTCACATTCAAGGCACCTTCCTGATAGGCATTAGTATCTAAATTAAAAATTCGTTTGATCACTTTATTGTTATCAGCTAAAATCTTTTCATTCATTTTAGACCGATAATCATTAAAATCTTTAACTTGGTTTGACATAGTTTTTCTCTTTCTTTTCTTGATTTCGCACAACAACTTTGGATATATAAATACTTACTTGGTATAATATTAATATAGGAATGGCCACTATAATTTGGCTGGCAATATCAGGAGGTGTAATGATTGCAGATATAACTAATACAATGACCAACGCATATTTACGATACTTCTTTAAGAATTCAGGCGTTACCAACCCAATTTTAGTTAAGAAAAATATAATAATAGGTAACTCAAATACCAATCCTGAAGCTAAAGCAGCAGACCTCACTAAACCAATATAGGAACTTATATCAATTTGGTTGTCTACCATTGTTGAAATGCTATAATTGGCTAAAAAGTTAATAGATAATGGTGTCACAATATAATATCCAAATAATACACCTATAAAGAATAATAGCGAAGAAATGATAATGAACCCCCTGGAGTGTTTGCGCTCATTCTCATGTAAACCAGGACTAATGAATTTCCATAACTGGTAGATAACATATGGAAAAGCTATAATAAATCCAGCTAAAACGGATGTCCAGATATCTGCTGAAAATTGACCAGCCATAGTTCTGTTTTGCAGTATTAAAGGCATCTTATCAGCACAAAAAGTAGTATCGACATTTAAAAATGTGCCGGCTTTGCATAAAAGGCGATAAGTAATGAAATTCATTTTAAGAGGGGCAAATATTATCCCATCAAAAAGATGTTTACTAAACACATAAGCAAATGATCCAACAATTACAATAGCTGAAAATGCTCTTATTAAATGCCACCTTAGGTCTTCAAGATGGTCAAGAAAGGACATTTCATTAACGTTTTTTTCTGTCATTATAATATGCCTTCTTTTATTAGGTCATGCAAATGCACTACGCCTACATATTTACCCTTTTCTTCAACAAGCAATTGTGAGATACCATGATGCTCCATCATTTCCATAGCATCTACTGCCATGGCATCAACATCAATACGCTTCGGATTTTTAGTCATAATATCTTTCGCAGTCAAACCGGAAAAATCATTTACTTTGGTTAGCATTCTACGTAAATCACCATCTGTAACAATTCCAATGATCTTGTCTTTTTCTAGAACTGCTGTAACTCCAAGAAGTTTTTCAGTAATTTCTACAATAACCTGTCCAATATTGGTATCCGCGTTAACATGCGGTTTTTGGTTTACTGAAGACAAGTCATGAACTCTCAAATATAATTTTTTACCCAAAGATCCTCCAGGATGATATTTTGCAAAATCTTTACTTGAAAATCCTCTTAATTCCAGAAGACAAATTGCCAAAGCGTCGCCAATGACCAATTGAGCAGTTGTGCTGGTTGTTGGTGCTAAATTGTTTGGGCAAGCTTCTTTTTGCACAAATGTATTTAAAACAAAATCTGCTTGTTGTCCTAAAAATGAATCTTTATTTCCCGTGATGGCTATCATTTTATTCTTAGCATTCCTTATTAGAGGCACTAAAACTTTTATTTCAGGAGTATTGCCACTTTTTGATATGCACATTACAATATCATCTTTCAGGATCAATCCCAAATCTCCATGAATCGCATCTGCAGCATGCATAAAAATTGCTGGAGTTCCCGTTGAATTTAATGTAGCAACTATTTTAGTTGCTATTATAGCGCTCTTCCCAACACCTGTAATAATTACCCTTCCTTTGGATTTATAAATAAGTTGAACTGCATTTGCAAAATCGTCATCAAGCAATTCTGAAAGGTTAGAAATTGCCATACTTTCTATTTCAATTGTTTTTCTTGCAATGCTTAAAATAGATTTCTTATTGTTCAAAATTTATCATATTTAGTATTTGTGACGTATAAAGATTTTGTTATCTTTAAAGATACACTAACTTATAAAAGTTTAGACATACAAAAAAACGAAAAATATAATTAGAGTTATTTAAATAAATTATAAAATGATGATTTATTTAGGAATTCTTTAGTTTTAAAAATTACTACTTACAATTTATAAGAATTAATGAATACGGTAAATGTTGATTTACATTCAGCTTTAAAAAAATACTTTGGATTTAGTCAGTTTAAAGGGTTGCAGGAAGAAGTAATCAAAAGCTTAGTTTCAGGTAATAATACTTTTGTTATTATGCCCACAGGAGGAGGTAAGTCGCTTTGCTATCAATTGCCTGCTTTAATAAAAGAGGGAACAGCTATAATTGTTTCTCCTCTCATTGCTCTTATGAAAAATCAGGTAGATGCCATGAGGGGTATTTCTAATGAAGAAGGAGTTGCTCATGTTTTAAATTCTTCACTAAACAAAACTGAGGTCAAACAGGTAAAAGAGGATATTACTAATGGTGTAACCAAGTTATTATATGTAGCACCTGAATCTTTGACTAAATTGGAAAATGTTGATTTTTTAAAATCTGTAAAAATCTCATTTTTAGCGGTTGATGAAGCGCATTGCATTAGTGAATGGGGACACGATTTTAGACCGGAATACAGAAATTTAAGACATATTATTGAACGAATTGACAAAAGTGTTCCGATAATTGGTCTTACGGCAACTGCAACACCCAAGGTTCAGGAAGATATACTTAAAAATCTTCGAATTACCGATGCAAAAACCTTTAAGGCTTCTTTCAATAGGCCAAACTTATATTACGAGGTTCGTCCAAAAACAAAAGATGTCGATGCAGATATAATCAGATTTATAAAGAAAAATGCGAATAAATCCGGTATTGTATATTGTTTGAGCAGGAAAAGAGTTGAGGAATTATCACAAGTACTGCAGGTAAACGGAATAAAAGCTGTTCCTTATCACGCTGGTTTAGATTCTAAAACCAGGGCCAGACATCAGGATATGTTTTTAATGGAAGATATTGATGTTGTGGTGGCTACGATTGCCTTTGGAATGGGAATTGACAAACCGGATGTGAGATTCGTAATCCATCATGATATTCCAAAAAGTATTGAGAGTTATTATCAGGAAACGGGTCGTGCAGGAAGAGATGGAGGAGAAGGTCATTGTTTAGCTTTTTACGCCTACAAGGATATTGAGAAGCTGGAAAAATTTATGTCAGGTAAACCGGTTGCTGAGCAAGAAATTGGACATGCTTTGCTGCATGAGGTTGTTGCCTATGCAGAAACGTCAATTTCAAGACGAAAATTCATGCTTCATTATTTTGGTGAAGATTTTGACAATGAAACTGGTGAAGGTGGAGATATGGATGATAATGTCCGGTTTCCAAAAAAGAAGCATGAAGCCAAAGATGAAGTAGCTAAACTCCTGAAAGTAGTCGTTGAAACAAACGAAAAGTATAAAAGTAAAGACCTTGTTAACGTTATGGTTGGACATGCCAATGCCTTGATAAAATCTCATAAAACAGATTTGCAGTCCTACTTTGGTATAGGTAAGGAGAAAGATAAAGGTTTTTGGATGGCTTTGATAAGACAGGTATTAATTGCAAAATTATTAAATAAGAACATTGAAACCTACGGAGTACTGAATATAACCAAAAAAGGCGAAGATTTTATAAAATCACCACAACCTTTTGATATGACTGAAGATCATATATTTGATGATGGTTCAGAAGATTATGTAGTATCAGCGGCAAAAGGAGGTGCAGCAGTGGCGGATAAAGCGTTACTTTCAATGTTAAAGGATCTAAGAAAATCTAATGCAAAGAAACTCGGGATACCGCCTTTTGTAATTTTTCAGGATCCTTCTTTGGAAGACATGGCCTTAAAATACCCTATTAATCTTGAAGAACTAAATAATATTCATGGAGTTGGAGAAGGTAAAGCCAAAAAATATGGAGATGATTTTGTAAACTTAATTGCAAAATATGTTGAAGAGAATGACATATTGCGTCCGGATGATTTGGTGGTTAAATCTACAGGCTCAAATTCTGCGTTAAAACTATATATAATAACTAACGTTGATAGAAAATTACCTCTAGATGATATTGCAGCGGCAAAAGGAATGCAAATGTCCGATTTTATCAAAGAGATGGAAGCTATTGTTTTTTCGGGTACTAAACTAAATATTGATTATTGGATTGATGAAATTCTGGATGAAGAGCAGCAAGAGGAGATCTATGATTATTTTATGGATTCAGACACAGATAAAATTGATGCGGCAATTGATGAATTTGATGGTGATTATGATGATGAAGAACTTCGATTATTCAGAATAAAATTTATTAGTGAAGTCGCTAATTAAATTCCACTAATTTTTTTGTGTTATTCAACTTTGTTCAAGCAACGATATTTGTATCTTTGCAACTTATTAAAAAAACAACAGTATGCAAGACGGATTATACGCAAAATTCAACACTAGTAAAGGAGAAATACTAGTAAAACTAGAATATCAAAAAACTCCCGGAACAGTTGGAAACTTCGTGGCTTTGGCGGAGGGAAATTTAGAAAATTCAGCTAAACAACAAGGTCAAAAATATTACGATGGACTAAAATTCCACAGAGTCATTCCAGATTTCATGATTCAAGGTGGTTGTCCATTAGGAACTGGAACAGGAAATCCAGGTTATCAATTCGATGATGAATTTCATTCGGATCTCAAACATAATGCACCTGGAATACTTTCAATGGCAAATGCAGGTCCTGGAACCAATGGCAGTCAATTTTTCATTACCCATGTAGCAACTCCTTGGTTAGATAATAAACATACTGTTTTTGGAAGAGTAGAGCATGGAATGGAAGTAGTAGATGATATAGAACAAGAAGATACAATTGAGAGTATTGAGATTATCAGGGTTGGAGAAAAAGCAAAGGCTTTTAATGCTATTGAAGCATTCAGATCGTTCGAAGGTTCGAGAGAAAAGAGATTGGCACAGGAAAAAAAGAAAGCAGAAGCTGAATTAGAAAAATTGGCGAGTGGTTTTGATAAAACAGATAGTGGATTACGTTACCAGATCATACAAAAAGGTCAGGGTAAGGCCGCAGAAAAAGGGAAGACAGTTTCTGTACATTATAAAGGTCAACTTTCTGATGGTACTGTTTTTGACTCTTCATATAAAAGAAATGAACCTATAGATTTTCCATTAGGAGTTGGACAGGTAATCAAAGGTTGGGATGAAGGTATTCAACTGCTAAAAGTTGGCGATAAAGCCCGATTGGTTATACCTAGTAATTTAGGATATGGACCTCAAGGTGCTGGTGGAGTTATACCACCTAATGCTACTTTAATATTTGATGTGGAATTAATGGATGTAAAATAGAACTATCTTTAAAATTATTATAAGCCTCCTGGATAAGGAGGCTTATTTTTTTCAATGACTCTCAACAAGCCATTTGTAGGTTTCGGGGAAATAAGTACTCCAAAAAGAGTCATTATGTTCATCGCCTTCCACGTTAAAGTGCCCAAATATTCAACTATTTTCCACTCCCCAACATAGGGCGTTTTATCATCAAATAAATTTTGAAAATCATGCCTATAGAACACAGGATACGCTTTTTGAGAATTTTGATCTGATTTTGGTAGATAAACTCAATTTGTCTTAACTGTATCCAGCTGTTTAGCTACAATATTGAACTTAATAACTTACTTATATGCAGTGGTTTGTGAAAAAATATGAAGGAAAAAAAAGACAGAGAAAAAAGTATAAAAAACAATTGATTTCATTGAATTTCAACTCTAGTTTTAGATAAAGTGTAAATAATCCCTCTAAAGTGCATAATTTTTTTCGATAAGATACATTTTTATACCGATTATTAATTATTAATAATACCTAAATTTAGTTAATTAATTTAATCCACCCTCTGTAATGGCAAGTCGCGTAGAAAAACTAAGTCTTTTATCAGAAATGATAGCCTTTGCTAAAGTTGATGATACACTCAAAAGAATTGAGTACAATTTCTTAATAGGAATTGCAAGACAACTAGATATTACCCAAGAAGATTTTGACTATTTGTTAAATCATCCCGTAAATTTTGCGTATTTAAAAACACATTCTGAACGTATTGTTCAATTTCATCGATTAGTTTTATTAATGAATTTAAGTGATGAAATTAACAGAGAAAAGTGGGTTAGAATACACAATTTTGGTTTGAGAATGGGATTAAGCCAGGAATCTATCAACAGGGTTTTAGATCTGATGGAAAGTTTTCCTAATAAAATTGTACCACCGGATGTATTGATTGATATTTTTAAGGTCCAGTATAATTAGTTGACTTTTAACTTGTCCAACTTTTTTTCATAATCCTTAATTTTATCTCTTAATTGGGCAGCTGAAATAAAATCGAGTTCTTTAGCCGCTTGCTCCATCAATTTACGATACTCTCTGATTTTTTTTTCTATTTCAGGTTTGTTCATGTATTCGTTTTCCGGTTCTGCAGCTTTCAAAGCTTCCATCTCGTAATAATATGAGCTTACGGAATTTTTTGATAAGGCATTGTCCAGACTCTTACTTATTTGTGTAGGAGTAATATTGTTTTTATTGTTGTACTCTATTTGCTTTTCACGTCTGTAATTAGTTTCATCAATGGTCTTTTGCATACTGTTTGTTATTTTATCAGCATACATAATAGCTTTACCTTGTAAGTGTCTTGCTGCCCTGCCAACAGTTTGAGTTAGGGAACGTGCTGAGCGTAAAAAGCCTTCTTTATCGGCATCCAGTATTGCAACTAAAGATACTTCGGGTAGATCTAAACCTTCACGTAACAGGTTCACTCCAACCAAAACATCAAACAGACCTTTACGAAGATCCTGCATGATCTCTACTCTTTCCAGAGTATCAACATCTGAATGGATATAGCGAACACGAATTTGAATTCTAGCCAGATATTTAGTTAATTCCTCTGCCATTCTTTTCGTTAAGGTAGTAACTAAGGTTCTTTCATCCCTTTCTACACGAAGTTGGATTTCTTCAATGAGGTCATCTATTTGATTAAGGCTTGGGCGTACTTCAATTACAGGGTCTAAAAGTCCGGTTGGTCTGATCACTTGCTCAACATAAATGCCATCGGTCTTTTGCAATTCATAATCGGCGGGTGTAGCACTTACAAAGATCACCTGATTTTGAATTGCTTCAAATTCTTCGAATTTTAGTGGTCTGTTGTCCATGGCTGCGGGCAAACGGAAACCATATTCAACCAAATTTTCTTTTCGGCTCCTATCTCCACCATACATGGCATGAACCTGGGAAATGGTTACATGACTTTCATCTATAACCATCAGGTAATCTTCTGGAAAGTAATCCAGTAAGCAGAATGGTCGAGATCCCGGCTGTCTTCCATCTAAATATCTTGAGTAATTTTCTATACCAGAACAATATCCTAATTCCCTGATCATTTCCAGGTCGAATTCAGTTCTTTCCTTTAAGCGTTTTGCTTCTAAATGCTTACCAATTTCTTTAAAGTAATCATGTTGTTTAACAAGATCATCTTGGATTTCTTTGATTGCATTTTGCAGCACATCGGGAGAAGTCACGAACATATTTGCTGGGTAAATAGTCAAGATGTCATATTTTTCAATTACCTGATTGGTCTGGATATTAAATGATTCAATTTCTTCAATTTCATCACCAAAAAAGTGAATTCTAAAAGCGTCATCGGCATAACTTGGGAATATATCAACTGTATCACCTTTAATTCTGAAATTACCGTGACTGAAATCAGCCTCCGTTCTAGAATACAAACTCTGTACTAATTTGTGCAGAAGTTTAGTTCTTGATATGACCTGATCTTTTTTAAGAGTAATAACGTTCTTTTGAAATTCTACCGGATTTCCAATTCCGTAGATACATGATACAGACGCTACCACTAACACATCTCGACGACCAGATAATAAAGATGACGTAGCGCTTAATCGCATTTTTTCGATCTCTTCATTTATGGAGAGATCTTTTTCTATATAAACACCTGAGACAGGTATATAGGCTTCCGGCTGATAATAATCGTAGTAGGAAACAAAATATTCTACTGCATTTTCAGGAAAAAATTGTTTGAATTCAGAGTACAACTGGGCTGCCAAAGTTTTATTATGAGCTAAGACCAAAGTTGGTTTTTGAACTTTTTCAATGACATTGGCAACAGTAAATGTCTTACCGGAACCCGTAACACCAAGCAAAGTTTGGTATTTTTCATTGGAAAGGATTCCTTCAGACAACTGATCGATTGCTTCCGGTTGATCTCCGGTAGGGCTGAATTCCGATACAATTTTGAATTTCATTTTGTAAAATTAAACAAAATAAAATGGGATTTTTATAATAAACTCTTAACGTTTAAGTGTAAAATGGTCTATGTATTCTTTTCCATTTGGAAATGATAGAACAAACCAATAATCTTCTGTCGGTAATGGATTACCATTAAGCGTTCCATTCCATCCCATAGATAAATCCTTCAATGAAGTAATTAATTTACCATATCTATCGAAGATATTTACTTTCGCGCCATCATTTAAATTGGGATCTATACCGTAAATAATCCATAGATCATTAATGCTATCGCCGTTTGGAGTGAAAAATTTGGGAAATCCCTTGACCGATACAATCTTTTCGACAATCCCGCAACCTTTGGTGTCTTTTACATAAACAGTGTGAAATCCGGGAGAAATATAGGTGAAAACATTGCTTTGTTGGTACATTCCGTTAACGTCATCAATAGCATATACATAATTTCCTTCACCGGAAACAATAACAGTAATTGAGTTGCTGTCTGAAAAATCCTCAACTATAATGTCTTCTATTAAAGGTAGATTCGAAGGAACTACTGTTATGCTTCTTGAATTTGAACAGCCATTAGGGTCAGTTACTACAACGGTATAAACACCCGTTTGATTTACCTGGATAAATGATGTATCCTCTCCGGTATTCCAGGAATAGTAATAGTTGCTTGGGGAATCATTTAAAACTCCACCATAAAGTGTGATGGTATCAGGAAAACTGTTCATACAATAATAAATAGGATCTTCTGCAGTAATATCTTCATCCAAAACAGGTGTGCTGAGTATTTGTAATTCTATTGTTGTCAAGGCAAAACATTGGTTATTCACTTTAACTTTAAGATAGATCAACTGTGAATTTTGAGTGGTATTAGTATAATATCCACCTAATGAATTTACTTCGTTAAATGCATCTTCCTCGGTTTCATAAAATAAAATGTCCGCGTTTACTGGAAACAAAGACTCCAAATTGATTTTTAATTGGTTCATATCAAATGATGCAAACCCATCTAGTGGTGTATCATCACAAGAGGTATATGCTTCAAGATTGATCTGGTTATAAGAAGCCTCCAATTGCACTTCTGCAATTGTAAAGCAGCTATATTGATTTTCAACTCTGGCATATATAATTTGTAAGGGATTAGTATTTTGAAAACTGGAAGGGTTATTAATTGGATTTGAATTTGAAACTGCATTGGCTTCAGAAGTAAAGTAGTTGCTAACTAATAAATCAGTATTTCCATTCACTATATCCTGTTGGGCATCATTTAAATTAAAATAAGACAGGCCACTATTATTGTCATCACATTCAGATAAATTGGCATCAAAAGCAATCGGATTTGCAGAATATTCAATAACAATTTCTCCGGTCGAAACACAGCCGTTTTCCAACCTTACATCAACACTATAGGTTCCGGGTTCAATGACATCATAAGTAACACAATTTAAACAGTAGGTATTTGAATTTGGAACGCCATCCTTATACCAGATATATCCTGTACTTCCAGGTTGATATGCATTGAGCTCCAAGGTTTCATTTTCACATAGAGGGTTGTTTGTTGCCAGCAATCTGTCCGGACCTAAATCTGTACTTGCTAAAAAACTTCCGGCTTCCAGAAATACTGCAGAATCATATCGGTAATTTTGTTCATCGGCAATAACCAATTTCACGTGATAGGTCTCGTTAGGAATTACGTTAGCCGTAGCTGATAATACTTTCGTTTGGCCATTGAAATTAATTGGAGAATCCGGACCATTCCAACTTTCAAAATAGGCTTCATTTATGGCATCACATCCTCCCGGAATTGCAGGATGTACAGTTGTGACTTTTACCGGAACTTGAGTGTTTGGTATTAAAGCGATATTTGTGTATTGCTGCTCATTTATTCGTCGGATCAAAAATCCAAATAGATCTGAATATTGACATGTATTAGGATTTCCCTCCTGATATTCCTCTGAAGCGAATATATATCTGAAACTTATTTGTGAGGCTACAGATGTAAAATCAAATTCTAATATAGTAGCGTTTGTTGTGTTTTGTTCCTGAAGGACATTTTCCAGATCGTTATCACCAGTCCAATTATTTGCATCATCGTCACTTAAGGTTGTATTAGGGCCTTCTACATTTTGCAATCGTCCGGTACTCAGTACAATACCACTTTGCAGAGGAAAGCTGCTTCCATTGGCATTAAAATATCCGAAACTTTGATCGGTATTATTAAAATCTCCACCTATGGCATTTGTTACTGTAATATTTTCAATGCAGTTGCTGTCTATGAGTATATCCTCAATTAATTGCTGAGGAGAATAGGACTGACTATCCACTTGTATGTTTTGGGAAAACGTGTTGAAAACAGTCAGAAAAATCAATAAAAACAGATAGTACTTCATCAAATAAATTGGAGTACAAAGATAGATAAGTATTAACTATTATAATATGAAAATAAATTAAACTGAAGTGAGCTGCTATCGTTTTAAAGCGAAATGACCTCTAACATCGAATTCCATTCCATTCTTTTTAACAACAGCGGTAAACCAATAGTCAGTTCCTTCTTTTTGAGCTCCATTATAAGATCCATCCCATCCCGGCGAATTATGAGCTAAAGTTTTGAGTAACTTTCCGTATCTGTCATAAATGTAAACAATAGTTCCCGGCATAGTTTCTACTCCTGTAATATGCCATGTATCAAAATGACCATCGCCGTTTGGCGTGAAAAATTTTGGTGTATCAACAACAACAATTTCTCTAGAAATATCACTACAACCATTGATGTCTATTATTGTTATTGTATGATAACCAATGCTCACATATTCAAAGACATTTGATTCCTGTGGTTCACCATCATCCATAATATATAGGTAATCACCTATACCACTTACTGTTACAGTAACATTGTTGGGATCTGAAAAATCTATAGTTTCTGTCATTTCAATAACAGCTTGCTCAGATTCAATAACGCTGAATTCTTGTGTGGTTTCACAACCGTAAGGAGTAGTAACAGTTACCCAATAGTCTCCTATTGTTGATATTTCTATTTCAGGAGTTGTTTCATTTGTTGACCATAAATAGGAGTCACCTATGTTGTTAGTATTGGCGCTAACGTATATAAGGGGAATTGGTTCATCATTCAAACAAAGTGTTAATTGATCTGGAATATCCACAATGGGCAGTGGATGAACAATAGTCTGGAATTGTGAAGTTGAAAAACATCCGCTTGCATTATTCTCGATTCGAGCAAATATAATTTGCTCATTGAAAGCCCAATAGTTATCATTTAATGCGTTCTCTGAGTTTTCTGCATTCTCTATTGTTTCATAATAACTCACTGAATAATTTAAAGGATTTTGGTTCCCTAAAATAATAGAGGTATTATCAGATAAATTGAATTCGGCTATTTCATCATCATCGTCATCACACAACTCTAAATCAATAGGCGCGTGAGCAATTGGATTTGGGAGAACAATTACATTAAATGACGATGAGATAAAACAACCTGTTAGTTCATTTTGAATTCTTGTGTAGAAAGTATACGTATCAATATCATATACAAAATTAGTATCGATCTCATTGGTGTTATTACGGGCATCTGACTGGGAGATGTAATAAGTAATACTGATGTTATTTGAGTCATCAACAAGCATTTCATTCACTGTTGTAAGATCAAATATTCCAGATTCATCTTCACAGATAACGATATCATCCAATTCGTTGAAAGCAGGAGGAAGATTCACATTTAATTCCAATGGAATTGAAACGTAACACGTAGAAACTGTATTTGTAACCCGAACAAAAACTGTTTGAGGATTGCTTATACAATAATAATTTTCAGGATTCATGATTTGATTTGTCTGAGCAGCGAGATCATCTTCATTTTCAAAATAGCTAACTTCAATCTCATTTTGTCTAACGTTAAGAATATCGTATTCTGATATTGTCAAATCGAAGGGAGCAATGCCATCATAATCTACATCGCATACCTCTAGTGGTACAGAAATGTTTGTTTCCGGTGCCTGAATTACGTTCAGTCCAAATTCTGCAATAGTATAGCAACTAAATCCATTTTCAATTCTGGCAAAAATTGGTTGCGGATTTTGGATGTTTGTATATTCAAGGTCTATGGCATTAGTTTGGTTTTCTGCATCTGTGAAAGAAGAATAAAAAATAATTTCTAAATTTTGTGAAGAGCCATTCGAAATTTCGGCCAACTTTTCGTTAAGATCAAATGTTTCAACACCATCATTGCTTACATCATCACAAGTAAACCAATCAACGGGAGCATTGAAATCAGGAAGCGGATCTACTACAATGTTAAACGCCGATGTACCAAAACAATCATTATCTGTCAAATTTTCTACCCTAACATGAATTGTCTGCGGACTTGTTATGTTTAGATATACAGAATTTTTATCAATGTTGTTGGTTCTGTTTATTGCATCAGCCTGGGTCTCAAAATATAAAACCTGTTTTCCCGATTGACCATTTAAAATTTCGGCATCTTTATTTGCAAAAATAAATTCTGAGGTATGGTCATTATCGTTTTCACACAATTGATAATCTGTTATTGTTTCAAAAACAGGAAGCGTATTGACAAATATAGGTATTGGTACAATTGTAAAACAACCGGTTATACTGCTTTCAATTCTCATAAAAACGGTTTGAGTAGACGTATTAAAGATTGAAGGATCTAATATTGGGTTTGTATCAGAGTTCGCTTCATCTAATAAAAGATGAAATGAAATTTCCAGGTCGTTTGTACTTGTAAGTATTTCTGGGATTTTGGCATTCAGATCAACAGTAGACATTCCATCTTGATCATTATCACAAATTATTATATCTGAAGGAGTATTTACACTTGGTGCCGGAATAACGTTGATCTCAAATGGGGTAACATCATAGCATCCGGTTAAACTATGTGTAATTCTCGCATAAATTGTTTCTGGATTAGATACATTATTGTAAAATGGCGGTAAAGCGTTTTCATTATTTTCTGCATCCTGTTCCGTATTAAAATATCTTACATGAGTTACTGCTAAGTTTCCATTGGAGACGTCATCATCAAAAATAGATAGGTCGATGGATGTAAATCCATCATCATCAGTATCACAATAGTCCACACTGCCAATTGGCTGGATCAATAAAGGAGGATTAACCAATAACTGGACTTCAGCTTGTTCCATACAATTTTGGCTGATTATTTCAATATAAAGTACTTGCGGATTCATAGTATTGACAAAACCAATAGTTTCATCAATGGCGTTTGTTTGGTTGTCCAAATCTTCTTGAGATAAATAGTAAATAACATCAGTTCCAGGAATACCATTTAAAATAATGATTTCCATATCAGCTAGATCAAAAATTTCTTTGCCATCATTACTATCATCATCACAAACCTCAAAATCTTGAACTTCAGTTCCTGTAATTAGTAAATTTGTATGTAATTCTATGGTTGCAATTGAATAGCAACCTGTTAAACTATTTTCCAATCTAACATATAGTATTTGGATTTCCGGATCGCTATTCACAAAAGCATCTAGATCCAAAATTGGGTTGCTTCCACTATCAGCATCATCCATACTAACATGGATAGTAGCGTCAATACCGGTTAAGCCTTGAGTAATATCTGCTAAGGCATCAATAAGATCAAAACTGGCAAACCCATCATGATCTTCATCACAGGCATCAAGAATTATTGTTGAAACAGTTGGACTTGGATTTTCCTGAACATTTACTGTTAAAGTAGAATAGCTCAAACATCCTGTTTCAGAATTTTCAACTCTTATATAAAGAACATCTGTTGTATTCGAGTTAATATAAGGGGAAAATATTGGGTTTTCATTATTGGCCGCATCAACCTGAGAATAATGATAACTAATATCTAAATTTGATTGGCCATTACTAATTTCATCATTTTTTACCGTTAGGTCGATCTCTGTGAACCCATCCGCAGTGCTATCATCACAGATATTTAGAGGTGTTGGATCAACTATTACGGGAAGTGGATTGACAACAAGATTAAAACTGGTAAAGGCTAAACAACCATTATCTACATCTTCAATCCTTACATATATTGGTTGCGGGTTAACGGTGTTTTGAATAGTGGAGGATATTGCATTTACACTATTATCGGCATCATTTTCAGTAAAATGATAAGTAATATTATAATTTGAACTTGGGACTGAAGCTTCAACCTCAGTGTTTTTTATTGATAGATCAAAGATCTCAGATTCATCTCCACTGGCATCATCACATATTTCATAATCAGATATAGGATCTGCTGATTGTTCAGAATTTAATGTTACAAGAATGGAATCTTCAATAGTACAATCAGAATCACTTAATGGCATAGTAACCTGAACCGAATAATTACCGCTGGAAGTAACCTCCAGCTCGGTACCATTTTCTCCCGAAATTAGGGTGTTATCAAGAAACCAATTATAAGTGGCGTCGGGATTTTGAATATCGCCATTAATAGTAAAAGACTCAGAACAAGTGGTAACATCATCACCAAGATCAACAACTGAATTAAAGCTATTTCCTTCTATAAAAACAGCGGAGTCATAATTTTCATCGGTTTGATCGGCAATGATCAGTTTAATATGATATTGGGTATTTGGAATTATGTTGGCAGTGGCAGTTAAAACCTTGGTTCTTCCGTTGTAATTGGTGTCTCCAAAATTATATCCTTCAAAATATGCTTCATTTTCAGCGGCACAAAATCCAACTACTTCAGGGTGAATAGTACTGGTATTTACCGGAGTTGAGGTTCCGGGGATAAGTGCGATGTTGGTATAAGGTCCGGCGCTTCCTACAGGTTTAATTAAAAATGCAAACCCATCGGAATATTCACAAGGGAAGTTGCCATAATATTCTTCTGATGCTAATAAATAATTGAATTGTATTTGATTGGAAATAGAAATAAAATCAAATTCTATTGAAGTTGCATTTAAAGTATTTGCTATACCTAAAGCAGTTTCCAGATCCAAATCTGTTCCCCATGACGTACTTCCTTCATTGAGAGTATTCGTATTTAACGTATTTCCTGCTGAAAAAGATTCACCTGTTGTAAGAAGGATTCCATCTTGAAATGGGAAACTAGAATCTGCCTTTTCAAAATAGCCAAAACTGTTCAATCCATTTACGTAACCATTGATATTTGATGTTACGTTGGAAACTTCAACACAGCCTTCAACTAAGTTATTTAGAATGAGATCTTCAGCAGATAGGGTATTGTCTACAGTGATTTGCTGAGCTGTAGCCATTTGCCCTAATCCTAAATACAAAAAAGTAAAGAGAAGTAATAGTTTTCTCATTCCAAGTAGGTTAATTAATCTGGTAAATCCTTTGTTGGGGAACAAAAAGATTTTAAACTTAATATTAAAGTGGAAAAGTACTAATATCTAGATGAAATGCAAAAAAAATACGACGAAATGCATAAAACTTTAACGAATTTTTGAACTATGGCAGTTCAATCCAATATATTCATCAGTATTTGGATAGATATAGCATACTAATTACTGTTTGGCTAAGGTCTTAAAATCTTGTTTTTGAAACGTATTTTAGGTGAAAAACAGGTTAAATAAGCATTGGGATTCTTATTTATGACTATTGGAAATTAATCAGTTTCTCATCTCTTTAAAGTGAAATGATCTTTATAAATTCTGCCATCTTCCAGTGTGATGGCGAACCAGTAATCATTATTAGGTAAAGCTCGACCGTTTAGGTATCCGTCCCAACCTTCTCCAGCAGGATCTAGTTGAGTGATCAACTTCCCATACCTGTCATATATGTAGATTAAGGAACCGGGTTGGAATTGAGCATTTATGCCTTTAACCTGCCATGTATCATTAAATCCATCATTGTTCGGTGTGAAAAACCTGGGGAAACCAACAACAGAAACTAATTCTTCGACGACTCCGCAATCATTTTTATCTCTTACATATACAGTATGAATTCCGGCAACTACATTTTCAAAAACACTATTGTCGGTGTAAGGTCCATTGATATTATTAAGTGCAAATTCGTAATCACCTTCACCCGACACAAATACAGATATCGTATTATTTTGAGTAGCATCAATTACTTCAATATTATTAATTGTGGCAATATTTGAAGGCAAAACAGTTATTGTTCTGGTCTTGGAACATCCATTAATGTTTGACACTATAACTGTATAAATGCCGGATTGATTAATTTCAATTTCTGACGAACTTTCTCCAGTACTCCAGATGTAAAAATAATTACTCGCCAAATCGTTAACAATGCCTCCGGTGAGCGTAATTGAATTTGGAAAGGAATTAAGGCAGTAAATAGTTTCGAATTGTGTTTCTAAATTAGGTAATTCAAAGACTGTTAATTGTAATTCATTAATACCGTAACAGGCATTTTCATTTTCCACCCGAACAAAAATTGTTTGAGAATATGAAATTGTATTGGTATAATTAATATTTAAAGCATTTATTTCTAAAAGAGCATCTTCATATGTTTCAAAATATTCTATTTGCAAATTGTTTGGTAATCCGTTTAAAATATCAGATTCTGCATCACTTAAATTAAAATTGGCAAATCCATCTTCAGCTCCATCATCGTCACAAATTTCTAAAATTGCATCATTTGCATTTGTGGCACTTACTTCTAATATCAACTCTGAAATATTAAAGCATCCGGTAGTATCATTAATGACCTGAACATAAATAGTTTGAGGGTTTGCAAAATTATTGAAAGCATTACCGTCAATTTCATTTATGCTGTTTTGAGCATCGCTTAATGAAGTAAAGAATTTTGCTGACAGGTTACTTATATTGCCGGTAATTTCTGGAATGGCTTCCGTTAAATTAAAAATTGTAAATCCATCAGGAAGACCATCTTCATCACATTGAAAAAGAGTTGAATCATTCGCTTCAGGTCTTGGATTTACATTTACTGTAAAACTGGTTGTTTCAAAACATTCAGGATTTAGGTCATTTTGTATTCTGACATTAAATTACTTCGAAAATGGAATCGAATTATAATAATTTGTCGGTAAAGGATTTATTCCGTTTTCTGCATCAGTTGATTGAGAATGATAGGTTATTGAAAAATTTGGATCATTTTGTCCGTTTAAAATCAGGTTATTGAATTGTAAAAGATCAATATTGGTTTGGCCGTTTGTGTCATCACCGTCTATAATGTCATCGCAAATTTCTAAATCCTGAATTTGATTTGCTGCTGGCGAATTGAATACTTCAATATTAAATGAGGAAACGGAATTTGCATCTGCACATCGGTCCAAACCGACATTCTTAACTCTTACAAATATTTGCTGAGGATTAGAAGAGTTTTCAAAGGCACCAGTTATTTCATTTTGATCGTTTTGAGCATCGGTTAAACTTTCATAATAATGAACAGAATACTGTAATGAATTTTGAGACCCCAAAACATCTGCATTCTGTAGATCAAAATTAAAACTCCAGACACCATCATTATCATTATCACAAACCAAAATATCATTAGGTTGATTGGCAACAGGTATGTCATAAACACTAACAAAAGCTTGTCCTTCTATAGGACAGTTGCCGTTATTTTCATCAATTGAAACTTCGAAATGACCACTTTGGGCTACCACCAAATCAAAATCAGATTCTGTAAGTAGATTTCCGTCATTTGTCCATGTATAGGTCGCTCCCGGGATATCATCGGAAACTAACGTATAACTCTCTCCTTCACAAAGATCAAGATTGGTTGTACTAACCCCATTTTGAATAATATCAATTTGAGTATTAAAAATAGATTGAATAAAAGGAGGTAAGCCTTGAGACGAATTATTAGGAGCTAAGGAGATTGCATTGTGCTGATAATTACAAGCAAGTCCTGATGCATTTGGATTATTTATTACTCCTAAAAACGGTAATCCTGTTTGATAAGTGGAACTTAATGCTCGGTATATTTTTCCATCAGGACCAAGTTGCAAACCACCTCTATATAAATTTCGGTCTTCTATATTGAATTCTGTGGCTTGAATATTGACCTGAGTTACATCAAATTGTGTTAGGGTTGAAAAATGGTTTGCTGGATTATTGTTTTGTGCAGGATTTGTCGGATTAAAATAATCATTGGAAGAATGAACATAAAGCAATCTACTATCAGGGGAAAACTCTATGCCATAAGGGTTATTGTTTGAATTGCTAATATTAAGTTGGACCTGGTTACTTACAATCCCGGTAGTGACATCAAAATCATATAAATATAGACCATTACTGGTATTTGCATTTGCCAGTTTTAATCCGTCTGGCGATAGTTTTAAATACCCACGTTGGTCAGTAATATTAATTCCAAATGTTGATACAACAGGAGTGTTACTAACTCCGGCAGTATTAACCTCAAAGGCATGAAAAGAATTGAAACTATTTGAACTGCCGTTTTGAGAAGCAAAAGTTATCACCCATATGGATTTGGTAACACAGTCCTTTAAAACGGCACTTATTTTTTCTGAACAAATTGGTAATAGGTTTATATTCTTATTTGTTACTGCACCTAAACCGCCATTAAGAGAAATGTCAATGATTGAATAATTTAGTCCAAAATTAGTGCCATCCAGGGCATTATCTACTGTAAAAATATAATATATGTTTTGGTCATCAGGTTTTGGAACTATTATAGCCGATTGTGTACTAGATGCATCTCCAAAAAGGTTGTTTCCATTTTGCATGACTACATGGTTCCTGTTCCAAACAGTGGTTCCATCTGAATAGAATAATAAATTTCCAAATCTATCAGAAATAGTGGAACATCCTTCATTAGTACTCAACAGACCATCGTCAACCACGTTAATTGTTCCATTTGCCAGATTGAATTGCATTCCGGCACCATACCCAAAATACCAATTAGCAGCTTCCTGTTGTGCAAAAAGATGGAGGGAAAAAAGAAAAAATAAGACGAAGCAATTCTTTTTCATATTCAATAGCAAAAGCTACCAAATATATTATAAATCTCTTTGTTTTAATAATCTATAGGACAAAAAGATCAAAAGTGCCGTCCAACAAATCACTATAACTATTTCTTGACTGTGAACTGCATAGTCGTAGGCCAAATCTGCCTTATCGGGAAATTTAGTCATGGCTACTCTTTGAAATGGTTGATCGATCAGTTTATACATGGATTTAAGCGGAAAAAAATTCTGAATTTTTTCAGCAACATCAGAATCAAAATTCCAGGTGATCAACCCAAAAGATATCCATTCAAATATATAAAGTATAAAAAGAAAACCTAATGCAAAAGCCGATCGTTTTAATAGCATTGCGAAGAATAAGCAAAGACTAAAAAATCCAACCAATTTAACAAAATATGCTATTAAAAATTCGGTTCCTCTAAAGATCAGTCTGAACTCATCAATACTAGAATAATAAAGACCTATGCATAGTGAAATTATAAAAATCAAGATAGTCGATACTAGTGAAAAGAATACAATTGTATAGAACTTGGATAAGATAAACTCCTTTTTGCTGAGTCCGTCAATAAGGTTTTGCTTTAGAGTCTTGTTGCTATATTCATTTCCTATCATGCTAACAACCACAATGGCAAAAAAGAACTTAAACTGAGCGGCAAAAAAAGTTGTGACATGCCAGATAATGGGAAAATCAAAAATGCCTAATTCGCCTAATTCTAAAGTAAAAAATCCGAAAAAATTAATTTTTATTGCAGACAAAAGGATCACAAAAAAAGGTAATACAAATGAAATAAATATTAATACCTTACTAGCTGTATTTGATAATAGTTTTTGTAATTCCAGATCTAATAATCGCAACATGTGTTGATTGATTTGTTTCTTGATTGATTAATTTAATTGTTGTTGGTCAAATGCAAAAATTGTTCTTCCAGGCTTTCCTTCCTTTGAACCAAATGAGATAGAATAATTCCATTATCTAATAGTAATTTATTGAATACTGATGCTTCCATAGGCTCATTTAAGAAAGCTGTAATTAATCCTTCTTTCTCTTTGACAATTCCTATTGTGTCAATTGACTTTAGAAAGTTGATTAATTTTTCATGATCATTAGATTTCAATTCAAAAAAGCCATGACTGGATATCATTTCGTCAACTCGACCAGAATAAAGTTTTTCACCCTTTCTGAGAACGACTACATGTGTACAAACTTTTTCCACTTCATCCAAAAGATGCGAGGCTAAAAGAATGGTTGTACCGTTTTTTGCAATTTCTTTTATTAATTCTCTTATTTGATGGATACCCTGAGGGTCCAAACCATTGGTAGGTTCATCAAGAATGAGAATTTCCGGATCGTTCAGTAAGGCAGAAGCAATCGCAAGTCGTTGTTTCATTCCTAAAGAAAAGGTCCTGAATTTGCTGTTTTTTCTATCCAACAATCCAACAAGTTCCAATTTTTCATCAATTTTACTAAACTCTACACCTTTTATCTTACACACTAATTTCAGGTTTTGGTAAGCAGTCATATAAGGATAAAAATTAGGGCGTTCTATAATTGCACCAACCTTTTTTAAAGCATCATGAGTACTAACATTACCATCGAACCAATGAAATTCTCCATATGTTTTATTAACTACGTTGAGCACAACACCCAATGTGGTTGATTTGCCACTTCCATTTGGCCCAAGGATACCATAAACATTACCTTTATTAATTGAGAATGTAAGATCTTTGACAGCAGTTAAATACCCAAATTTTTTAGTAAGATGATTGATTGAAAGTATTGATTCCAAAGATGTTATTTTTGATTGATAGTAAATATATGACGAAGGTCTTAAAATTTTGTTACAAGTTTTTAAATAAAAGCATTAAATTTGACTCTATGCAAGACTTAAAAATTTCTAAAAGAAAACCATCATATCTTGTATCTGAAAAGTTACATCAATATCTTTCCAGATATAATAGAAATGTTAGAATTCCAATATTTTATGATGATTTACTTCGTTTTCAAGGTTCTGTAGTAGTTTATGATAAGAATGAGAATGATACACTTTGGATACGAGTGTATTATAACGAATTTGAACGTGAAGAAATTGATTTAAGTTTAAAAAAGATCTATACCATTTTACATTCTGATGGTAACGAGAAAACTATTCCATTTTTAAATGTTGATGCCATTGACTATTGCACTTTTGGAAACTCCAAGCCATTCAGGATCAAGGTTAGGAATATTTTGAATGATAATTTCACTTATTTCTACATTAAAAAAGCAGATGCCTCCAGAGTTTACGGATTAGAATTAGAGCATATGTTATCGCCGTCAAATATTCATTTTTTAGTACATAAAGACACCTTGATTGAAGAGCATATTTCTGGAATTCCTGGTGATGAGTTTATAAAAGATATGCTGCCAAAGTGTAGTAAATCTGAAAAAGCACAAATAGCTAAAGAGTTCGTTAAATTCAATGAACGATGCATGATCAGGCTACTTGGTGATATGCGTTCTTATAACTATGTGATAATTCCAACTCATGATTTTGATCAGGTTGTTTACAAGATCAGGGCTATAGATTTTGACCAGCAAAGCTATGAAGGCAAGCTTAATATTTACAGACCACAGTTTTTTAAAGAAAATTTTAAAATGGTTGAATTGGTTTCTGAAAGAATTCATAAGGAATCCATGGATCAATATGTGTTAGAGGAGCGATCTGCAATCGCCAAGAGAATTTTAAGTTTTGAAGTTCGAATTGCTGAATTAGAGAACTGTATGATGCATGATACTATTTCTAATAGTGAATATGTAAAGTTGCTTAAGTCCCAATTATATGAATATACTCATGATGTTAATTTTAAGCGAAGTAAGAATATGGGAGAAATTTTAAGAACAGCTTTAGATTTTGTGAAACGTAATTATGAAAATATTAATGAGAATTATTCGTAGTTAAGAAGATATTTAAATCGTTTTGCATATAGAATCAAGATCGAAGTCTTAGGTCTTAATTCTAATGTATTATGGATCAATGGTTTGTTCTTCTATATCAATTCCAATTTTCATCGAAATCCAAATCGTTAAGATCATCTACATCATAATCATTATTGAATTCATCAAAATCATTGAACTCTTCAGCCTCAAAGTTTTTTTCAGGAGCTTTATCCGGTATTTGACCATGAACGTACATTAATTTTGGATAGTCATAACCATCCGTTTCTTCAACTATTTCAGCTAATTCAACAAAAAATGTCCACATATTAAAGAAGTCATAGACATAGATCAATTTTGTCTGTGCTTCATGAATTTCAGAATTAATAAAAGTATCGCACATTAGACGAGTAGGTGATGAGCCTTCACTTAAATTGAACAAAGAGATCTCTTCACCTTGATTCCATTCATCATCACTCAAATAAAATGAAGCCATTTCGGTTCCATCAAATCCAAAAGATTGAGCAATTATATTATGCAAATCTTCAAATGAATCTGTCTCACGGATCTCAAGATCTCTGAAAATATCTTCTTCAGTGTCATTATCCAGAATTACTCTAAATCTATAAATCATTGTTAGAAATTTAAAATAAACATAATTTTATATTACTTACTAAATCTGTGGAGAGTTAAGGTGAACGCGCTTAACAGAAAAAATGCTCCTATTTGATGAGCTACTCCTAACCACACAGGAACTTGATAAATTAAGGTGAACACTCCCAACAGGAATTGAATTAAAACCATGACCATTAAACTATTGATCCCAAATAACTGATATTTAGTTAACTGGCCCATGATTTTTGCCCTGTAATAAATTAAAAACACAAATATACAAACCACATAGGCTAGTATTCTATGCACAAATTGAACTCCGCTTTTTCCTTCAATAAAGTTTCTGTATATGGGATTCTGTTCTATGAAAACCGTTTCATGAATCCATTTTCCTTCACTCATAAGCGGCCAGAAATTATGAATGAATCCTGCATCCAATCCGGCAACAAAGGCACCATAGATAATTTGTATCAGTAGAACAACTAATCCAACTCGCACTAAATTTCGGAACTTTTTATCAATCTCCTTTTTATCAGGAAAAATAAGGTCTAATGCAACCCAAAATGTAAAAGCAAATGTAACAAAGGCAGTTGTTAAATGAGCTGCTAACCTGTAATGGCTAACATCCGGTCGATCAATGAGTCCGCTTTTAACCATATACCAGCCCAAAAATCCTTGAAATCCACCTAAAAAAAGCAATAATATTGATTTTTTGATTGTAGGCTTAGAAAGTTGTTTGGTAAATAGGAAATACAGGAAAGGTACAATGAACACCAGACCAATCAATCTGCCAATGACTCGATGTATCCATTCCCAAAAATATATATCCTTAAAATCCTGTAAGGTAAAATGAGTATTTAACTTTTGATATTCCGGATATTGTTTATACAGGTCAAAAGCTTCCTGCCATTCAATTTCATTCATTGGTGGAATCGTACCCGAAATGAGTTTATAATTAGAAATTGAAAGACCGGAATGAGTTAAACGTGTAATTCCTCCAACAATAACCATTATAAAAATTAAAACACAACCTATTAGTAACCAATAGATTACTTTTTTGTTATCCTTTTTCATATTTTTTTAATCCTAATATTTTTCCTTTTTCAAGCATTAAATTATAAGCGGCCTCATGTTCATTTGGAATTTCCCCGTCCAGAATGGCTTCTTTAATGGCTTCTTTGATTATTCCAATTTCACGTGATGGTATAAGATTAAAAGTTTCCATAATTTCTTCACCGGAAACAGGTGGTTGAAAATTACGAACATGGTCCCTTTCTTCAACCTCAATTATTTTCTGTCGAACAATTTTGAAATTGTTATGATATTTTTTAAACCTATTTTTATTTTTTGTCGTAATATCAGCTTCACAAAGAGTCATGAGATCGTCTACATAATCACCTGCATCAAAGATCAATCTTCGCACAGCCGAATCGGTTACTGTATCTTCAGCCAAAGCAATAGGTCTTGAACTCATCAATACTAATTTTTGAACAAATTTCATCTTTTCATTTAAAGGCATTTTAAGCCTCTTAAATAACTGATAAACCATTTTGGATCCTTCAAACTCATGCCCATGAAAGGTCCAGCCTACTTTTTCACTAAACTTTTTTGTTGGAGCCTTACCAATATCATGTAATAAAGCAGCCCAGCGTAACCACATATTATCAGTCTTTTCAGAAATATTATCAACTACTTCCAGTGTGTGGTAAAAATTATCTTTATGTCTTTGTCCTTCTACTTCATCAATTCCCTTTAGAGCAGTAAGTTCGGGTAAGAATTGAGACAATAAGCCGGTTTCTTCCAGTAAAAGAAATCCTTTAGAAGGCTTTTCACTTTCTAAAATTTTGTTAAGTTCAACAACTATGCGTTCGCTAGTAATAATCTTGATACGCTCATTATTTTTTGTGATTGCATCCAAGGATTTTTGTTCGATCTCAAAATTTAGTTGTGAAGCAAAACGAATGGCTCGCATCATGCGCAAAGGATCATCACTATAAGTAATTTCAGGATCTAAAGGTGTTCTAATAATTTTATTTTCAAGATCCTTTATGCCATTAAACGGATCAAGCAAATCGCCAAAGTTTTGTTTGGAAAGATCTAAAGCCAGTGCATTAATTGTGAAATCCCGTCGGTTTTGGTCATCTTCCAGCGTGCCATCTTCAACTATCGGATTCCTGCTGTCTTCCCTGTATGATTCCTTGCGTGCCCCAACAAACTCTATCTCAATATCATCGTTTTGAAGCATGGCAGTTCCGTAGGTTTTAAATACCTGGACTTTAGGGTTGCCTGCGAGGTTTTTGGAAACTTGTTTGGCAAGTTCTATGCCGCTGCCAACGGCTACAATATCAATATCTTTTGAAGTTCTTCTGTTAAGAAGAAAATCTCTCACAAAACCACCTATCACATAACTTTTTAATCCAAGTTCTTCAGCAGAGTTGGATATGGTTTTGAATATTGAATGTTCTAGTGCTTGCTTATAATTCATTTTCTTTGTCCACTTTAGCCATAGCTAAGGCAAAATCCTATCGTATCACTTTAACAATTCCATCATTGCCTAACTTAATAATGGATGAAGGTTTTCCAACTTTTTTTTTGTCGTGCAAATTTACAACATAGTCAACACCTTTTAAAATCTCTTCAGAGATTTCTTTGAAAGATTTGGGCGTAGGTTGATCACTAATATTAGCTGAGGTAGAGACAATAGGTTTTTTAAATTTTTTTATTAAAGCATTACAGAAACCTTCCCTTATAACTCTAATAGCCAAAGTGTTATCGCTTGCAACTAGGTTCTCTGCCACATGTAAAGGGCGGTCATAAATTACTGTTGTTGGTTTTGTTGTATATTTTATAATATCATACGCAACTTCAGGCACTTCTTCAATGTATTGATTAAGCATTTTAAAATCACTCACTATACAGATCATAGATTTGGATTCTTTGCGCCTTTTAAGACGATATATTTTTTCAACTGCTTCATAGTTAGTAGCATCACATCCTATTCCCCAAACCGTGTCTGTAGGATATAAAATTGTACCGCCTTGTTTTAAGATATTAAAGGTTTTATTAATTTCATCAATCATAGATACTTTTGTCTTAATAATCAGAAAGCAAAGTTAAGGTTTACAATTTTATAGTGTCTGCATAAACTAATTAAAAGATATAATATGCAATTGTAAAATGTTGTAATATTGCCAAATGAAGACAGTATTTCAAGACAAATACAAGCCTCTGCAAAAAGATATTGATCATTTAATTGCATCCTATAATGAAATAGGTGTACAGTTAAAAGATGAAAGAAATAAACTTAAGATATTTGAACTTAATGATTTAAAACTTAATATAAAATCATTTAAAGTCCCAAATATCTTTAACCAGATTGTTTATAGATTTTTTAGAAAAGGTAAAGCCCATAGATCATTTGAATATGCTAATAGACTTCTTGAACTAGGTGTTGGTACACCTGCACCAATTGCCTATTATGAAAAGAATACAGCCTTATTATTTAAAGAAAGCTATTACGTTAGTGAGCAATTGGAATACGATTTAACATATAGAGAATTAACATCAGATTTTCAATATCCTGATTATGATAATATTTTAAGACAATTCACCAGATTTACTTATGAATTGCATGAAAAGGGTATTCAGTTCATGGATCACTCACCTGGAAATACACTTATCATTAAGCGAAATGGCATCTATGAGTTTTATCTGGTTGATCTAAATAGAATGAAATTTGGATCACTCAATTTTGAAGAAAGAATTCAAAATTTCTCGAGATTAACAGAGCATAGGTTTATGGTTGAAATTATGAGTGACGAGTACGCAAAATGTATTAGTGAAGACTATAATAAAATATTTGAGTTAATGTGGAAATCTGTTGAGCATTTTAGAAGTAAATTTGAAAGAAAGAAACGAATTAAAAAAAGACTTAAAAATTTAGGATTTAAGATTTAGTTTTCCATAATTCAAATAGCTTAATGTACTTTAGGAAGGTAAAATTATAGGTTTGCACACAAATAACAAAACCATTCAAACCATCCAGAAAGCCTAATCTTAAAAAATATGCTTTAAAAAATGCCCAGGTTGGACGATAAATTATTTTCCAAATAGATGATTTAATTCCCAATTCATAATAAGATTTTGCTGCTATAGTTGAAAACTTTTCAATTTTCAAATTATGTTCTTTGTAATCTTTATAAATCCAGTGTAATAAATCGCCTTTTAACTTTCCGGTTTTAGAGCTAGCTTTAAGTACATAAGTGTCATGAGGATTTATGCCTTTCCATTCACCGCTATCTTTTTTAAAAAGTCTAAGTTTTTTGTCGGGATACCAATCAGAATGTTTGATCCATTGCCCACAATAATTATTTAATCTATTACAATAGTAACCTTCATGTATCCAGTTTTCTTTTGTTTTTAATATGGATTGTTTTAATTCTTCTGACAAAGCTTCATCTCCATCTAACGACAATATATAGTCAAAGGAAGCTTTACTTATAGCAAAGTTTTTTTGTTCCTTGTAACCGAGAAATCTTTGTTCAATAAAAGTGACTTTAAACCGATTGCATATTTCTTTTGTTTGATCTGAAGAAAATGAATCAACAACAACAATCTCATCGGCAACTTCTGTTAAAGAACTTAAACACTTTTCAATATGCTCCTCTTCGTTAAAGGTTATTATAATAGCTGAAAGTTTGATCATTTTTTAAGTTAGAATTTAACCTTTATAGTGTTTAATTAATTCGATTGTCAATCCAGTTAATAATGTAATTTAACGTTTTATCATCCGCTAACTCTAAACTTTGAAAAGTCATAAATAGTTTTTTTGTGTTTTTAGAAAACCACGCTAATTTTAGCTTTACTAATAATGGCCTTTTGTAAGATCTAAAGTATGTAAGCTGCAGATTTTTATTATAAATAAAGGTGTTTGCTTTTATTTCTAAATGTTCTGATAATGAAGATATTATAAATTGACTCTCATTTCTAAACTTATATTGTACATTATTTTTTAGGATATTATTTGTCTTAAAATAATTTACAAGAGTAGATTTTCTAACAGATACTGGAGTGTGAAATCTTCTTAGATATTTTTTGGTTCCAGCTAATTTAGCACTGGTTTGTTGAAATCTTTTAAAGCCAGCAACATTTTTCTTTTTATGAATTCCTAAAATTGTAAGTAAATTATAATACGTTTTTCTGAATATGCGATTTTCATCAAAATTTTTCCATTCACCTCTTATAATAGGGAAGTCATTTATAAAAAAATCACGGCTATTAGTTTCACGCATTAAAAAAGTATCATCATTAAAAACAACAAAATATTCAGAGAGATTGGGTATTCTAAAAAGCATTGTTCCTATAGAGCATGAATTAAAACATGGAAGACAATCTTCAAAATCTCTAAAAATGATTTTATGGTCTACAACCGTCAAATTAATTCCCTTTTCCTTTGCTAAGGATCGTAAATTATTAAATGATTTGGGTATCTGATTATCGGTAACTAAAAAAATATTTCTAACGAACGAAGCATATTTGATAATTGATTTAATAGCAATATCTATTTCACCAATTGAATTATATCTTACACTTTCTTTTTTCTTATTAAAATCTATTTTAGTTTTTAAATACTTGTTTATTTTTTTTTGCCACTCTTTATCACTTGCGTCAACCCATGTTATTACAGCATCAATTGGAATATCTGATTTATTCATTTTATTTCTTTGTGATAATTTAAACTGCTACATCATATTCCCTTAAGGCATCGTTCAATGATGTTTTTTTATTGGTGCTTTCTTTACGTTTACCAATTATTAATGCACATGGCACATTATATTCTCCTGCAGGAAATATTTTAGTGTAACTTCCCGGAATTACAACCGATCTGGCAGGTACCAGACCTTTTCTTTCTATAGGTTCATCACCGGTAACATCAATTATTTTTGTACTCATAGTCAATACCACATTAGCACCTAATACAGCTTCTTTTTCAACTCGTACACCTTCAACAATAATGCATCGAGACCCTATAAATGCACCATCTTCAATAATAACTGGAGCAGCTTGTAAGGGCTCTAAAACGCCTCCAATTCCAACACCACCTGACAAATGAACATGTTTTCCAATTTGAGCACAACTACCAACTGTGGCCCAGGTATCCACCATAGTTCCTTCATCTACGTAAGCTCCGATATTTACATAACTCGGCATTAAAATAGTGCCTGGAGAAATGTAAGCTCCATGTCTCGCAACAGCATGAGGAACAACACGAATCCCTTTTTCAGCATAACCTCGTTTTAAAGGAATTTTATCATGAAACTCAAGTGGTCCGGCTTCCATAGTTTCCATTTTTTGAATTGGGAAGTATAAAACAACAGCTTTTTTCACCCACTCATTTACTTGCCACCCATCAGAGATTGGTTCAGCAACACGAAGTTTTCCGGAATCTAATAAATTGATTACTTGTCTTATACTTTTAATAGTTTTATCATCTTTTAATAGATCTCTATTTTCCCAGGCTTTTTCAATAATTTGCTGTAATTCTGTCATTATAATATCACTTTGGAGCAAATATAAGTTCTAAATTATTATTTGGCATAATATTTACGGTATAAAATATAAAGACTAAATTTGCACAAAAATTAAAAATGGCTCGCATATTGGCTATTGATTATGGACAAAAAAGAACTGGTATTGCTGTAACTGATGAACTTCAAATTATTGCTTCCGGTTTAACTACTGTGAATACAAAAGAGCTGATGAATTTTTTAAGCAACTATATTAGCGATGAAAAAGTTGAGTTGTTCCTTGTAGGAGAGCCTAAGCAAAAAGATGGTGCAGCATCACAAAGTGAAGCATTCATAGAACCTTTTTTATTACAACTTGATAAAAAATTTCCTGATATTCCGGTTAAACGTGTGGATGAGCGATTTACATCTAAAATGGCATTTCAAACCATGATAGACGGAGGTTTAAAGAAAAAGCAAAGACAAAATAAAGCACTTATAGATGAGATAAGTGCAACCATAATATTACAAGATTACCTGTATAATAAAAAATGATTAATAGTAAACTATCACAATAATGATTTTACCGATTGTGGCCTATGGCGACACTGTTTTAAGAAAAAAAGGAAAAGACATAACCAAGGACTATCCAAATCTGGAAGAGCTCGTTAATACTATGTATGAAACGATGTATAGCGCAATGGGAGTAGGATTAGCTGCTCCGCAAATAGGGCTTTCAATTCGGTTATTTATTGTTGATACTGAACCATTTTCAGAAGATGAAGCCTTGAGTATTGAAGAACAAATTTTTTTAAAAGATTTTAAACAAACCTTTATCAATCCAAAGATCATTAAAGAAGAAGGCGATGAATGGGCATTTACAGAAGGCTGTTTGAGTATTCCTGATATTAGAGAGGATGTGTTCCGTCAGCCAAAAATTACAATTGAATTTTATGACGAGCTTTTTGAAAAACATACCAAAGAATATAAAGGTCTTGCGGCTAGAGTGATCCAACATGAGTATGATCATATTGAAGGAATTCTTTTCACTGATAAGATATCTTCCTTAAAAAAACGTTTGATAAAAAGTAAACTTTTAAATATAAGTAAAGGGAAAATTAAAGTAGATTATAAAATGCGTTTCCCAGATATAAAAAAGAAACGATAATTCTTTGATTAGTAGTGTAAACAATGCATATTTGCGGCTTTAAAAATAACATCTTAATATGGGCTTAGATAAAATTTTATCCATTTCGGGAAAACCGGGTTTATTTCAATTAAAAACACAAACAAGAGGTGGTTTTGTTGCCGAATCCTTATTAGATGGCAAAAAAGTTTCAGTCAGTGTTCAGAACAACGTGAGTGTATTAAGTGAAATAGCTGTTTATACTTTGACCGAGGAAGTTCCGTTAAGGAAAGTTTTTAAAGCTATAAGTGATAAAGAAAATGGTGGCCAGACAAGTATAAGCCATAAAGATAACAAGGATACTCTGGAAGAATATTTTTTTGGGATTCTACCAGACTATGATGAGGACAAAGTTTATGCCAGTGATATAAAAAAAATTGTGCAATGGTACAATTTATTGCATAAAAACGACCTGCTTTCATTGGAGGAAGAAAAAGATGAGAAAGAAAATAAAAATGATGAGGAAGAGTAAATAACTTCTTAATAAGAAAAAAAACCTGCATATTAATGCAGGTTTTTTTTTAATTTAGAAATATGAACCAATCAGAATTAGAAAAATTAAGATATCCTATTGGCAAATTTGATAGCCCTGAAAAATATTCAACAGATTTAGTGAATGATTGGATATCAATTTTAGAACATTTTCCTGATAGTCTGAAAACCTTAGTTGAAAATTTGTCCGATTCACAACTGGATACAAGATACAGAGCAGAGGGATGGACTATTAGGCAAGTTGTTCATCATTTGGCCGATAGTCATCACCACAGTTACATCAGGTTCAAGTGGGCGCTCACAGAGGACAAACCTGTAATAAAATATTATTATGAAAAACTTTGGGCAGAATTACCAGATGCAAAGACAGCGCCAATAGAACTTTCTTTAATTCATTTAAATGCGGTTCATGCAAAATTAGTTTACTTGCTAAAAGCTATAGATGAAAAAGAACTTCAAAGATCATTTATTCATCCTGAACATAATGAAGAAGTTGTATTATGGAAGAATATCGGTATTTATGCCTGGCATAGCAATCATCATTACGCTCATATCAAGAATTTGATCAAATCAAAAGGCTGGTAATAACAAGAATTTAAATTTATTTAACGCTGGACTTCGGTTTAAAGTTAATCTCAAATTTGCTTAAATCATCCTTTTTGTAAGTTATACTTCCATGTAATTCTTCTACCAACAACATAATAAGTTGTAAACCAAGCGACGAACTATTTTTTAAATCTATAGTTTGAGGTAATCCGGGTCCATGATCATCATAAATAAGGATGTAGCCATCATCAGACAGATTAATTTCTATGCTTAATCTATTTTTTTTAGCCGATTTAAAGGCATATTTATAGCTATTGATCAATAATTCATTTAATATTAACCCAAGAGGCATCATTGTTTCACCATCAAAGTTTAAATCCGGGGGGATATTGATTTCTTTAGTTATTTCTCTTTCTGAAAAATTCACAGTTTGATCAATATAGTTTATCAGCTGATTTATATAGTCTTTTACTTTAATGTCATTTAGTGTATCGCTATCATATAGTTTTTGATGAACTAGTGATATACTTTTAATACGATTTTTACTTTGCTGGAGAGCCTGTTTTATCTTTGGGTCTTTATACTCTTTGCTTTGCATATCTATCAAACTGGTAATAATCATCATATTATTTTTAATTCTATGATGTATTTCCTGAATTAATGTCTGAACTTGGTCTACACGTTTTTGAAGTTTAATATTTTTTTGTTCTATGACTTTCTGCGCAATTTCTAATTTGCTATTTAACTTATAATTCCTAAAGAACTGTACTAGAGTTATTATAGAAAAAACTATAAGACCAACATACCAGATATAAGACACAAGAACTAGATTACTTTGAATCTCAGGTTGTTTTTTATATGCGGTTCCAACCTCCAAATTAAGTCCAAATAAGTTAAGATTATCACTGATAAAATTATTTGGATCTATATTATAGTTCCTAAAGAATTGGGCATCTCTTTTTTTATTAAAAATAGTTGATCCATCATATACTGCTTCACGAGTAATGTAAATACTATCTTTATATTTAAAATAATGAACGAACTCACTATCATTAATTGGATAAAAATAATCTAATAGATATTTTACGTTAATGATTGGCGCCATATAGCCTATAGGTTGGCCTTTTATATCTTTGACAGAAAAGTTAAATGGAAATCCAGCCCAACCTTCCTTTAAATTAATAGGTTCAAATAATTTTATTTCATTCGTAAGCAATAGTTTACTTAGTTCATCTATTTCTTCCTCAGTTCTTAAGTCCTTAACACTTTTCCCTTTTAATTCTGCCGGATCTATTTCGTTCGGTGCAAAAACATAGACAAATTCATGATTTGTATTCACAAAATTGACTACAATTGAGTCATTGAATTTTAACTCTGACAGGAAATCATTCAAGTAACTTTGAAATTGTTTTTCAGAAGGGAATTCAGGAGTATTTTTAACAAAACTTCTTAATGATGAAACAAGAGCAGTATATACATCCATTCCAGCTTGGGCCCGCAACATAGCATCTGATTGTATTTTTAATAATCTATTTTGGTTTTCTGCTTCAATAGATTTTAAGTGAGAACTCAGTAAGATTTGCATAACCACAGCTCCTGAAATTAATGCAATTATTAAAACGATATGGAACCTAAAGGTTTTTAGCACGAATAGTTATATTAAATATTGTAGGGAAAAAATTATTTTTAAGTTAAGTTATACATTACAAAAAGCAATATAATAAATTGTTTTTAAATAAGTTTTTATTCAATAATCTTAAAATAAAAAAACAGGGTTGATAAAAAATCCAGTATATTGATTAACTTTATAATTATTAACCATCTTAAAACCAACAAAATGAAAACATTTTATTCTATTCTTAGCTTATCAATTTTATTTATAGCATGCCAGCCGAAGGTAGATAATGCTGCTAATGAGGCCTTCGAAAAGAATTCACTAACTGCATTAGCAAATATTGAAGGATTTGAAAATGAAGCCATGGATTATTCCATGTATTCTGATAATTTTGTTTTATACGAAACAAATTTTGGAGCAAATGATTCTTTAAATCTGGATGATATAAAATCCAGAGATGCAGAGCTTTGGGAAATGTATGATTTTGAAATGTTGACAGATCCTGTTGTTCTATTGCCGGGCGTAAACGCTGAAACTAAAGTTCCTGATGGTTCTGTACGCTATTATGGCGATTGGAAAGTAACTCTTCCTGCTACAGACTCTACTGAAGCGAGATCAGGTGTAATGAGAATGTATGAATCATTTGATTTTGATGCCGATGGAAAAATATTGTACCAACAGGCCTATGCCGATTTTACAGGATTATTTATGTATTTACATAGCGAAGAGTAGTATGTAATATTTAGAAAAAATAAAAGCCTTCAATAATTTGAAGGCTTTTTGAGCATAATAAATCCAGTTTAGTTATGAATACTATTTTGCTTTATTACTTTTATTAGTTTTTTCTAATTCCTTCTTACTTGGCATTGGTCCACGTAAATGTATAATGAGACCATCTAAGAAATTCCGAAGTATCTGGTCACCACATTCAACATATTTAGGATGATTTTCATTGCGAAAAAAAGAATTGATCTCACTTTTACTAATTCTGAAATCTTTTAGGGCGCATATTTTAACAATATCGTCATCACGAAGTTTATGAGCGACACGTAACTTTTTAAATATATCATTATTGGATAAACCCATTTTTTTTCGTTTTAATCTTCAACCCTGTTATCATCAAAGGCAGAAGGTAGTAATTTTGGAATGAATTTAATTACCAGCGGCAATAATAAAGCTCCTCCCGGTAACATAAAAATAGCTAAACTTGGAATACTCTTAAATATATCAATGAGCTGATCCTGCACTTTTTTTTGTTCTTCTTCTGTTAATTCCCTCAAGGTCGATTTCGATAATAAAACCATTAATTCTTTACTTTCCCTTAATTCATTTAACAGCCGTTTACTGTTTCTTGAAATAAGTTTACTCACCATACTACTTGAATTGTCATAAAAACTTTTCACTAAATTTTTTGAGCTCAAAAGAGCAATGTTATCCTTATTAACTGTATAAAAGAAATTTACTGAAATTACAGACTTTTCTAATTGTTCCGGTAATAAATCAAGGTCATTACTCAATTTTTCTAAAAAAGTTTTTTCGTTAGCATCTATTTTTAGATCACTCCAAGTAGCCATGCAGGCAATATCCAGTAAATACTGCGCTTCTAATTTATTTTCAGTAAGTTGTATTGCCTTATCATAGCTCATAGGCTCACTTTGTTGATAACGAAGAGATGCTTCTAATAACTTGATTAAACTTTTATCATACTTGGATTTATATTTTTTAGAATTCAATACTTGTACAACAATTGTTTCTATTTTGGCTTCCAGATTTTTTATGAATTCATCTGATAAACTACCGGTTTTTAAAAACTGTATATAAGCCAACACATCCACAAACAATAAAGCATTCGTAATAAAGTAATTAAAATTCTTAGTAAAAAAATTATCATCCAGTTGTATGCGCTTATGAATAATTTTTTCTAATAAAAGATTGGTTTTCTTACTATTTAAAATACCATTGAAGAAGGATGATTTATGTTCATTAATTTCAGTATAGAAATCAATAACACTTTCAATGAATGAAATGGAATCGTCTCTTTTTTGATATGCAGTAAATAAGCCAATAATTAAATTCAACTTGGCGTATTCTTCCTTTGTGAGATCATTATTTAAAACATAGTCATTGACTACGGCCTGGTTACTTCCATAAATAAAACCACAACCTCTCAAATCAAAATACAATTCATTAATATTGATAGAGGCCAGAGTTTGATTTTCATATAACTCCAGAAGTAATTTTTTTATCCAGCCAGATGATGAAGGATTCATTTGATTTATGAATTATGCATAATTAAAAAAGCTACTTATAAAAGCAGCTTTTAATTCTATATCTATTCCTGCTATTCAATAACAGCGCCACAAGTTACTCGTCCACCAGCTGCTCCCGTAGGTTGAGTAACAAAATCGTCCTTACCTTCGTGAACAATAACTGCTTTACCCAAGATGTCCTTATTTGGGTCGCCACATCCAATACACCATTGGTCTGTACTAAAAGTAATAGTACCATTGCCTTTTTCATCCGCTTCAAAATTCCCTATATCACCTTTATGATATCCTTCCGGAGCTCCCCATTTACCATGCTGTTCAGAAGTTGGATTCCAGTGACCCCCTGTGGATGTGGCATCTTCTGCAGAACAATCAGCTTTTTCATGTAAGTGAATAGCATGTGATCCAGGACTCAGTCCACTCATAATTGCAGTCATGGTGACTACTCCATTCTCTTCTGAAAAGACCACATTTCCAGATACATTGGAATTACTTTTAGGGTCCAGTTTCAATTTTATTTTTTTTACTTCAACTGATACGGTTTCTTCAACTTTTTTATCGTCTTCCTTTTTTTCTTTTTTACATCCAATTATAAACGTAATGGCAAGTACTAAAGCGAATACTGATTTCTTCATAATGTTATAGTTATTAAATTCTTTAAATCTTAAAAACAAATGTTGCATCCAATTTACTAATTATTTTCTATTAATACTTTTACAATTAATATTTTATCCAAAACAATAATCGCTTTAGGAGATCTGCTGATATAAATCATATTGATTAATTTTTATTTTGAGTAAATTTGAATTAAAGAACTCTACTAAATTGACATAATTTAGGTTAATGGGTTCTGTACTAACTTAAAACCAACAAATGGAAAAAATAATTGTACCAATTGATTTTTCAAATCATTCCGAGTATGCTTTAGAAGTTGCAGCAGGAATAGCAAGAAGGACCAACGCAGAGCTTTTGGTATTACATATGCTTGAATTGGCAACAGGTTTGCTTACCAAATCAAGTGGTCAACATCAAACAACTGCTATATTTTTATTAAAAATTGCCGAAGCCAAATTTGATGAGTTTTTACAAAAGGATTATCTGGAAGGAATAAAAATAACACCTATTGTAAAACACTTTAAGGTTTTTAGTGAGGTCAATGAAGTAGCAATGGAGCATGATGCCAGTTTGGTTGTTATGGGATCGCATGGTACAAGTGGTTCTAGAGATATTTTTATTGGCTCCAATACAGAGAAAGTAGTCAGAAACTCAGATATACCGGTTTTTGTAGTAAAAAACAGAATATCAGACTTAAAGCTTGATGAAGTAGTTTTCGCCTGTGATTTTAAATTTGAAAATATTCGCCCTTATTTAAATGCAACTAAACTTTTTAAAGCCTTTGATTCGAATATAAATTTGTTATATGTCAATTTACCTAATGAAAATTTTAGGAGCACCACTGAAATTGATACACGAGTAGCCGACTTTTTAATGAAGGCAGATGGCAATCTGGATAATATGAAAAACGTCCATTATCAGGCTGATTATAGTGTTGAAAGAGGTATTATAAATTTTTCAAATAAAGTTGGAGCCGATATTATTGCCATTCCAACTCATGGAAGAAAGGGAATTGCACATTTTTTTACAGGAAGTGTAGGAGAGGATGTTGCTAATCATTCTGCATTACCCGTGATTACATTTAAAATTTAAAAGTTTAATAGTTAATTGATAAATTGGTTGATTGAAGAAAGAGAGTTGTTTTTGGCAATTCTCTTTTTTATTTGGGATCGACACACTCCATTTGGCTTGTTGCAATGTCCGAAACAGGAGTAGGAGAAATATATGGGATACCCAATCCAAGGCCTCTAAGAACAAATAATAAACCAATTATCACCACAAATACTGGAATGGCCTTTTGAATTTTATTTCTTACTACACCACTTAAAAATCTGCTAAAATAAATTGCAGTAGTCATAAGCGGAATGGTGCCTAAACCAAATACAAACATATACAAACTGCCTTTTAAAGCACTACCAGAAGCTATTGCAGCAAAAAGAGCCATATAAACCAATCCGCAAGGAAGAAACCCATTTAAAAAACCGATGGTTAGAAAAGTGTCAGGCGATTTTTTCTTTAATTCCTTACCCAAAGCTGATTTAATTTTTGAAATGAAACGATAGATGGGTTTTGAAAAATTATATCTGTTGAAGGTGTGATATGGTATTAAAACAGCGACTATCATAATGATGCCTATAACAATGGATAATTGTTGTTGAAATCCGAAGATATAAAGTCCTTTCCCGACCAAACCAAAGATCAACCCAATTAAACTATAGGTAATTAACCTGCCAAGGTGATATAAAGTAATTTGGAATATTTTTTTAAAAGAATTCTGTCTATCAACAGGTAACATAAAGGCGATAGGTCCGCACATTCCAACGCAATGAAAGCTTCCTAATAGACCTAAAACCAGTGCAGATAAAAGCATGTTTTTAATATACTATTGATTTCTTAAACAGGTAGGATTCACCTTGATATTCCCAGTCAATTTTAAGGTTCCAGCGACCATCTAATAATTGAGATTTTGGTATGAGCATCTTGTGACTAGATAAAGAAATGGATGTTTCTGAATCTAATTTTTTATTTGATGGTCGATATAGGAACACTTTTCCTTTTATTTGAGAATAGTCCAGATCTTCAGGAAAACTGATTTCCATCCCATTAGTTGTTTTTGTCCAGGTAACTTTTTGACTTAAAGATTTAGAATTATTTTCTTTATCAATTTCATTTTGATGAATCAATTCTTGCTTGTAATAATCCTCTGTTACCATATCATGATCATATTTTTTATTAGTTATCATGTTAATTACAAAATACATGATGAAGGTGATAAAAACTGCAAAAGCAATTACAATACTTGTTCCCCAATTGATCTTCATGAGTTTTTATTTTTATTTATAACTTCTTGGGCCTAAAAAGTTTGCAGTAGTTGTTTCAATTAATTTATCATCGCTGTAAACACCTATATCCAAGTTGTTTCTGTCACCTGTCAGGGCTGAATTATTGATCTCAATAAATAGTGTTCCTTCTGCCAAACCTTGTTCAGGAACCATAAAACTGTCTCCCGAAACCAATTTAATTGTTCCTTTATGTGATAGTAATTTAAAGGTCACGTTATTGATATCGTCGGTTGTTTTATTTATTAGTTTATAAGTATATACGTTACTTATGATGTTATTGTCCTTGTGTTCATATAATTGACCTGGTAATCTCAATACTCTGGCCTCAACGTCATTTCTTAAAAACATCATGCTGGTCAATACGCCAATCAAAATGATTAATACCGCAATATAACCAATTATTCTTGCGGTGATTTTAAAAGGCTCTTTCTTTATAATATTATCTTCACTTGCATATCGTATCAGCCCTTTAGGTAATCCTACCTTTTCCATAATATCATCACATTCATCAATACAGGCTGTACAGTTTATGCATTCCAGTTGTGTGCCATTTCTGATATCGATATTGGTTGGGCACACATGAACACATTGTTTACAATCTATGCAATCGCCATAACCCAATTCCTGTCGGTCCTCATCTTTGCGCCATTTCTTTCTGCCATTAACACTTTCACCTCGTTTATGGTCATATGCAACTACAATGGATTTGGTATCTAACAGGACTCCTTGCAATCGACCATATGGGCATGCAATGATACATACCTGTTCTCTAAATGAGTTAAAAATAAAAAAGAAGACAATGGTAAAGATTAATAATGGGAATAAAGTACCTAAGTGTTGCAAAGGGCCATCTGTGACATATTGAATAAGCTCATCACTTCCAATAAGGTAAGCTAAAAATATGTTTGCGATTAAAAAAGAAATTATAAAAAACAGGAACCATTTAACTACTCTTTTCTTAATTTTTTCCCCATTCCATGACTGTTTATCCAGCTTCATTTGTTTTGGTCTGTCACCATCTATCCAGAATTCGATTCTCCTGAATACCATTTCCATGAAGATCGTTTGGGGACAGATCCAACCACAAAAAATCCTGCCAAAAACAACAGTAAATAATGTTATAAAAATGACACCAATGATCATTGATATCACGAATAAATGAAAGTCCTGAGGCCAAAATGGATAACCAAAAATATTAAAACGCCTTTCAAGGACGTTGAACAATAAAAATTGATTTCCGTTTACTTTAATAAAAGGAGAGGCAAATAAGAAGATTAGTAAAACATAGCTTACTAACTTTCTGTATTTATAAAATTTTCCACTTGGTTTTTTAGGATAAACCCAAGCCCTTTTACCTTCTTTATCTATTGTACCAATCGAATCTCGAAACGATTCATTTGAAGGTGCTTCCAATGTCCAATATTTTAAAAATTTAGTTCATAGCTACAGAAGTACTGTCTGTTACAGTTTCGTTGGATTCAGGTTGGGTTGATTGATCGGTTGGTTGTTCTTGTTTATTCGGATCTATCCAAATATCTCCTTCAGCAGCCTTAGGATTAGCTGGTGTAGTGCCTTGAAATGAAAGTACATAACTTGCAACTTGCGCCATTTCTAATGGTTTTAGAGTTGCTTTCCAGGATATCATTCCTTTTCCGTCTCTACCTCCCTCAACAAGGGTTCTAAAAACGTTTTTAATGCCACCTCCCAGAATCCAGTGGTTATCAGTTAAGTTTGGTCCAATACCACCTCCACCGTCAGCCATATGGCAGGCAACACAATTTGTTTCAAAAATGCTTTTACCCGCAGACAGGTCTGAAGCATCTGTAAGTAAGGTAACAGTATTGATATCCACCAGACCTTTTGCATTCTTTTTGTACTCTTCTATAGCTAAATTAGCTGCAACTATTTCTCTGTCAAATTCAGTTTCCTGATCTGGTCCTTCAAAAATGTGATATCTAACTAAATAGACAGCAGCAAAAATTATTGAAGCATAAAAAGAATACAGCCACCATGGTGGTAAGGAGTTATCCAGCTCTTTAATACCATCGTAGTCATGATCTAATATTATTTCACCCTCTTGTTCAATTGGTTTTGATCCTACAAGTTTTTTGTAAGTGTTCATAATCCAATTTGGTCGCTTTTTCTCTTGAAGGAATCTTGCTTTTGCTTCTTCATCAAGACTTTGAAGCATTACATTCTCAAGTGCTCCAAGGATGGATTCAATACCTATTAACAATAAAAGCACTAAAAGTAAGAACAATATAACAGCAGGATAAGTTATAAAAGCAGGTTGCTCGCCTGAGTCTATAAAATATTCAACGAGTCCAAAGATTATAAAAAATATAACAGGAACTCTTATGTAAGATGGAATTGAATTTCTCATAATATATTATCTTGATTTTGGTTGTCTAAAGGCAAATTACTCACGGTATCAATATATTCTTTCTTGGCAGTAAAGACCCACCAAAAGAGAACAATAAAGAAAACAAAGAATATAAGCATGGATATAATAGGATAGATTTCAACTCCATCGATACTCTCCATATATTGTTTTACAAATTTTAGCATATCTTATTTAATTTTGAGCTGCAGAAGTTTCTACATCTGTAACTTTAATGTCTGTTCCTAAGCGTTGCAAATAAGCTATTATGGCAACTATTTCCCTATTCCGCATTTCAATAAATTCTTCATTGTTCTCAGAAGCATATTTTTTATCTGCTTCATAAGTTGTTGCAAAATCCGGGTCATTGTAAAGGTTCTTCTCAATCTCAGTACCCTGATCTAACATTTGATTTTGAGCGTTTGCTATGTCATCATCAGTATATGGAACTCCTAATTTGACCATGACTCTCATTTTTGTCTCTGTATCAGACTTATCCAATTCATTCTTGATCAACCAAGGATAGCGAGGCATTATCGATCCGGAAGAAGTACTTTGTGGATCATAAAAATGATTTAAGTGCCAGTTATCTGAATATTTACCACCAATTCTATGTAAGTCTGGTCCAGTACGTTTACTTCCCCAAAGGAATGGATGATCATATACATATTCTCCAGCCTTAGAATATTCTCCATAACGTTCTACCTCACTTCTAAACGGACGAATCATTTGAGAGTGACAGTTGTTACATCCTTCACGAATATAGATGTCTCGACCTTCCAACTCTAATGGAGTATATGGTTTTACACTTGATATAGTTGGGATATTGGATTTTACCATAATGGTAGGTACTATTTGCACGATACCACCAATAGATATAGCTATTAAGGAATAAATAGTAAGTTTTACAGGTTTGCGCTCAAGTACTGAATGCCAGCCTTCTCCTGCAAGTCTGTTATTAGAAATACGTTGTAAAGCGGGTGCTTCAGCTAATTCATCCTCCACTATACTACCCGCTCGTATGGTAACTATAATATTGTAAACTAATATAAGGGCTCCAGTAAGGTATAAGGTACCTCCTATGGCTCTCATCCAATACATAGGAATGATCTCTGATACAGTTTCCAGGAAGTTTCCATATACTAAAGATCCATCTGGATTGAATTGTTTCCACATACTTGCTTGAGTAAAACCAGCAACATACATTGGTAAAGCATACATGATGATACCTAAAGTGCCAATCCAGAAATGTAGATTAGCTAAGCCTACTGAGTGCAATTTTGTTTTAAACAATCTAGGTACCAACCAGTATATCATACCAAAGGCCAAGAAACCATTCCAAGCTAAAGCTCCGACGTGTACGTGAGCAATTATCCAATCCGTAAAGTGAGCAATAGCATTAACATTTTTAAGTGAAAGCATTGGGCCTTCAAAAGTTGCCATTCCATAACCGGTAATAGCAACCACCATAAATTTTAAAACAGGGTCAACTCTTACTTTGTCCCAGGCACCTCTTAGTGTTAAAAGTCCGTTGATCATACCACCCCAAGAAGGCATGATTAACATGATTGAGAACGCTGTTCCTAGACTTTGTGCCCAATCTGGCAAAGCTGTATATAGTAAGTGGTGAGGTCCAGCCCAAATGTAAATGAAAATTAATGACCAGAAATGCACAATGGATAACCTGTAGGAATAAACAGGTCTGTTTGCTGCTTTGGGGACAAAATAATACATTAACCCAAGAAATGGTGTTGTTAAAAAGAAAGCAACCGCATTGTGACCATACCACCATTGCACCAATGCATCTTGAACACCGGCATAAACCGAATAGCTTTTAAATGCGGTAACAGGTAATTCCAAACTATTGAAGATATGTAGAACAGCAACGGTAATAAAAGTGGCTATGTAAAACCATATAGCAACGTATAAATGTCGTTGTCTTCTCCTTAACATTGTACCAATAAGGTTCCATCCAAAAACCACCCAAATTACAGCAATTGCAATGTCGAAAGGCCATTCCAATTCGGCATATTCCTTTGATGAAGTAAAGCCTAATGGTAACGTGATTGCTGCTCCCACTATTATGAGCTGCCAGCCCCAAAAGTTTATTTTACTTAAGGTGTCATTGAACATTCTAGCTTTAAGCAATCTCTGAGTAGAGTAGTAGACTCCTGCAAAAATGGCATTACCTACGAATGCAAAAATCACGGCATTTGTATGTAATGGTCTTAATCGGCCAAAACTTAGCCATGAAATACCATCTGTTAAATTAGGGAACAAAAACATGAAGGCAAGAATTAATCCTACCGACATACCTACAACTCCCCAGAGCATTGTTGCATAAATAAAGTTTTTTACGATCTTGTTATCGTAATGAAATTGCTGCATTTCCATATTGATTAGTTATTTTTCTTTTTGATTTGTATTGATTCTTTAGTAGTTTGTATTGATTCTTTAGGTTTTTCTTTGATCAATTCATCTTCGAAAAGCATTCTGATGGAGGGTGTGTAACTGTCATCGTATTGTCCGTTTTTTACTGATAAAATAAATGCAATAAAAAACCCGACTGCTACAATTAAACTTATTGTAAGTAGTAAATAAATAACGCTCATACCCTAATAAAATAAAGTTTTAAAAATACTTTCGATGTTATTCTAATAAAATGACAACCATCATGTCTTCAGTAAAAAATTATTTTTAAGCCTTTTGCCTAATAAGTTTGTACTTGCGGTTGTGAAAACTACAATACTTATTGAACTAAGAGGCATTAAAATCGCTGCCACTACAGGAGATAATTGTCCTGTTACTGCAAAATACAATCCCAATATATTATATATAAATGATAATACAAAACTTAATTTAATGACCTTAATTGCTGATTTAGAAATGTTTAAAAAATCCCATAATTTGGTAAATTGTTTAGAATCCAAAATAGCATCGCAAGCAGGAGAAAATACATTTATATTTTCTGAAATTGCAACACCAACATTACTTTGCGCCAAAGCTCCGGCATCATTTAGCCCATCACCAATCATGAGAACTGATTCTCCTTCCTTCTGAAGTGATTTAATATAGTTGAGTTTATCTTCCGGTTTTTGATTGAAATAATAAGTTATATGTTTTGGTAAGATTTCCTTCAAGAATTCCTTTTCTCCTTCATTATCACCAGACAATATTACTAAATTATATCGTGTTGATAATTTTCTAAACAAAGGGACCAGGCCTTCTCTATAAATATTCTTAAAGACAAATTTACCTTTGTAAATATTATTGGAACTTATATGGACCGAAGTATTCAAAAGGTCATCAGCCTTATTTTTACCAACAAACGATGCTGAACCAATTTTCATTTGTTTATTATCGTGACTCGCCTGAATACCCATACCTAAATGTTCTTCAAAACTGTCTAAAGTCAGAATGTCATTCTGTTTGAGTAGATTGTATAAAGCTCTGCTTAACGGATGATTGGATCCGCGTAAGGTGCTTTTTAAAAGTTCTTCTTCTTCCAAGGTCAAATCAATACCTTCATAGGTTATTGAGTTGGATTTGCTGGTTGTGATAGTTCCGGTCTTATCAAAAATAATAGTATCTATTTTAGCTAATTGCTCTAATGCTGAGGTGTTTTTTAAATAGAATTTATTCTTACCTAAAATCCGCAATAAATTCCCAAAAGTGAATGGAGCTGATAAGGCCAGTGCACAAGGGCAAGCAATGATCAATACAGCTGTAAAGACATTTAAGGCAAGATTAGGATTGTAAATCAGCCAATAACCTGTAGCAATAATGGCAATTGACAATATGATAACTGTAAACCGTTTACTAACATTATTGGTTAAGTTGGAGAATGTTTCTTCCTTATTAACTTTGAAAATATCATTACTCCAAAGTTGAGTCAAATAACTTTGTTCAACAGATTTTAAAGCTTCCATTTCAATTACGCCGGCTGTTTGCTTTCCACCTGCAAAAATCTTATCGCCTGAATCCTTAAAAACTACTGCAGATTCACCAGTAACAAAACTATAATCTATTTGTGCATTGCCATTTATTAGTATACCATCAACAGGAATTAATTCTTCGTTTCTTATTACTAGCCTGTCACCCTTTTCTATATCGTAAACCTGAATATTTTCTTCCTTGCCATTTACAATTTTTGTGATGGCAATAGGAAAGTATGATTTATAGTCTCGTTCAAACGACAAGAATGAATAAGTTCGTTGCTGAAAATATTTCCCTACCAATAAGAAGAAAACCAATCCGGTTAAACTGTCAAAAAATCCAGAACCCAGGTCAAAGATAATTTCAATAGTGCTTCTGATGAATAAAACCGAAATACCTAAAGCTATAGGAACATCTATATTTAATAAATTAGCTCTAAGTCCTTTAAATGCAGAAACAAAATAATCCTGTGCTGCATAAAAAACTACTGGTAAGGAAAAGGCAAACATGAGCCACCGGAAAAAGTGTTTGTACTTGTCAATCCAAAATCCGTCAACCTGAAAATATTCCGGGAACGAGAGGAACATGATATTTCCAAAAGCGAAACCAGCAACTGCTAACTTGTAAAAAAGGGATCTGTTAATAATTATATTCTTTTTGTCAAAATCTTCCAGATTAATGTTTGGCTCATAACCTATAGAAGACAATAATTTGACTAGTTCCTTTAAGGAATAAGTATTTGGATTAAATACAACTCGAACTGTTTTTTTATTGAAGTTGACCTGAGAAGAGGAAATGGATTTATTTAATTTATTCAAATTCTCTAGGATCCAAATACATGAACTGCAATGAACATGGGGAATATAAAGAGTAATTATTTGAACCTTATCATCGTTGAATTCCAATAATTTTTCCTTTATTTTCTCATTATCCAGAAAATCATATTTTCCTTCAATTTCAGATGGAATTGCTCCGGGCGAATTCTGGAGATCATAATAGCATGTGAGTTCGTTCTCTGAGAATATTTCATAAACCGTTTTACAACCATTACAACAAAAATATTTGTCATCGTAATTAATTGTAACTGTATCACAATCGTTTCCGCAGTGATAACACGTTTTATACTCCATGTTTATACCAATTTGAATCAAGCAAATATATAAAAAGGATCTATTATTGGATTGCTACTTTTATTACATTATGATTATTCTTAAAACAGCGTTAATGAATTGATTTTTATAAATAAAAAACATTATTTTTATTGCGCTATGAAGAATACTACATCGAGAAAAGGTTTTGTTTTCAAAAAATTTGAGGCGAAAAAACAATCGCCCTTTGAAAAGCTCTTTGACATCTTTAAAGAGTTGATTACTCATACTTCAGGTGATTTTGATGAAGCCATTGACTGGTTGAGGGAATTGGATAAGGAATACAAATTGACTGATGAGAATTACACGATTGATGATTTCATTGAAGACCTGAAAAACAAGGGTTATATAAGGGAAGAATTTGAGATAGAAGATGGAGAAGAAGGAGAAGGTGATGAAAACGGTAAAGGAAAATACAGCATTACTGCCAAAACTGAAAGGGCAATTAGAAAACAGGCTTTGGATCAGATTTTTGGAAAGATCAAACGAAGTGGAACAGGAAATCATAGAACAAAAAAGTCAGGAGTAGGTGATGAGCATACAGGAGATTTCAGAAGTTATCAATTCGGTGATTCTTTAGACAAAGTATCCATGACAGAAAGTTTAAAGAATGCACAAATAAATAACGGAATTGGAGAGTTTGACATTACAGAATCTGATCTTGTAGTTGAAGAAACAGCTCATAAGGCACAAATGAGTACTGTCTTAATGATAGATATTAGCCATAGTATGATCTTGTATGGTGAAGATAGAATTACACCTGCAAAAAAAGTGGCTATGGCATTGGCCGAATTGATTACTACAAGATATCCAAAAGACACTTTAGATATTTTAGTTTTTGGTAATGATGCCTGGCGGATTGAAATAAAAGATCTGCCTTATCTTAAGGTTGGGCCTTATCATACCAATACAGTCGCAGGATTGCAATTGGCCATGGATCTGTTGCGCAGAAAACGAAATACCAATAAACAGATATTTATGATCACAGATGGAAAACCGAGTTGCTTACGACTACCAGATGGCGATTATTACAAAAACAGTAATGGTCTTGATCCATTATATTATGAATAAATGCTATGCAATGGCACAACAAGCCAGAAGACTTCATATTCCGATCACAACGTTTATGATCACAGATGATAGTTATTTAATGCGATTTGTAAGGGAATTTACAAAAGCAAACAGGGGAAAAGCATTCTACACAGGATTGTCAGGTCTTGGTGAAATGATATTTGAAGATTACGAAAACAATAGAAAAAAAAGAATTAAGGGTTAAACTAAATTATGAAAGAGACAAATATTAAAACTTTAGGAGAATTAAAGAAAGCCGGATTTAAAAGTAAATCCATTAAAGATGAACTTAGAGATAATCTCATTGAAAATATTAAGAATAACAAGACAACTTTTACAGGAGTTCATGGTTTTGAAAATTCTGTAATTCCTGAACTTGAAAGAGCTATTCTGTCTCGACATAATATAAACCTTCTTGGTTTACGTGGTCAAGCCAAAACCCGATTGGCAAGGTTAATGATCAATTTGTTGGATGAATATATTCCATTTGTTGAAGGTTCAGAAATTAATGATGATCCTTTCAATCCTATCTCGAGATATGCCAAGGAAAAAATAAAGGAAATGGGAGATAATACTCCAATTTCATGGCTTCATAGAAATGATCGTTTTGCTGAAAAATTGGCCACTCCTGATGTCACTGTTGCAGATATTATAGGAGATGTTGACCCTATAAAAGCAGCGAATCTAAAATTAAGTTATGCCGATGACCGAGTGATACATTATGGAATGATTCCACGAGCAAACCGTTGCATTTTTGTGATCAATGAATTACCAGATTTGCAAGCGAGAATTCAGGTTTCACTATTCAATATTTTACAAGAAGGTGATATACAGATAAGAGGATTTAAATTGAGACTGCCTTTAGATATACAGTTTGTATTTACTGCAAATCCTGAAGACTATACAAACAGAGGAAGTATTGTAACACCTTTAAAAGACAGAATCGGATCTCAAATATTAACACATTATCCTGAAACAATAGAAATTGCAAAGACCATTACCAATCAGGAAGCAAAATTGGACAACAGGCAATCAGATAATATTTTGGTTCCAGAATTGGCAAAAGATCTGTTAGAGCAAATCAGTTTTGAAGCAAGAAAAAGTGAATATATTGATGCTAAAAGTGGTGTTAGTGCGAGACTGAGTATTACAGCCTATGAAAATCTATTAAGTACTGCGGAAAGAAGATCGCTTAAATCAGGAGACTCAAAAACAACTGTTCGATTAAGTGATTTTGTAGGAGTGATACCGGCAATTACAGGTAAAGTTGAACTGGTGTATGAAGGCGAACAGGAAGGCGCAGACTTTGTAGCACAGGGATTAATTGAAAAAGCCATTGAAAGGCTATTTCCGAAATATTTCCCTAAAATTGAAAAACTGGTAAAGGAAGGAGAAAAAAGTCCGTATGATGATGTTATCTATTGGTTTTTTGAAGGAAGCGGATTTGAGCTACTAGATGACCTTACAGATGCTGAATATAAAAAGATGTTAGATTCAGTAACTCCTCTAAATTCATTATTGAAGGAATTTCAACCTGGTGCAAAAAAAGAAGACAATTATTTTTTGAAAGAATTTATTCTTTGGGGATTGGTTCAATTTAAAAAACTAAGTAAATACAGATTTACTGAAGGTGTTCAGTTTAAAGATCCTTACGGGAGTTATATAAGTGGGATTTAAGAAAAACTGATTTTTATTATTATCAATAACGTAAAAATATTCTGAGTTATTTCTCAATTCATTAATCAATTCGTTCCTATTCTATAATTTCGGAAAACAAATTGAATTATTAGTTTTTTTCTTGCATATTAAGGTTCAAAATAATACATTTTGCTTAATTAAATTCAACTCAATAAATAATTACAAAACTGTTAGTAACATATGAGTGATAATGACATTAGCAATAAATCAATAATAAAATTCTTATCCTTTGATATTGATAATACATTAATAGATTTTAAAACCCATAAAACTAATTTCAACAAAGTTTGGAAAAAGCATAAAAGCAACGGTAGTCCTATACTGTCATACAATACTGGTCGTTTGATTGATGACGTTCTTATGTTGATAGATAATGAAACTCTACCACAACCGGACTATATTATTGGAGGAGTAGGTACACTTATTTATGATTATAAAAACAGAAGTATAATCAAAGAGTTCAATGATATTCTTGATGAAGGTTGGGATATACAATCCGTAGAAGAGGTAATTCAAAAGATTGATCATCCAATTAGTGAACAACCAAACAAATATCAACATGCCTACAAACGCAGCTATTTTTTGCATAATGCTTCAGAAAGTCTATTAGCCCAGATAGAAAAAGATTTTGCGGATGCAAACATGCATATAAATGTAGTTTATTCAGGTGAGCAGTATCTTGATATTTTACCAAAATGGGCAAACAAAGGAAATGCGCTTCAATGGCTATTAAAAAAATTGAATATAGATTTGAATGAAACATTAGTGGCTGGAGACAGTGGTAATGATTCTGCTATGTTTAACATGAAAAACATAAAGGGTATCGTAGTAGCTAATGCTCATGAAGAACTTTATAAATTCACCAAACATCGTCAAATTTATCACTCCGAAAGTATACACGGAGATGGCGTAATTGAGGGTTTAGTCTATTATGGAATATTACCTAAAGAGGCCTTGATTGATAGTTCTCAGGATCATACAGATGATTTCTTTATTCAAAGAGAATTATATCATGTCGCGGATGAAGATAAAGATGAAAAAATTGCATTGATTGAAGAAGGATACTACAAGGCCATTGAAGCCTCAAAAAAAATATTACTCCAATTGGATTTTCCGCTTGTTCAATAGAGGACAACCTTGCAAATGGCACAGATGAAAATTATAATAGTGTGTGGGCACGAGATGGTGCGATTACTGTTATTGGGTCCTTATCCTTATTTAAAGATGAGGAAATTCATCAATGTCAGAGACAAACACTGCTAACGTTGCTTGAGCATATTTCTCATAATGGGCAGATTCCTTCAAATGTAAGTATAAAAGACAATATTCCCGATTATTCCGGTGTTGGAGGCATTTGTTCTATAGATAGTGGAATTTGGTTCGTGATCGCTTTTTTCGAATATGTTAAGGTAACAAAAGACATAGAATTTTTAAGAAAACATATCTCTGATGTTAAAGAAACCATGAGATGGCTTGGAGCACATGATAGTAATAATGATGCACTTTTAGAAATACCTGAAGCTGGAGATTGGACTGATTTATTTGGAAGAAGTTATAACATTCTATATGATGAAATTCTTTGGTACAGAGCTAATGTTTGCTTTGGTCGAATGTTAGAAATGCTTGGTGATTATGAGCAAGCAGGGAAATACATTCGCTGGTCACAAGTTATTAAAAAAGAAATATTACAAAACTTTTGGCCTTCAACAAAGCAACAACTATTTCAATCAGTTTCATTCGCTGAAAAGCAATTTACTTTAGGAGATACGCCATATCTGGTTGCACAGATAACTCCTTTCGATTTTAGTTGGCGCTGTGATACATTAGGCAATATTTTAGCCTTCTTACATGGTACAGTTGATGCAGAAAAAGCTCATCAAACTTTGCGTTTTATGTTAGGTTCTGGAGTAAATGATCCATTTCCTGTATCTAATGTCTATCCCGTTGTTACACCGGGTGATCCCGATTGGCGACCGTATTATACGGTTAATCTTTTAAACTTACCTAATCATTACCACAATGGAGGGATATGGCCTTTTGTAGGAGGATTTTGGGTTAAATTTATTCATAAATTGGGTCTAAATGACATGGCACTTTCTGAGTTGTACAAACTTGCATTACTAAATAAGGAAGGAATTAATGAAGAATGGGAATTTACAGAATGGGCCCATGGAACAACGGGTAAACCAATGGGAAAAGCTTATCAAGCTTGGTCAGCAGCACAGTTTATCTCGGCCTGCCACGATTTAAAAATTATTACTAAATAATTAAATAAAATTTAAAACTATGAAATCAATATTGATGATCTCTTTACATGGATATGTAGGAGCAAATGCAGAATTAGGAAAACCAGATACTGGTGGACAAGTAGTTTATGTTCTTGAATTAGCCGAACGATTTAGCAGACTGGGAAAAAAGGTTGATTTAGTAACACGACAATTTGAAGATCAGCCGGAATATGACCATGTTGATGATAATTACAGCGTTTGGCGTATTCCCTTTGGTGGTAAAGAATTTATTCGTAAAGAGGATATGCATGATCATTTAAAGAAGTTTGTGACAAATTGTTTAGCTGCCATTAAAAAAGAAGGGAAAAAGTACGACATCGTATATTCTCATTATTGGGATGCAGGTTGGGCTGGACAAAAGATAGCAGAGGAGCTGGGTATATCGCATGTTCACACACCGCATTCACTTGGATGGTGGAAACAACATTCTATGGGAAGTGATATGGACGAAAAAGAAATGGAAAGAAAATACCGTTTTAAAGAACGTATCCGTAAAGAGTACTTTGTTTATCAAATGTGTAACTATGTGATAGCAACTACTTTACCACAGGTTGATTTACTTACTCAGCAGTATGACGTTTTACCTCGAAATTGTGGGATGATTCCTCCAGGAATTGATGAAAACCGATTTTATCCGGTCCCATCCAAGGAAAATGATAAAATTCGTGCTAAATATGATATTCATCCAACAGATATTCTAACTCTTGGTAGAATGGCACATAATAAAGGTTACGATTTATTAATTCAAGCTTTACCCACTGTATTGGAACTTTGTCCTGAAGCGAGACTTGTTGCGGCTATTGGCAGCGACCAATCTAAAAAGGATGATGCGGGTGTAACTAAATTAAAAAAGCTTGCTACGGAATTAGGAGTTATGGATAAAATAACATGGAAGAATTATGTAGCAGACGAAGATTTAGCCAATGTATACAGAGCTGCTAACATATTTGCTATGCCATCAAGGTACGAACCTTTTGGTATGGTAGCTATTGAAGCTATGGCTTGTGGCACACCAAGTATTGTAACCGTTCATGGGGGTTTATATGATTTAATTGACTTTGGTAATCAAGCTTTATATGCAGATCCACATCGACCAATAGAATTTGGAGCGATGATGTCTATGCCTCTTTTATATCCTAAATTACGAAACGAATTATCAGTTGAGGGTGCTCGGTTTGCAAGACGAAATTTCGGTTGGACTGGGATTGCCAAACGTATTTTAGCAATATTTAATAGTTCCATTAATCAGCGATCAATGGAGTCCAGTATATATACATAATAATTGAAGAGTATTTTTGTTATATTCTATTCTTTTTATTGTTAGCGCATAACCATAGTATTTCTTTTATTCGCCTTTTCCTTGTCTCATCTCTCTTGGCGCTTTTCAACCACGAGAGATAACTCTTTCTGTAGCCTGGAGAAAAATTAAGGTAATTTTCATATGCCAATTCGTTAATATCAAAAGCTTTCTGGAGATCTTCAGGAATTATCCCTTTTTCAACATCATCCATAAAAGTCCACATACCATTTTTCTTGGCTAATTCAATAATCTTATAACCAGGTTCCTGCATTAAATTAGATCCAATTAGTTCCTTAACATATTTTTTATTTAATGCACTCCAAACTCCTTTAGGATTTCTCGGACAAAAATATTGTTGACGTTTACCATTATGCAAACTTTTAACAGTAGAATCTATCCAACCAAAGCAAAGTGCAACTTTTACAGCTTCTTCCCAGCGCATTGTGGGAATATTCAATTCCAGTTTATAGAAAATGAGATAAACTCCTTTGTGAGATTCATGATTTTGTAATAACCAATCATACCATTCTACATCTCTTTCAAAATATAGTTTGGGTAATTCCATTTATATTTTTTTGGTTTCAACATAAAAATCAGGATCAACTAAAATAGTTTTACTTTTTATTGGCATTGTTTTCCATTCAGATTTTGGAAATATCCATTGATCTTTACCATCAATATTGACCTGAATTGGCATATCGAATTTATCGACAATATTTATATATCTGAATTTAAGAATATTGTCATTTATGGAATATTCAAGAGTAGGTATTCTTGTATCCCTTAAATACTGATTGAAGAATTCCTTTAGGTCTATTCTTGTCTCTTTTGATAAATAATCCTCGATTTGCTTTGATGTTACTGTTTGATGGTAGAACGTTTTGTTAAGCCCGCGTAACATATTTCGCCACTTTTCATCATCTTCAATAAGTTGTCTCAAGGTATGTAGCATATTAGCTCCTTTATTGTACATATCTCCGGATCCTCTATTATTTACATTATATGTACCGATAATTGGACGATCATTCTGTATAGTTCTACGTTTTCCGATCACATATTCTGAAGCAGCTTTTTCTCCAAGATAATATTCCAAGAACAAGTTTTCTGAATAGGCTGTGAATCCTTCATGAATCCACATATCTGCAACATCTTTATATGTTATACTGTTTGCAAACCATTCATGACCAGATTCATGAATAATCAAAAAATCAAATTTCAATCCCCAGCCGGTTCCTGAGATATCTCTTCCTAAATATCCTTTTTTATATTGATTGCCATAAGTTACAGAGCTTTGATGTTCCATGCCTAAATATGGAACTTCAACCAGCTTAAATCCATCTTCGTAAAATGGATACGGACCAAACCAATGTTCAAAAGCTTTCATCATTTTAGGTGCATCTTTGAAATGTTCTTTGGCTATTTCCAAATTATCTCTCAGTACATAATAATCCATGTCAAGCGGCCCTTTTTCACCAGGATACACTTCAGAAAAATGAACGTAATCTGCTATATTGACATTGACTCCATAATTGTTGATGGGATTATTGACGAACCAGTGAGAGGTTACTGTGTTATCATCATTTTCCTCAAGTTTTCGAAGTCGGCCATTTGATACATTTGTTAGACCTTTAGGAATGGTCACAGCTTATAAGCATACTATCCACTTCGTCATACATATGATCTTTGTTCGGCCACCAAATACTTGCCCCAATACCTTGGCATGATGTTGCTATAAAATCATTTCCATTATTGTCTTTTTCCCATGTAAAACCACCATCCCAGGGAGGCCTGACAGCTTCTTTAGGATTACCTTCATAATAAACATCTACACTTTCAATGTCCCCTGTTATTTGCGGTTTTTCTAGTTCTATGAAATGCGCATTTCCCATATTTTTAAATGTCAGATCTTTACCATCTTGCATTACTTTTGTTATTTGTAAAGGTGGTTGCAGATCTATTTGCAATATAGTATTTGGACTTAAAACCTTATAGTTGATTGTATTTGTTCCTGAAATGAATTTATTGTCAGGATCTACCTTAATATCCAGATGGTAATATGTCAGATCCCACCATGCTCTTTCCGGTGTTATGCTTCCTCTTAAAGTGTCTTGCAAGGTGAATTGTTTATTTTGAGATTGGGCAACCTGAAACAGAAACAGAATAAATATGATTATTAATTTCTTCATTTTTAATTTCTTATAATTTCGTTAGGAAAAACAACCATACTTTCAAAGCCATTTTTACCAACTGATGCAACTCCAAAATAATAATTATCAATAACAATACCATCTAAAGTAAACTTAGAAACATCCCCTACATTTCTGCTGTTGTCCCAAGTAGGAGAAGTGGTATCTCTCCAATAGATTTTATAACCAATGGCACCATCAACTTTAGACCACTCCAATTTAACTGATGGTTCTACAATGCCGCCAATAGAAACAGTTTTTGGAGGAGGTGGGGCCCAAGCTAAACTAGCTAAATTGATCGCGTTTACAGCTGTTAGTTTTTTTACATAATCAAAATTCACATGCTCAATAACATCTCCATATTTTATACCGTTTTCTTCTCTTATATCCTGATGCTGTTGGGTATAGTTTTCGTGGGCCTCCATAATTCTGATACCTGCATAACCTAAATCGTTAAATGGTCTATGATGACCACCGCGACCAAAACGATCCAATCTGTAAACCATCATCGGATTCATTTCCGGCATAAACGTCTTGGTTGTTTTATGAACATATCTGGCCAACTGTCGGGATATTCCATCGACTTCACCACCATAGAATCTTCGCAGTGTTCTTTCTCTTTCTGTTTCGGTAGGAGGTACAGGTTCTGAAAAAATCCTGAAGGTGCGATTATCAATTACCCCATCAACGCCCTTTATGTTTCCTATCATGTCATTATTCAGAACACCAATAATCTCCCAGTTATTTTCTTTGGCATGTTTAGCCAATCCGGCGCCACCGAAAAGCCCTTGTTCTTCTCCGGAAAGGCCAACATAAACTATACTATTTTCGAATTTGTATTTGCTTAAAACCCTTGCTGCTTCTATAGTTCCGGCCATTCCGGAAGCATTATCGTTAGCTCCGGGAGCGTCAGAAATAAAGTCCATAGTGTCACCACCACGGGAATCGATATCGCCACTCATTATTATATATCTGTTCGGATATTTTGCACCTCTCTGTACAGCAACGACATTTACAACCCAGGCATCATGAGGTACGCGGCGATTTCCTTGTTTGGTCACTAATTCCTTCTGATAAAAAACCTCCAAGCAATTGTCGCATTGTTTTGATATCGTTTCGAACTCAGATTTTATCCAACGTCTTGCGGCCCCAATTCCGCGTGTATCAGAAATAGTGTCACTAAATGTGTTTCGTGTGCCAAATTCAACAAGTATTTGAACATCTTTTTGAAGTCGTTCTGCAGACACAGTATCAATTATATCGTATAACTTTTGGTCAGATTGTGCGCTTAAAAATGTTGAAGCAAAGAGGAGTGAAGCAAGGAATAAGTTTTTCATTAATTTTATTTTCAACTAATTTACTGAAAATAAAAAAACCGCTTTAAATTATAAAGCGGTTTTTAATAGAGTTAGTAAATACGACTAAAAACAATATTTGTTTTCAGCTTTAACTTTTTCTGCGATTTCTTTTCGTAAATCAACAATATCAGGATAATTTGTATATTTTGTAAAACGTTTTAGTCCCATTAGCATCATACGTTGTTCGTCACCTTCTGCAAAAGAAATAATACTTTCCTTTCCTTTTTCTTCAACAATATCTACTGCATGATATAAATATAATTTAGACATTGCTATTTGAACAGATTGAGACTCTTCTCCAAATCGTTTCGCATTCTTTTCTGTTCTTAAAATTGCTGATTCTGCCATATAGATCTCAATTAAAATATCCGCTGCTGCAATCAATAATTGTTGATGTTCTTCAAGGTTTTGTCCATATTTTTGGACTGCACCTCCAGCAACCATTAAGAAGGTTTTCTTTAATTTCTTGATCATTTCCTTTTCTTCCGAAAACAATTCAGAATAATCCGGTGTTTCGAAAGATGGGATTCCCATCAATTCTTCTTGGACAGCTTGAGCAGGTCCCAATAAATCTACATGACCTTTCATTGCTTTTTTAACAAGCATACCTACAATGAGCATTCTATTGATCTCGTTTGTACCTTCATAGATTCGCGTAATGCGGGCATCTCTCCAGGCAGCTTCCATTGGCGTGTCTTCAGAGAATCCCATACCTCCAAAAATCTGGATACCCTCATCAGCACAATTCTGAACATCTTCCGAAACTGCTACTTTCAAGATTGAGCATTCTATGGCATATTCTTCAACACCTTTTAACTCAGCTTCCTGATGTGTGTTTCCAGCTGCCACTCTTAAAGCGATTCTATCTTCAATGTTTTTCGAAGCTCTGTACGTTCCCGATTCACATGCATAGGCACTGGTTGCCATTTCTGCCAATTTCACTTTTATTGCACCAAATTCTGAAATAGGAGTGTTGAATTGCTTTCGTTCATTAGCATACTGTACACTTATCGTTGTTATACGTCTTTGTGAGTCTACACAGGCACCTGCCAATTTAATTCGGCCAACATTAAGTGCATTCATGGCTATTTTGAAACCTTCACCCCGTCCGGCAAGCATATTCTCAACAGGAACAACACAATCATTAAAGAAAACTTGACGTGTAGAAGATGCACGAATACCTAATTTGTGCTCTTCTTCTCCCATTGTTATTCCATTTTTGGGATCGTTTTCTACTATAAAACCTGTAATGTATTTGTCGTCTTCAATACGAGCAAACACTATCATTAAATTACAAAATCCTGCATTTGAGATCCACATTTTTTGACCATTGATCTTATAAGATTTACCATCCTTAGAAAGTGTGGCTGTCGTTTTTCCTGAGTTTGCATCACTACCGGCACCAGGCTCTGTTAAGCAATAAGCTCCGAACCATTCTCCCGTTGCTAATTTTGGAACATATTTTAGTTTTTGTTCTTCTGTTCCATATAAGGTAATAGGCATTGTTCCAATTCCAGTATGGGCACCAAATGCAGTACTAAAAGATCCTGTGCCACTGGAAATATAATCACAAACAAGCATAGTAGAAACAAGACCCATTCCTAAACCTCCGTAAGCTTCTGGAACGGCAACTCCAAGAAATCCCAATGCGCCGGCTTTTCTCATGCATTCTTCAGTTAAGGCGTAATCCTTAGCTTCAAACCGTGCACGATGAGGAATAATTTCTCTGTCATTGAATTCCATAACAGCTTCCTTCATCATTTTTTGTTCTTCAGTAAAATCTTCTGGAGAAAATATGTCTTCACAATTTGTTTCTTTCACAAGGAATTGTCCTCCTCTTAATAGTACTTTTTCTTTTGCTTCCATTGCTTTTATATAGATTTTAGTATTTAGTAGGGAGTATTGAGACTCAAACTACTTGGTTTTAAATGTTTTAGTTTTTTAATTATATGAGAATTCTCAATTCTCAATACTTATATCTCATTACTAATTTAGAAATTCAAATATTCCACAAGCTCCTTGACCTGTTCCTACGCACATGGTTACAGCTCCATACTTACCTTTCATATTGCGTTTGCGCATTTCATCAAATAACTGAACAGATAATTTTGCTCCAGTACATCCAAGTGGATGACCAAGAGCAATGGCGCCTCCATTTACGTTAACTATATCCGGATTTAATTTTAGTTCTCTGATAACAGCTATTGATTGAGATGCGAAGGCTTCGTTTAATTCGATTAATTCCAAATCTTCTTGTTTTAAGCCTGCAAGTTTAAGGGCCTTTGGAATTGCTTTTACAGGTCCTATCCCCATTATACGAGGTTCAACGCCAGCAGCGGCATAATTAACCAAACGAGCTATTGGCTCCAGATTCAATTCTTTAACCATATCCTCACTCATTACCAATACAAAAGCCGCACCGTCACTCATTTGTGACGAATTCCCAGCGGTTACGCTTCCATTGGCTGCGAAAACAGGACGCAATTTTGCTAAAGCTTCAAGACTTGTTCCAGCTCGAGGGCCTTCATCTTTAGTAACTGTATACGATTTTGTTGCTTTCTTTCCGTTTGGATCTACAAAAGTTTGATCAACCTTAATAGGAACAATCTGATCCTGAAAACGATTTTCTGCCAGCGCTTTTAAGGCTTTCATATGAGAATTGTATGCAAACTCATCTTGGTCTTCACGAGATACTTTGAATTGGTTGGCAACTGCTTCAGCCGTATTTCCCATTCCCCAATAATAATCTTCATGTCCAGAATTTATGACATCGTAGTTCAATTCCGGTTTAAATCCTGTCATTGGAACCGCACTCATACTTTCAGCGCCTCCAGCGATAATACATTCTGCCATTCCAGCTTGAATTTTTGCTGCTGCAATAGCAATTGTTTCGACTCCTGAAGAACAAAAACGGTTAACGGTTACACCCGGAACATCAACAATATCTAATCCCATTAACGAGATTAATCGTGCCATATTCAATCCTTGAGAACCTTCCGGCATGGCATTACCTACTATAACATCGTCAATACGAGTTTTATCCAATTGCGGTAGTTCCTTCATCATATGCTGAATGGTCTCAGCAGCTAATTCATCCGTTCTTTTAAAGCGGAATACACCTTTTGGTGCCTTACCAACAGCGGTTCTGTATGCTTGTACTATATATGCTTGTTTCATTTTTAGTATGCTTTTGGCTTTAAGCATTGAGCTTTAAGCTTTTATTTTTAGTTTCAATTTAATTTAGCCTAGTGCATTTAGCATAAGGCCTAAAGCAACGCAACTAGTTGCGCAATGGTTTTCCCGTTTTTAACATGTGTTGAATACGTTCTAAGGTTTTACGTTCTGTACATAAACTTAAAAATGCTTCACGCTCCAAGTCTAATAAATATTGCTCGCTTACTAAAGTTGGTTCAGATAAATCTCCTCCAGCCATTACGTAAGCTAATTTATTAGCTATTTTATGGTCGTGTTCACTAATGTATTTGCTGGCTTCCATAGAATCTGTTCCTACCAAGAACATTCCTAAAGCTTGCTTACCTAATACCTTAACATCTTTACGTTTTACAGGTTGTGAATAACCTGCATCAGCCATTAATCTTGCATGTGCTTTTGCCGCCGCAATTTGTCTGTCTTTGTTAACTACAACAATATCTTTTCCCTTTTGTAAAACTCCCATATCAAAAGCTTCATAAGCAGATGTCGCTACTTTTGCCATACCAATAGTCAGGAAATATTCTTGTAAAGTATTTAATTCTACATCACCTTTTTTGAAGGTATCTGATGCTCTTAAAGCCATTTCCTTTGAGCCACCTCCACCTGGAATCACACCAACTCCGAACTCTACTAATCCAATATACGTCTCTGCTGCAGCAACAACTTTATCTGCATGCATAGATAATTCACATCCACCACCAAGAGACATTCCATGAGGAGCCGCAATTGTCGGAATAGAGGAGTAGCGCATTCGCATCATTGTGTCCTGGAAATATTTTATTGCCATATTCAATTCATCATATTCCTGCTCTACTGCCATCATGAATATCATACCAATATTTGCTCCAACTGAGAAGTTTGCTCCTTGGTTACCAATAACCAATCCATCAAAATCTTTTTCGGCTAAATCAACTGCTTTATTCAGTCCGGCTAAAACATCGCCGCCAATAGTATTCATTTTAGATTGGAATTCGCAATTTAATATACCATCACCTAGATCTTCTATAACAACACCTGAATTTTTCCAAACTTCATTCGATTTTCTAATGTTGTCCAGAATAATGAATGCGTCCTGACCAGGTTTTTTTGTTTGTTTTTTTGTTGGAATATCATAAAAGTAAGTTGCACCATTATCAATTGTATAAAACGATTTACTTCCTGATGCTAACATGTCGGTAACCCAAGTTGCAGGTTTTTTACCTTCAGCTTTCATAATCGAGATTCCTTTTTCCACACCAATTGCATCCCAAATTTGGAATGGACCATGTTCCCAGCCAAAACCTGCTTTCATGGCGTCATCAATCTTGTATAATTCATCTGTGATCTCTGGAATTCTGTTTGAAACGTATTCAAACATGGCAGCAAAATTCTTTCTATAAAATTCTCCTGCTTTGTCTTTACCGGAAGCCAAGATCTTAAATCGATCAACAACTTTGTCAACTGTTTTAGTTAATTCCAAAGTTGCAAAAGATGCTCTCTTTTTTGAACGATACTCCAAAGTATTTAAATCAAGAGAAAGGATTTCACTTTTTCCTTTATCTCCTTTTACTTTTTTGTAGAATCCTTGCCCTGTTTTGCTTCCTAACCATTTCTTCTCCATCATCGTAGTGATGAAATCTGGTAATTTGAATAGCTCATGAGCTTCATCGTCTGAACAGTTGTCATAAATCCCATTTGCTACATGAACTAAAGTATCTAACCCTACAACATCAACCGTTCTGAAGGTTGCCGATTTTGGACGACCAATAACTGGGCCTGTTAATTTGTCTACTTCTTCTATAGTTAATCCTAATTCTCTCACCTGATGGAATAAGGACTGAATTCCAAAAATTCCAATTCGGTTTCCGATAAAAGCTGGAGTGTCTTTCGCAATGACAGAAGTTTTACCAAGGAATTGTTCACCATATCCATTAAGGAAATCCAGCACATCTTTTGATGTCTTTGGACCAGGAATTATTTCGAATAACTTTAAATATCTTGCAGGATTGAAGAAGTGCGTTCCGCAGAAATGTTTCTGAAAATCTTCACTGCGTCCTTCGCTCATGAATTTTATTGGAATACCTGATGTGTTTGAAGTTATCAATGTCCCTGGAGTTCTATGTTTTTCAAGATTCTCAAATACCATTTTTTTGATATCAAGACGCTCAACAACAACTTCAATGATCCAGTCTACATCTTTTACTTTTGCAATATCATCTTCTAAATTACCAGTAGTAATTCTACTTGCAAATTTTTGATGATAAATAGGCGAAGGCTTTGATTTTAAAGCATTATTTAACGACTCATTCACCAACCGATCCCTTACTGCCTTGTCTTCAAGAGTTAGTCCTTTTGATTTTTCAGACTCGTTAAGTTCCCTTGGAACAATGTCAAGCAGTAATACTTCAACCCCGATATTTGCAAAATGACATGCAATGCCACTTCCCATAATACCGGAACCTATAACAGCTACCTTTTTAATTCTTCGTTTGCTCATTTTATTTTTGAATATTTTCTTCTTGATTGTATATTTTTTTGTTTGATATCATTTCGTTAATAACTTCAGCCACCTCATAGAAGTTATTTAACTTTTCTTCTGAAACATTTTTTCTTATAGCATTATTAAAAGTCAGAACGCGTTCGCGTGAGTATTCTCTTTTTTCTCTTCCAAATTCTGTTAGATGGATCAAAACACCTCTTCCGTCATCGGGATTTGGTTTGCGTTCTATTAATCCTCTTTCTTCCATGGTCTTCAATATTCTGGAAAGGCTGGTAGCTTCCATGCCCATAATTGGACCAAGAGAGGTTGATGGAGTTCCATCATCTGGGTCAATACTGAGTAATGTAAAACCTGTCGCCATAGTTGTTTCAAACTTTGCGGCTTCTTCATTATACATTTTTGTTACGGCTAACCAGGTCGTTCTTAAAATGTAGTCTATGGTTTTGTCTTTCATGAATTTTATGGAAAGTTCAAATATAATAAAATTTATTATGCATGCATAATAAATTATTAAAAATCATTCATAAACTGATTTAATAATTTTTGCTAGGAATAGGAAGGACAAAAACTCCTGAGAGGAGATTAAAAATTAGGTTTGATAAATTTTGTTATACAGATCGGTGTACATACCTTTAATTACATCTCGTTTCATTTTCATGGTAGGCGTTAAGTGACCAGCATCTACGGACCAAATATCCGGAGTTAATTCAAATCTTTTGATTTGCTCCCATTTTCCGAAATTCTTGTTGCATTTATCAATTTCTTTTTGAATTCTATCTTTTACAACATCTGAGGAGATCATTTCTATTTCGGTCTTGCCAATATTTTTATGTTTTCTATCTATCCAGTCCCTCACAAATTCAAAATTCAACTGGATTAATACTGCGGGCATTTTTTGGCCTTCTCCAATTACCATAGCCTGTTCAATAAAATGAGATTCTTTTAGTTCATTTTCCAAAAGGGTTGGTACAATATATTTACCTCCTGAAGTTTTAAACATTTCTTTTTTACGACCTGTAATTTTCAGGAATCCATCTTCATCAATTTCTCCTTTATCTCCCGTATGAAAATAACCGCCTGTCATTACGCTTGCTGTTTTTTCTGGATCTTTATAATAACCTTTCATAACATTTGGTCCCTTGATTAGGATTTCTCCATCGTCAGCAATTTTGACTTCGACATTCTCAATTGGTTTTCCTACTGATCCAATTTTAAACATATTATTAGCGTACATTCCAACAGCAACAACAGGAGAGGTTTCTGTTAGACCATATCCTTCCATAACCATCATTCCTGAAGCACAAAATATACGTGAAAGTCTTGGATGAAGAGCCGCACTTCCAGAAACCATAGTTCCTAAGTCCCCACCCAGAGCTTCTTTCCACTTAGAAAAAATTAATTTTCTGGCAATTTTCAATTTTAATTCGTACCACCATCCATTCGCTCCATAAGGTTCATATTCTTCCCCTAATTTTATTGCCCAATAGAAAAGCGCTTTTTTAATACCTGATAGATCCGCACCTTTGGCATAGATTTTATCAAACAATTTTTCAAGTAATCGCGGTACGACACTCATCAAATTTGGTTTGATCTCTCGGGCATTGTCACCAATTTTATCAATACCTTCAGCGTAATAGATGCTTGTACCGGCATACTGGTATATGTATATCAATACGCGTTCAAAAATGTGACAGATTGGTAAAAAACTAAGGATTCTTGTGTCTCCTCCTTCAATAATTGGTAATCTTGGTATGCTGTCCAAAGCATTACTCACTATGTTGTGATGTGAAAGCATGACACCTTTTGGTGTTCCAGTAGTACCTGATGTGTAAATTATAGTGGCCAGATCTTCTGGTTTTACTGCTTTCTTTCTCTTTTCTACTTCGGGCTGATTGCTTTCATCTTTTCCAAGTTCGAATAGTTCGGAGTAATGTTTACAACCTTTTATATGGTTAAAAGAATAGACTTCTTTCAATTTTGTTTTCTCTCTTACTTTTTTGATCTTTTTAAAGACCTCTTCATCTGAAACAAAACAAAACAATGATTCACTATGGTTTAAAACATATTCGTAATCCTCTGATGAAATTGTAGGATAAATAGGAATATTTTGGGCACCAATCTGCAATACACCAATATCAACTATATTCCATTCTGTTCTGTTGGTTGTTGATATGACAGCTATTTTGTCATTTTTTTTAACACCAAGTTTTAGTAAGGCCCTGCTAAGCGCATTTGCCTTTTCCAAGTATTCTCTGGTTGAAGTCTTTTTCCACTCCCCGTCATATTTAGTGACCAAAGCGGAATCTAAATTATACTTTTCCAGTTGATAATAAGGAAAATCAAACAGTCGTGTTATTTTTACCATTAGTTATTTTGGCGTTAGCTGTAATGCAAAATATGAAAATAACTATGATTATCAAACTAGTTCAATCAAAAAGGAGCTATATAAGCATATAACTCCTTTTATTTGTCGAATAAATAATACACATAACTAACTAACTTAAAACTATATGTAACCCAAAATAATCCCTATAATTAGATATTTATTCACTATAAAATTAAATATGATTGGAAGAAAAATATTGTAAAAAATCGTAATACTTACTTAGTTAAAACTTTTTTGAGAAGAGGGTAATCTTTTTTAAAATAACTTTTTGGAGATTCTTTCATGAAAAGAACAAAATCTTTAGAAAAATGGGAGTGATCATAATAATCGTACATATAGATCAAATCATTGATTTCAATTTCGTGACTTTCATATTTTCGCATTAAATTCAAAAATCTATATAATCTGGTATACTTCCCAGGAGTTAAACCAACAACTTTTTTGAAATGACTTTCTAACGTTTTTTGACTGTAGGGCACTTTTTTTAAGATATCCTCAACGGAAAGCATTCCATCTTTTTTTCTAATGTAATCGATAGTTTCATCAACATATTTTGTGGTATCGTTTTCATGCAATGGTAAACTAAGAATCAAGTTATTTAATTCTGAAACTAGTGTTTCAGGATACTTTTGATTTTTTATAAATATCGGATTAAATTTATCAAACAATATTGGGTTGACTTCCTGGAGCAAAACATGTTTATTTGTAAGTTTAGAAATATCCAATTTTAACAGTTTATGTAATGTACTTGGATGAAAACTGATTCCAAATGAAAGCCCTTCAGATGCTACAATGAATTTATATGACCTAAAGAATTGGCCACTCATAATTAATCCAGCAAGAGGCATTTCTTTATTGTTTACAATTGCCTTTTGATTCCCTGAATAAATATAAGTTAAAATTGATGTTGCTATTGGTAAAATAGTTGATTGAAACGGGGCCATTTCTTTTGAAATGGATAGAGAAAAATATTCCTCAACTAAAGGAGAACCTTCTTTTATATCAAAATAGGTCAAATTCATTCAATGCTAATTAATCCTTTTCAATGTAATACTTTATTTACAATTAAAAAAAATTATGCCTTACATTAAGTCAATTGCATCTGAGCCATTAATAGGTTATAGACTATTATACAAAGATCATTCTTTAATAATTCGGAATGTTTCTATGGACCCGTTGTCAACAAAAACTTTTAAGATATATACCCCTTGAGGCAGATTATTAATGACTATTGAACCATCTGTAGAATTATTTTTAAGTATCAATTTTGACGTGTAATCATAAACTTCGTAGGTGAATTTATTATATAAATAGTTCTTAATTTTCACGATATTCTTTCCTGGATTAGGATATACATAAGGTTTATTAGCAATGCTATGAGTTTTAATAGGTTCAGATTTTGTTACAAGCTCATCCTTTAATTCATCTGCTTTTTTACAAGCATCATTTAAATAGTCTTGTAAATCGTATCTATCTTGAATTTTTTCATAACCTAATTCTTTCGCCTTTTGCAAATGCTGACAAGCTAAATCGTAATTTCCTAATTCATAATACACCAACCCAAGATTTCTGTGCGCAAAGGAATTGTCCTTATCGATATTTAGAGCTTCTTTTAAATCTGCAATTCCTTTGTCAGTTTCTCCTAATTTATGATACAAGAATCCACGAGTAGTCCACAAATCCCTTTCAGATGTCCCTCGACCTTTTTTATATAAATTCTCTTCATTTTTAAATGCTATGTTTACGCAAGTCATCGCTTTTTCATAGTCTTCTAAATCTGTATAAGCAATAGATAGCGCCCAATTTGCAAATGAATGGTTGGGTACCATTTCAATAGCTTTGTTGAGGTAATTAATACCTAATCTATACGATTTAATTCTTACTAAATAGGCTCCTAAATTATAATATAAACGACTTTCTTTTGGTGATGCCTTTAGTGCTTTATGTTTATAATGAATAGTGTGGTTTAACATTTCGTACCCACTATAAATAGTTGCTAAATGGTCGTAAATACTACCTAACATTTTTTCCGGAACTTTTTTTGTTTTAGAAACTTTTGAAACCTTTTTTTCAATTTTTTTAAAATCATTTAATGCCAGAGTGTTATTACCTAAATAATTTCTAATACTTGCTCGTTTAAAGGTTGATTTAAAATCATTTGGGTTTTGTTTTAGATTTTCATTTAAAACTAATAAGGTAGAATGCGCCTTTTTTACCTTATCTTCCGTTTTTTTAGTGAACTCAATTTTATGATCGATTCTTTCAATAAGTTTGCTGTTTTCAAATTTCCAAGTAGTTAGTTTTTCGCCTTTTTTATTGTATTTAAAGGATTGACCATCAAAACGTCCTTTTGAATAATGAAAATCTTCATCTAATTCACCTGAAGAATAATAAGTTTTTAAGCTGTCTAATTTTTTATCATCTCCATAAAACTTTTCAATGGATACAATACTGTCACGATAAAAGTAGCGTTGTACAAAATTATCGTTTTCTTCAAGTTCTTGAGAAATTACACTTATAGTTGAAACTAAAAATGTGATGATGAAAATACCTTTTTTCATATTAGAAAAGTACATCTTTTTGTAAACTAAAAAAACTTCTTTTTACAGAAGTTTTTTTATTATTTAGCAGTTAGTTTCTATTATTTTGTTAACCACTTTCGTGCATTCACAAAAGCTTCTAACCAAGGAGACACTTCATCTTTTCTGCCTTCCGGATAATGAGCCCAATTCCATTGGAACGTCGAACGCTCAATATGTGGCATGGTTACTAAATGACGACCTGTTTTATCGCACATCATAGCTGTGTTAAAGTCGGAGCCATTTGGATTATGCGGATAGCCTTCGTAACCATATTTGGCTACGATATTATATTTGTCTTCAGAATATGGTAAATCAAATTTTCCTTCGCCATGCGAGATCCAAACGCCTAAAGTGCTTCCAGCTAAAGTTGATAACATAACCGAATTATTCTCCTGAAGTTTTACTGATGTAAAAGAACTCTCATGTTTATGAGAATCGTTGTGAATCATTTTACCATGCACTTCATGCTCTGGATTGATCTCTTCCAATTCCATGAATAATTGACATCCATTACAAATTCCAACAGATAAGGTGTCTTCACGTTTAAAGAAATTCTGTAAAGCTGTATTCGCTTTTTCATTGTATAAAAACGCGCCTGCCCAACCTTTTGCAGAACCTAAAACATCCGAATTACTAAATCCACCAACAGCTCCAACAAACTGAATGTCTTCCAAGGTTTCACGACCAGAAATTAAATCGGTCATGTGGACATCTTTTACATCAAAACCAGCTAAATACATGGCATTTGCCATTTCGCGTTCAGAATTACTTCCTTTTTCTCGAATGATTGCTGCTTTTGGACGAGATTTCTCGTCTGCGCTCGAAACGACAGGTAGTTTCCCTGTGAAATGTTTTGGGAATATATACTGTAAGGGTTGATTTTTATAATTGTTATAACGTTCTTCAGCTAAATTGTTAGCCGTTTGTTTTTGGTCCAGCAGGTATGAGGTTTTGTACCAAACATCTCGTAACCTTGAAACCGTTAGTGTAAACACTTCTGCTTGATTGATGATACTTAACACATCACTTTTGGTTACTTTTCCTATTTTGAAGTAATCTATATTAGCTTCTGATAAAACGGATTCGATTGAAGCATCTTTTGCTTGAATTACAATTCCTGAATTTTCAGAAAACAAGACTTTTATGGAATCTTTTTGATTCAATTCAGTAATATCCAATTCGGCTCCTAAATTGTTATCAGCAAAACACATTTCCAATAAGGTAGTTATCAATCCACCTGAAGCGACATCGTGTCCAGCAACGATTTTTCCATCTTTAATTAATTTCTGAATCGTATTGAAAACAGTTTTAACGTAAGCAGCACTTTTTACAGTTGGTGTGTTGCTTCCAATCTTATTCATTATTTGTGCAAATGAACTTCCTCCTAATTTAAAATCATCTTGTGAAATATTGATGTAATAAATATCTCCTGCATTTTTTTTAAAAACTGGTTCAACCACATTGGTAGATATCATTACAATTTCCTGCTGCAGAGATGATCACAGTTCCTGGAGCAATCACTTCATCATTAGGATATTTTTGCTTCATGGACAAGTGAATCTTTTCCTGTTGGCACATTGATTCCTAAATCAATTGAAAACTCTGAAACGGCTTCAACGGCTTCATATAAACGAGCATCTTCACCTTCATTTTTGCAAGGCCACATCCAATTAGCAGACAATGAAACGCTTTTTAATCCATCTTTTAAAGGAGCCCAAATAATATTTGTTAGCGATTCTGTAATTGAGTTTCTACTTCCCGCAACAGGATTAATCAATCCAGAAATAGGTGAATGACCAATAGACGTTGCAATGCCTTCTTTTCCTTTATAATCCAAGGCCATTACACCAACATTATTCAACGGAATTTGTAAAGGTACCAACACATTGTTGCTTGGCTACTTTTCCGCCAACACATCTATCAACCTTGTTTGTTAACCAATCTTTACAAGCTACAGCTTCTAACTGTAAAACTTGTTCTAAATAGGTATGGAAATTATTTGGGTCATAGGAAATACCGCCATAATTTCTTTCGATTGTGATATCGTTCATGATGGTTTTAGGCGAGCTTCCAAACATATCTTCCAAGGCTAAATCCATAGGTTTGTCGCCTTTGGATTTTGACTCGAATGTAAATCTATCATCACCAGTCACATCACCAACAGTGTAGAAAGGTGAACGCTCTCGATCTGCAATTCTGTGTAAATGTTCAATATGATTTTCAGCAATAACCAATCCCATTCGTTCTTGTGATTCGTTACCAATTATTTCTTTAGCAGACAAAGTTGGGTCACCAACAGGCAATTTATCCAAATCGATTTTACCACCTGTTTCTTCAACCAATTCTGATAAACAATTTAGATGTCCACCAGCTCCATGGTCATGAATGGAAACGATAAAATTCTCATCACTTTCAACCATTCCACGAATAGCATTGGCAGCTCGTTTTTGCATTTCAGGGTTGGAACGTTGTACGGCATTCAATTCAATACCGGAAGCAAATTCTCCTGTATCAGAAGAAGACACAGCAGCCCCACCCATTCCTATTCTATAATTCTCACCTCCTAGAATCACAATTTTGTCACCAGTTTTTGGTGTGTCTTTTAAGGCTTGATCTGCTTTTCCATATCCAATTCCACCAGCCTGCATAATGACTTTGTCATAGCCTAGTTTTCTGTTATTTTCGTTATGCTCAAAAGTTAGAACAGAACCGCATATAAGTGGCTGGCCGAATTTATTACCAAAATCGGATGCACCATTAGATGCTTTAATTAAAATATCGATAGGCGTTTGATACAACCAAGCACGTTCTTTCATGGCATTTTCCCAATCCCGATTGCTATCGGGACTGTTTTTTTCCAATCGGGAATAGGATGTCATATAAACAGCAGTTCCTGCCAAAGGAAGCGATCCTTTTCCACCAGCGAGTCTGTCTCTGATTTCTCCTCCTGAACCCGTTGCCGCACCATTAAAAGGCTCCACTGTAGTTGGGAAGTTATGGGTTTCTGCTTTAAGAGAAATAACCGAATCAAACTCTTTTATTTCATAGTATTCTGGTATATCTGCACGTTTTGGTGCAAATTGCTCTACTCTGGGACCTTTTACAAATGCAACGTTGTCTTTATATGCTGAAACAATATCGTTATGATTTTGTTTTGAGGTCTCTTTTATTAGTTTGAATAGGGATGTCGGTTTTTCAACACCGTCAATCACAAACGTTCCGTTAAATATTTTATGCCGACAGTGTTCACTATTCACTTGCGAAAATCCGAAGACTTCAGAATCAGTTAGTTTTCTTTTTAATTTTTTTGACAAGTTTTCTAAATATTCAACTTCATCATCACTTAATGACAATCCTTCTTTTTGGTTGTAACTTGAAATATTATCAATCTCTAAAATTGGTTCTGGTTGAATATTAATGGTAAAAATATCTTGGTTTAGTCCTTCGTATTTTTGAGACAACATTGGGTCAAAATCTGAAAATCCTTCAGCAACAGCTTGAAATTCTTCAATTCTGATAATTCCGGAAACAGCCATATTTTGAGTAATCTCAACAGCGTTAGTACTCCATGGTGTGATCATTGCTGCACGTGGACCAACAAAAAAAGCATCGATGGATGCTTGCTCAATTATGGGTTGGTTGCCGAACAACCAAGTTAGTTTAGCAATTGTTTCTTTTGATAATTCTTCTGTTGTTTGTACAGCAAAAATTTTACTGTTAATGTTTCCAAAGAAATGAATCATTATACCCCAAATGTGTTAAGATTAGTAAAATACAAATTTAAACTTTTTAAGGGAAAAGAGATCTTAAATGATTCGTGAGAATAAGAAGTTATTCACGTTTTAATTCACAATTAAAAATACTTGTCTAATATACTTTTTACTGAAGAGTAGTACGATCTTCCAAATAGGTTTAAATGAACTAATAAATAATATAGTTGGTACAGTTCTATTCTTGATTCAGTGAGATCATCTTGTGGATGTATACTCCAATATGATTGGTAAAAAGATGTCCCGAATCCACCGAAAAGTTTGCTCATAGCTATATCAATTTCATTATGTCCAAAATAGGTTGAAGGATCTATCAGGTAAGGAATCCCATCTTTTGAGATCAAATAGTTACCGCTCCATAAGTCACCATGTAATAAAGATGGTTTAACCCCATCAAAATAAGATGAACAACTAACTTTCATATTTTTGGTTTTAGGAATTTCAGAATTTTTAAGTAATCCCTTCGAATAAGCTAATTCCAATTGAGGTGTCAATCGTTCTTCAATGTAAAAGTCATTCCAGTACTTATGTTTTTTATTGCTTTGATGTAAACTGCCTATGAAGTTATTACTGTCAAAACCAAATTCGTCCGAAGTGATTTGATGCAACTGGGCCAATTGAGATCCAAATAATTCCAATTCTTTATTATCAGGAGATTTTGAAACTATATATTCCATTATAATAAAGGAATAATCACTAAAGGAGCCGCAAGCCAGTATTTTTGGTACTGCAATGGTATTTGTTTCTGCGATAATTTTTAATGCCTTTTCCTCTGATAAGAACATATCAAGATCGTTTGCATTTGAATTTGTTTTTAAAAAGAACTTTTCAGATCCTGTTGTAACCAAATACGCCGATGATATATCTCCTCCAGAAACAGATTGAATGCTTGTTATTTTTGAGCCTATAAGATTTGATAAATAATCTATAAATTCTTGTGATACCATAGATATAAAAATAAAAAAGACCATTGAAAAATGGTCCTTTTTATATATTATATTTTGAAGCTTATTGCTTAATCAGTTTTTGTGTTATGGAATGCTTGTTATTCCCTATTTTTATTAAGTAGATTCCACTATTTAATTTGGACAAATTAAGATAGTTTTTATTAGAGTTCACTTCATCTGTAATGATTTTTTTGCCTAAAACATTATATATCTCAATTTTTAAATTCTGATTCGTATCAATATATAATAAATCATTTGTAACTGGATTAGGATATATTTTAGAAAAATTGTGATCTAAATCATTTACAGCCATTGTACCCCACCGATTCTCTGCAGAAGAGCCTCCCCAAATTAAGGTAGCTATATACGGGTTATCTATAAACGGATTTCTGTTACCTTGAACTGAACTAATAACAGTATTACGTTGATCTTCAAATGGAGATACTGGGTCGTCTGTATTCCATTGTAAAAACAAACTTAATACCCCAACATCATTAAAAGGTTCCGCATACCTTAAGTTTAAATACATAATCATTCGTGCCACATCGCCTTTCCATTCATCTCCCGGAAACCAGCTGCTTCCCAAATCAGCATAACTTCCAGAGCCGTCAGCAAATGGATCATTTCCTCGGTTTGAATTGATGGTAATATCACAACTTCTTAAATGATGCAAATCACCTTTAGCAGTATTTTCTATTAAAGATTGCGGATAAACGTGCTCCGTATTAAATGTCTGAGGCATATCAGGATTGTTTCCGGACAGGTATTCAGTTTCACTTCTACTTTCTCCACTGTAAATTAAGATCACATTAGAGGGGTTAGAAAGATCTTCATCTGCATCGTATAAGTAATCATGTCGATCGGCATAATCTAAAAAAGTAGTATGCTTTGCAATTGTTTCAGTTGCTAAATCGTCATATAATGGAGTTCCAGTCAATGAGAAATCAACTCCGCTATAATATGATTGTAAATTTGGCGGAGGTGTAAGTTGTGCAAAACTACAAGTTGTTACTAAAAATAATGATAAGTAAAAATGCTTCATACTAAATTCGGGTTGTTTTTTTCCAAAAGCGCCATATAAAATCCGTCAAAACCAGATTGATGTGCCAATATTTTTTTGTCCTTTACAAATATAAAATCTTTTCCTGATTCAGATGTTAAAAATGCCTGTACTTGCTCCTGATTTTCAGATGGTAACACAGAACAGGTTGCATAGACCATTTTTCCGCCCGGTTTTACCATTTTAGAGTACTGTTGCAAAACATCTTGCTGAACTTTTTTTATATTTTCAATGAATTCCGGTTGCAATTTCCACTTCGCATCTGGATTTCTGCGCAACACGCCTAAACCGGAACATGGTGCGTCAATAAGTACTCTATCAGCCTTATCATACAATTTTTTAATCGGTTTAGTGGAGTCAATTACTTTCATATCAATATTATGGACACCATCTCTTCTTGCTCTGATCTTTAATTGTTTAAGTTTACTTTCATAAAGATCCATAGCGACGATCTGACCTTTATTTTCCATCAATGAAGCTATGTGTAATGTTTTCCCTCCGGCTCCTGCGCAAGTATCAACAACTTTCATGCCTGGTTTTACATCTAGAAATTCTGCAACCAGTTGTGATGAGGCATCCTGAACTTCAAAATAGCCTTTCTTAAAGGCTTCGGTCATGAAAACATTTGCTCTTTCTTTAAGCTTTAATGCTGATGGATATCCTTTGATTAATTCAGTTTCAATATTTTCATCAAATAATTTCGATTGCAACTCTTCTTTTGTAATTTTTAAGGTGTTAACTCTAAGAATAACATCAGCCTGTTGATTTTGAGCAGCAATCTCTTTGGTCCAAATGGATTCGCCTAATTCTTTGACTCCTAATTCATCCATCCAATCCGGAATGGACTCTGCGAATTTTCTTGTTTTGGATAATTCATCAAATCTGCCTTTAATACGTCTTGTTGGTGTGTCTTCAAAATATTTCCAATCAGGTAATTTAATCCCCTTAAGAGTTGCCCAAACAGCAAATAAGCGCCAAGAATTATCTCTTGTAAAGGGCTCTTTTACTTCAGCTATTTCAGCATAAAGGCGTTTCCAACGAACAATATCATAAGTTGTTTCAGCAACAAAGGCTCTGTCCCGACTTCCCCAACGTTTGTCTCTTTTAAGCAGTTGTTGCACAACTTTATCGGCATATTGACCTTCATTGAAAATGAGGTTAAGACCATCAACTACTGCAAAGCATAAATTCCTGTGTAATCGCATTTTTGTTTATTAAGGGTGCAAAGGTAAGGGATTTGTTTGTATCTTGATTTGTTTATCTGTTTCTTTGTTAGTGAATTAAAGAAGTTGTTTATGGTTTCAAGAGTGATTGCTTGTTTTCTGATTGTATCCTTATCGTTTTCCTGTAAAATGGAAGAAAGATTTTTTCCGGGAAATATTTCTAAATCTAAAATTACAAGGACGATTTCTGAGGTTGAGATTGAAACATTGATGAAAGATTCTTTGTTGAATGTGAGAGCATTGGAGGTGGATGAAATGGGTGAAGTAGCATTTGCTACATCTATGGGAGAAGTTGGAATTATATATAATTTATTTACAGATTCTACAGCTAATAAACCAACTGAATCCACTGGAGGAATTTTAACCATATGTAAAAATGATACTGTAGATTTAAATTTGAGAGCAATAAAAAAAATTGATAATACATTTTTCACCTTGTCGATAGATAGTCCGGCATTGTTATTTAAAATGAAATTAGATGATACTAAAATTGTCTACCAGGAAAACCACCCAAAAGCATTCTACGATTCCATGGATTTCTGGAATAACCTTGAGGGTATTGCCATTGGAGATCCTACAGAGGATTGTATGAGTATCATTATTACTCGAGATGGCGGAAATACATGGACAAAACTCTCCTGTAATGATTTACCAAAAGCCAAAGTAGGTGAAGCAGCATTTGCAGCAAGTGATACCAATATTGCTATTATAGGTGACAATACTTGGGTTGCAACTGGAGGAAAGGCGAGCAGAATTCTATATTCCCCTGACAAAGGTAAAACCTGGGATGTATTTGAGACACCAATTATTCAGGGAAAGGAAACTACTGGAATATTCTCTATAGATTTTTATGATGAATTGAATGGTTTTGCCATTGGAGGTGATTACACTAAACCGGACAATAATCAAGCTAATAAAATAAGAACTGCAGATGGTGGGAAGACTTGGGAATTGGTTGCTCAAAATCAGGAACCTGGTTACAGAAGTTGCGTTCAGTATATTCCGAATGGAAAAGGGAACGAATTGGTTGCAGTAGGGTTTAAAGGAATTGACTATAGCAACGATTCAGGTTACTCTTGGAAACATTTAAGTGATGAAGGGTTTTACACCATAAGATTCTTGAATGACAGTATTGCTTGCGCTGCAGGTCAAGGTAGAATCTCTAAATTAACTTTCAGATAATAGATTCTTCAACAAGCTCAGAATGACATCAAGGCAAAAAAAAAGCCTGCTGGCTTCTTTTTTTATGGATATTCTTTCCTAATGCTTTCACGTCGTTTTCTGAATTGTTCCATCATGCGTTGGTTAAAGGCATCTTCTGTAACTTTCAGCAAAATTATCTTTTTTGCAGGTAAAACCTTTAAAAGGTCATTTACAAATTGTTGTTTTAGCTGATGCTTTTTAGCATCCGATATCATCATTTCTTCCAGATGTTTTTTAGCATCTTGTTCGTTCATAGTATCAAAATCTACTTTTCTGTATTTTCCTGATGTTTCCCTGCGAAGTTTATGATTTTCAGCTTCAAAAACATTATAGATTGGCCAGAATTTTTGAGCTTCAGTTTCTGTGAGTTCCAGTCTCTCTGTAATAAATGCTATTTTTAAGGCCTTGATGCGTTCATACCTGTCTTTATCCTGAGAAAAAGCTGTAATGGATAAGGTCAGTATTAATATGAGTAGTAATTTTTTCATAGTTATTCGGTTATTAAATCTTCAATTGTTGTGTTTTGTAAGAGATATTCTTCCAATACATCTGAAGGTACTTCTGAATCGATAAAATTATCTGTGATCAATTCGTCGTTTGTTAAAAGCGAGGCAAGTTCGTATGCATTGATATCTTCTTCAGATAGATAATTCTCAATAGAGGTCATTTCCAGGTCATCAAAAGTCAATTCATTTCTATTCCCTATTATGTTAAACATTAATATTAATGTGGCCGCAATTCCTGTTAGGTAAACTAAATTTCGTTTTGAGAACAACGAAATTACTTTTGGCTCATGATTAACCTTAACCAGAATTTTATCTTCCAGAGTTTCAAAATAATTATCGGGAGTCTTAAATCCTGTACCGGTTATTTTTTCAGAAAGATTAATTTGATCCATTATGGAATCCTCCAAACCATCAAAATAGTTATTAGGGATTTTAAACCCGGATTTTTTGATATTATGTAATTTTCCTTTATTCATCTTATTAATAAGACTTTAAATCTTTCAAAAAGTTTAATTATTAGTCAAAAATGCCTCAATTTTTTTAACGGCAATATGATAAGATGCTTTTAAAGCACCTTCACTTGTCTCTAAAATTTCAGACATTTCTTTGTATTTAATATCGTCAAAATATTTCATATTGAACACAAGTTGTTGTTTATGTGGCAGTGAAGCAATTGCTTGTTGTAATTTCAACTGAATGGTCTCACCTTCAAAATAAACATCGGACTGCAAATTATTTACTGCCTTTTGCTGCATCTCCTGGCTTGATGAATTTTGATGTTTTGCGTTTTTATTTATATGAGTAATTGCCTCATTCGTTGCAATCCTATACATCCAGGAATACAATTTACTATCGCCTTTAAAATTGCCTATGTTTTTAAACACTTTAATAAATGTGTTCTGTAAAACATCATCAGCATCATCATGAATAATAACTATTTTACGGATATGCCAGTATAGTCGCTCCTTATAAAGTGATATCAATTTCCTGAATCCCTGCTCTCTGGTTTTCTCGTTAATTAGCAGGTCAATAAGTTCTTTCTCTTCGATAATGACCATTTAAATGTTTAGACTACCAAATTTACGAATAGTTTAATTCTTATCTAGAAAATAATAGTTGTAAGAAAACAACTAATAATTCGACTTTCATCGAAATAATATTGCAGTTCACCGAAACATTGATTTTTTATTAAATCCCGAATGATTTAATAGCTGAGAGTAATAATACTTTTGTTCTGCAGTTGATTATGCTGTTCTATTTATCCCCTTGATTAATAGAGCAACTAAAAAGGGATGGAAGCAATTCCATCTCTTTTTGAAAAAACACACAAGATTAGTTGGTTGGTTTATATTAAAATTCCAAATTTTAATATAACAATAAGGGATGGAAGAAATTTCATCCCTTTTCACTTTTTAAATTTAGTTAAAGGATTGCATTTTAACTAAATTACTGTAAATCCCTTTTTTGTTGAGCAGTTCCTTGTGTTTTCCTTGTTCCACAATTTTACCCTTTTGCATGACTACAATTTGGTCGGCTTTTTGTATAGTTGATAGTCTGTGTGCAATGACTATAGAAGTTCTGTTCTTCATCATATTTTCAAGAGCTAGCTGAACCAATCTTTCACTTTCTGTGTCCAATGCAGACGTAGCCTCATCCAATATCATGATTGGTGGGTTTTTAAGAACTGCACGCGCAATACTTAAACGTTGCTTTTGCCCACCAGATAATTTATTTCCAGAATCTCCAATATTGGTGTCAATTCCGTTAGGTAAATCTTTTACAAATTCCCAGGCATTTGCAATTTTAAGGGCTTCAATAACTTCCTGATCCGTAGCTTTTTCGTCCCCCAGAAGGATATTATTTTTTACCGTTTCATTGAATAATATGGAATCCTGAGTTACAAGTCCCATTAATCCACGAAGTGAATGTTTCTTCAAATCCCTTATATCAATTCCATCTATTTCAATTACTCCCTTGTTAACATCATAAAAACGAGTGACCAAATTGGCAATAGTAGATTTGCCGCTTCCTGACTGTCCCACTAGTGCAATTGTTTTACCTTTTTCAACCTTTAAAGAGAAATCCTTTAAAACAAGATCGTTTTCATATTTAAAAGAGATATTATTTATAAAGATTTCATTTTCAAAAGTGTCTTTATACAAAGCATTAGGCTTATCCTTTAAAGGAGATTCTGAATTAATGATTTCCATTACCCTTTCGGCAGCAGCATTACCTTGTTTGATGTAATAACTCCCTCTACTTATGGCTTTGGCGGGGGTTAAAATATTATATGCGAGTCCCATGTAAGCAATAAAGGAGCTACCATCCAAACTGCCATCCACCAAAACCAATTTTCCTCCGTACCATAATAAAATGGCTATTACTGTTATTCCAAGAAATTCACTTGTTGGAGATGCTAAATTTTGCCTGTTCAACAGGGTGTTTGAATAATGAAAGAACCTTTGGGTAGATTCTTTAAATTTATTTAAAAAAAAAGATTCAGCATTAAAGCCTTTTATTACTTTTAAGCCACCAAGAGTTTCCTCCAGAGTTGATAAAAAGACACCTTGTTCTTTCTGAACTCTATCCGATTTTCGCTTTAAACTTTTACCAATCTTAGAAATTATTATACCGGATATTGGAATAAAGATAAAGACGAATAAAGTCAATTTAGGACTTATGATCAGCATCATAATAATAGTAAAAATTATAGTAAGTGGTTCCCTTACTATTAATTCCAATATTGACAGAAAAGAATATCGTATCTCTAAAACATCCGAGCCTATTCTCGCCATTATATCACCTTTACGTTTTTCAGAAAAGAATGAAATAGGCAATTCTATTGTTTTTTCATAGAGATCATCACGAAGGTCCCGCAAAACACCATTTCGTAGAAAGGTGATAAAATAAAGCGCTAAATAGTTGAATAAATTTTTAAATAGGAATAAAACAATAATTAAACTTATGACCAAAAGCAGAGCTTTTGAAGCGTCATCCTGAGCATACAGATTTACCTGATAGGCGAGATAATCCTTGTAAAAATCTTTTAAATTTGATAATCCTTCGTAAACAGGTTTCACCATAATCTTTGGTTTATTGCTTGCAAAAAGAATGTCGAGCATTGGAATTAAAGCAATAAATGAAAGTGCACTGAATAACGCATAAAAGATATTGGAAACTATATTCAGTATGGCATACCTTTTATAGGGTTTGGCATACTGGAGTACCTGAATGAAATAATTCATTAATTAAGTTTCATGTCTTTAATTATAGAATCAATCCTTAGTTCCAATTCTGCTTCTGTTTTCTTGAATTCTGATGCATTTTTCAAAGTGGTGTTAACACTGAAATAGAATTTTATCTTAGGTTCTGTTCCACTTGGTCTTAATGCAATTTTACTACCGTCTTCAGTATAATAAATAAGAACATTTGATTTAGGAATATCAATGGGTTCTTCTTTACCTGTAATCACATTCTTGGCGATTGATAGTTTGTAATCTTCGATTCTAATAACTTTTGAACCATTAACCATCTTCAAGGGGTTTTCACGAGCATCAACCATCATTTGTTTTATTTCCTCAGCGCCTTCAATACCTTTTTTGGTCAATGAGATCAAGCGTTCTTTATAAAATCCATGATTCACATATAGTTGAATTAAATGCCTGAAAACAGAACTTCCATTGGCTTTTGCATTGGCTGCAATTTCGCATGCAAGTAGGGTAGAAGTTACCGCATCTTTATCCCTTACAAAATCTCCCACCATGAATCCAAAACTTTCCTCACCACCTCCTACAAAATCCAATTCCGGAAAGTCTTTTATCATTTTTGCTATCCATTTGAATCCGGTTAAACCAATCTTACTTTCAACATTATAATCTTTAGCCATTTGACTCATCATAGGCGTAGATACAATAGTTGAACCTATAAATTCTTTTCCTTTTAGTTTGCCTTGTTTTTTCCATTCACTTAATAGAAATTCGGTCATTACAACCATAGTTTGGTTGCCATTTAATAATTGAAGCTTGTTCTCCAGATTTCTTACAGCAACGCCTAATCTATCGCAATCAGGATCGGTTCCAATGACTATATCAGCATTTACTTTTTCTGCTAATTTCAATGCCATTTTTAAGGCTTCCGGTTCTTCCGGGTTTGGAGATACAACAGTTGGAAAATTACCATCTGGTTTCTCCTGTTCCTTTACAATATGGACATTCTTATAACCGGCACGTTTTAAAGTTTCCGGAATGATTGTTATTGATGTTCCGTGTAATGAAGTAAACACAATACATAGATTGTCTTTAGCCTTTTGGGAGGTGAAATTCGCATTTTTTAGAGATTCATCAATAAATACGTCGTCCACATCTTTTCCAATATATTGAATCAATTTTTCGTTGGCTTTAAATTTGATTTCTGAATATTGCAAACTATTGATCTCAGTAATAATTTCTTCATCATACGGTGGGACTAACTGGCCACCATCTTGCCAATACACCTTATAACCATTGTATTCCGGTGGATTATGTGATGCAGTTAATACAATTCCACAATGACACTTCAAATGCTTCAAAGCAAAAGATAACTCGGGCGTAGGTCTAAGTTCTTCAAATAAATAAACTTTAATATTATTTGCCGAAAAAACATCGGCTACAAGTTTGGCAAGTGTATCACTATTATGCCTGCAATCATAGGCTATTGCTACCTTTACCGTTTCATTTGGAAAGCTCTTATGTAAATAATTACTTAGTCCCTGAGTGTTTTTACCAAGAGTATATTTATTAATTCGATTAGTTCCAACCCCCATGATGCCTCGCATTCCACCTGTTCCAAATTCAAGGTCCTTATAAAAACTTTCTTGAATTTCCTTCGGGTTATTTGCAATACTGTCTTTTATAAATTCTTGCGTTTCCTTATCAAAACTTGGAGTTAACCATGTGTTGATTCTGTCTAAAATTTCAGGTTTAATATAAATCATGACGTATATAATTTAAATTCAAAAATAGTAATTTATAGTTTTGTTTATTAATAAAATTGGCTAATTTCGGGGCAATCTTTGATATTAATTAAGTTCTTCCTTAACAAGGTACCGATTTTCATTTTGCCTTGAACGAAGAATAATTTCACCTAAAAAACCAGCTACAAAAAATTGGGTACCAATAATCATTGTTACTAAAGCTAAATAGAACTGTGGGCGTTGAGTAATTAGCCTTCCCGATGTATTAAAGAATAGTTTGTCAATACCAAGATATAACGCAAAAGCAAAACCAGCCAGAAACATTATGAATCCCAATGTTCCAAATAAATGCATGGGTCTTTTCCCGAATCTGGAAATAAACCATATTGTTACAAGATCTAAAAATCCATTTCTAAATCTATTCATTCCAAATTTCGTTTTTCCATATTTTCTTGCCTGATGTGCAACTACCTTTTCACCAATATTAGTAAAACCTGCATTTTTTGCCAAAACAGGTATATATCGATGCATTTCACCTCTTACTTCAATGTTCTTAACTACACTTCTGTTAAAGGCCTTCAATCCGCAATTAAAGTCGTGCAGTTTTAAACCGGAGGTTCGTCTTGCTGCCCAGTTAAAGAGTTTTGAAGGTAGATTCTTAGAAAAAAATGAGTCATATCTTTTTTTCTTCCAACCAGACACCAAGTCAAGGCCTTGTTTCGATATTAAATTATATAATTCCGGTATTTCTTCAGGATTATCCTGCAAGTCTGCATCCATTGTAATGACTACATCACCTTCTGCTTTGGCGAATCCGGCATGAAGTGCCTGCGATTTGCCAAAATTCTTTAAGAACCTTATGCCTTTTACATTGGTGTTTTGGCTATATAGTTGTTTAATTGTCTTCCAGGAATCATCTGTACTTCCGTCATCGATGAAAATTATTTCATAAGAAAAACGATTGGATTGCATAACATTTGCAATCCAATCATGTAATTCTTTTAAAGATTCTTGTTCGTTAAGTAGCGGTATGACTACTGATATATTCATATATTATTCTTGCTCTTTTTTCATCACTAAACCACCAATTAGGGAGTATAGTAACCCGAAAAATGCACTTAAGGCTATCCATATCGCGGTTCCAACTAATGGGTTCATAAATTTCTCCATCATTGCCAAACTTTGATCGACCATTTCTTCTGTCATATTAGGATTTTCAAGCATTTTATCTCTCGAGGCTTCCATCATTAGATCCATAAATTCCGGATCGATTATATAATTGAAAATTAATACATAAACCGCATATACAAGTCCACTAATAACACCAATTATAACACCAATTTTTATTGCTTCCCCCAGGCTTAATAAACTGCCATTATTTTTTTTGTACTGAGAAATAGCATATATGACTGTAACCGGGAAAACAATGTAATATAACCATTGCGGCCATTGGACTAATTTTAATGCCAATCCTGTGACATAAGTGACAACTCCAATAATAATCATTAGCAATCCAAGCATCAGACCAAAATTGAGCGCAAATTTTCCAGGAGTAATTTTTTGTGTTTCCATTTTATTTTTGATTAATTAGTTGAACAAATAGTTAGTGAACAAATATAGCAAATCGTTACATAAACTTTAAATAATAAAATTGTAAATATATATTGTACATTTATAAAAAATACTTAAATTTGCAGCTCGAAAAAAGTTAAGAAGTTATATTTATCTAGAGATGAAAAAAGATATACATCCAAAGAATTATAGATTAGTTGCGTTCAAAGACATGTCAAATGATGATGTGTTTTTAACTAAATCTACAGCAAATACTAGTGAAACCATAGAAGTTGACGGTGTTGAATATCCACTTATCAAGATGGAGATATCCAGAACATCACATCCTTACTACACTGGAAAATCTAAATTGGTTGATACAGCAGGACGTATCGATAAGTTCAAGAACAAATACGCAAAGTTTAAAAAATAAGCTTGTAACGAAATATATTTAATGAAAGCCTTTCTACTATTGAAAGGCTTTTTTATTTTTACATAAAAGCAATCTCATGAATTACATTCTTTTTGATGGTCCTTCCAGAAATAATCTTTTACCCTTTACATATACAAGACCAGTAGCTGAGATTAGAATTGGTATTCTAACCATCAGAGAGAAATGGGAAGCTTTTTTAGGGTTTACCACAACAACAATTACCGAGGATTATTTATCAGAAAAATACCCAATGGTAGAGATGGAAGAGAACATAATGATCAATTCCTCTTACTTGCCAAACTATGAGATTATTGAACTTGTCAAAGGATTAGAGGAAAACCAGGCTATATTTAAAGAAGAAGATGTTATTGCTTTTTACACTAAGGATACACAGGAAAATATTGATTTTGATGATTATGAAGCAATTGAATTCAATGATGATATTATAAAAATAGAAAACACGTGGGATATCTTCTCTAAAAACGGTGATGCCCTGCTGGAGGATTTTGAACTCATTACCAAAGATAGAAAGTCACAACCAATTCCAACATCTGTAAATGTTATTGATTCAAAGAGCGTTTTTATAGAAGAAGGGGCAAAATTGGAGTTTGTTACCCTTAATGCCAGTACCGGACCAATTTATATTGGTAAGGATACACTGATCATGGAGGGAAGTGTAATAAGGGGTCCCTTTGCATTGTGCGAAGGAGCCATTGTTAAAATGGGTTCGAAAATATATGGCCCAACGACGGCAGGACCACATTGCAGGCTTGGAGGTGAAGTCAATAATTCAGTACTTTTTGGATACTCCAATAAAGGACATGAGGGGTTTTTAGGAAATTCGGTTTTAGGTGAATGGTGTAATATTGGGGCAGATACTAATACGTCTAATCTTAAAAATAATTATGCTGAGGTAAGGCTTTGGGATTACAATACCGAAGGTTTTGCAAGAACAGGATTGCAGTTTTGTGGTTTAATGATGGGCGACCATAGCAAATGTGGTATTAATACTATGTTCAATACTGGAACTGTTGTTGGAGTAAGCGCTAATATCTTTGGAAGTGGATACCCTCGTAATTTTATACCAAGTTTTTCATGGGGAGGAAATAGTGGATTTACGACCTACCTAACTAAAAAGGCCTTTGAAGTGGCTAAGATGGTAATGGATAGAAGAGGAGTGGAGTTTACTAAACAAGATGAAGCTATATTAAATCATGTTTTTGAAGAAACAAAGAAATTCAGAAAACAGGATAATTAATTTTTTCGCACCCTTTTCAAATCCAATAGATTGATAGGATTAATGCCTAAACCAGTAACATTTTTTCGCGTAAACCGTATCACTTCATCATAATATAGAGGGACCATAATCGCATTTCCCATGGCAATGGAATCCATCGTTGTATATAAATGTTTTCTTTCTTCAATATTTGTGATGGTAAAAGCTTCATTATATAAGCTGTCAAGTTGTTCATTTTTAAAATGAAAATAATTGGAACCGTTTGGTGCAAAATTCTTGCTGTAAAATATTGATAAATAATTTTCAGCATCTAAATAATCAGCTATCCATGAACTCCTGAACATATCCACCTTTCCGTTGGACCTGGCTGCTCTTAAAGATGACTCGGGCATCACATCTAAGTTAATGGTCAAGCCATGTTTTTCGAGTTCCTGCTGTATAAATTCGCAAAAACTCAGGTAATTATTAGTGGTGGTCAAAGTAATTTCAGGGTCAGTAATACCTGTTTCTTTTTTAAATTGATCTATGAGTTGTTTTGCTTTTTCAGGTTGATACGTAAAACCAATAGATTCCGAATGTCCTGGAAGCCCTCTAGGGATAAAGCCACCAGTAGCAGGGTTGCCAATACCGTTTCGTAAATAGATCATCATTTTTTTTCTGTCAAAACCATAATTTATGGCTTTTCTTATTAATTCTGATCGAATTTCAGGAGCCTTGGAATCTAAGTAGAACCCTAAATATTCAGTATTCAAATAAGGACCACGAATCATATTTACAGATTCAGCATAGTTTTCACGTAATCGTCCATCGCCTGTTAACAATTCATCTTTGTAGGAAGCATCCAGACTATTTAAAAAATCTAAATTTCCTTGAGCAAATTGTAGAAATTCACTTTGCTTATCGGGCAAAAATGTGATAGCAACTGCTTCCATATATGGTAAGGAATTACCTAATGAGTCATTTTCAAAATACAAGTTATTTTTTCTGAAGATGAGTTTGATATTCTCTTCCCAGCGCTTAAATTTAAATGGTCCTGTTCCTATTGGGTGAGATCTAAAATCGCTGCCAAAGTGTTCAACTATTTCCCTAGGTACTACCGAACAATATTTCATAGATAATAAACCAATAAAAGCCGGAAACGGTTGTTTCAATTTTATTTGGAAGATGGTATCGTTCAAGGCTTCAAAATCTTCAACTTTATTTAAAACCCAACTTCCCGGAGCGGCAACTTTATCATCTCTTAACCGGTTTAGACTAAATTTAAAATCTTCGGCAACAACCATTCTTGTAGAATCTTTCCCAAACAGATAATGTTTATGAAAATAAACATCGTTGCGAAGTGAAAATGTGTAAGTAAGTGCATCTTCAGAAATAGTCCAATTCTTTGCAATACTGGGAACAATATTTAAGTCGCTGTCCATTTCAACCAGGCTATTGAATAATTGATTGGCTACCCATGTATCTTGTAAAGTTCTTGAAAATGCGGGATCCAGAGTATTTATATTTGCATGCTCATTATATCTAAAAACTAAACGGTCTTTGTTTTCTTTTGATCTTTTTTCACAGCCTACCAAAATTATTAAAGAAAAACTGAATAAGATATATACCAAAAATGATCTCGTTTGTTTCTGCCTCAGTTTTATCATATTATATAATAATTGTAAATTTGCACGCTTGGTAAAAATACAAGAATGAACGCTAGGAAAAAAGTCGCATTTTATACTTTAGGTTGTAAACTTAATTTTTCTGAAACTTCAACTATCGCCAGAAGTTTTAAAGATGAAGGATTCGATCGCGTTGATTTTAATGATAGGGCAGATATCTATGTAATAAATACATGTTCAGTAACAGAGAATGCCGATAAGCGTTTTAAAACTATCGTCAAGCAGGCCAAAAGATCTAATTCTGAAGCTTTTGTTGCTGCCATAGGGTGTTATGCTCAATTAAAACCAGAGGAATTAGCAGATGTGAATGGAGTAGATTTAGTGCTTGGAGCTACCGAAAAATTTAACATAACAAGCTTTATCAACGATTTGTTAAGTCAGCCGGAACGCAGTCGTGGGGTTGGCGAAATACATTCCTGTGAAATTGAGGAGGCCGATTTTTACGTTGGAAGTTATTCCATAGGCGATAGAACACGAGCTTTTTTAAAAGTACAGGATGGGTGTGATTATAAATGCACTTATTGTACAATTCCGTTAGCACGAGGAATTTCGAGAAGTGATACCTTAGAAAATGTTGTCAAAAATGCCAAGGAGATATCTGAACAAAACATAAAAGAGATCGTTTTAACCGGAGTAAATATTGGTGACTACGGAAAGGGTGAATTTGGTAATAAAAAGCATGAACACACTTTTTTGGATCTAGTGAAAGAATTGGATAAAGTTGAAGGTATAGAAAGATTGCGTATTTCATCAATTGAACCTAATTTGCTGAAAAACGAAACAATTGAATTGGTTTCAAGGTCAAGGGCATTTGTGCCTCATTTTCACATTCCATTACAGAGTGGTAATAACGAATTGCTCATGTTGATGAAGCGTCGCTATTTAAAGGAATTATATGTGGATAGAGTTAATAAAATAAAGGAACTCATGCCGCACGCCTGTATTGGAGTAGATGTCATTGTTGGTTTTCCGGGAGAAACAGATGAACATTTCTTGGATACCTATAATTTTTTGAATGAACTGGATATTTCATATTTACATGTATTTACTTATTCTGAAAGGGATAATACTGAAGCTGCAGGCATGAATAATGTTGTGCCTCAAAAGGTCAGAGCAAAAAGAAGCAAGATGTTAAGAGGATTATCGGTCAAAAAAAGAAGGGCCTTTTATGAAAGTCAGCTTGAAAAAACTCGTACTGTTTTATTTGAAGGTGAGAATAAAGAAGGATATATTCATGGGTTTACAGAAAACTATGTAAAAGTAAAAACACCATGGAATCCTGAATTAGTCAATACCTTGCATAAAATATCATTGACCAATATTGATAATGATGGTTTGGTACGTTTTGAATTTGTTGAAGCATTAGTTGCATAAAAAAAGCCAGCACTATTAGTCTGGCTTAATAATATTGTAATTTAATTATTTTAAATCCTTACCCCAACAGGTAACATTCTCTTGTATTGTCTGTGCTTTCTAACAAATTTAGCAATTTCTGGACTCGTTGGAACAATGCTCAAATTACGTTCGCTAATATTCTCGAAGACAGCCTTTAAAAAGTCGTCTTGAAAACCCTCTTTTTTAACATCATCGGGTATGATAAGCTTTGTTAAAAAGATCTTCCTCTCCTGAAGTGAATATTCAATTTTTGCTAATTGGTCATTCACTTTAATTTCAAATTGTCGTAAAAATTCATTATCTACTAAATCTTCAGCATTTATCATGTTAATATGTTTTATATCAAATAATTATCAGAGTTAATGACTACTATTGTAATATGATGATTTCTTAACAAACAGTTGGATAGGAATTATTTAATTTTGCACAACAAATTTACAAAAAAATATTGTTAACATAAAGCTTTTAAAGGTTATTAATATATGTCTAAAGAACTGATTCACGTTTATTTAATGCCCGGAATGGCAGCAAACCCAACGATTTTTGAGCACATTAAACTTCCTCAGGACCAGTATGAAATTCATTGGTTAGAGTGGATAATCCCTTTAAAAGATGAGTCTTTAACAGATTATGCCATGCGAATGACTAAGCAGATTAAGCATGACAATATTGTTTTACTTGGTGTGTCATTCGGTGGTATTCTTGTTCAGGAAATGGCTAAATTTATAAAAGTCAGGAAGCTTTTTGTTGTGTCCAGTATAATAAGTAAAAATCAACTTCCCAAACGATTTAAAATAGTTAGAACGACTAAAGCTTATAAGCTGTTGCCTACACAGTTATTAGGGAGTATTGATGTACTTGCTAAATATGCATTTGGAGAATTTATAAAGAAAAGAATAAACCTTTATCGCAAATATCTTTCTGTAAAAGATAAAGTGTATTTAGATTGGGCAATAAAACAAATGGTTTGTTGGGACCAGGCAGCCCCTGCGGAAGGCGTTATACAAATACATGGGGACCAAGATGGAGTATTCACAAACTCTTGTAACGGAAACTGCATTGTTGTTAAAGGAGGTTCTCATATTATGGTAATAAATAAATACAAGTGGTTTAATGAAAATTTACCAAAACTTATTGTAAATTAGACAATTAAATTTTTTGGTGAATACCTACTAATACTTATATTTATACAAACTTTTACATTATGCAATTAATACAAAAGACCCTGTCATTTATTGGCTTAATAAGTTTAGCTCTATTGCTTATCTATGCAGTTCAAGATGCTCCAACCGATGAAAACTTTGAAAAAAAACTGATAAACGATTATAACGTTTATGCAATACAAGTTCCCGATCATCTGGAATTTGCCGGTGAAAAATTGCCTTTAGAAAATCCGGATATTTTGGAAAGGATGGATAGAGAACTTTTAGTGAATACATATTGGCAATCTAATGGATTGCTTATGTTTAAAAGGGCCCAAAAGTACTTTCCTATAATTGAACCAATTTTAGCTAAAAATGGTGTTCCTGATGATTTTAAATATTTAGCTGTAATAGAAAGTGGGTTGACCAATGCGTCTTCACCGGCAGGAGCAAAAGGAGTATGGCAAATATTGAAAGGTACAGGACGTGAATACGGACTGGAAGTAAATGATAATGTTGATGAACGGTATCACATTGAAAAAGCAACAGAGGCTGCTTGCAGTTATCTGCAGGATTCTAAGGAGAAATTGGGGTCATGGACACTTGCTGCTGCGGCATACAATGCTGGAAATACAGGCATCTCAAGGCGTTTAGATGATCAAAAAGTTTCAAGTTATTATGATTTGTTGCTAGGTGAAGAAACCGGTAGATATGTATTTAGAATTGTAGCTCTTAAAGAGATTTTGAATAATCCACAGAAATACGGATTTAACTTTAGAGAAAAAGATCTTTATAACCGAATTCCAACCTACAGCGTTGAAGTTGATACCATAGTTAGCGACTTTGCTAAATTCTCTGAACAGTTTGGTATAAATTACAAAATTTTAAAAATCCATAATCCCTGGTTGCGTGAACCTCATTTAGATAATAAATCAGGACGAAAGTACATGATTGAAATTCCAGAAAAAGGATTTTACAAAACTGCTCCTTAAGAATGAATACAACTCTGGTAGTATCTTTAATAGTGATAGGACTTCTTGGAGGCATGTTAAGCGGGATGTTTGGAATTGGTGGAGGCGTGATTATGGTTCCTTTAATGGTATTCTTGTTGAGTTTTACCCAGCATCAGGCACAAGGTACAAGCTTGGCAGTATTATCTTTTCCGGTTGCCTTTGTGGCTGCCTATAATTATTACAACTCAGGAGAAAATGTGGTAGACTGGAAATTTGCAGTTATTATTGCCTTTAGTTTTATTATAGGAGGATACTTCGGTTCTAAATTAGCAATCTCGATAAATCAGACTTTATTAAAAAAATTATTCAGTTTACTATTGCTGGTCGCAGCAATAAAACTGTTTTTTAGCAAATAATTATCGAGCTCTTCTCGGTTGTTTATGACCTCCAAAATGTTGATTGGGTATCTGAGCTCGTTTCATATTGTCTTTCATCATTTTTATCTGATCTGTCAGCATGCCTTGCTTATCAAGCTTCTTGGCTTCAGTCAATAGTTTCTCAGCTTCTTGTTTTCGTCTTTTACTAAATGCTATTCCTGCAAGATTAAGTTTGACCATTGCCATGTCATGACTCATTGATAAACCCATTTTTTCAGCATTTCTGAAATGTTTTTCTGCTTCATTCATATTGGTTTGTGAAACCATGATCCCATGTAAAAAACTATAATATCCCTGTTGTTTTTTAACTAGTGCAGTTTGAGGATTCTTAATATATTTTAACCATTTTTGTGCGCCAGGAAAATCTTGTTTTCGCAAACGCAGGAAGGCTAAAAGAATTAACTCGTTTTTAAAATATAGAAATAGAAATATTCCGGCCAACAAAATAAACATGATGCCATTTCCAATATAGCCATCAATTATAAGCCAAACTCCATATAAAAATGAAGCTCCAGTGAGAATTAATTTAATATTTTTATTGAACATTGGATTTAATTTATTTTAGGACTGCAAAGTTAGTAAAAACTATTGTAAATATTTTTTAAATTAGATTTGCCAAATAGAAAAGGGTTTGTATATTTGCAGCCGCGCTTTAAAAGAACTAAAAGCGTGATCTGGTAAAGTATTTAAACTGATTCATAAAGATATATAGTAATGAAAAGAACGTTTCAACCGTCAAAGAGAAAAAGAAAAAACAAACACGGTTTTAGAGAAAGGATGGCTTCTGCTAACGGTAGAAAAGTCCTTGCACGCAGAAGAGCAAAGGGAAGAAAGAGACTTACTGTATCTTCAGAACCAGGTCATAAGAAATAATGATTAACAATTGTTGATATTTTAAAGGTGTTACTAATCGTAACGCCTTTTTTTATACCTATATGATAGCTATTTTTGAAATGAAAAAAATAAATGTATTTGTTACTATTTAATAATGAACAAATACATTTTTTATGAGAATTTATGTACAGAATAAAAATTTTTAAATCCAATGCCAAAAAATCAAGATCTTAAATCCATTCTAATAATTGGTTCCGGACCAATAATCATTGGTCAGGCCTGCGAATTTGACTATTCAGGTACTCAGGCACTTCGTTCATTAAGGGAAGATGGGATTGAAACAGTTCTAATAAATTCTAATCCCGCAACCATCATGACTGACCCGACAATGGCAGATCATGTGTATTTGTTGCCCTTAACAACAAAGTCCATTGTGAAAATCCTGGAAGAACATCCTCAAATAGATGCAGTTCTGCCTACAATGGGAGGTCAGACTGCTTTAAATTTATGTATTGAAGCTGATGAGAAAGGAATATGGACGGATTATAATGTTAAGATCATTGGAGTTGACATTGCAGCTATTAATATTACAGAAGACAGGGAGCAATTCAGGGAATTGATGCTTAAAATTGGAGTACCTATGGCTCCGCAGGCAACAGCTACTTCTTATTTAAAGGGGAAAGAAATTGCTCAGGAATTTGGTTTTCCTTTAGTAATCAGAGCTTCTTTTACTTTGGGCGGTGCAGGAGCTTCAATTGTTCATCGAGAAGAAGATTTTGATGAATTGTTAACACGTGGGCTGGAGGTTTCACCTATTCACGAAGTCATGATTGATAAAGCACTCATTGGATGGAAAGAATATGAACTTGAATTGCTGCGTGATGCAAATGATAATGTTGTCATTATCTGTACCATTGAGAACATGGATCCTATGGGAATTCATACCGGAGACTCAATAACAGTTGCTCCTGCTATGACCCTAAGTGATAGAACATTCCAGAGAATGCGTGATCTCGCAATCCACATGATGCGAAGTATTGGTGATTTTGCAGGAGGTTGTAATGTTCAGTTTGCGGTAAGTCCGGATGAAAAAGAAGATATTATAGCGGTTGAAATTAATCCCAGAGTTTCACGATCTTCGGCTTTGGCGAGTAAGGCAACAGGTTATCCAATTGCAAAAATAGCTGCTAAACTGGCTATTGGTTATCATTTAGATGAACTGGAAAACCAAATTACGAAATCAACTTCAGCTTTGTTTGAACCCACTTTAGATTATGTTATTGTGAAAATCCCTCGATGGAATTTTGATAAGTTTGAAGGTAGTGACCGTACTTTAGGCCTTCAAATGAAATCTGTTGGGGAAGTTATGGGAATTGGAAGATCCTTTCAGGAAGCATTGCATAAAGCAACTCAATCCCTGGAAATAAAACGGAACGGACTTGGTGCAGATGGTAAAGGTTATAAGAATTATGAGCAGATAATTGATAAGTTGACCAATGCCAGTTGGGACAGAGTGTTTGTTATTTATGATGCCATTCAAATGGGAATTCCTTTAAGCAGAATTCACGAGATCACAAAAATTGACATGTGGTTTCTCAAACAATATGAAGAACTTTACTTTTTGGAAAAAGAAATATCTCAGTTTACCATTGATACTATCGAAAGGGATTTGTTGCTAGAAGCTAAACAAAAAGGCTACGGAGACAGGCAAGTTGCTCATATGTTAGGCTGTTTAGAGAGTCAGGTTTATAATAAAAGAGTTGAACTGAATATCAATAGGGTTTATAAATTGGTGGATACATGTGCTGCAGAATTCAAAGCTCAGACCCCATATTTTTACTCCACCTTTGAGAATGAGGTAGAAACAGCTTCCGGTGAGCGCTATTCTGATAATGAAAGTGTTGTGACTGATAAAAAGAAAATAATTGTCTTAGGTTCCGGACCAAATCGAATTGGACAAGGCATCGAATTTGATTATTGTTGTGTGCATGGTGTATTAGCTGCCGCTGAATGTGGTTATGAAACAATTATGATTAACTGTAATCCTGAAACGGTTTCCACAGATTTCGACCTTGCAGATAAACTCTATTTTGAGCCTGTTTTCTGGGAACATATCTATGATATTATTCGGCATGAAAAACCGGAAGGAGTCATAGTACAATTAGGTGGTCAGACTGCATTGAAATTATCAGAAAAATTAGATAGATATGGAATAAAGATCATTGGAACTACTTTTAAGTCACTTGACTTAGCTGAAGATCGAGGATCATTTTCTAATTTATTGAAAGAAAACAATATTCCTTATCCCGAATTTGATATAGCAGAAACTGCGGACGAAGCCTCACTTGTTGCTGATAAACTTAATTTTCCAATTTTAGTGAGACCATCATACGTATTAGGTGGTCAGGGAATGAAAATTGTCATTAATAAAAAAGAATTGGAAGAACATGTAGTCGATCTTTTGAGAAAAATCCCAAACAATAAATTGCTTCTCGATCATTATTTGGATGGGGCAATAGAAGCAGAGGCAGATGCAATTTGTGATGGTGAGAATGTTTACATTATCGGTATTATGGAACATATTGAACCCTGTGGAATTCATTCAGGAGATAGCAATGCGACTTTACCGCCATTCAATTTAGGAGAATTCGTTCTACAGCAAATTAAAGATCATACAAAAAAGATCGCATTAGCACTAAATACAGTTGGACTCATTAATATCCAGTTTGCTATTAAGGATGATATAGTGTATATCATAGAAGCTAATCCCAGAGCATCGAGAACAGTACCATTTATTGCTAAGGCTTATGGCGAACCTTATGTGAATTATGCAACTAAGGTCATGTTAGGAGAGAAGAAAGTTACTGACTTTAATTTTAAACCAAAGTTAAAAGGGTTTGCAATAAAACAACCGGTTTTTTCATTTAATAAATTCCCAAATGTGAATAAGAAATTAGGTCCTGAAATGAAGAGTACCGGAGAAAGTATCTTATTTATTGATAGTTTAAAAGATGATCAGTTTTATGATCTGTATTCACGAAGAAAGATGTATTTGAGTAAATAAGTTAATTTATTACTTAGGTCCTTTTCAATTTTTAAGTCCTTAGTTATTCAAATTATAATCTTTAAAATATATTTTATATATTTAAAAAAAAAGACTATGAAAAAATTGCTATTCATAATATTTGCTATTAGCTTTTCGCAAGTTTATTCACAAGAAAATATTTTTGATGCTTGCAGAAAAGGAAAACTTAACGAGGTTATTTCTATATACACAGAAGATCCAAACATAATAAATCAAAAAAATAGTGATGGCTATTCTCCATTAATATTAGCCTGCTATCATAGTAATTATGATGTTGTTAAATTCCTGATTAATAAGGTAGATGACATCAATGGAACTAGTGATTATGGTACGCCATTAATGGCTGCAGTTGTTAAAGGAAATTCAAACATTGTTGAAATACTTTTAGAGGAAAAAGCGGACACAAATATTGCTGATAACAATGGAACTACAGCTATGCATTACGCTGTAATGTTCAAAAAATATGAGATTATTAAATTATTGCTTCGTGCAGAGGCGGATATAAATTTAAAAGATAATAGAGGTCAATCTGCCCTTGATTATGCAGCAATTTATAATGATAAAAAAATTAATAATCTTTTAAAAAATATATAGTTATGAAAAAAATTACACTATTTTTCTTTTCTTTTTTCTCATTTATGCTTAGTTACTCACAAACTTATTCTACTGGATTAATGACTTTTAACGGTAGTTATAGTGGTCAAATTGATGTTACTGCAGCAACCGTAACACTAACATTAAATGGTCCAGAAGACAGATGGCTTGGAATAGGATTTAATGTTTCATGTATGACATCCGGTAATGATGATGTTGTTATGTTTGATGGAACAAATTTAACAGATAGAAACTATATAGGAGTTGGTGTAGTGCCTGCTTCAGATGGTGTTTCAAATCAAGATTGGACTATAACTTCCAATACAACCAGTGGAGGAAATAGGACTTTAATTGCGACAAGAGATAGAGATACTGGTGACACAAATGATTTCGTTTTTCCTTTAGCTGAAGGTGGAATTAATTTTGTTTGGGCTTATAGAAGTGGTTCTGGGTTTTCCCTGACAAGTCATGGTGGCAATAGGGGTTCAATTGCTTCTGGTTTTACTCTTGGAGTTGAAGATTTAATTTTAAGTAACTTTATTATTTCTCCAAATCCAGTCTCTACTGAATTTAATATTGAATTGCCAAATAGAGTTGAATCTGCCAAAATACAAATATTTGATGTTTTAGGTAAACAATTGATATCTGGTGAAATTTCAAAATTGAATTCAACTGTAGAAGTTTCCGGTTTACAATCTGGTGTTTATATGTTAAGAGTAATTAATGGAAACTCATCTCAAACTAAAAGGTTTATAAAACAATAGTCTAGTTGTCTCGGTATTGTTAAAGTGGTTGAATTAACAGTAGTTTTATAATTGAATGGTTGGCTTAAACGTTCAGTTTATTGAGTTTTTTTATTTATTATCCGATAGATTTAAAAGAGCATTTTCCGATTTTATCAGATCTAAATAATCATTCAACTTAAATTCAGAAGATTTAAAAGCATTTATCCTTTTTTTGGACTGTTCCTTCCTTATTATACTTCTTGAGAAACGACGAATACTGTTTTCAGACTCTAAAATAATTCCGGGAACAGATACATTATTGCCATTTTCATCTTTTGCAACCATAGTGAAATACGAAGAATTGCAGTGCTTTTTTATTCCGGATTGTATGTTTTCAGATTCAACTCTTACACCAATAACCATAGATGTTTTCCCTGTATAGTTAACAGAAGCTTTTAGTGTGATCAATTCACCAACCTCAATTGGGTTCAAGAAATCAACTTTATTAACCGATGCAGTGACACAATAATGTCCCGAATGCTTTGAAGCGCATGCAAAAGCTATTTGATCCATTAAGCCTAAAATAAATCCACCATGTATTTTGCCACTAAAATTAGAATTGGAAGGAAGCATTAATTGCGTTATGGATACTTGAGATTCTTTAATGTTTTTAAACATATTTAAATTTTTAATCATTCTCGTCTTCAGCACGTTTTATTATTGACTCAGGAAGTGATTTCTTTGCTTTAGCTCCCATTTTCTTAAGTTTTTCAACACTTGTGATCAGATTGCCTTTTCCTTCAACTAATTTGTTCATGGCGGCAGAATAATCAGTTTTGGCAGAATCTAATTTTTTGCCGACTCCAGTTAAATCGCTTACCAAGCCTTCAAATTTATCATATAGCGCTCCGGCTTGTCTTGCAATTTCAATAGCATTTCGCTGTTGCTTTTCATTGTTCCACATTGTATCAATGGTCCTTAATGTTGCCAATAGGGTAGAAGGCGTTACAATTACTATATTCTTTTCGAAAGCCTTATTGTAAATAGAGTTGTCTTCATTTATTGCTACTGCAAAGGCCGGCTCTATAGGGACGAACATCAGCACAAAATCTGGAGATTCAATATCATACAGATCTTCGTATTTTTTATCAGATAATTGGTCTACATGTTTCCTAATAGAATTTACATGAGCTTTTAAGAATTTTGGTCTATCATCCTCATCAGCATTGACATAGCGTTCATAGTCAGTTAGTGAAACTTTGCTGTCAATGATCATGCGTTTATTATCCGGAAGATGTAAAACTACATCCGGAAGCACACGAGAACCACCTGCAGTGGTAAAACTTTGTTGCACAAAATATTCTCTGTCTTTTTCTAATCCGGATTTTTCCAACACACGTTCCAAAACCAACTCGCCCCAGTTACCCTGCATTTTACTATCACCTTTCAATGCTTTTGTTAAATTGGTAGCTTCTTTGGTCATTTGGAGATTGAGGTCTTTTAGTCCTAGCAACTGCTCTTTTAATGCAGAATGCATGCTAATACTTTCCTTTTGTGTGTCTTCAACCTTCTTTTCAAAAACCTGAATTTTTTCCTGAAGCGGATTCAGAATTTGCTTTATATTTTCCTTATTCTGCTCAGTGAATTTTAAAGATTTTTCCTCAAGAATTGTATTAGCTAAGAGTTTAAATTCCTGTCGCAACTGATTTTGTCTTTCCTCTAATTCTTCATCACGTTTTAGGTTTTGTTGTTGTAGATTTTCGTATTCAGAGTTTTTACGAGTAAGCTCTGTATTCAAAAAATCTTTTTCACGACGAAATTCTTCTCGCTCACTTTCAATTTTAGCCAGATTCATTTTTAATTCGTCAATACTTAATTGCATTTGGCTTTGTCTTTCTTCTAGCATACTTTTTTCACTTCTGCTTTTTAATTTCGAAAAAAGCATACCTAAATAAGCTCCAACTAAGGCTGCAGCAAGTATTGAAATGATGAGAATAAGGTTGTCGTTCATTAAAAAAGAAGTTTAACCAAAGATAAATTAATTAACATGCTGAAACAAGTTGAGAATGACAGAATCATTTTTTCACTTTAAAACTTCCGGTTTTTTCATCAAAAAAGATTAGGTCTTTGGGAAATAAACTATTAAAAGAACTATTAGCTATTAAATTACAAGGAGAATTGATGACTGTTTTATCTTTTTTCATCAATATGATCTTATCACATAATTGAATGGCCAGATCTATTTCATGTGAGGAAAATAAAATAGTCTTTTTGGTCTCTTTGGCAAGTTCTTGAAGTAGTTTGAGTATAAATGCCTTATGATACATATCGAGATGAGTTGTTGGCTCATCCAGAATGATCAGATCAGTATCCTGTGCTAAAGCCCTAGCGATCAACACTTTTTGAAGCTGCCCATCACTTAATTCATAACATTTTTTATGTTTTATTTCTTCAATATTGGTTTTTGACATTGCTTTATTAACGATTGATATATCTCCAGTTGATAAATTCCCAACCCAGTTAGTATAGGGTTGCCTCCCAAGTGCAACAAGTTCGAAGACAGATAAATTTTTAGAAGCAATCGGTTCAGTTAAAACTAAACTTAAAGCTCTTGCAAGTTCATTCGATTTAAAATGATCCAGATTTTTGTTATTAATAAAAACTTTACCATTTAAAGGATTTTGCACTTTGGTTAGTGTTCTTAACAGAGTTGATTTACCTATACCATTTGCTCCTATTATCCCAATTAATTCTCCTTGGTGCAATTCAATATTAATATTGGATGCTACAACAGTTTGCATTTTTTTAGACGAATAACCTATGGATAGGTTTTCAGTTTTAAGGATTATATGTTGGGGTTTTTTTACCACTATCTATTATTTTTTGTCTGGGTTCTAAAGTCTTTATGTCTTGATTCTTTTTTTAAAATATCATTTTTCGTTTTCTTACTAATAACCAAATAACTACAGGTGCACCAATCAATGATGTTATTGCATTAATTGGTAAGGTGTAATCACTTGTGGGTAGTTGAGCAATACTATCACAAATCAGCATGATGATGGCTCCAAATAAAAACACTGCAGGTAGTAAAATCTTATGATTTGAGGTGTTAAATACTTGTCTGGTTATATGGGGAATTGCTAAACCTATAAAAGCAATTGGCCCTGCAAAAGCGGTTATTGTTCCTGCCAATAAACTTGTAGCTACTATGATTAGCATGCGACTTTGCTTAATATTCAATCCAAGACTTTTTGCATAATTCTCTCCAAGAAGCAATGAGTTTAAAGCCTTTATCGAGAAAATACTTAATAGTATTCCAAATACATAAATTATAAAGAATACCATTAATTCATTCCATGATAAATTTCCAAGACTTCCAAATCCCCAAAAAATGTATTGCTGCAATTGTTCGGCTGAACTAAAATATGATAGAACACTAACAACGGCTGCTGTAATACTTCCAAACATGAGTCCAATAATTAGAATAGCCATTGTGTCACGAACTCGTGTAGAAACAATCATAACTGCTAATAATACTAGAAAACTACCTAAACTGGCAGCAATAACTAAACTCCATTTTGAGATTAATAAAGTAGCCAGTAACCCTCCAAATATTGAAGACCCAAGTATGACCAAGGCTACACCTAAACTTGCACCAGATGTAATACCAAGCACAAAAGGTCCGGCTAGAGGATTTCTGAATAATGTTTGCATTAATAACCCGGAAATTCCTAAACCAGATCCTACTAAAATGGCTGTAAAGGCTTTTGGCAATCTATAATCCTGAATTATATATTGCCAATTTTCGTTACCAATAGAACCAACTAAACTTTTGAATATTTCTTTAGTTGGGATGGAAACTGAACCTAAATTCACATTCATTACAAAGCATCCTATTAATAAAAGAACTAATAGGATAAATGAAAGTTTATATGTTTTGGTTTTTGGCAACTATTCTAAAGGTTTAAAAAAATATGTGGTATAATCTTCTAGCAATTCCGGATGGCAAATTTTAATGATGTCTTTGAGTACAAGATCCGGTCTGGCAAATCCCAATTCATAATACAAAACACCACCTTTTTTACCAACTGTATTAGTGAAGGAATAGGTTTGTTTATTTTTATATGCTTTAAATTTGGTGTAATGTTGGTTTGCCTTCATCAAAGCATCATAAGATTTGTAATAAGAAGGACTGATCCAGATATCTGCATTCTTTGCCATATTAAAGACAACCTCAAAATTCAGAGCTAAACTTCCGCTTCCTGACGAATCTTTCCACAAATAATGTACATTGGCATCTTTTAAAAATTGAGCTTCTGTGCTTTCACCATTCGGCAAATACCAAATATCTTTATGCATGGCACCACATAAAACAGTTGGCTTACTTTTGGTATTTGCAGCCATAGCCATAGCTGATAAATAATCAGATTCGATTGCCTTAAAAATAGAATCGGCGGCTTTATTCTTGTTATATAATATTCCGTAAAATTTAATCCATTCTGCTTTGGCAAGGGGTGATGATTCAACCCAATCACCATTATAGATCACAGGAATATTTGCTTTTTGTATGTTCTCGAATGCTTTGTTAACACCATCAACACCAAAACCGATAATCACATCAGGTTTAATTTCCAATAAAACTTCAGTATTGATTCCTTCATTTTTACCTAATTCTCTTACTAATCCGCTGTCAATACGTTGTCTAGTTTTTTCTGAAGAAATGTAATCTGTTTCAGGGAACCCCATCAATGTGTTTTCAACTCCTAATAACTCCAAAGCAGGTATATGTGTGGTTGAGGTAACCACGATTTTTTTAACAGGAATGGGAATGATGCCATCAAAATCTCCTTCATCTATAACTAACTTGGGGTCATCATTTTGGTTGATCAATGCATAATTATATACTCTATTGGAATTTTGCCAGGGGCTGATAATTTTAAGGACTTTATAGTTGGCATGGCTGTGAATTTCAAATCCTTTAGCATATTGCGGAATATTAACGACTTCAGAATTCTGCAGTTCATTATTGTCTTTTGAACCATTTTTGCAATTCAAGATCAATAAAACCGAACATGTTAAAATGAATTTAATCTTCATATAATTAATGTAACAATAGTTGCGGGCATGTATAAGATTGAAATTTACTTTTGTATAAAATAAATTTTATGCGTGACGGTTCAAATTTAACAATATATATAGTAGCCGGAATAATAATACTTCATTTTTTGGTTGGCTTTATCTACCTAATTTATAAAATGAACAAGAAAAAGTAAATTTAGTTTAACCACCTTATCTAATTCACGTATTTTTGCACGGAAATTTGGTTCTATTCTTTAATGGATTGGATTAAAAGGGAATCTGGTGTGAATCCGGAACTGTTCCCGCAACTGTAAGTTTTTGCCGAACTTGATTCGGTACCTCTTTTTAGAGATGTTATTGCTTCTAAAGCCACTGACTTTTTAGTTGGGAAGGCAAAAAATAGCATAAAAACAAGTCAGGAGACCTGCCTTTTTCAAAACAATGAATTATTAAACTTTCGGGATAAAAGTTTTGTATGATAAACCATACTACTCTCGAGCAATCTGCAATAAAAATGAATAAAAAACATTTGTTTTTTAAAACCATTTGCATCCTTGCTATTTCTTTTGGATATTCTCAAAATATTGATTTAATAAATCAGCCAACACAACTGGATGAAGTGGTGCTAACCAACTCAAAATTTGAACTGAAACGTGAGAATTCGGGCAAGGTTATTACTAAAATCACGCAAAAAGAATTAGTTCAATTACAAGGGAAAAGCATAGCAGAAATTATCAATACAACAGCGGGAATTGAGATCAATGGTACAAGGAGCAATGCAGGACAAAATTTAAGCTATTTCATTAGAGGTGGACGCAACAGACAAGTTTTGGTTTTAATTGATGGCATTGCAGTAACAGATGCATCACAAATAGCCAATGATTACGATCTGCGATTGCTAAATCCTGATCAGGTTGAATCCATAGAAATACTTAAAGGAGCGTCAAGCACATTATATGGATCAGGAGCCGCTACCGCAGTGATTAATATTAAATTAAAAGAGGCGTCTAGGAATAAGATTTCCGGTAACTTTAGAAGTGTTTTGGGAAGTAATCAATCTCAAAAAGACACTAAATATTCTATAAAGGATTTTAGAAATAGTGTATCTGTCAACGGAACACTTAACAAGTTTAAATACTTGGCAAGTTTTGGCAATCAATATACAAATGGTCTATCTGCCATTGCAGATGGAACTGAAAAAGATGTTTTTAATTCTTTGAACGGGAATTTAAAATTAGGTTATCAAATTTCAGAATTATTTGAATTGAATCTTTATGGAAGTATCGATAAGTTCAAAGCTGATTTTGATGATGGTTTTTATTTTGCTGATGCGGAAAATTTATCTACAACAAATCAATACAGAATAGGAATATCTCCAACTTACGATTATAAGAAGGGAAGCATTGCTATAAATGCCGGATTTAACAAAACAAAACGAGAAATTGAATCTGATTATCCGGCTAAATTTAACTCAGAGAGTTTTACTACAGACGTTTATAATAAGTACAATTTCAATGATTCATTTTACACTGTTTTAGGATTGAATCTTCAGGAAAGCAACATGAAAAGTTTTTCAATTCCATTTGGTGGAATTGGCTTTGTACAAAGCATTAATGAGGAAACCGCAACATTCACAATTATTGACCCTTATGTTAATGTGGTTTATGAATCGGACTTTGGATTGAGTTTAAATGGCGGTGCACGATTGAATAATCACAGTGAGTATGGTTCTCATTTTGTGTATAGTATTAATCCATCTTATAAAAAAGACCTAGAATTTGGATATATCAAAGGATTTGCGAGTTATAGTACTGCTTATATTACACCTTCATTGTATCAATTATTCGAACCTACATACGGAAATGCAGATTTACAACCCGAAGAAAATAAGACTTTTGAGTTAGGAGCAGAAGTTAATATCAAGGATAAAGCTACTTTAAGTATAGTTTATTTTAAAAGGAAGGAGACTAATTTTATTGATTTTAAAGATTTGGGTGGGTTTGTTTTTCAATATAAAAATATTGACGAAGATTTCACTGCAAGCGGAATGGAATTCATAGCAGATTATAAATTTTCTGATAGATTGAACCTGAATGTAAATGCAACCTATACTATAGTTGATGAGGACCTTAATCTGCGTATTCCGGAATTAAAGGTTAATGCCAGGATAAATTATCAATTCTGTCCCAAAACATTTATGAGCATTTCTTATCAATTCAATGACGAAAGAGAAGATGCATATTTTAATAATGTTTCTTTTATGACAGAGGAAGTGATTTTAAAAAACTACAGCTTAATAGATTTCTACATCAGCAGAAAAATAGTAAAAGATAAAATGACGGTGTTTGCCAATTTAACTAATTTGCTTAATGAGGATTATCAGGAACTTTATGGCTATTCCACAAAAGGGCGTAATTTAAATATTGGATTTAGTTTAAGTTTATAAATGAAAAAACCGCCTCAAGCGGTTTTTTCATTATTAATTCCTTTCCGGAAATTCATTGTCTACAAACATCCTATCTTTTATAGGTGAGAATTTATGTCTATTACCAAGAGATTTAAGCTCTTGAATCTGAATAGGCATACTAAACCTTCCTGTTCCTTGAATTTGTGCGATGGCCTCAGCTAGAAGAGGTTCATTCACGTCTCCTAAGATTCCAAGATTTCCAATATCTTCACTTAAAGTCACACTTGGCTCCAAACCGTTATCATAATCTGATATACCATCTTTATTTGCTGACTTAAAAACTAAAGGCTGAATGGCATATGTATGATTTGGGTTGGCATTTTCTCTTCTAAAATTAGGTGAATCATAAATAGTTGTAGAAGCTTGATATTTTCCTCTTGTTGCAGTTCCAATTTGAATGACTTCAATATATGGTTTTAACGAGTTAATAACCAATTCACTGGCTGATGCTGAATTTCTTGTTGTTAAAACATATACTCTATTAAGATTAAGACTATTTAAGGTTGAACCACTATTCAGTTCATTTGTAAATCTGTAAATGAGTGATTCAGGATCTGTTTCTTCATAAAATGCCTGCCATTCGCTGTTCCATTGATTTGTTGAAAAAACTTCAGTGTAATATTGTCCGGTGATCATACTGCCCAAATTTACGGCAGAACTAACGAAGCCTCCCGGATTATAACGAAGATCTAAAACCAGTTCAGTTATATTTGAGCTGGCAAAAGTACCAAAGGCATCATTTAATTGGTCATCAAAATTTCGATTGAAGAAGTTATACATTAAGTACCCAATATTGTTCCCATCTACATTAATAACTTCTGCTTCTAAAATAGGATTTTCTGTATAGGCTGCCTTCGTTAGAGTAACACTTTCAGTACCGGGAATAATTTGATCATCCTCCGTTTCAGGAGTGCCATTATTATCATAAGTTCCTAATCCTAGAGTATAGGTAGTCGAATTATAGATATCTAAATAGTTATTTGTATTCAATTGTGTACCATTAATTGTGTAGAATACGTCTCCTCTTTCCAGTCCCTGTGATTCAGCACTCGTATTGGGCATTACATATCTAACAAATCCAAATACATCTGTATCACTTCCGGGAACCAAACGCAGATCAAAATCCATTCCATCACTAACAGAAGTTCCACCCAGGAATTGTTCAAATGCAATGTAGTCATCCAGTATTACACTATACTTATCGACATTTTGACGATCATAGATCAAACTTTCAAACAAACCTTCTGGACTAGTGAACATATTTAAATATTCCTGGAAATCAATATCTGATGAAAAGCGGTCATTGGCCAAATCCGGGACATTGTCTTTATACAAATAGTATAAATTCATCCCTTTCCAAATAAAGCTTTTAATATTGGAGTTGGCAGTTATATCGTCATCAAAATCGCTGAAACAACCAATAAATAAAGTAATGACACACCCGAGTATTACAATTTTTTTGAGTAATTGCATATTTTTCTTTTTCAAATTTTGGTATTAAAACTCTAAAATTAATTACATTATTGTAATATAAAAATAAATTGTAACAAATATTGCTATCAATCGTCGTAATAATGAATAGCAGTAAAAAGCTAAGGATTAACCAAACCAAACAAATGAATCAGGCAGAATTTTTAAATATAGTTGTGCCATTTAAAGATAAGATATTCCGTTTAGCAAAACGGTTGTTAATATCAAGGGAAGAAGCTGAGGATGCAACACAAGAAGTGTTGATGAAGCTATGGAAGAATAAAGAGCAAATACAGAATTATAAAAATGTTGAAGCTTTTTCAATGACAATGACAAAGAATTTTTGTCTGGATAAACTAAAATCAAAGCATGCGCATAATTTAAAAATTGTGCATAGCAATTATAAAGATGAGAATGTATCCCTGCAAAAGCAGGTTGAATTAAACGACAGTATTAGTTGGGTTGGAAAAATAATTGAAAGCTTACCAGAACAACAAAAAATTGTGATACAGTTAAGAGACATAGAACAGTATGATCTGGAAGAAATAGCAAAAATGTTGGAAATGAATAATACAGCAGTAAGAGTGACATTATCCAGAGCAAGAAAAGCAATTAGAGAACAATTAACAAATACACATAGTTATGGTGTTAAATAATATAGAAATATTAATTGAAAAGTACGAAAACGGAGAAACTACTTTGGAGGAAGAACAACAGTTAAGAGACTATTTTTCTCAAGAAACTGTAGCCCCTCACTTAGAAGTTTATAAACCAATGTTCCAGTACTTTTTGGTTACTAAAGAAGAGCAATTTACCAAAGACGTTCCATTAAAAACTAAAAACACATATGCGTTGTACAAATGGATTTCTGTCGCAGCAGTTGCAGTTCTTATGTTTGGTGTATATATTCAAAATACAAGGTCAAACGATGAAATTGATCCAGTATTGGCTCAACAAACAATGGAGGCATTAAGTTTATTATCTATGAATTTTAATAAAGGAACATCTAGTGTGAATCTTTTGTCTTCAAACTTCACTAAAGGTGCTGAAAACATTGCTTATGTAGGCGCTTTTGGAGAAACAACAAATAAAATTTATAAAAACAAGTAAACAACAAGAATTATGAAAAAGTTAGTATTAATATTCGCATTAGCCATTTTACCGGTAGTTTCATTTGCTCAAAGTATATTTGATCAATTTGAAGACCTTGACGGCGTAACATCAGTAGTAGTTAACCAGAACATGTTTAAACTACTTTCAAAAATTGATGTAGAAACAAATGATCCTGAATCTCAGGATTACATTAATATGATCCAGAATCTAACAAGTTTAAAAGTTCTGACTACTGGAGATGAAGCCATTTCTGCGAAAATGAAAGGCGAAGTAGACCGTTATTTGAACAAGGCTAAATTACAGGAACTCATGAGAATTAAGGATGGGGAACAAACCGTTAAGTTCTATATTAAAGAAGGTAAAAATGAAGACCATGTTAGCGAGTTACTAATGTTTATTACAGGCTTGAAAGAAGTCACAAAAGATGCAGACGTAACAATTAATGGCCAAAAACGTGAATTCGAAACTGTTTTACTGACATTAACAGGGGACATTGACCTAAAACAAATTTCTAAATTGACAAACAAAATGGATATTCCAGGTGGAAATCAGTTGGAAAAGGCAGGTAAAGAAAAGAAAAGGATTTAGGTTATGAAGACACCAATCTTAAAATTAATCATAGGATGTTTCTTGATTACAACTATCATTAGTTGTAATCAAGGACCTTCTTTACAAAGTTATTTTGTAGACAATCAGGAAACCAATAATTTCACAACAATTAGTCTGCCAACAACAGTAGTGAGTTTTGATGAATCTAAATTAACAGAGGATCAAAAGCAAGCTTATAACTCAGTGAAAAGATTAAACTTCTTAGGCTATAGAATGAAAGAGGGTAATGAAGTTGAATATAAAGCAGAATTACAGAAAGTAAATTCTATACTTAAAGACAAAAAATACAAAGAGTTAATGCGAATGGGGAATAATGAAGATGGAAAGGTGATCATCAAATATTTAGGAAATGAAACTAAAATAGATGAGTTAATTGTTTTTGGAAATGCAAATGATCAAGGTTTTGGAATTCTCCGTGTGCTGGGCAAGAATATGCAACCGGACAATATGGTAAAACTGGTTGATGCTATGCAGAACGCAGATATTGACGAAGATCAGTTAAAAGGAATAACAGATTTCTTCAAATAGGAAATAAAAGTCAGTAAAAAGAAAAATCCCGATTTAATCGGGATTTTTTTTGTTCTTTAGGGCAAGGATCAAATTGATTATAACGGTTAAAAATCCAACCAGAATTACAAATATTACCATAAAATTATCCAAGATGTCCAGCACACCTGCAAGAAAAAAGCAAGCTGTAACTATAGCTGTTAATAAGATGGTTTGCTTATTGGTTAAAAACATCGATTTAAATTATATTCCGGTATAATTTTGCGGCGTAGATGTGTTTTAATTCTGATTTTACTTTATCACTTACTTTTAAAGTTTCAATAAAATTTGCAATAGAGGATTTGGTAATTGCCTCGTTGGTTCTGGTTAATCCTTTCAAGGCTTCATAAGATTAGGATAACCTTCTCGACGTAAAATAGTTTGGATAGCTTCGGCTACAACAGCCCAGTTATTCTCCAAATCGTCATCAGAATTTGGATTCATTCAATAACAATTTATTCAAGCCCTTTAAAGTAGACTTAAAGGCGATTATTGTATGGCCAAATGGAACTCCAACATTTCGTAAAACAGTACTGTCTGTAAGGTCCCTTTGCAACCTGGATATTGGAACTTTAGCCGATAAATGCTCAAAGACAGCATTAGCTATTCCCAAGTTACCTTCGCTATTCTCAAAATCAATCGGATTCACTTTGTGTGGCATGGCAGAACTACCAACCTCGCCTTTTTTAATGGTTTGTTTGAAATAGTCCATTGAGATGTATGACCAAAAATCTCTGTTCAAATCAGTAATTATAGTATTGATTCTTTTTAGACAATCAAATAAGGCAGCCATATGGTCATAGTGCTCAATTTGTGTGGTTGGAAAGAAGAATGACTGCAATCCTAATTTTTCCTGAATAAATCCGGATGCAAATTCTTTCCAGTCAATTTCAGGATAAGCTACTTTATGAGCGTTAAAATTTCCGGTAGCACCACCAAATTTTGCAGCACTTGGAATATCATTCAATAAATTGAATTGCTCTTCTAATCGTACAACAAACACCTCTATTTCTTTACCAGTCGGGTAGGGGAAGCCGGTTGACCGTGTGTTCTGGCCAGCATTGGAATATTAGTCCATTCTTTGACCAGTTCTTTTAATTTATTGACTAGTCTAAAATACTCAGGAACATAAATATCGTTCATTGCATCTTTTAAACTTAATGGAATAGCTGTATTATTTATATCCTGTGAAGTCAATCCAAAATGTATGAATTCTTTGTATTTTCCTAATTTTAATTCATCAAATTTTTCCTTAATGAAATATTCAACGGCTTTTACATCATGATTCGTAATTTTTTCTATTCCCTTGATAACTAAAGCATCATCTTCAGAAAAATCTTTATGAATAGCTCGAAGATCTTCAAATACTTTAGAATCAACTTCTTTTAATTGAGGTAATGGTATTTCACAAAGTGCAATGAAATACTCAATTTCCACCAGAACGCGATATTTAATAAGAGCCTGTTCTGAAAAAAAATTTACAGCTCATAGATCTTATTTCTATATCTCCCATCTATTGGAGAAATTGCATTTAACTCATTTAAAGACATAGTGACAATTGTTTTTTGAAGTTTCAAATATAGTTATTAACAGCTTATTAATAAGCTTAAAAATACTTATATTAGTTCATAAATACATTTAAAATGAAGAAATTTCTTATAATTATTGCTGTAATTGCACCTCATTTTCTAAGTGCCCAATCATATAAAAAATCTGAACCATTTACCCATACCTACTCAATTGTTGCAAGAGATTCAGTTACTGGTGACATAGGTGTTGCGGTACAAAGTCACTGGTTTAGTGTTGGCAGTGTAGTGTCTATGGTGAAGCTGGTGTTGGAGTAGTGGCAACGCAGTCGTTGGTGAATCCCAGTTATGGTCCAAAAGGATTGACTTTAATGGAACAAGGCTTATCTCCTCAACAAGCATTGAATGCTTTGCTTCAAAACGACAAAGGTGAGATGTACAGGCAGGTTTGCTTTTTTAAATGCAAAAGGAGAAGTCGCTACTCATACAGGAAAATTATGTATTGCAGAGGCCGGACATAAACAAGGATCAAATTTTTCGGTTCAGGCCAATATGATGCTGAATAATACTGTTTGGGAAGCCATGGCAAACGCATTTGAAAATACAGAGGGACCTTTGAGTGAAAGAATTTTGGCATCTTTGAAAGCAGCTCAAACTGAAAAAGGAGATATCAGAGGGAAACAATCGGCCTCAATTTTGATCGTAAAAGGAAAAGCAACAGGCAACTCCTGGGAAGATACCATTATGGATCTAAGGGTTGAAGATAATGAAAACCCTTTGGAAGAATTGGAGCGATTAATCAAAATCCATAATGCTTATGATTTTATGAATAAAGGTGATCTTGCTATGGAAGAAGGAAACTCCAAAAAGGCTGAAGAACTTTATATGAAGGCTCAGAATTTGTTTCCTGAAAACCTGGAAATGCAATATTGGTATGCCATTAATTTGCTAAACAATAAAGATTTCAAAAGTGCCAAACCTATTTTACAGGCAATTTTTATGAAGGATCCTAACTGGAGAACCCTGACTTCAAGACTTGTTAAAAGCAAACTTTTAGTAATATCTAATGAAGATCTCGAGTCTGTTTTGAAGCTTTGATCTTCTTAACTATATGTTTGGCTCGGGCTTTAAATCCGCTGCTTTGTTTATGGAAATCTTGCTCAAGGATCAAAAGTAATTCAGGATGTATCCAAGCGTATTCTTTACCTAATAAATATAGACTGTTCATCGAATAAGCTTTAGGTGCAATTTTTTCATCCTTAATTAGCCAGTCAAAGCAAGATTCAATGATCTTTTCTTTGTGACTGGAATTTAAAGCTTGCTTTACAGCATTATCTTTTTTAGAGTAATAAGCTTCAATGAGACATTCACATATTTTAGCCATAGGTCTTACTGCAGAATCTAAATGGACTTTATGCATTTCACTAGTAATTCTATCTAAATGAGGGATAAGAAGTTCCAAATTATCTCTGGCAGCGAATTCCAGCATCCACGCAGCTCTTGGAGATCTTTTATCGTCAGTCCTGAATATAAAATTTAACACTAAAGGAATCAATTCGGGCTCGTTGATAACCAATTGAGCATATTTCAACCTGTTGTCCCGGCAATGATTGACATATTTTAATTCTTCATATAATTGGTCTTCAGTCAACAGATTTTCTTATTTTTAATAACTAAAATTACTGAAATGAAGATTATTAAAAAAATTCTATTCTTTTTGCTGATCATATTATTGATAGCACAATTTTTTGGACCTGAAAAAAACCAGGGAGAAATAGCAAGTATTAATGCTTTTATGGAAGAGACAAATCCACCGGATGAAGTCATTTTGGTTTTAAAACAGGCTTGTTATGATTGTCATAGTGACTTTACGAGATATCCTTGGTACAACAACATCACACCGGTAAACTACTGGCTTAATGATCATGTGGAGCATGGTAAAAAGGAATTGAATTTTTCTAAATGGGCTGAATACTCATTAAAAAGAAAGGATCATAAGTTGGAAGAAGTGATCGAAATGGTTGAAAAAAAGGAAATGCCATTGCCTTCTTATACATGGACACACAAAGATGCCAAATTATCGGATACTCAGATTCAATCTGTAAAAGCTTGGGCAGAAAAAGTAAGATTAAGCTATTCCTTATTGCCAAAACCGGAATAGATAGGTGCCAAAAAAGCTTTTAATTATTGGATTTGTATGGCCAGAACCAAAAAGTTCTGCTGCTGGTAGCAGGATGATGCAACTTATTTATACTTTCAAATCTAGTGGGTATGATATCACTTTTTCTAGTTCTTTGCTAAAAAATGAAAGGGCTTTTAACTTACATGAAATTGGGGTTTTACAGGAAGATATTGAACTAAATAGTTCAACATTTGACAGTTTTATAAAGGATTCTCAATCCCGATGTTGTTTTATTCGATAGGTTTATGACAGAGGAACAATTTGGATGGCGAGTGGAAGAACAATGTCCAAAAGCCTTGAGAATTTTAGATACAAAAGATTTACATTGTTTGCGAAAAGCCAGAGAACAAGCTTATAAGGATAGAAAACCCTTCAGTAAGTCTTACTTATTCAATGAAACAGCCAAACGGGAAATAGCCAGTATTTTCAGATGCGATCTTAGTTTGATCATTTCTGAGGCAGAAATCAAAATAC
>CAWHCT010000003.1:0-7276 GCA_963827785.1 uncultured Flavobacteriaceae bacterium | reverse complement strand
TATCCTGTAACCACAACCTCATCCAGTTGGGCTGCATCTTCTTGCAAGGTTAGGTTAATAACTGACTGTCCACCTACAGGAATTTCCTGGGTTTTGTAGCCAATGAAACTAAATACAAGCACAGCATCACTTGATTTAACATCTAGTGAATAATTTCCATCGAAATCAGTCTGTGTTCCTGTGGTTGTTCCTTTAACAATAATGTTAACTCCTGGTACCGGACCGGAATTATCTGAAACTGTACCAGTAACTGTCTGTGCGTAAATAACACTTCCTAAAAGCAACGCAAATGGAAGTATTAGTTTTTTGAGTAATTTGATCTTCATAGTTTAAAATTGTTTCTGTTTGATTAGTAACTATTTTGCTTTAATCAGCGAACAAAGAATAACTCTCGCTGATTTTTCATTGTGGCGCAAACTTAATTTTTTTTCCCACATATAAAAAAAAAAGTAAAAATAATGTTAAAATATTCTACCGAAATCGTTTTCGGAAATAGTTTTAATTTGTATTATTGTCAATAAATCGATAAATGAACAGACGTTTTTGCAAATAATATCGATTTATTTAAAGTATTAGTAAAATAATAAAGGTTTTTTTACTAAATGAAAAGAATTTAAATGAAGAATAGGATCACCTTAAAGGAAATAGCCGAAAATTTAAAGCTATCTGTTGGAACTGTTTCAAAAGCTCTAAAGGACTATCCTGATATAAGCCAAGCAACTAAGGACAGGGTTCAGAGCTTAGTTAAGGAATTAAATTATAAGCCCAATTCCTTTGCTCAAAATTTGCGAAATCAGGAATCAAAAATTATTGGCTTGGTAATTCCTCAAATCGTTCATCATTTTTTTGCAAACATTGTATTAGGGGTTACTGAAGCGGCGGAGAGAAAAGGCTATTTGGTTATTGTTCTGGAATCAGCTGAGTCATATGAAACTGAGAAGAAACATCTTGATCTGTTAATAAAAAGAAATGTGGATGGGTTATTACTTTCCTTAGCCGACAATACTATAAAATATAGTCATATTGTAGATATTATCAACCAGGATCATCCTATAGTCCTTTATGATAAGATATCAAAATCTATAGATTGCCATAAAGTAGTCATAGATGATAGAAAAGCGGCATTTAATGCTACGGAATATTTGATAAAGAATACAGGATGTAAAAAGATTGCGCATATAAGAGGTCCATTAAAACCTCAGACAACCATAGATAGGTTTCAAGGTTATAAAGACGCTTTAAAAGAATATCATATACCATTTGATAAAACCATAGTATTTGAGTCTAAGGATCTATCTTTTGAAGATGCTAAAGAGACTGCAGGAGATATTGTTAAAATAAAAAAGATTGATGGTGTATTTGCTTCAACGGATCTGTTAGCGGCAGGTGTTTTAAAAGGACTTTTGGAAGCCGATGTTAAAATTCCCGAAGAAATATCTGTAATAGGTTTTAGCAATTGGTTAATTACTAAAATGACCTCTCCAACATTATCCACAGTTGATCAACCCGGGTATAAAATGGGTATGCAGGCTTTTGACCTGCTTTATGATGAAATAATATCTAGAAAGAAAAAAATAAGAATTAGACATAGGACCATAGAATTGCCAACAGAATTGATTATCAGAAATTCAACCAGATAGATTCTTAACAATTAATATGACTGTTCAATTCAATTTAGAAGGTTCAATAATAAGGGTAAGTAATATTTACTTTTTCAGGTTATTTATCATTTCAACTGTTAGATCTTCAAGACTGTAATTATGCTTCCAGTTCCAGTCTTTTTTTGCTTCTGAATCATCAATGCTGTTTGGCCAGCCTTCAGCTATCCCTTGCCTGAAATCTGGTTTATAATTTATTGTAAAGTTCGGTAAATGTTCTTTTATGGATGAGGCAATTTCTTTAGGACTAAAACTTATAGCCGCTAAATTATAAGATGACCTTATCTTAATATCATCTTTTTTTGCATTCATGATCTCGATGGTTGCTTTTATAGCATCATCCATAAACATCATTGGTAACATGACATCTTCTTTTAAAAAACAGGTATAAGCTTTGTTTTTTACAGCCTTATGGAAAATATCTATTGCATAATCTGTTGTCCCTCCACCCGGAAGGGTTTTGTAGCTTATCACTCCCGGATATCTAACGCTTCTTACATCAACACCATATTTATTATAAAAATATTCACACCAGCGTTCACCTGTAAGTTTAGTAATTCCATATACGGTATTGGGCTCCATTATGGTGCGTTGAGGTGTATTTTTTTTTGGTGTTGTTGGCCCGAATACAGCGATTGAACTAGGCCAGAATATTTTTTTTATTTTCTTATCTCTGGCCAATTCCAGAATGTGAGAAAGCGATTTCATGTTTAGCTTCCATGCCAGATCAGGATGTTTTTCAGCAGTTGCCGATAACAGAGCTGCCATTAAATAAACATCAGTTACTTTATGGAATGCAATACAATTGGCTATTTCTTCTTTGTGAGTCGCATCAATCTTTATAAAAGGCCCGGAATTCATCAATTCTTTGCTTCCTTCTTTAATATCGGAGGCCAAAACAGAGTCTCTCCCATATAGTTCTCTTAAAGCTAAAGTCAGTTCAGATCCAATTTGACCACTGGCACCAATAATTAATATCTTTGGATTCATAAATAAAAACCGGTTAAAAAACTTCATAAAAGTAGTAAGTTTTAAACGATTTAACAGTACTCTTTTTTAATAAAAAATATAAGCATTCAAATTTTTAAACGTAATTCATTTTCAAACATTTCAATAATGATATATTTGCATTAAATCCTTTTAAATGCCGAAAGTTATTTTAATTATACTGATCTGTGCTTTGTTTAGTTGCAGAAATAATAATGCGGATCAACCGAATATTAATGTGATAGTTCAGGATTCAACTTCAATTACCAAAGCGGATATTGAAAAGTTGAATTATAATGAGTTTATTTTGGATGAGGATTCTGATAAAAAAATAGTTGGATGGTTGAAGTATAGGGAAATGTCAGACCGAATAACCGAGATAAAAAATGGAGATTTAAGCTATTTTAAAGGAGATAAAAAGATAGTCGAAACTTTTATTCAAGAGTTTACTGATACAGTTCCGTCGAATATTGATGATGAGGCAATTCAGGCTAGAGTTCTGATTGTAAGAACTATGTATTTAAAATTGAATAGTGTTATAAGTATGAGTACTTCATCAAAAACAGCTATTGAAAAATCTATTAAAGATCTGTTAGAAGCGTTTTCCAATTTAAACTTTCAGATCAACAAGAAATTTGAAAGAGATGCTCAAAATATAGTCAAACCTGAATAAAATAGTCTTCAATAACAATCCTTTTCTTACAAAAACAATCCAATTTCTTTCAATATGTTAAATTATTTTTAATTTTTTTTCTACATTTGAGAATCCAATCACCTACTTATGAAACACTTAATACTCTTATATTCAGTATTTTTTTGTACTCTTTTGCATGCGCAGTTCAATGAATCTGCGCCTTGGATGCAGAATTTGAATCAAGGTCAACGATTAACAAATTCTGAAATAACTTTCCACGAAATAGTTGATGCGTTTAACTCCTATTGGGAAACCAGAGATCCTGATGTAAAGGGTAGTGGCTACAAGCCATTTAAAAGATGGGAGTATTACTGGAGAAACTTTGTTAAAGAGGATGGCACTTTGCCGACACAGCAAGAGTTATGGGATACCTGGTTAGACAAAAAACAAAAGATTAATTCAAGAAGCGTTCTTTTGGATAACAGTAACTGGCTGCCATTAGGTCCCTTTACACATATTAACACCGGATCATGGTCATCCGGCCAGGGACGGGTCAATTCAATAATTGTAGATCCTAACGATCCAACAATTTTCTATTCCGGAGCTCCTGCAGGTGGTATCTGGAAATCAACAGACAGTGGCAGTACCTGGACTGTTCTAACCGATGATCTGCCTCAAATAGGTGTGTCCGGTATTGCAATAGATTATGCGAATTCCAATGTAATTTATATAGCAACCGGGGATGATGATGCCGGAGATTCTTATAGTGTCGGTGTTTTTAAGTCGACAGATGGAGGCACGACCTGGAATCCTACAGGTTTAAACCCGGGAAACTCTCCTTATTCCATGAATGACATTTACATTCATCCTGCCAATTCAAATATACTATGGGTTGCGACCAGTAGTGGAGTTTACAGAACAACTAACGCCGGAGTCAACTGGACAAATACCCTGTCTGGAAATATTAAGGATATTAAAATAAAACCAGGGGACCCAAATATTGTTTATGCTGTTTCCTCAAATACTTTTTACACTTCAATTGATGGAGGAATCACCTTTTCGGCTTCTAGCACAGGATTGCCGGTTAGTTCCGGTCGATTAGTTATAGATGTAACTCCAGCTAACCCAAATGTAGTTTATGTTTTGAGCTCGACGACAGGTGATGGTTTTCAAGGAATTTATAAGTCAATTGATTCAGGAAGTTCTTTTACAGAGACAGCTAATACGAGTACAGTAGGGGATATTTTTGAAAGTCCCCAAGCATGGTATGATATGGCATTAGCGGTTTCTGACTCCAATGAAAATGAAATATATACAGGTGTTTTGAATATTTGGAAGTCTACCGATGGTGGAGCTACTATGACCAAAGTTAATAATTGGAGTTCACCTACACAACCTTCATATTCACATGCTGATATTCATTTACTTCGTTTTTATGGAGGACAATTATTTACGGGGACTGATGGAGGATTTTATAAATCAAGTGATGGGGGGACTAATTTTACAGATCTTACCGCAGGTATGCAAATAGGTCAGTTCTATAAAATTGCCGTTGCAAAACAGACCTCAGAAAAAATGGTTGGAGGGCTACAGGATAATGGTGGCTATGGGTTGGACAATAATCAATGGCAAAATTATTATGGTGCTGATGGAATGGATACAGCCATCGACCCTAACAATTCAGATCTGTTTTACGGTTTTATCCAGCAAGGAGGAGGCCTTTATATTTCTGATGATGCAGGAGCAAGTGTGGCAGTTCTGTTGGTGGTCCAGCGGAAACGGGAAATTGGGTTACGCCTTTAGTAGCAAACAAAGAAGGTGAAATTTATGCAGGGTACAGCAGTTTATATAAACTTTGTGGCTCTTTTCAAGCCGTTTCACCAAGTTTTGGCACTAATATAGATTTCTTAGAGATCGACGATATAAATCCGGACAATATTTATGTGGCCATAAACAGCAGTTTAAGAAAAAGTACTGACAAAGGTCTATCATTTACAAGTGTTGAATCTTTCAGTTCAAATATAACTTCTATCGAAGTTCACAACTCCAATAGTGACATAATATATGTGACAACTGAAGGTGCCTCGAACGGAAAAGTTTATCGATCCATCGATGGCGCATTGAATTTTACAGATATAACCGGAAGTTTACCATCGGTAACCAAAAACATAATCAAACATCAGGATTTTCACAGTCAGAATCCGTTATTCGTAGGAACCAGTTTAGGCGTGTACAGATATGATGATACAACAGGAGATTGGGAAGCTTTTGATAATGGCTTACCTAATGTATCAGTCACTGACATAGAGATCAATTATAACGATTCCAATATTACAGCAGCAACATATGGCAGAGGTATTTGGCAATCAGATATTGAAACGGAAACATTGACTGACGAATTAAGTTTAGAATCCATTAAAGGGGCTGACGCAACAATAGCTTGTGGTGATCTAAGCTCGGTTCAGGCAGAAGTGAAGAATTTAGGAACTAACACTATTAACAGTATAGATGTTGTATATAATCTGGATGGAACTAATAGCAGTTTCACCTGGACAGGAAATTTGATTTCTGGTGCAACAACTCTTATTGACATTCCTACATTAACCTTAACAACCGGATATCATTCATTAAATATTGAAACAACATTTAATAATGACAGTTTTGGGTCAAATAATGTTTCAAATAAGAAATTTTATGCGAATGAGATAGGTGCTTATAACATAGTAAATGATTTTGAAACAGTAGCAGATGAACTTATTGTTTTTGATGAAGGTCTTTGCGGAAATTATTGGACAAGAGGTTTAGCAACAGGGACTGTTTTAAATTCTTCAGGGAACAACGTTTATGGGACAGAACTTAGCGGTAATCATGCCGATAATGTTAAGAGTTATTTATTCACAGAGTGTTATGATCTCTCCAATGTGACATCCCCAACTTTAAAATTTGATATGGCGTTTGATCTGGAATTAAACTGGGATATTATCTATGTAGAATATTCTACTGATGGAGGAGCCAATTGGAATGTACTTGGTACTTCTGCAGATCCTAACTGGTATAACAGCAATACACTCCCGGGATCCAACTGTTTGAACTGCCCCGGGGCGCAATGGACCGGAACAGAAGCTGCGTTGCAGGAGTATAGTTATAATTTATCGGCTTTTGAAGGACAATCAAGCTTGACCTTTAGATTTGTTTTCCACGCAGATCAGTCTGTAAACCAGGAAGGAGTTATTTTGGACAATCTAACAGTTGCCGGAACTTTAGGTTTTGATGATTTTGAGTTAAGCGGATTTCAAATATATCCTAATCCATCAGACAATATCTTTAACATCAAATTTAAGAACAATAATGAATTTGAGTTTGAAGTATATGATATCACTGGGAAAATCATAGTAGATAAGACAAAGGTTTCAAGAGATTCCTATCAGTTGGACATGTCATCATATTCAACAGGAATGTACTTTATAAACATCAAAGCAAATAATCAGTCAGCTACAAGAAAATTAATGCTGAATTAGGTTAGCTAATAAACATAGACATTAAAAAGCGCATTTCAACAAATGCGTTTTTTCTATTTAACTGGATTATCATTAAGGTACATAAGTAACAATAATTATCCAAAATTTTAATTAACTTCGGCGCTGTATAAAATTTAAAAAATGAAAACAATCAAAAACATTTCTTTTTTATTTGGATTAGCAATTTTAATAAGTGCCTATTCTTGTAAAAAGGACAACAAAGAAACAGTTCTTTTAGAACAAACTCCGGGAATCAATTTGGATTATATGGACAACTCCATAACTCCTAATGAAGATTTCTTTAAACACGTCAACGGAAAATGGTTAGAAAAAACCGAAATACCTAACGATAGAGTGCGTTGGGGAAGCTTTGATGAGCTACGTCAAAAAACAGATGAAGACGCATTGGCCATTCTTAAATCGGCAATGTCAGATAATAAGGACTTTGAGAAAATAGAAGTTTTACCTGGATCAGATCA
>CAWHCT010000002.1:0-21540 GCA_963827785.1 uncultured Flavobacteriaceae bacterium | reverse complement strand
AATCAATATGCAGATGGGGCAGTGAAAAGAATGGACAATCGTTGGCAAGAAGTTATTGTAAATGACGAATTTTTAAATGAATTAAATTATATAATAGATGAGAAATAAAGAAAAATATCCAGATTATATGTGGGAAACATTAACCTGGCCAGAAATAAAAGAAAGATTAAAAATTGTAGATACGGCTATTTTACCTTGTGGAGCCATCGAACAACATGGACCACATTTACCTTCAATGGAGCTTTTTTGATGCATATTATATGGCGAAAAAAGTTGCTGAAAATTGTAAAAATGCCAAAACCGTTTCTTTACCCAATCCCATATGGTGTATCTTTCGTCGTCGTCAATTAAAGGTCCCATTTCTGTAACCAACACGGCGCTTTCAGTCATTATTGTATGATATAGGTATGAGTTTAGCTCATAACGGCATCAAAAAATTAGTATTATTAAATGGTCATGGCGATAATAAGCCAACATTGGAATATGCCGCACAAATGATCAATCGCGATGCAAAAATATTTGTTTGTGTAGAAACCGGAGAAACCAGTGATATAGATTTGTATGATTTAATTAATACACACAACGATATTCACGCAGGCGAGATAGAAACCAGTACTACGTTAGCGATTAGACCAGATTTGGTAGATATGTCTAAAGCTGTTGACGAAACCTTAGATCTTAATAACGAATATTTAGATTTTACTTCTTCCAGAGGTGTGAGTTGGTATGCTCATACCAAATTGCTTTCAAAATCTGGAGTGATGGGAAATGCATCCTTGGCAACCGTTGAAAAAGGAATTAAAATGTGGGAAATCATGATAGATAAAATGACTGAGTTTGTTGAAACCATAAAAAACACGCCATCAGATGAACTCTATCAAAACAGATATTAATGATCATAAAATCTATTGAATATTTCAAATTAAATATGCCATTGGCAATTCCATACACTATTGCCTATGAAACAGTAGATCACGCCATTAATATAATTTTAAAAATCACAACAAATACTGGGTTGACAGGCTGGGGTTGTGCAGCTCCGGATATTGCTGTCACAGGAGAATCACCTGATGATGTCATTAGCAATATTAATGAAGTGATTATCCCATTATTAACAGGTCAATGTCCATTTCAAATAGTCAAAACAGATCATCAATTAAAACAACAATTAAAAAAAACATCTTCAACTCTTGCAATGGTCGATATGGCATTACATGATATGATGGCACGTAAGGCTGAACTACCTTTATATCAGTTATTGGGAGGGTTTAGACATTCAATAACAACAAGCGTTACTATAGGAATTCTACCTTTGGTAGAGACATTAAAACAGGCAATAGAATTTAAAAGAAAGGGGTTTTCTGTTATCAAATTAAAGGGCGGTTTGAACATTTCAGAGGATATTGAAAAAATCATAAGATTAAGAGAAACCCTTGGGAGTGATTTCAAACTAAGGTTTGATGCTAATCAGGGATATACAATTGATCAATCAATAGAATTTATTAATAAAACCAAAGTGGCTAAAATTGAAATTTTAGAACAACCAACAGATCAAACCAAAGATAAAAGTTTAGGCATTGTTACTAATAGTGTTAAAATTCCTGTAATGGCAGATGAGAGCATAAAATCGTTACTGGATGCTTACCATTTGGTTAGTAATAATTTGATAGACATGGTAAATATTAAATTAATGAAGGTTGGCGGAATTATTGAAGCCCAGCACATTAATTCGGTTGCAAAAGCTGCAGGTATGGAAGTGATGATAGGCTGTTTAGATGAATGTGAACTAAGTATCTCGGCAGGACTTCATTTTGCTTTGAGCAGACCAAATATAGAATACGCCGATCTTGACGGACATTTAGATCTGTTGGATGATCCATTTAAAGATCTTTTTAAATTGGAAAACGGGGTGCTGTATCCATCCGAACATGATGGATTAGGAAAGGTATCTCTTTAATCTTACCAAAACAAAAAACCCAAAGCTCTTGCTTTGGGTTTTTGCTAACTATTCAATTAAATATATAATCTTTTTAATTTCTTTTTTTAAGTGCTTTAGATCGTTTCACTTTTTTACCATCTTTTTTGTAGTAATAAAAATCGTCATTGTTATCCCAATTGTTATTATCAAAATTAAAATGGTTGTAAGTCCAATTGTTTCTCCACTGTCTGTTTACTTGGCCTCTGGTATTTACTAATTTTCCATGTTTGTTGTAAATGAGCTTTAAACCTCCAACTTGTACCAATCGATTTCTGTTATATTTTATATACACAGACCCAATTCGGTTTACTCTGCCATAGAAATCGTAATTAATAAACACATTACCAATTCTTCGCACATTCCCATAACGGTCATGTATTATCTGTACACCTCTTGTGCGAAGGTCGTAGCTTCTTGAAATGGTTCCCGGAGCACTCACAGTTCCTCTTCGAGTATTTGTTGTTCTGTAATACAGACCATTAGAGTATTGGTCATTATAACGATAGCCGTCTAATGCAGTGTTGAAATCGAAGTCGCCGTTAGGAAAGATGATGAATTCAATCCCTCGCTCGACAAACACAATTGGCTGAGCATGATGATAGCGTTTTGTTAAAGTAACATTGATATCTAAATCTGATTTAGATAATGTTTCTTCTGCTGTTACAGTTGTTAAACCCATTAACAAGGCTGTAATAATTAGTACTAGTTTTTTCATAATTCTAGATTTTTTATTTGCCTACTCATTTTTAGCTTTTCGGCTTACGCTATTTGTTTAGGTAATTTCAATTAGCGTGCCAAAAAACGTAAATAATTGGTATACAGATAAGTATAATAGTTTCGAAATTCATTTCTTACCTTGATTCATATAAAATAAAATCCTATTTTTATAGAAAGTAATCAACCGCATGTCCACATCTGAATTCTGTAAGAATTGTGATTCTCCTCTAAAAGAAGAGTTCAAATATTGTCCGGAATGCGGACAAAAAGTTCATGAAGATCTGAGCTTAAAGGTGTTGTTCAACAATACGATTAGTAATTACTTTTCTGTTGATGCCAGATTTTTCAAAAGTTTTATCCCATTAATGTTTCGTCCCGGTTATGTTGCCAGAAAATTTGTTGAAGGAAAACGGTTGACATATTTGCATCCAGCTCAGTACTATTTATTTGTTTCGGTTGTATTCTTTTTTATTCTGTCCTTCAAAGTTAGAGAATATAATGCAGCGGCTGATAAAGCCATTAAAGAAGGATTTAAGTTGGAAAAAACAATAAACTCCGACAAGAAAACTGATTCTCTTCCCAATATTAAATTAGATTCTACGTCTATTTCAAAAATTAAGATCCTGTTTTAAACAACCCAAAAATTGCACAGGGATCAAAGAAGAGGACGTAAAATTCTGGACTCTGTTCTAACAACAGAATTATCAGAACCGAAAAATAGCAATGTCAATTTTGGGTACAATACAAAAGTCTTAGATTCATTAATAAAAGTAGGTGCTTCAGAAGAAGAAATGATTCGAAGCATTGGTATTAGTGAAAATCCTAATATGTTTCAACGTGCGTTCGCGAAACAAATAATAAAATTCCATAAGCAAGAAGGAGGTGGAATAGTACAGGCATTTTTTGATAGTATACCAATTGCACTTTTTTTCTTATTGCCAATATTTGCTTTTATTTTGAAACTGTTTTATTGGAGAAAAGGACGATTTTCATACCATTTGGTATTTAGTTTTTATTACTTCTCGTTCTTGTTTATAATAATGGGTATTTTAATTGGTGTGAATCATTTTTATGGGATATCCCGGGTTGGCTGAGTGGAATAGCTATTCTGTACACATTTATCTATTTATGGTTGTCAATGCGATATTTTTACAAACAGGGCTATTTCCTGACATTCATTAAATCAGGAATAGTGGCATTTGTATATATGATGTTAATTATACCGGTTGCTATAGGGCTAATAGCAGCAGCGTCGTTTTTCTTTTATTAGTAGTTCTTTAAAGCTTTCCCTTTAGATACTGTCCTGTAATAGAATCAAGATCGGCCGCAATAGCCTCAGGAGTTCCATGAGCTACTAAATAACCTCCATTTTCACCACCTTCAGGTCCTAGATCCATAATATGATCGGCACATTTAATAAGTTCCAGATTATGTTCAATAACTATAATGGAATGTCCTTTATCAATTAATGCATTAAAGGATTTTAAGTAATTTGTTAATGTCATGAAAATGTAGTCCGGTCGTAGGTTCATCAAAAATAAAAAGTGTCTTTATCACTTGTATTGCCTTTTCCTAAAAAGGAGGCTAATTTAATACGTTGTGCTTCACCACCAGAAAGGGTAGAAGAGCTTTGGCCAAGTGTTACATAACCTAAACCAACATCCTGTAATGGTTGTAACTTTGATTGAATTTTTTTCTCCTTATTTGCTTCAAAAAAACTAATAGCATCATCAATGGTAAGATTAAGAATATCATCAATGGATTTGTCTGCAAAAGTAACTTCCAACACTTCTTTTTTAAAACGTTTTCCTTTACAAGTTTCGCATTCTAAATGCACATCGGCCATGAATTGCATTTCAATGGTGACTTCGCCTTCACCTTTGCAGGTTTCACATCGTCCACCATCAACATTAAAAGAAAAATGTTTTGCTTGATAACCTCTTATTTTGCTTAGTTTTTGATTAGCATACAAAGCTCTAATATCGTCATAGGCTTTAATATAAGTAACAGGATTTGATCGAGATGATCTTCCAATAGGATTTTGATCAACAAATTCAATCTTTTTAATATTACTATAGTTTCCATCAAGTTTAGTGAATTGCCCTGGTTTGTCACTAAAACCAGTCAATTGCTTTTGTAGAGCAGGAAACAATATTTTTTTAACCAAAGTACTTTTTCCACTTCCAGAAACACCAGTTACAACGGTTAGAACTCCTAAGAGGAAAAGTAACATCAATATTTTTTAGATTATTTTCTCTTGCACCAATTATATCAACATGATATTTATGATGTCTTCTGTCTTTCGGGACTTCAATTTCTAGACTTCCATTTAAATATTTCGCAGTTAGTGAATCTGAACTAAGATATCCTGATAAGTTCCACTTGCAACAACATGACCTCCAAAAGTACCTGCTTCTGGACCAATATCAATAATTTCGTCGGCTGCTTTCATGATGTCTTCATCATGCTCAACAACAATTACTGTATTTCCTAAATCCCGTAATGATTTTAATACATTAATTAAACGTTCTGTGTCTTTTGGGTGCAATCCAATACTAGGTTCATCCAGAATATACATAGAACCAACTAAACTACTACCAAGAGAAGTTGCAAGATTAATACGTTGGCTTTCTCCACCGGATAATGTGTTTGATTTTCTGTTTAATTGTAAGGTAATCTAAACCAACATTAGATAAAAATAGGAGTCGGTTTTTAATTTCCTTAAGCAGTCTGTTCAGCAATTTTAGAGTCATATTCATTTAATTTCAGCTGATCAAAGAAAATTTTTAATTTATTTAATGGAAGTTCTACCAGATCTGTAATGTTAGCCTTTCCAACTTTCACATAGTTGGTCTTCTCTCTTAATCGTTTTCCTTTACATACTGTACATTTAGTTTTACCTCGATAACGTGACAGCATTACACGGTTTTGAATTTTATAGGCTTTAGATTCTAATTCTGCAAAAAATGAGTTTAAGCCTTCAAAATATTTATTGCCGTCCCAAATGAGTTGTTTTTGCTCCTCACTTAGTTCAAAATAAGGTTTATGGATTGGAAAATCAAAATGATGTGAATTATTGACCAATTGGTCTCTGTACCAGCTCATGCTTTCGCCTCTCCATGGAAAAATTGCATTTTCATAAACTGATAATCCTGTATTAGGAATGACCAGATCTTCATCAATTCCAATTATATCACCATAACCTTCACATTTAGGGCAAGCTCCATAGGGGTTATTAAAACTAAATAGATGCACGTTTGGTTCCAGAAAGGATATACCATCCAATTCGAATTTATTACTGAATGATCTTTGATTGTTGTCCTTTAACGATTCAATTAAACATTCTCCATTACCTTCAAAAAATGCCGTTTCTATGGCATCAGCCAATCGGTTATAAAAATCTTCGTCATGTTTTACAACAACTCTGTCTATTACAAGAAAAATATCTTTGATATTGTCTTTTATACTATCAGCTTCATCAATTCTTATAACAGAATCTTTAACTTTTATTCTGGCATAACCCTGTTGATTCAAGCACCTTTAATTTATCTTCCATCGCTCGTCCATCTTCCAGATGAATAGGAGCGAGGAGCAATAATTTTTCATCATCTAAGAAGGTTTTTACATGATTTAAGAACATCCGATACTGTATCTTTTTTAACCTCCTTGCCTGACTTTGGAGAATAGGTCTTACCAATCCGTGCAAATAATAATTTCAGGTAATCGTATATTTCTGTCGAAGTTCCAACCGTTGACCTTGGATTTGTAGAATTTACTTTTTGCTCAATAGCAATAGCTGGTGCAATTCCTTTTATATAATCAACTTTAGGTTTATTTAATCTGCCAAGGAATTGTCTGGCATAACTTGAAAGACTCTCAACATATCGTCTTTGACCTTCGGCATATAATGTATCAAAGGCCAAACTTGATTTGCCGGATCCTGATAATCCTGTGATTACAACTAACTTATTCCTAGGTATGACAACATCAATATTCTTGAGATTATGCAATTTTGCACCTTTAATAATGATGTTTTCTTTAGGATTAACCTCCGAAATGTTAGTGATCATAAGCTTTTAAGTGAAATAATTTTGCAAAGATACTATAAGTAATTTACCTTATAAAATAGATTTGAGAATTAAAGTTCATCGAAAATAATTCGTTTTTTTTGCATTTTACAATTGTTTGTTGTTATATTTGACATTCTATTAATCTTAAATCATAATACTTGCCTATAGCAAAACATTACTTTTAAAGTATTAACCCCAAGCTAAGAAGACTTCTTCTGTGCGACTAAAAGTAATGATTATGAGAACAGAGACAATCACAGATGCTGTATTGGTTTCAAACTACATTAAAGGTGATGAGTCATCCCTTTCTATTTTAATTAACAGGCATAAACAACGAATTTACAGTTTCATCTACTCTAAAGTATTAGATAGGGATATTACTGAAGATGTGTTTCAAGACACCTTTATCAAGGTTATTAACACTTTAAAAAAAGGTAAGTATAATGAGGAAGGTAAATTTCTACCCTGGGTAATGCGAATTGCACATAACCTTGTCATTGATCACTTCAGAAGGAATAACAGAATGCCCAAATTTGACAATTCGGGAGAATTCAGTATTTTTTCAGTATTGAGTGATGGCGATCTGAATGCAGAGAAAAAGTTGATAAAAAGTCAGGTAGAAGAGGATGTAAGACGTTTAATTGAGGAACTTCCTGATGACCAAAAAGAAGTTTTAGTAATGCGCATGTACAATGATATGAGTTTTAAGGAAATATCAGAAAAAACAGGGGTTAGCATTAATACAGCACTTGGAAGAATGAGATATGCCCTAATCAATATGCGCAAAATTATTGACAAGCATAATATTATTTTAACGAATTAATATACTAAAGTTAGTTATTGGCCGTTTCTATATTAAACAAAATAAATATAGTAAATGGCAAAACTTTACTCTCAACAACAAAAACATCAATCAAGTAAATTAGTTCCTAGAAAAGAGACAATCGATTTTCTGCTTAATTATTCAAAAGCTTTAAGTGTTATAAATTATAATAAGCTATCGTTTAATTCTCTTTTGAACTAGACTTTGAAGGAGGTCCTAATTAAGATTTAGTCGCTAGTTAGGACTTTCTTGTTTTAACAAGACCTCTTCATAGTTATGAGTATTTAAATACTCTTTTCTTAAGTTCTTGAAATATGCTATGATTTTTTGTCTATTTTCATAATTAGGATGTAGGCAATCAGTACTGTCATCATTGTTAACAGTTATTACTACAAACCAATTTTCATGCCTTGATACGTAAGAATCTTCAAATATAGGGTCGATGCCACTATTATCTAATTTTGCATCAATTAAAAAAGGAATTAAATTTAAAGTTTTATTCGGAATCTCTGTTTCATAAAAGGACATATAGTAAACTATATTATCAAGTTCAAAAGGAACATCCCAATCAACGTCTTGAAAATCTAATTGAAACTTTGTGTTTATATAATTATAGAATTCATTGGCTTCTTTAGGATCTTCAAAAATAAATGAATACCGTTTAGGTAATTTGCGTTTAAATTTATTGGCCTTCATTATTTTATCCTCTTTTATAATAGGAGCTATTCTTATCGGAATGCATGAAACGGCTAATAAACTTAGCAAAGCAAAGATTAATGATCTCATGATTGGCGTTTAAAACAATGCTTCAACTATTATACCATTACTTTAGTTTTTTTGGTTTTTTATAATCTTCAATTACAGATTTTCTGCCTATTTTTTTGGTAATGATATCTTTATCCAGATTCCATCCTCTTGCAGGACTATATTCTCTCCCATACCATATAATCTGAAGATGCAGTTTATTCCATAATTCTTTTGGAAAAAGTCGTTTGGCATCTTTCTCTGTTTGAACTACATTCTTTCCATTGCTTAAATTCCATCGATACATTAGCCTGTGAATGTGAGTATCCACGGGAAATGCCGGGATCCCAAATGCCTGTGATAAAACCACAGCAGCTGTTTTATGTCCAACAGCAGGGAGTTCTTCCAGTTCCTCATATGTTCTCGGAACTTTTCCACCATGTTTATCAATTAAGATTTTTGAAAGACCATAAATTCCTTTGCTTTTCATGGGAGAAAGCCCAACAGGTTTGATGATTTCTCTTATTTCTTCAACCGATAATTTTACCATGTCATATGGATTATCCGCTTTTGCGAATAATATTGGTGTGATTTGGTTAACCTTAACATCGGTACTTTGTGCTGAAAGCAGAACAGCTATTAACAAGGTATATGGATCTTTATGATCTAAAGGAATTGGAACATCTTTATATAATTTTTCAAGAGTGTTAATTACGAACTCTACTTTTTGAGCTTTGGTCATTTAATTTCTTAATTTTGTCTAAATTACTAATCTATAAATAAAATTGAATAATGAATACACTAAAAGTAGGAGATAAGGTTCCAAATTTTACAGTTAATGATCAAGATGGAAATCCGGTTTCCTTAGTTGATTATAAAGGAAAGAAATTAATTGTATTCTTCTATCCAAAAGCAAATACGCCAGGATGCACTGCTGAAGCATGTAATTTAAGCGATAATTATAAAAAATTACAAAATCAAGGGTTTGAATTATTGGGGGTTAGTGCAGATTCTGAGAAACTGCAGACCAACTTTAAATCTAAATATAATTTTCCTTTCCAGTTATTGGCAGATGTAGATAAGGTCGTCATTAATAACTTTGGAGTTTGGGGTGAAAAGAAATTTATGGGTAAGGTCTATGATGGTATTCATAGAAAAACCTTTGTCATTGACGCGGAAGGAATAGTGCAGCATGTAATTGATAAAGTAAAAACTAAAGATCATGCCAGTCAAATACTGGAATTAGTTTAATTTTTTCTGGTAAGGCTTCTTCGTTTTCGGTAGCCAAAAAGGCGATGTTCTTTAATAATTTCAGAAACGCCAGCAGGAAGTGTTTCTTCCCAGCCTTCTTGATCTTCCATTATCATTTGCAGAACCTCTCTTGATAAGATATCCATGATATCAGGATTATAATCTGTAATATCAACTAACTTGCCATTAAATTTGAAGAATTTATATAACTCTTTCATACGTGGATGAACCTTTACAGTTTCGCTTGTAATAAATTCTCCTGTTTCATGATTCTTTAATGGGTATAAATAGATTTTCAAATCCTTGAAGAATAATTTACCAAATGCTTCCAAAATACCACCACTTAAATGTCGGTAATACTTTTCGTCAAATATTTGAATGAGATTATAAACTCCCATAGCCATTACCATTCTGGCCTTAGTGAATTGAGCAAGATACTCGACCAACCTGTAATACTCCTGGAAGTTAGTGATCATTACATTCTGCCCTAAAGAGCATAGTAACTCTGCTCTATCCATGAAGTCACGTTCATTGATTTTGCCTTCAGATCTGAGGTTATCCAAAGTAATTTCAAAAATTATTCTTGTATTCTTCTCTTCAACGGTCTTTTCTGCCAGGAATAATTTTTTAGCTTTCTCATAAATATCCATGTTAACCAGGGTGACAGGTCTAAAACTACCCCTAAGAGCCAGAATATTCTTTTTGTATAATTCAGATGCGGGAAGAAGGTTATTGCCATCCGGACCAAACATAACCGCTTCAGTCATTCCATTTTTAACCAGTTGCAAACTCATTAATCTATTGTCAACATATGCAAATCTTGGCCCCGAGAAATTTATCATATCAACTTCTATCTGGTCTTTTTCAATGTTATCATATAAAGACCTTACAAGTTCTTTTGGATCGTCATGCATGTAAAACCCACCAAAAATTAAGTTAACACCCAACATACCCAGAGTTTCCTGTTGTAATTGGCTATTAGTTTGTCTAAATCGAATATGAATAATGATTTCGTTATAATCCTCTAAAGGATCCAATTGAAATTTAACTCCAACCCAGCCATGACCCTTGAATTTTTTTGAAAAATCTATTGTAGCAACGGTATTAGCGTAAGAGAAAAAAAGTTTATCTGGATGTTTATCTCTTTTTATTCTGTCCTCTACAAGATTTACCTCATGGTTCAACATTTTTCGCAATCGTGCTTCGGAGACATACCTACTATCATTCTCAACTCCATAAATAGCATCACTAAAATCCTTGTCGTAGGCAGACATAGCTTTAGCTATGGTTCCTGAGGCGCCTCCAGCTCTGAAAAAATTACGAACTGTTTCCTGGCCTGCACCAATTTCCGCAAAAGTTCCATAAATATGTTCATTAAGGTTTATTTGAAGAGATTTCTGCTTAATAGTAAGTGTTTTACTAATCTCTCTGTCTCCTTTTAAGGTTAAAGCCATTCTTTTTTTTAATTGAAACAAAAATAATAAAAAAAAACCGACCTATAAGAAATTATTTAAATTGGTACAATTCAAAATTCAGCCTATATTTTATAGTTTTAAAAGGAATAAGACTAATCGACAAACAAAAAATAACACTATTTTTGTTATATAAACAGAGTAATTTGAAAGTTACATTTTTAGGAACAGGAACATCTCAAGGAATTCCGGTAATAGGAAGTAATCATCCGGTTTGTTTAAGTTCTGATCCTAAAGACAAGAGATTGAGAGTATCTGTTCTTGTGGAATGGGATGATCATACTTTTGTTGTTGATTGTGGCCCGGACTTTAGGCAACAAATGCTTTCAAACAAATGTAAGAGAATCGATGGTATTCTTTTTACACATGAACACAGTGATCATGTAGCAGGTTTGGATGATATCAGACCATTTTTCTTTAATCAGGGTGATATTCCTATTTATGCTCATAAACGTGTATTAAATACGCTTAGAAAGCGATTTGATTATATTTTCGCGTCTGAAGATAAATACCCGGGTGCACCGAGTGTTAAAGAGGTTGAAATTGAGAACATACCATTTAAACTTGGCAATTTAACTGTCATTCCCGTAAATGCTTACCACAATAGAGTTCAGGTTTTTGGTTTTAGGTTTAATGATTTTGCGTATTTAACTGATGTAAAAACAGTTGAAGACCATGAAGTAGACAAATTAAAAGGAGTCAAAGTGCTGGTGGTCAATGCCTTGAGAGAAAGGCCTCATCATTCTCATTTTAATCTGGAAGAAGCTTTGCAATTCATTGAAAAAGTTAAACCGGAAAAAGCCTATTTGACCCATATAAGCCATTATTTGGGTTTTCATGAAGAAGTGCAACAAAAGCTTCCTAAAGGCGTTTTTCTGGCATATGATAATCTGCAAATAACAATTTAGTTATGAAGAATAAAATTTTTATGTATCTGTTTATCTTTTCCGTCTTACTGGTGCTGTTTCAATATGTAAATTCAAAAAATGTTCTTGATAAATATGAAAAGGATATAACATCTATAAAAGAAGAAAATATATCATTGAAGGATTCCTTAACGGTCTTGGAAGATAAGATATTAGATCTTTCATATTTTAATCTGGAAAGAAATGAAGACGCCTTATCCTATTTGGAAAATAAGGGTTATAATGTCTCTGAATTTATTCCATTTATAAAAGATGAACTATATACATTGAATGAGATAAAAGGTGAACACCCATTAATACCCTATGGTTCTTCTGAGGGAAGGAAAATGATGATAAATAACATCAAATTGTTAAATCATAAATGGATCATAGCCGATTTTTCTGATGGGGAGTTTTGGGGTGAAATTTTTCTTACCTATGAAATAACTCCTGAAAAGGAACTTAAATTCAAATTAGTAGAATCTTTTCTTTATCCCATTCAATAATTACAATCTGTTTTTGAGCCATTCCCTAAATTCATAAAAATTTTGAGGAGAAACACCATGACCGGCAGGAAATTCTGAAAATTTATTTTTTATATTTAATGAGCTTAAGAAAGGTTCTGCTTTTCTTCCCCATTCAACAGGAATGACCTGATCTAAAGTACCATGTGAGCAATAAAAATCCAAGTCCTTATATCCATTAGTATCTGCCTGATCTGGCAATAAATCACTATCAATATAACCACTTAGGGCAATAACATTCTTAATTTTTTCCGGATAGTTTAACGCTACAGCGTAGCTTAAAATAGTACCTTGACTAAAACCCAATAATGTGACTGAATCACTTTTTACAGGATAGTTCTCAATTACTTCATCAATAAATTTGGCAATAAGATCTCTTGAAATGGTAGCTTGTTCAATATTACTCCATTTATTTTGCTCAGCATCAAAATTTATGGCATACCATGCATTGCCAAATGGTTCCAGAGTATAAGGGGCTCGTAAGGATATAATGAATAATTCCTGAGGTAATTCAGTAGAAAAAGAAAAAAGGTCATTTTCATCACTGCCATAGCCATGAAGCATTATAAGCAACGGAGCTTTATCAGAGACTATATTGGACTCTCTTACCAGATGAGTCAACGACAGATTTGGGTTATGTATTTTATTATCCAATGCTTGAAAATATTTTTTGATAGAACTCTCCCAGAATAGGAACGGTTTGAGGTTTTCCTGCCACGGCATTAATAAATCCATAAATAAACAGGATTCCAAAGAATAACCAGAAGCCAAAAGTAATTAACCAATTATCAAAAATCCCTACCACATATCCCAAAGCGAAAAATGTCAACCACAAACCTAGGGCTTGTCTTATGTGAAAACTTGTGAATTGATTTTTTTTATCATTATTCATAATAAAAGCTATAATCGTTCCAATTAAGGTGATATAGCTCACAACAGCATATAATCTGCCCTCAAGGATGGTTTCTTCAGTCATTTTATTAATTTAAGTAAATTTGATTTCTGGCGATAACACCGTAAACCTTACCTTTCAATTTTTGATCTTCAAAAATACTATTTTTTGATTTAGATACAAGATTGTTTGTAGAAAAAGTATAACTCGTATTAGGATTAAATAAAGTGATATTCAATTTGTTACCTATGTTGATCGAATCGGAAGTTAAACCAAACCGATCTTTTCCTTTTGTTAATAGTTCAATAGTCTTCTTAAGTGTGAACACGGTTTGCAAGGCTCCAAAAGCACTTTCCAATCCTACAGTTCCGTAGGCAGCATGGTCAAATTCTACTCTTTTATGTTCAATATCGAGAGGATTGTGGTCACAGGTAACCATATCTATAGTGCCATCTTTTAATCCTTCAACCAAGGAGTCTACATCCGCTTGGATTCTTAAAGGAGGTAAAACCTTATATCTGGTATCAAATTCAGCAATAAGCTTATCAGTCAAGCACAAATTATGAATTGCGACACTACAACTTACATTTAGTTTTTTTCTTTTAGCCTGCCTGATTAGATCCACAGATCTTTCTGTTGAAATAGTAGGTATATGTAATTTTCCATCGGAATATTCCAACAAAAACAAATCTCTTGCTACCTGCAATTCTTCTGCTATATTTGGGATACCTTTTAAACCTAAAGTTGCACTTGTTATATTCTCATTCATAACGCCAACTCCCGCAATATTGTCATCTTGAGGAAAAGAGCATATCAATCCGTTAAATCCGCTCGCATATTGAAGGGCAAGTTTTAATAAATTAGAATTGGAGGTGGATTTTTTATAGTCGCCAAATGCCACTGCACCTGCACTTTTCATATCAAACAATTCTGCCAGTTCTGATCCATTGCTATTTCTGGTTAGAGCACCTATAGGCAGTAAAGAAACCAGGTGATCTTTTGCTTTACTCTTCAAGAATGCGATGTCAGAATTGCTATCGATAACAGGATTTGTGTTCGAGTTAAGGGCTACTGCTGTAAATCCTGAACTTGCTGCTGTTTTTAATCCGTTATCAATGGTTTCTCTTTCCTCATATCCCGGTTCTCCAAAACAAACACTGCTGTCAAACCACCCTTGTGATACATGTAAATTGTCTAAATTTATTTCTTTGTAATTCTTTGAATTTTCGATTGACTTATCAATTCTTGTGATAATTCCCTTTTCAATTAAAATATCTTGAGTTTGGCTATGAAAATCACTTTTCGGATCAATAATTGTCGCGGATTTAATAAGTATGTTCATTTATAAAACTTTAGGATAAGCATTTCAATAATTAACATTGCTAAAGCAAAAATAACAAACCATTTCCATAGCTCATTAACTTTTGTACTTGATTTTATGTCGGTTAGCACATCTGAAACAGAATTTGAGATAACAACGTCATTTTGAGTTAAATCCATGTAATTCAGGATACTTTCTGTTCTGTCATAGTTAAAACTTAAGCTCTCTAAATATTGATTATTATTTTTAACTTGATAAATGCCAGCTAATTCAGGAGTTTCTGAGGTCACAATTGTGACTTTATTTTTAAATGTTTGCTGTTGTGGAATAATACTCGTTTCTGCATTTTCCATAATTACGATCTCATCCTTCTGTAGCGAGGCAATTATATCTATTTTATTCTCCTTTCCGATTGTAAAATATGGTTTTGAAATTTGCAAACTTTGATTTCCGATATTGTAAAGAGTAGGCACAATCAATGGAGAATTTTGAAAGTTTGAATTTGACAGATTTATTGAAGCTGAAAATGCATAAAGGTTATTTCTGCCTGCTAAAAATGGTTTTCCATCCTCGTAACTCAGAATAGAAGTTGCAGAATTGGTCACTACAGGATAATAACTATTTACCTTAGGATATTGAAAATTATTTGTTTTATTATTAAAAACATCTTTAAATAGAGGATGTGAAAAATTTATATTTATGATCCTTTTATCAGTTTTAATGATCGGTTTAAAATTAATAAATGAAAATTCATTATATAGCTGATTATAAGAAGATAAAACAATTTCATTTGAAGGTATAATTAAAATACTGGCATTTCTTTCATTTACTGATTTAAGACCATTGATAAGTGAATTAGGAATTTGATTGATCTCATTTAGAATTATTAAATTCTGCCTGTCAATATCTCCATAATTCAGTTTATTCAAGTCTACATTTTGGTAGTTAAAATCCTCAATATTAAATATCTTTTTTAAATATGAGTCATCAGTATTACTTATTGAAAGAACATTAATCCTTTGTGGTTTATTGAAATTAAAAAACATAGTATTGTCAAACTGAAGCTGTGCATCATTAATAATCACTTTACCTTCAATAACCTCATTAGCATTTAGCGAGAAAGTTACTTTAGAATTGTCCTCAATTTCAACAGAGGTTTTTGCAATCAATTTGTTCAGGTTATATAAAGAAACGGGTAAATCTTTGATACTCTCTCCTTGATTTTTTACAATTACGGTAATTTCTATTTCTGCAATAGTTTTATTAGAAATATATAAAGTATCAATACTTACATTATTGATATTAACCGGATTTAAATTCACCAGGTTAATTATTATATTGGAATTTTCAATCACTGAAAATGCTTCATTTTTATCCTGAAAATCAGAAATAAAAATGAGATTCTTTAAACTACTTTTATCTTTGCTAAAGTTAGTTTGTGCCTTGATAAGAGCCGATTGATAATCTAATTGATTTGATGAGTATCCAAGTTGTAAAAGATCATTCTTTATACTGCTAAGCGTTGTGTTTTTATATACCGAATTGTTTGTAATTAATGTTAAAGCCTCTTCATTATCAAAATTTTCCAAAATATCCTGAATGGACCGCTGCAATAAAGTACCTTTTTGACCTTTCGCCTGCATACTAAAGGAATTATCTAAATAGATAACAGTTTCTTTCTTGGTATTATAACTTGCTTTATTAGATAAATAGGGCTGAGAGAATGCAAAAATTACTGATGCCAACAAAAGCAGTCTTGTTATAAGCGTTAGCCATTTTTTAATTTCTGAACTTTTACGCGTTTGGATAGTAATCTGTTTTAAAAAAGCAACATTGGTAAAAGGTACTTTTTGAAAACGTCTTAGCTGAAAAAGGTGAATAAATATAGGAATAAGAAGTAGGATTAAAGCATATAGAATTTCCGGATGTTTAAACTGCATTCCTAGTATTTTGATTACAAAAATAACATTTACTTCACAAAGTATGGAAACAAAACAATTAATATTAATGATTATTCAATTTGCATTCTAACAAAAGAAAAAGTAATCGATCATAGATTGAAAATTATGCTTGGTAAAATAATTTTTAATTTCCTTCTGAGCGTCTTCATTAGCTACGGTTATAATGCTTTGAGGATTATCTAAAATGTTCAAATGATCAAAGTGATGCATTTTTTGACCATAGATATGCTTTCCTAATTTTTTAGGATTGTCGCATATCCATATAAATGAGATATTATGATCTATCAAATATTTTGCGATAGTTTTTCCTTTAAAGCCAGCTCCCCAAATTACCAGGGTCCGGCTCGTATCATGATTTACTTTTAGGAAATATTTGATCTTAATTTCCAAAAAATAATTCTGTGCATAGTGAATATGTGTTCTGGATGTTCGCGTACTGTAATCCCTCCATTTGTGAAGCACAACATCACAGGGAATACATTTTATTTTGTTCATATACATTCTAAAGGTCAGGTCATAATCTTCGGGATATCGATTTGGATTGAATGCCTCACAAGCTTCTAGATCTTCCCGGTGGATCATCCAGCAAGGAGATGGTATGACACATTCTTTATAGATCTCAGAATAATTCTCACCGTTTTGAGTAAGGTCGTTCAACCATTTTTCATATCTGGAATAGCCATCACTAATTCCTTCAGAACTAAAATATTCCACCATTCCAAGAGCAATATGCTTTTTACCATTCGCCTTAAGATTTTTATAAAGAACTTCCAACTTATTATTTAGCATAATATCATCACTGTCCATTCTGGTTATGTAATCACCTTTACTTTGAATAAAAGCAAATCTCAAGGCTTCAATAATTCCGGCTCCCGGATTTTGATATAATTTAATTCTCTGATCATTTTTCGAAAATCGTTTTACAATTTCAAAACTGTTATCGGTAGAATTGTCATCTACAATTATTAATTCCCAATTTTCATAAGTTTGATCAATAATTGATTCAATACATTCTGTTAAGAATTGCTCTGTATTCTTAAAGGGTGTAAGGATGCTAATGAGTGGTTCTTGCATAAAGCGAAGATACTAATTCAACCTTTTAACAAAAACTTAGGGCTTTAATTTGTAACAGATCATATCTTTGGGCGTCTTTTAAGCAATGTAAATTCATTCCCATGAAAAAAGTATTGAACGCCTTGATCTTAAGCATTTTATTATTTAGCTGTGGTTCCGCAACAAAAACAGCTATTCCTGTTGATCTGGCAGCAAATAATCCAATAGTGGCCTTTTTAGATCTTTCGAAAGTTTCAGATGACAAAGTACCTGTAATTATTGATCCGGGGCGATTTAATCAGGACACTGTGATCTTTAGATTGCCCAGGGTAGTGCAGGGAACCTATTCAGTAAGTAATTTTGGTAGTTATATTGAGGATTTAAAGGCCGTTGATTATAATGGAGGTGAATTGGAAGTTTCTAAAATTGATGACAATTCATGGTCTATTGGAAATGCCAATAATTTGGATAAATTGACCTATTTGGTTAATGATACATTTGACCAGGAAGTTCTCGGAGGTATTGGGCAAAAAGTACCATTCTCTCCGGCAGGAACCAATATTGAGGCAGATAATTTTGTATTGAATCTCCATGGTTTTGTTGGGTATTTCGATTCCTTCGTTAATAACCAATATGAGGTGGATATTACAACTCCTGCAACGTTTGTGAGAACTTCTGCATTACAGGAAACAGGAATTGAATCCGGACCAATGGGACGAACAATTACAGCCAGCTATAATGCGACTAGATATTTTGACATAACTGATAATCCTATGATGTTTGGTAAACTGGATGTGGAAGAATTTCAGGTAGGAGATATAAAAATAGTATTGAGTGTTTATTCACCAAATAAAGTCCACTCTGCATCCGGTATTAAAGATGCTATGCTCAAAATGATGGAAGCACAAAAGGATTATTTGGGAGATTTAAATACCACATCACGATATAACATTTTCCTTTATTTATCATCAATGGGTGAAGGAGCTCCGAAGGGGTTTGGTGCATTGGAACATCATAGGTCAACAATGGTAGTCTTTCCGGAAAATTCCCCGGCTGAAGCATTAGCACAAAGTATGACCGATGTGGTATCTCATGAGTTCTTCCATATAGTTTCGCCCTTAACATTACATTCTGAAGACGTTCACTATTTTGATTATAATGATCCGACTTTTTCGAAACACCTTTGGATGTATGAAGGCCTAACTGAATATTTTGCCAATCATTTTCAAATCAATAAGAACCTGATTTCTGAAGATGAATTTTACGCTAGATTGATGAACAAAATTAAAACAGCTTCTTTATTTGATGATTCCATGAGTTTTACAGTAATGAGTGAAAACGTGTTAGAATCGCCTTATTCTAAAAATTATATAAATGTATATCAAAAAGGTACTTTAATAAATATGTGTTTGGATATTTTAATTCGAGAGGAAAGCAATGGTAATAGAGGAATTTTATCACTAATGAAAGAATTATCAATGAAATATGGAATAAATAAACCCTTTGATGACGATAAAATAATTGATGAAATTACTGCCATGACATATCCTAGTGTTGGGAAATTCTTTAAAGATCACGTAATTGGAACAATCCCGATAAACTATAACGAATTTTTTAATAAAGTTGGGCTGGAAATTATTGAAAGCAAAGTGGAAACCAACTATATTATGAATGATGGTGCGATCATCTTAAAACCGGATATGGCCACCGGTACTATTGCCTTTAGTAAAATTGGTCGAAGAAAATAGTTTTTGGAATGATCTTGGAGTGATGGAGGGTGATATCATTAAAGAAATAAATGGCGATCCTGTAAGTCTGCAAAATGCCCAAATGGTATTTACGAAAGTCTATATGTGGCCACCCGGAATGGATATAGAGGTTAAATTAGAACGAAGTGGAGAAGAACTTTTCATAAAAACAAAAACAGTTCAATCATACACCACAGGGTGAAGACTTTAGACGTATCAGAAGAAACCAATGAGGCTAAAGATAAGTAAGAAAGGTTTGGTTAAAAGGTTAATTGTATAACGAATCTTTGGCTTGATTTTTGTAAATTGTAATAACAATTAATAATAATATTATAAATAAACATAAAATGAAAAAATTAGTTTTGCTAGCAATGACGCTTTTTTTAACCTCCGGCATGTTGCTCGCACAAGATATTGCAGTAGACAGTGAATACTGTATAATATTAAATGAGAAAGTGTATCATTATCAAAAAGATGGAGTGAGTCTTTTAAGTGAAGACCTAACCTTAACTGACGGCACGGTTGTGAATCCGGATGGAAAACTTAAATTAAAGAATGGCAAATCGGCAAAATTGGAAGACGGCGAATGTATTGGCATGAGTGGCAAAAGATATAAGGATCAAGCCGCACTAAATAAAAAATTGCTGTCCAAGAAATAAATTTTTATAAAATGATAAAAAAAGTAAAACATCATGTTTTACTTTTTTTGTTATAAGCAAACCGTTACTTTCGTCCTCTAGAACTTTTCAAAAACACCCAGACCAAACAAGGCAAAATCATATTTGACCGGATCATTAGGATCTAATTTACGTAAGTTAGCATCGAATTCGTCTAAGGCTTTGGCATCATTTTGTTTTCGGGTTAAAAGGCCTAGTTTTCGGGCTACATTACCGGAGTGAACATCGAACGGACAAGATAACTGAGAAGGAGAAGATTCGTCCAAATCCCGAAGTCCACACCTGCATTATCATGACGCACCATCCAGCGTAGGAACATGTTAATACGCTTTGCATGCTGAATTCTTTAATGGGTCGCTAATATGTTTTTTGGTTCTGGACAAATGATCTATCTCAAAAAAATACTGCTTTAAAAAATGAATTGACTTTTGAAGTGAATTAGCTTCAGAATATCTTAACAAAAACCGATTCCATACCATTGTGATTGGTATAAATATGCTTTAAACTCTTAATAAATTGAATAGAATCCTGCCCATTAAAAGTTCTGTGAACAAAAGGCAATAAATTATTTAAATCCGAATCTTCATGATTCATAACAAAATCGTAATGGTGAATTATCCAATAAATGCATCAAGCCTAATTAGCATTATTTACAATACTTTTCCGGTTTCCCCAGGCTATGGTGGCCGTTAAGAATCCGGCTATTTCAATGTCTTCTTTATTGCTGAATAAATGGGGAACCTGTATGGATCCGTTTCAATAAATTTTGGATTATTATAAAGTTGCACTTTAGAATCAAGAAAATCTCTAAGTTCATTTATTTTTAATCTTCCCTTCACGAATTCATTATTTTTGAGTGATTAAAAGGAGTTAAATCCTATATTTGAAAAAATTACTCAAAAAATGATTAAAAAAATAATTTTCCCGGTTTTATTACTGTTGATTAGTATTAATATCAATGCACAAACAAAAGTAGGTACAATTGATACGGATTATGTTTTAGCAAAAATGCCTGAATTCAAAAAAGTTCAGGAAGATTTGAATGCTTATGGTCAAAATTGCAAGCAGATTTGAAAGTCAAAACAGATGACTATCAGGCAAAAATCAAAAAGCTATCAAGAAGGTGGTTTCGCAAATGACTGAGCCCATGAAGAAACTAAAGCAGGACGAGTCATAGCTTTGGAAAATGATATCACAAAATTTCGCCAAAATGCTTCTCAATTGATTCCTTTAGAAGAGAATAGATTGTTACAACCCCTATATGAAAAAATAGGAACAGCACTTGAAGAAGTTGCAAAAGCAGAAGGTTTTACGCAAGTACTTACTATGAATAACAGTGGACTAGCCTATATAGATCCAAATTTGATCTTACTGAAACGGTTTTAACAAAATTAGGTATTCCGA
>CAWHCT010000001.1:0-44693 GCA_963827785.1 uncultured Flavobacteriaceae bacterium | reverse complement strand
ATACGATTTTAGTTTGTCCTTTTTTTTATGCAATTTTGAAAAACTTTTTTTATGAAATACGTTAAGCCTAGAAGCGCAATTATTCTTTTATCAGACGGAACAATATTTTATGGAAAATCGGTTGCAAACCGAGAAGGAACTGCATTTGGTGAAGTTTGTTTTAATACTGGAATGACGGGTTATCAGGAAATATTTACAGATCCTTCCTATTTCGGACAGCTCATGGTAGCAACAAATGCTCATATTGGTAATTATGGAGTTAATGATGATGAAATTGAATCGGACTCCATAAAAATATCCGGTCTAATTTGTAAGAACTTCAGTTATAATTATTCACGTGAAGCTGCTGACGATTCTTTAGAATCTTTTTTCGAGAAACAAAATCTGTTTGCAATTTCAGATGTCGATACAAGAGCCTTAGTAAGTTATATTCGCGATAATGGTGCTATGAATGCTGTCATTTCCACAAGGGTTGATGATATAGAAGAATTAAAAAAACAATTGGCAGGAATACCTCCAATGAATGGATTGGAATTGGCTTCAAAGGTGTCAACTAAAAAACCATATTTATATGGTGATAAAAAGTGCAACTTATAAAATCGCAGCACTTGATTTAGGAATTAAAAAGAATATACTTCGAAACCTAGCTAAACGAGGTGCATATATAAAAGTATTTCCTTATAATTCTAAATTTGAAGATCTGCATGAATGGAATCCCGATGGTTATTTTTTATCTAATGGACCAGGAGATCCTGAACCTCTTAGTGAAGCAAGAGAATTAGCTAAAGAAATCATTAAAAGGAATTTACCTTTATTCGGAATATGTTTAGGGCATCAAGTAATTGCTTTAGCAAATGGTGTATCAACTTATAAAATGCATAATGGACATAGAGGGATCAACCATCCGGTCAAGAACTTGATTACAGGAAAAGGAGAGATCACTTCTCAAAATCATGGATTTGCTATTAACAAAGAAGAAACCGAAAAGAATTCTGAACTTGAAATCACGCACATGCATTTAAACGATAATACAGTGGCAGGTATTAGAATGAAAAATAAAAACTGTTTTTCGGTCCAATATCATCCGGAAGCGAGCCCAGGTCCGCATGATTCGTCTTACCTGTTTGATGAATTTATAGAGAATATCAAGTTAAAATAATACATAAAAGCTAATATTGAAATTGTATTATTGGCAATTTTAAGATACTAAAACGTTTTAGGATATTTTTTATTCAATTCTCGCTAAAAAGTTTACCATGAGGTAATTTAACCTTAACTTTGATAGGCTAAAAAAATTAATAAATCTAAAAACATTATGAGTGCAATAATTAATATACACGCAAGACAAATTTTTGATTCCAGAGGAAACCCTACAGTAGAAGTTGATGTAGAAACTGAAAATGGAATAATTGGTAGAGCAGCAGTTCCTTCCGGAGCATCAACTGGTGAACATGAAGCCGTAGAGTTGAGAGATGGCGGAAAGAACTTTATGGGGAAAGGAGTCCTCAAAGCGGTAGAGAATGTAAATTCTATTTTAGCAGAGGAGTTATTAGGAGTTTCTGTATTTGAACAAAATTATATTGATAATTTGATGTGCGAAATTGATGGCACACCAAATAAATCAAAATTAGGCGCCAATGCCATTTTGGGTGTTTCTCTGGCTGTAGCCAAGGCCGCCGCAAATGAGTTGGACATGCCATTGTACAGATATGTTGGTGGTGTAAGTGCAAACACACTTGCCTGTTCCAATGATGAATATTATTAATGGAGGTTCTCATAGTGATGCACCTATTGCCTTTCAGGAATTTATGATCATGCCGGTAAAAGCAAATAGTTTTTCTCATGCTTTACAAATGGGTACAGAGATTTTCCATCATCTTAAAAAAGTATTACATGACAGAAATTTAAGCACTGCTGTAGGTGATGAAGGTGGATTTGCACCAACCTTAAAAGGGACTGAAGATGCTATTGAAACTATTGGAAAAGCTGTAAAAAATGCAGGATATAAGTTTGGGGATGAAGTCATGATAGCACTAGATTGCGCAGCTGCTGAATTCTATGTAAAAGGAAAATACGATTATACAAAATTTGAAGGAGATAAAGGTGTAGTTAGGACAAGTAAGGAACAAGCTGATTATTTAGCAGAACTAGCTAAAAAATATCCTATTATTTCTATTGAAGACGGAATGGATGAAAACGATTGGGAAGGTTGGAAATATTTAACCGAGAAGATTGGAGATAAAGTACAATTGGTTGGAGATGATCTGTTTGTAACTAATGTAGAAAGATTATCTAGAGGAATTGAAAATGGTATTGCCAATTCAATTCTTATAAAAGTAAACCAAATAGGTTCTTTAACTGAAACGATTGCGGCCGTTAATATGGCTAAAAATGCAGGTTATACATCTGTAATGTCACATCGTTCAGGTGAAACGGAAGATAATACCATAGCCGATTTAGCAGTAGCTTTAAATTGTGGTCAAATTAAAACAGGTTCTGCATCACGTAGTGACCGTATGGCTAAATATAATCAGTTGCTTCGTATTGAAGAAGAATTAGGCGCTGTAGCATTCTATCCAAGAGAAAAGGCCTTCAAAATTAAATAACAGGATTATTTTAAATTTAAAAAAGCCATATTTTATGAAATATGGCTTTTTTGTTTTCATAACATTCTTGATTATTTTTTGTAACAATTGTTGCATTTCAATCAATCGGTGATAATTATCATATTTTATCTGTTAATTAGGTGATAATTTTATAAGATTCACAAAAAATATAATAATAAAAAATAGAAATAATATTATGATCACTCTAAAGGATAAGTTATACGAAAAAATCCAGGAACAAAGACCAAGGACTGAGAAGCTTTTAAAAGAACATGGAGATAAGGTAATAGATCAGGTTACAGTATCTCAAGTTATTGGAGGTATGAGAGGTATAAAAAGTCTGGTTACGGATATTTCCTATCTGGATCCTAAAGAAGGAATCCGATACAGAGGTTACACTTTACCGGAAGTTCTGGAAAAATTACCAAAAAAGGATGGGGCTGAAATGCCTTATGTTGAAGGATTATATCATTTGTTATTGACAGGCGAAATACCTACAAAACGAGAAGTAGAAGAATTGATGACAAACTTTGGAAACAGACGGATCGTTCCAAACTATGTTTGGGATGTAATTGACTCCTTTCCTAGTGAAAGCCATCCTATGGCTATTCTTTCAGCAGCTGTAATGAGTCTGGAAAGAGAATCTCATTTTAATCTATTGTATAAAAGAGGATTGAATAAAATGGATTACTGGGACCCGACCTATGAAGATGCCACAAACTTACTTGCAAAAATGCCTTTAATAGGTGCATATATTTATAACAAATTATATCATCCTGAAAAAGGTCATCGATATCCAGATCCTAATTTAGACCTTGGAGCTAATTTCGCGTATATGATGGGCAAGGACAAGCCTTACGATGATGTTTCCAGAATGTATTTCATTATTCATGCAGATCATGAAAGTGGTAATGTTAGTGCTCATACGGGACATTTGGTAGCCAGTTCCTTATCAGATGTTTATTATGCTACTTCGGCGATGATAAACGGTCTGGCAGGACCTTTACATGGTTTAGCCAATCAAGAAGTATTAAGATGGTTGCAAGGCCTGCGAGATCAAATGAAAGGCGAGATCCCTTCCGAAGAAGATATGAAAAAATATGTATGGGAAACTCTTAATAGCGGTCAGGTAATACCAGGATATGGACACGCTGTACTGCGTAAAACAGATCCTAGATATACTGTTCAAAGAGAGTTTTGTCTTAAACATTTAAAAGATGATGAATTATTTAAATATGTAGATGCGTTATATAAAGTAGTACCGGATATTTTAAGAGAACAGGGAAAAGCTAAAAATCCTTGGCCAAATGTAGATGCTCAATCAGGTGTTGTACAGTGGCATTATGGAGTTACTCAATATGATTTTTATACTGTTCTGTTTGCTATAGGTAGGGCATTTGGTGTATTATCAAATATTATATGGGATAGAGCTTTGGGTTATCCTCTTGAAAGACCTAAATCAATTACAACAAAGATGCTTGAAAAAATGGTGAAGGAGAAAAAGGAAACTGTTTCATCCAAATGAAAAGAAATTCATTAAAATAACTTTAAAAGCGATTGCAAAATGTAATCGCTTTTTTGTTGTTAATTTACTGATAAAACTAAACTGTGATAGAATATAATACTAATTAATTTGGTAAATTAGCCTTTCGCAAAAACAATTTGAACACTTATGTCAGACAAAGCTAAAATAGAAATTAAAGGTAAAAAGTTCGAATATCCACTTTTAATAGGAACAGAAAATGAGGTCGCCATAGATTTTAAATCATTTAGGAGTGATACAGGAGGAGTTATAACTTTGGATCCAGGTTTTAAAAATACCGGTTCATGCGAAAGTGCCATAACTTTTTTAGATGGAGAAAAAGGGATTTTAAGATATAGAGGCTATTCAATTGAAGAACTTGCAGAAAAAGCAGATTTTTTAGAGGTTGCCTTCTTATTGATATTTGGTGACTTGCCAAATAAGGAGCAATTGGATAAGTTTAAAAAAGACATTAAAGATCAATCGATAGTTGATGACGATATAAAAAAGATTTTAGATGCTTTTCCTAAAACCGCCCATCCCATGGGTGTTTTATCCTCATTAACAAGTGCATTAACTGCATTTAATCCATCTTCAGTCAATGTTGATTCTGAAGAAGAAATGTATACCTCCATTGTAAGAATATTAGGTAGATTTCCTGTTTTAGTAGCATGGACTATGCGAAAGAAACAAGGCTTACCATTAGATTATGGAGATAAAAATTTGGGTTATGTTGAAAACGTTTTAAAAATGATGTTCAAAAAACCTAATGAAGATTATATTCAAAGCCAGATTATTGTTGATGCTCTCGATAAATTATTAATTCTTCATGCCGATCATGAACAGAACTGTTCAACCTCTACAGTGAGAATGGTAGGTTCTTCACATGCCGGCTTATTTGCTTCTTTATCTTCAGGGATATCAGCTCTTTGGGGACCTCTTCATGGAGGTGCAAACCAAGCTGTTCTTGAAATGTTGGAAGCTATTAAAGCTGATGGAGGTGATACAAAAAAATACATGGCGAAAGCCAAAGATAAGAAAGATCCATTCAGATTAATGGGATTTGGGCATAGAGTCTATAAGAATTTTGATCCAAGAGCCAAGATCATAAAAAAATCTGCTGATGAAGTCCTTGATGACCTTGGAATTGATGATCCAATATTAGATATAGCTAAAGGTCTTGAGCAGGAAGCATTAAAAGATAATTATTTTGTTAAACGAAAATTATATCCTAATGTCGATTTTTATTCCGGGATTATTTACAGAGCAATGGGAATTCCGGTAGATATGTTTACAGTTATGTTCGCTTTGGGCAGACTCCCAGGTTGGATCGCTCAATGGAGAGAAATGAGATTACGCAAGGAACCAATTGGCAGACCAAGGCAATTATATATTGGTGAGAATTTACGGAAGTTCCAAACGTTAAATAACAGATAGTCATTTTGATATACATAAATTAAAAGCTTCATAGAAATATGAAGCTTTTTCTAACTTTACATTATGCTTAAACTCAATATTAAGAATGAAACTTCAAGGCTGCGAGCCGTTGTATTGGGAACAGCCAAAAGTACAGGACCAAATCCAACGCCGGAGGAATGTTATGATCCTAAAAGTCTGGAACATGTAATGGCCGGAACTTATCCAAGAGAGGAGGACATGATAAAGGAAATGGACGCTGTATGTGAAGTTTTTAAAAAATATGACGTTGAAGTATTCAGACCTGAAGTTATTGAGAATTGCAACCAGATATTTGCTCGTGACATTGCACTTGTAATTGAAGATTTCATAATTGACTGTAATATATTACCAGATCGACAACGGGAGATAGAAGCCATTAGATATGTCATCAACCAAATTGATCCGGACAAGATCATAAGAATGCCAAAGGAAGCCCATATTGAAGGTGGAGATGTGATTCCACATAACGATTATATTTTTATTGGAACCTATTCAGGGGATGATTATACAGATTATATAACAGCCAGAACGAATACATTAGCTGTTAATTCAATTAAAAAACATTTTCCTCACAAAAAAGTTAAGTCATTCGAATTGAGAAAGTCAAATACAGATCCAAGGAATAATGCACTTCATTTGGATTGTTGTTTTCAGCCTGTTGGAATGGGAAAAGCTATTTTACATAAAAATGGGTTTTTGAAGGAGGAAGAATATAAGTGGCTGGTCAATTATTTTGGCAGAGATAATATTTTTGAGATCACTAAAGATGAAATGTATAACATGAAAAGCAATATTTTTTCAATAGCTCCAAATGTTGTGATCTCAGAGATCAATTTCAAAAGATTGAATGCGTGGTTTGAAAAACAAGGAATAACTGTTGAGAAAGTGCCATATGCAGAAATTGGTAAACAAGGCGGTTTGTTAAGATGTTCTACTATGCCTTTAATAAGAGATTGAGTTATGGAGCAAACAACTAATACGATATTGATGATTCGTCCGGTTAACTTCAGGATGAATGAACAAACAGCCGTCAATAATTATTTTCAAGAGGACCTGGATTTAAAAAACACCGAAATAAATTCAAAAGCACAAATTGAGTTTGATAATTTTGTTGAAAAATTGAGGGAGGCAGACATTGAAGTTGTTATAATTCAAGATGATAAATTACTCGATACTCCTGATTCAATATTTCCAAATAACTGGGTTAGTTTTCATAGTAATGGAGATGTTGCCATTTATCCAATGTTCGCAGAAAACAGGAGGAAAGAACGAAGGGATGAAGTGTTTATTAAATTAGAAGAGGAAGGGTTTATAATTAAGAATATAATTGACTACACCAGTGCAGAAAATGAGGGTCTGTTTTTGGAGGCTACTGGAAGTTTAATTTTAGATAGAGTAAATAAAAAGGCTTATTGTGCCCTTTCACCCAGAGCTAATGAAGAGATATTAATAGAGTTCTGCGAAGATTTTGAATACACTCCGGTCATATTTACTGCTAATCAGACAGTTGATAAAGAGAGGTTGCCGATCTATCATACGAATGTAATGATGTGCGTAGGTGAGTATTTTAGTGTTATTTGTCTGGATAGTATTGATGACAAAAAAGAAAGAAAAAATGTTGTTGATCATTTAAAAAAAGATGGTAAAGAAATTATAGCTATCACTGAAGAACAGGTTAATAATTTTGCCGGAAATATGCTCGAATTAAAAAATAAGAATGATGAAAGTCTACTAGTTATGAGTCAATCTGCTTTTAATTCATTAAACAAGGAACAAATTAACAAACTAGAAAAGTATTCTAAGATAATTTATAGTAGTTTAGATACCATTGAAACCTGTGGTGGTGGAAGCGCAAGATGCATGATGGCCGAGGTTTTTTTGCCTAGAGGTTAATTTTTTGAAGATCAGGATATTTTTATCCTTGCTAATTTTAGCTGTAATTAATCAGTTCGTCCACGTGGTAGTTCTACATAGAATTTACTGCCCTTATTCAAGGAACTTTCCAGCCAAATTCTACCGTGGTTTAATTCAACAAGGTCCTTACAAATATTTAATCCCAAACCGGTTCCTTTTTCATTGGTGGTTCCAATAGTTGTAAATGAGCTGTCTTTAAAAAGTTTATCCTGATTTTCTTTAGAAATGCCTACACCGGTATCTTTGATATAGAATTGACATCTGCCATTAATTACCTGATTAGATAAAGTAATAATATCTCCTTCGTTACAGAATTTAACGGCATTGGTAAGCAAATTTTGTACGATGATTTCCACCATGCTTCTGTCAGCATAAACCGTATCAGGGATTGTTTCATCCTTCAATACTATTTTCTTTTTTTCAACTTTTTGATCAACAAGATTAATTTTATCTTTGAATACTTCCTGAATATTAAAATATTCTGGTTTTGGTTCCAGAGATTCCATTTGCGACTTTGACCAGTTCAATAAATTAAAGAGAAGCAAGGATGCATTATCTGCGTTTTCGCTTAATTCCGGAATTAAGTCATTGAATTCCTCCTTAGTCAAACTCCCTTCTTTGAGTAAGTCAATAAATGCCTTTATTGATGAAATAGAATCTTTAAGATCGTGGGAAACAATTGAAAATAATTTATCTTTTACCACATTAATTTCTTCCAGATTCTTCGATTGAGCTAAAATAGCTTCGTTTTGTTTTTGGATCTGTACATTTTTTTCTTCTAATTCTTTTGTGTAGTTCATTCGGCTTCTACGCTTAAGGTATATTAAAAGTAAAAAAGTTGATACTAGAACAAAGGCACCAAGAAGAATGTAGGATATCAACTTGAGCTTATTTATTCGGGCTATATTTTCTTCGTCTTTTATCTTTTGCTCCTGTAATAACTTCTCATTATTCTCATCAGTATTATAATCTGTATCTGTTAAACCAGCACTGGTGTATTCCCGTTTGAAGACCTTGTCTTTCAGTCTTTGATATTCCCGTTGCCACATGAATGCGCTTTGAAAATTTCCTTTAGCAGAATCCAACTTCATATTCAACTCATAATTACGAAGCAATTCATTTTCATTGTTTAGTTCTTTAGCAATAATTGTTGCTTCAATTAATTGCCCTTCTACCAGATCAAATCTTTTTTTAACCAGGTTTAGTTGTGCCAAACCACTTAGTGCCTGCAATAACCCTTCTTTGTTGTTTATTTTTCTATTTAATCTAGCACCTGCTACTAAAAATTCGGCAGCTTTTAAATAATCTTTTAAATTCAGATATTCCTGTCCGATTTTTGGAAGTATTTCACCTCTTAATTTGAAATTATTATTTGTAGCGTCCAATAAAGACAATACTTTGTTGTAATAAGTAATGGCTTTTTCATGATCATTTTTTATAGAATATAAGGTTGCTATATTCCTATAGGTAGTAGATAAATTTAAGGTATCTTTTAAGCGTTCTCTCACCTCTAATGCCTTAAAGTTATATTCAAGGGACTGTTCTATATTGTCAGATTCAAAATAAGCCGTTGCTAAATTATTGTAGGCACTACTCAAATTTTTAAAAAGATAATTTTCCTCAAAGACACCTATAGCTTTTAGAGATGTTTCAATACCTTTTTTGAAATTACCTCTGTTAATTTCAATCATACCAATGCCATTATTAACCATTGCCAGACCAAGTGTATCTTTTATTTTAGTAAAGATTTGCTTTGATTTGTTAAAGTTATCTATAGCATTATAATAGTCGTCCTTACTCGCAAAGATCAAGGCCTTATAATAAATAACTTCAGCTATTCCTTTATCATATCTTATACTTTCAGCAAGACGTTCACTTTCATCAATAAACATGATTGCTTTTTTGTAATCCTTTTGATCATAAAGAATATTTATTAGCCTTATTGAAGTATTGACCTTAGCTGTATCCGGTTTTTGGAAGGCTAATTGAAGCGTAAGGCTATCTAGCTCTTTATTTTGCGCACTTACAAAAAGAAAAGAAAATAAAGTAAGAAAAGTAAAAAACTGTTTCCTCATTAAATTACAGTTTCAACTTCTTATTTTACAATAAAAATACTCACAGAAATCTTTACAATAAAGAACTTCTTAGCTAGAGTGTATTCAAGTAAAAAAAAGTTAGTTTATATTATACTGTTTAATTTTTATTGTTAATTAATAGCTTCCTTAAACAAAAATTAGAAAAAGAAATATTATATGCTAATTAAAGCGTTTTATTGCTCAAAAATTAGTTGAAAGGATAGTTAAAAAAGAAGCGAAATTCATGGATTCGATGAACGGCAAAAAAGAAGGAAAAAAGGCGAATTTTACCGATGAAATGCATATTTGCAAATTCTGATATTTAATATAATGATAATGAGGTAATTAGCTGTTTTTTTTCTGAATTAAAATAAAAAAGATTTCATGATAAAATTTCAAACCGACCTTTTAGCTATAAGAATAATTTACTCATTCCAAATATTTTAATTCACAAAACGATTTTTTATTAAACACAATTAAGTAGATAACCAATCTTGAATTCTTAATAAAAGTCTATCTTTGCAACCTTAAAAAGGGATTAAAATGAGTCTTCAGGATACTCTATTTCCGACAGTAAAAGAAGCTGTAAAAACCAATTATGGTTCCGTTATAGAGACTGTGGAATTTCAAGCAACACGAAAAGAATTTGCAGGAGATATTACGATTGTAGTATTTCCAATGTTCGGTATTATTAAAGGAAATCCTGTTCAAATTGGGGAAAGCATTGGGAATTATTTTGTTGAAAATGTTACAGAAGTCAAGGCTTTTAATGTTGTAAAGGGCTTTTTGAATATTGAAATTGATGAATCCTATTACATTACCTTTTTCAATGAATTATGAACAAATTTGAATTTTGGTTTTGTATCGCAAAAAAAGAAGAAAAAGCCGTAATGGTTGAGTATTCTTCACCAAATACAAATAAACCATTGCATTTAGGACATATCAGAAATAACTTATTAGGATATAGTGTTGCCGAAATTTTAAAAGCATCTGGAAAAAAAGTATATAAAACACAAATTATTAACGATAGAGGAATTCATATTTGTAAAAGTATGTTGGCTTGGCAGCGTTTTGGAAATGGTGAAACACCGAGAGTCTACTGGATTAAAAGGTGATAAGTTAGTAGGTAATTACTATGTAAAGTTTGATCAAGAATATAAAAAAGAAATAGAAGCCTTAATAGCTGAAGGTAAAACAGAAGAAGAAGCTAAAAAAGAAGCTCCATTTTATTAGAAGCACAAGAAATGCTGCGAAAATGGGAAGCTGGAGATGAGGATGTTGTTGCGCTTTGGAAAAAAATGAATGGTTGGGTTTATGAAGGTTTTGATACAACCTATAAGAATCTAGGTGTTGATTTTGATAATTTGTATTACGAAAGTCAAACCTATTTATTAGGAAAGGAATTTGTTGCTGAAGGATTAAAAACAGGTGTTTTCTTTAAAAAAGAAGATGGTTCTGTTTGGTGTGATTTAACAGAAGATGGTTTAGATGAAAAAATAGTACTTAGGTCTGATGGTACAGCAGTTTACATGACTCAAGATATTGGAACAGCAATTCAACGTATTAAAGATTATCCAGATGTTGGTGGAATGGTTTATACAGTTGGTAATGAGCAAGATTACCATTTTAAAGTATTGTTTTTAATTCTGAAAAAATTAGGTTTTGATTGGGCTAAAAACTTATATCATTTAAGTTACGGAATGGTAGATTTACCTAGTGGAAAAATGAAAAGTAGAGAAGGTACTGTTGTAGATGCTGATGATTTAATAGATGAAATGGCTGCATACTGCTGAAGAAATTTCTGAAGAACTTAGGAAAACTAGAAGGTTATTCTGAAGAAGAAAAACAAGAGCTTTATAAAACCATTGGTTTAGGTGCTTTAAAATATTATATCTTAAAAGTAGATCCTAAAAAACGAATTTTATTTGATCCTAAAGAATCTATTGATTTTCAAGGAAATACAGGACCTTTTATTCAATATACATATGCAAGAATTCAGTCTATTTTAAGAAAAGCAGATTTTAAGACAAGTTCGCAAGTTCAGACAGAGATTGAATTGCATGAAAAGGAAAAAGAATTGATAAAACAATTAGAATTATTTCCAGAAGTAATTCAAAATGCAGCATCAAAATCATAGTCCGGCTTTAATTGCAAATTACACGTATGATTTGGTAAAAGAGTTTAATTCATTTTATCAAAATGTATCTATTCTTGGAGCAGATACCAAAAGAGAAAAAGAGTTTAGAGTGCAACTATCCAAAACGGTTGCAAACACTATTAAAAATGCATTTAGCTTATTAGGAATTCAGGTTCCGGAGAGTATGTGATTTTTGAGTTTCGTTTAACGGTTTATCGTTCAAATTCAAGTTTTTTTAAGCAATTAAGAAATTTCTTTTATATCGTCTTTTTCTTCATCTGATTCCCTTTTATCTATCAGCTCAATCAGGTATTTAGGTAACTTATCTTTATTGTAAAAAAGGATAGGTAAAATTAATACAGACGCCATAGCGATCATGAGTATTAAAGCCAGTAATAGCAGTATACGTTTTATCTTCATTGTATAATTAACGGTGTGACATCTAAAGTACTTGCGATGTCAGATTTAAAAATGTATTTGATTTGAATTGCTAGTAATTAGGCAAATGGATGAGGTAATTATCCTATGAAGATATCCAGATAATCATCTTGGTTAAAACTGCTATATATTTCTTTTGTAGATATTAAATTCAAGTACTCTAAACTTTATAATTGCTGATTTTTATTTGTAATCCGATTGTTAGGTTATAATTTCTAATTAAAGATTGAAAACTGAATTCATATTAATCTACAGGATGTAACACTTGCAAGTATTGCAAGACTAAGGATCCATTTATTCAGTTTAAGTAAAAACATATGACTCAAAGGTACGAAATTCAAGAAATCGCGTTTCTGAGATTAAAAATTAACCCTAAAACTCACATTAGGAGTAATACCAAGTGATTGGTTTTCAATTTGGTTCACCGTATCCTCAGTTAAAGTGTAATAGGTATTTAAGTTGTTTTTCTTGTTCAATAAGTTCCAGACAGATAAACCTACCTTTGCTTTTGTATTTCTCCCTAGATCAAAACTGTACGTGGTTGAGAAATCGATTCTTAAATAATCGTCCAGATTGTCCTGGTTGGGCTCATTATAATTGATGTCATCATCTTCAAAGGCATTCTGTTCATTAACAGTTGTAAATGGTTTTCCTGTCCTCCAGTTTGCTCCTAATGCAAATTTCAAGTCATTAAATTCATAAGTTCCCGCAAATGTAACAGCGTGTCTCAGATCGGCATTATTTGGGAACGGATTACCATTATTCAAAGCGTCAAAGGTATAGTCGTTTTTACTGTAGGAATAACTTAACCAGGTACTCGCGTTGTAGATTTGTTTATTTATCAGGAAATCAACTCCTTTGATCTCATAGCTACCAACAGCATTAACGAATTGAAACTGATTCTGAAAACCCTGACTTCTGGTTGTAATACCATCGACAGATTTTACATAGCCTTCGGCACTTATAGTTAAACCGTTCTTTTTAAAATGCAATCCTGCAGAAACCTGTTTGCTTTTAATGATGGGTATATCGTCATTGTTTGCTAAGATCCATCTGCGTTTTTCTATGCCTAAAAAGTCATTTTGTAGATCGATTATCTGTGAAGTTGTCTGACTTTTAAATTCGCCCAAGACTTCAAACTTAAAATGATTTAAAAATCGCTGGTTAAAACTAAGTCTGGGTTCTAATAAGAAATCGTCGAATTTTTCAAAATACGTACCTCTTAACTGCCTGCCGTTAAATGCGTGTTTAAATTATTTGAGATAAATCCCAGTTCGCTAAACGCCGAATGACTTCTTATAACCTCCTTTATATAACTTCTGAAAACCGGATTATTAACATCCTGCAGGTTGGAAATACCTGTTTCAATGAAACTGGTAACCATTGTTCCATTTCAGGTTGTCCTGAATATTGTAATTCGTACTTAGCTTGATTCCAGTATCTACAACCTCGTTTTCCTGAATTAATCGTTGGTCGTTAATGATATCAAAATTGGTGGCCTTTAGATTGTAATTGGAGACATACGCTTGTATGTGAAGTTGAAAATGCATCATTCCAATCACGCTGATACTCAATTCCAGCAGCTAAATTTCGCTGAGTAATTCCACTGCTTAAGGCTTCATCTAAATCATTAATTGTAGCTTCTTCAAGATAATCCAGATTGTTGTAAATGTTTAAGAAATTGAGACGGAGTTTATCTTTTTCCGAAAGGTCATAAAGAAGTTTTGTGCCAATATCGTAAAAATAAAAGGCTTCATTAGTGGTAACTGTATTGTTTATTTCAGTTTGGTTATTCGTAACATCCGTATCCTGAAAAATACGTTCAAAATATTGATTGTATGTAGGTGTTTCTATTAGATCCGTAATTGATCGTCTTGCAGAAACCTGTAACTCAAATTTATCGGATAAAGGGATTTTGGTAAAACCATCGACATGAGTTAGATTAAATCCGAATCCGGATTTTGATTCGTCATTTATGGAATTATCCAATTGCATATTGATAATACTGGAAACACCATCGCCATATCTGGCACTTGTGCCATTTTTAGTAACTTCCACATTGTTGGTTAAATAAGGATTGAAAGCAGAAATCAATCCAAAGAAATGACCTGATTGGTACATTTTTATGCCATCCCAAAGAATCAGGTTCTGATCATGAGTTCCACCTCTTACATTTAGATTGGAAACGGTTTCATCTATACTGGCAACTCCCGGAAGTGCCTGAATGGTTTGCAGAATATCCGGTTCTATTAATCCGGGAAGAATGCCAAATTGATCTGGTTTTATTTTAACTGCACCACTATTATCAAGTGTGATACCTTTGGTTAAATAATTTGTAACCAGAACTTCTTCCAGATACTCCAATTTTATGGGTTTATTTCTACTTTTACCTTTTTGAACAATTACCTGGTCCTTACCTAGAAAACTGAATTTAAGTTTGGTGTTTTCATTTAAATAAGCAATGACTTCATCTAAATTTAATGAAGCATCAGGCAATTTTAATTCCTGTTTTTTCATGGCTGCATCAGCATAAGAAAACACGATATTAAACCTTGATTCCAAAGAATCGATAACTGTTTCTAAAGGTAATTTGTTATTTACATTTTGGGCTTTTAGGGCAAAAGATGTAAATAATATAAAAGAAGTAATTAGAATTTTGAACAAGTGCTTACTCACGCTCCAAAACTATAGTAGTATCATTTTTTAGCTGGTACTTCAGATTTAGAGGTAAAGTTACAGATTTTAACGCAAGCTTCAAATCGTCATGTTTAAACGTTCCGGTAAATAATTGTGTTAGATCTATATTATTAGTTTCAATGGATATTCCGTATTGTCTTTCCAATTCATTAAGAACTTCTTTGTATGGCAAACTATTAAAATAACTTTCATTATTTATCCAGGAAGGTTCAGACGAGTATCTTTATCTTTAGCAAATTGGTTTCCATCAATAATTAAAAAGCTATAACCTGGTTTTAAAGTAACCGAACTTTCTTTGTACTCAACACCAACAGAACCTTCAAAACATACAACTTCAAAATAATTATCACGATGTTTCACATTAAATTGAGTACCCAGAACCGTTACCGTTCCATCTTTAGTTATCACACTAAATTTAGACCCTTTAGCCACTTTAAAATAAGCTTCTCCATCTAATACAACTTCACGTTTTTTATTCCAGCTTTTCTTGTTAAAAGTTAATCTGGATTGAGCATTTAATTTAACTTGAGATAGATCTGGTAATTCAACTGCTGTTTTTTCAGCAATTACCAAGTATTAATGGTTGTATCTGTATTGGTTGTAAAATAATATACGCCAACCGAGATTACTAAAATAGCTGCAAAACGGAGTAAAGGTTTTACCCAATTATTTTTTGTTGATTTTTTATTCCTAATTTTTTGTAAAACGGCATCAAGCTCTTTATTGCTGTCATAGTTATCAGCTTTAAAGTGCTTAACACTATTAGATAATTTCACTAAACCGTTATAATCTTCAAGCTTCTTGAAAGCTTCAAGTTCATTGGCATTTAGATCGTTATCCAACCATTTCTTTATTAAATCTTCTTTTTTCATAATTCGTCTTACAACTATATAACAGTTAAGAATTAAAAACTCCTACCAAGATTTAAAAAATAAATCCCAATTCTCAAATTCCAAATCTTAAACTTCCAACTTCCAACTTCCAACTTCCAACTTCCAACTTCCAACTACCAACTACCAACTTACAACCCATCAATTTCTTTTCTTAATTTTTTTAGGGCACTGTAAATACGTTTTTCAACAGCTTTTGTACCAATTTCTAAAAGTTCTGCAATTTCTTTATGTTTTTTTCCTTCAACTCTGTTCAATAAAAATGCAACTCGTTCTGCTTCGGTTAAATTTGAAATGGCAGTTTGTAACTTTTGCATATACTCATTTTCCTGCATTATAAACTCTGGACTCTCATTTGTATGTTCCTTCGGTTTATGTTTCTGATATTTTAGTACTACTTTTTCATGAGCGGCTTCATTTAGCATTAAATTATTTGCAACGGTATATAAATAACTTTTAGCCTTATCTGGAGATACCTTGCTACAATTTTCCCATAACTTTATAAATGCTTCTTGTACCTTATCCTTTGGATTAAATCGATCCCCAAATTTATAATACAGAAAGTTATGTAAGTCTTTAGAATATTTGGAGAACACCTTACTAAAAAGGGTTTCATTACAAATATTGTCATGAAGTTGTTTGCTCATTAAATAGTATAATTCTGCCTAAAAATAAAAAAATCTTAGTCTCAAGGTAGGAATTTTTGAAAGTTAATTGTTTTAGTACTATATAGCATTGCTATGAAAAAGAAAAATTCAATCTTTAAAAATGTAAAAAATGAACTTAATCATGAAAACAAATTTATTCAAAGCCCTAAGGAATTTCCTTTTTTTGCCTCTTTTTACTTTAATTCTATTTACTTCCTGTCAGAATGAAGTAACAGATATTACTGAAACAAATTCAGAAGAAACATTTACAGCAGAATCCGTTTTAGCACAATCTATGCTTAGAACGACAACTTTTGATGGTTCTTATGACAACATTATCGATTCAGCAAATTGTATTTCGGTTAATCTACCGGTAACTGTTATTGTAAATGGTATTACCATAACAATTGAAGACATTGAAGATTATGATGTCATAGAGGATATATTTGATGAATTCAATGATGATGATGACAATTTAGAAATTGTCTTTCCAATTACCATAATTTTAAGCGATTACGAAGAAATCGTAATAAATAATTATGACGAATTATACTCATTTGTTGAAGATTGCCTTGGAGAAAATGAAGAAGATGACGATATAGAATGTATCGATTTTCAATATCCAATCAGTGTCTCAATATTTAATTCAAATTTTGATTTTATTGAAACTATTCAGATAGACGATGATGAAGAATTATATGAATTCATTGAAGATTTAGAAGGCGGTGTATTTGCTAGTATTAACTTTCCTATTAATATGATATTAGCAGATGGATCTACTTTAGAGGTTAACAGTAACACAGAATTACAGGCAGCAATTGAAGCGGCTGAAGATTCTTGTGACGAAGATGATGATAATGACTGGAATGATGACGATAATGATTGTTCTGAAGAACAAGTTGAAATGTATCTTAAAGAGTGTACTTGGAACATAGTATCCTACAATGGTGATGATAACCTTGTAAATTATGATTTAGACTTTAATCCTAATTATGGATTTACCGTCTCTCTTAACGGAAACATTATGCATGATGGTACATGGACCGTTGCTCAAGATAATAATGAACTATATATTGAATTTGAAACGTCATGGGAAGACTTGAATGGAAATTGGCATGTTAAAGATTGTGATGACGACAGATTTAAATTAGAATTAGGAGATATCTATATAGTAATTGAACAAGAATGTGAAGATGAATTAGATTGTAGTGCTCAGGAAATAAGCCAAAATTTACAGGAATGTGTTTGGTATTCAGGTACAGATCTTTTAGGAACGAACTTAAATGGTCCTTATATGTTCCTTGCTGATGGAACTGTAAAAGTAACTGATCCTAATGGTAACTTTCTGGTTGGAACTTATGAAGTTGTAGTTGCAAGTGATAGCACATTCTTAGTGTTGAATATGCCTGAAGCTTATGACCTTATTTCTTTACAATGGAAAATAGTTGAATGTAGTGACGATAGACTGGAAATGATCAATGGAGATCATTCATTAGTCCTGGAACAAGATTGTGCCGACCATTTTGAATGTTATTTTGATGCGGAAATGGTAATATGTGATGATGATACTATTGATGGATTTGCAACTTTCGATCTTAATTATGTATATCCTAACTGTGTTGAAGATAATGTTGAAATTTCTTTCTAGTACTTCCAGCGATGCAGAAACACAAGTTAATCATTACCTACACCGTATACGAACATATCTAATCCTCAAACTATTTATGCAAGAATTCAATTGGCAGGAACCACTGTTTTTGAAGTGTTTGAAGTCGAATTATATGTTGAAGATTGCAGTGAAGAAGGTTGTACAGAAGAGCAAGTAGATGCTTACTTAATGGAATGTCATTGGGTTGCAGACTCGTACAATGGAGATGATCAATTAGTAGGTTACAATATTTATTTTAATGAAAATATGGATCTTGTAGTTGAAGGCAATGGAGGAACTTTAATGGTACTTGGTCTACAGCAGGAAATCCAACAAATGGAGTATTTCTAACAATAGAACAATTACCAGCCGATTTACAGGATTTAATCGGTCAATGGCAAGTAGTTGAATGTACAGAAGCACAAATTATATTACACGATGATAATAACGTTGAGATTGTTTTAGAACGTGATTGTGGCTAGTCAGAATGTACTGAAGATAAAGTAAACACATTCCTTTTAGAATGTACCTGGAATGTAGTAAACTATAATGGTAGTGATGATTTGATCATTTTCGATTTCGATTTTAATAACGATGGGACTGTTTTAATCACAGGAGATGGTCAAACAATCACAGCCATGGGTCAACTTCAACAGATAAGATGGTGTTTGGGTTGATTTTAGCGAAGTAAATGCCGGAAATATTCAAGCGATAACCGGAAACTGGTTAGTTGTGGAATGTGATGAAGACAGACTGAAGTTAGAAATGGATAACTCCTTTATAATCATAGAACGTACGTGTAATTAAATAATTAATCCATTAAAATTTTAAATTATGAAAAGATCATTTAAATCATCAATGATAATAATGTTGACCATATCATTAATGTCAATGCAATGTTCAAGCGACGATGATAATAATCCAGCAGATAATTCTGCAGAAATACAGAATGTCATTAATAATGCAGGATCAGGGACTTGGATAATAACATATTTCTTTGATACTGATAGCGACGAAACGAGTAATTATAGCGGCTATGAGTTTTCATTTGGAGGAAATGGAGTCCTAACAGCTTCCAACGGAACGAATACCTATACAGGGACCTGGTCTGTTACAGATGACAGCAATAGTAGTGATGATAGTAACGATGATGACGATATCGATTTTAATATTGCATTTATTCACCACAGATTTTGAGGAATTAAGTGATGACTGGGACATTATTTCCCATTCGTCCACTAAAATTGAATTGATTGATATAAGTGGAGGAAACGGTGGTACTGATTATTTAACATTTGAAAAACAATAATTTTTAGGTTGGTTAGTGTAAAAAAAGAAGGAAAGCCATAATTTTTGATTAATAGTATAAAGCTTCAAATTTTCCGGAATTTTTAAAGGTTGTTTATAAAAATAGACAACCTTTTTTTTGTTATAATTATCAAAATCATACTTTTAAATAGGTCTCAAATTCATAAATTTGCAACTCTTAAAAACAGAAATGAATTATGTTTAATAATTTAAGTGAAAAATTAGATAAAGCCTTACATGTCTTAAAAGGTCACGGAAGTATTACCGAAGTCAATGTTGCCGAAACTTTAAAAGAAGTACGTCGTGCCTTATTAGATGCCGATGTTAACTTTAAAATAGCAAAAGAATTTACCAATAGAGTTAAAGAAAAAGCACTTAGGTCAAAATGTATTAACAACATTACAACCAGGACAATTAATGGTTAAGATCGTTAAAGACGAATTAACCGAATTAATGGGTGGAGATGCTGAAGGTATTAATCTTTCAGGAACTCCAAGTATAATTTTAATGTCTGGTTTACAAGGTTCTGGTAAAACAACCTTTTCTGGTAAACTAGCTAACTATCTTAAAACTAAAAAATCAAAGAAACCTTTATTAGTTGCATGTGATGTTTATCGTCCTGCTGCAATTGATCAATTACATGTTGTTGGAGAACAAATAAATGTTGATGTTTTTAGCGATAAAGGAAATAAAGATCCGGTTGCAATTGCTAAAGCAGGTATTGCACATGCAAAAGCAAATGGACATAATGTAGTTATTATTGATACTGCTGGTCGTTTGGCTGTCGATGAAGCCATGATGACCGAAATTTCAAATATTCATAAAGCAATTCAGCCACAGGAAACATTGTTTGTTGTAGATTCCATGACAGGTCAAGATGCTGTCAATACAGCAAAAGCCTTTAATGATATTCTTAAATTTTGATGGTGTTATTTTAACCAAATTAGATGGTGATACACGTGGTGGAGCTGCAATTTCTATTAAATCTGTAGTAAATAAACCTATTAAGTTTATTGGTACAGGTGAAAAAATGGAAGCAATTGATGTATTCTATCCTTCACGTATGGCAGATCGTATTCTTGGGATGGGAGATGTGGTGTCGTTAGTTGAAAGAGCACAAGAACAATTTGATGAAGAAGAAGCAAGAAAACTTCAAAAGAAAATTGCTAAAAATCAATTTGGATTTGATGATTTCTTAAAACAAATTCAGCAAGTTAAGAAAATGGGTAACATGAAAGATCTTGTTGGAATGATTCCTGGAGCTGGAAAAATGATGAAAGATATGGATATTGATGATGATGCTTTTAAACATATTGAAGCCATTATTCATTCTATGACACCAAAAGAACGAACAAATCCATCAATTATAAATGCAAGCAGAAAAAAACGTATTGGTAAAGGTTCTGGAACTTCAGTACAAGAAGTAAATCAATTGATAAAACAATTCAACCAAATGAGTAAAATGATGAAAATGATGCAAGGTGGAGGTGGAAAGAAAATGATGCAGATGATGCAGAATATGAAGTAATTAGTTCAGTTCTCAGTCTCAGTATTCAGAAGTATAAAGTTTGATAATGGATTTCAAAAAATTAATAGCTTATCAAAAATCATTTGATTTAGCAATGTTTATTTTTGAAATTTCCAAATCCTTTCCAAAAGAAGAAACATATTCTTTAACTGATCAAATAAGAAGAAGTTCTCGGTCGGTTTCTGCAAATATTGCAGAAGCTTACAGAAAAAGAAGATATCCAAAACATTTTATAAGTAAGCTGACAGATGCTGATGGTGAAAACTCAGAAACTATTACATGGTTAGATTTTGCATTAGCATGTAATTACATTAATAAGGAAGATTATACTAAATTTACCAAAGAAGGAGAAGAGGTTGGTAAACTGATAAATTATATGATTAATAATCCAGGTAAATTCGGAGTTACTGCGACTTAAACCTGTGACTGAAAACTTATAAACTATGACAATTTTAGACGGAAAAAAAGCAAGCAATGACATTAAAGACGAAATTGCTGAAGCAGTAAAGAAACTAAAATCAGAAGGAGAAAAAACACCACATCTGGCTGCAATTCTTGTTGGAACAGATGGTGCAAGTATGACTTATGTAAATGCTAAAGTAAAAGCTTGTGAACGTGTTGGTTTTAAATCTACTTTAATCGATTTACCAGAGAATACTACAGAAGAAATTTTATTGGAAAATATTAATAAACTTAACACCGATGATGATATTGATGGGTTTATAGTTCAGCTTCCTTTGCCAAAACAAATAGACGAGCAAAAAGTTTTAATGGCTGTAAATCCAGATAAAGATGTTGATGGATTTCATCCAACAAATGTTGGAAGAATGGCATTAGATTTGCCTTGTTTTTTACCAGCAACACCATTCGGAATTTTAGAATTACTAGAACGATACAAAGTAGAAACATCCGGTAAAAATGTTGTAGTTATAGGAAGAAGTCATATTGTTGGTAGACCAATGAGTATTTTAATGAGCCAAAAGCGAAAAGCTGGAAATGCAACTGTTACCGTTGCTCATAGTCGAACAAAAAATTTAGGAGAAGTTACTAAAGAAGCGGATATTATTGTAGCTGCACTTGGGATTCCGGAATTTTTAACCGGAGAAATGGTTAAAAAAGGATGTTATAATTATTGATGTTGGAATTACACGAGTTGAAGATTCGAGTAAAGTAAGGGGCTATCGTCTTGCTGGTGATGTTCATTTTGAAAGTGTAAGTAAAAAAGCAAGTTTTATTACTCCTGTTCCAGGTGGAGTAGGTCCAATGACCATTGCCATGTTACTTAAAAACACACTTTTGGCTAGAGAGCAACATAATAAGAAAAACTAAAATAATTATATTGCATTCATGATAATGCAATGTTTACTTTACAATAATAGTTTTTTACTTCTTCTAAATCGAGTTGAAATTGGTAGTTTACAACAGCTTTTACCGATTTTAACTGCTGTAGTATTTTCTTTTTTTCTTTTTCGGTTTTCTAAAAGATCACTTGGACGTCAAAATCAGGAAAGACTCATACATTGGGTTGCAATATTAATATCTCTGACTGTTATTAGTTTTCATGTTTATAAGATAAGTTTAGGAGGCTATAATATAAGAACAGACCTACCTTTGTATTTATGTAGTTTATTAGGATTAATAATTCCGGTATTTACATTTTACAAGAAAAAATGGATGTTCGAAATATTGTTGTTTTGGATTATTGCTGGAACAACACAAGCAATAATCACCCCAGATATTCTGATAGGATTTCCGAGTTTTGAATTTTTTAGGTATTGGATAGTTCATTTGGGATTGGTGGTTCTTATACTATATTATGCTATAGTTTTAAATCATAAACCATCATTGAAAAGTGTTTTCAAATCTTTTCTGGCATTGCAGGTTTATATAGTTATAATGGTGATGGTGAATTATTCTTTGGATGCTAATTATTTCTATTTGAACCAGAAGCCAGAATCCGCTACTATGTTAGATCATTTTGGGGCTTGGCCTTATTACATAATAGTTTGCCAGCTTATTTTAGTGCCATATTTTTTGCTGATTTATTTGCCATTTCATCTCCTACGAAATAAAATTTAATCAGCAATTCTATTCCAGATATCTAAATAGATTTTCCAATCATTATTTATCTTTTTCCAAACTATAACATATTTGCCTTTCCAGGAAACTTCCTTTTCTTCTTTTGTCAAAGTTCTGCCTTCATATATGCCATAATCAAAGGCATAATTATTTTCTATGGTAATTTCAGAAGGAGTTACTTTATGATGTAATATTTTTATTCCTTCAGGTAGGATCCACTGCTTTTTAATTGCATCTCTTCCTGTAATTATTGGAGTATTAATTGGAAAGATTTTTGCATCAGCTGTATAAAAATTAACCAATGACTCATAATCCGCGTTGACATAGGCCTTCGAAAAAGCTATAGTCTTTTCTTCAATAATTGCTAAATCTGAATTAGTTAGATTCTGTTTAGTACATGAAATTTTCCAGGTTGGATAAACTATACTTTCTGAGGCATCAACCCATTCGCCAATCCAATTATAACCAGTTTCAGAGATGTCATAAAAAGTTAATCTATATGATCCGTCCATACCGTTAGGAGCTTTTTGTTCCTTGTAAAGAACTATCTGGTCATCTACTTTATTTCCTTGCCAAGTAGATAATTTAGGTGTTGGGGAGGCTGAAGAATACCAATGAACATACCATCTGCTGCTATCAGCAGAGAATTGTCTTAAACTGCCTGAATGTACACCATCTGATTTAATGGTTTCATCCTGAATAGCCATACCATTCATAATATATTTAAAGGTCCATGACATATCTATGGCTTTATTCCAGGTTCCATCTTGTTTCCGGGTTTCAGATTTGCAGTTGCATTTACCAATCATAGGTGCAAAGTCAGCCGTTTCTTTTGGCGCATCAGGATTGAGTTGTCCAAATGGGAATTCATTATTTGGTTCGTATTCATATTGTGAAAATGCCGATACTGAAAAAAACAAGAAAAGGGTAAAAGTAAAAAGCTTCATAATTAATTGGTTTAAGCTCCAATTTAATTATGATTTTTTAAGTTTCCGTCCTTGTTAAGAATAAATTAACGTCTGCTTTGTTTACGCGAATCTCGATTAGGATTGCTGGTTTTTGTAGAATCAGCTAAAAGTTTATTCAGTTCCTTTAACTCTTCTGCAGTAAAATCCCTGTATTTACCAACAGGAACATCTAAGTAAATATTCATGATACGTACTCTTTGAAGCGAAGTAACATTGTAGTTTAAATATTCACACATTCGGCGTATCTGTCTGTTTAAACCTTGGGTCAGTACGATCTTAAAAGTCTTAGAATCTATTTTTTTGACAAGACATTTTTTTGTTTTAACGCCCAGTTCCTGAAGAGGTATACCGCTGGACATGCGTTCGATAAAAGTTTGTGAAATAGGTTTATCGACAGTAACTATATATTCCTTTTCATGATTGTTGCTGGCACGTAAAATTTTATTGACTATATCCCCATCATCAGTCAAAAAGATCAATCCTTCACTAGGTTTATCGAGTCTGCCAATTGGAAAGATGCGTTTTGGGTAATTGATAAAGTCGATGATATTATCTTTTTCAACATTAGTGTCAGTAGTACAAACAATGCCAACAGGTTTATTAAATGCCAGATAAACAGGTTTATCTTTATTCGCTTTAATCAATTCACCATCTACCGCAACTACATCATTTGGAGACACTTTGGTCCCCATTTCCGGTACACTTCCATTTATGGTGACTCGTCCGGAAGCTATTAGCTTATCCGCTTCTCTACGTGAGCAATAACCAACTTCACTTAAATATTTATTTAGACGCGTTAGATTTTCTTCCATTTAGTAAAAATACAATAAAGATCAGCTATTGTTATTGGTGATTCTTTTTCTGTAATATAGTCCTATTGAAATAATTAAAGCAATTTGAAAAATGACTGATAATATGGAGCCTTCAAATCCAAAATCTCCACCATTTAATAAATTATTCTCTTTAATTGAAAATTCGATTAATGAATATGTGTCATGACCACTTACATTAAAGCCAAAAACTGTTTGAAATAAGTTCCAACTTAAATGTAAAGCAATTGGAAACCAAAGGTTTTTAGTATATATATAAGTTATTCCTAAAATAATTCCAGCAAGAAATAAATTAATTAAACTTAATAAATCTATATTAGGGTTTATTCCATGTGCTATAGCGAATAAAAATGATGATATTATCAATGCGACATATTTGTTAAATGAAGTCATTAAATTTTTTAAAACATATCCTCTAAAAACAACTTCTTCGGCAAATGCAACAATAATGAAAAGCAAAATTGAAAAGATTATTTCCTTTGTGTCAAATAGCATATGTACAAATTTAATTTCTTCTAGGGACAATAATAACAAATACCCAGAAGCCATTACTATAGCTCCAATTAAAAAACCAACAACAAAATCTTTAAGTCTGTTTTTTGTTTGAAACCCAAGTTTTATAAAAGGTTCTTTATCAACAAACTTCATAAAAATCCAAATAATTAGAAAAGTTCCAATTAAGGAGCAAAAGTTAATTGTTAGCTTTTGTTCAGATGTCATTTCATGATTAACATCAAATACATCAGCCCCAGATAAAAAATATCCAATTGCCTGAAAAACACCAACTATTACAAAATAAGGGATAATAATGGCTATTACTCTTAACCATCCATTATGTCTAAATTCATTTGTTTTATCCATAGGGATTATTTGCTGCTATTTATAAACTCTACAATATGATTATAAACCTCCGGATTATTTAGAGAATGACCAAATCCGGTTGTGCTTATTAATTTGCTGTCTTTAAAATTAGAATGTATTAATTCAGCATCTCTAAAAGGAATAATTTTATCTTTTTTGTCATGAATGATCAAACCTGCAACCCCATTTAAAGATTGTGCAAATTTTGCTGTGGAAAATTCGCTTGGAGGCCTTCCAAAGGTATCTTCAATTAATTTGTCTAAGGACCTTACTACTTTTTCATTATAATTTAAAAGATCCGTATAACTCTTTAGAATTGTCTTAAATTCTGAAGGCGCTCCCAATAAAACCATTTTTTTCAGATTTTTTGACTGATATTTATTCTGGTAAAATACAGATGCCATACCTCCAACAGAATGACCGATCATTATTTCTGGATTAAAATGCTTTGAGACAACATTAATGAATTTTGAATACAAAATTGCATTGAAAGTTTTGCTATCAGAATTTCCATGTGCTGGTGCATCCAAAGCAATAATATTGTAGTTTTCTTCTTTTAACAATTCAATGAGTTTTTTCCATCTGGATGCATTGCTTTCCCACCCATGAGATAACAATATTGTTTCGTTATTTCCCGGCCAATGGTAGGTCATAATTGAATACTCATTATATGAAAGCTTGACCTTTTTGGAAGTATTTAAAAAATTTTGCTGGTACTTATTAACTAATCCTTTTCTTGGAGTAGCAAATAAGGATAAGGCTTTTGCTGCAGCATAATTTGATGAAATAATGCTTGATGCATTTAATAATGCACCTACCGTTTTTGGTACGGTCTTGTTTAAAAATTCTTTCATTGATCCTCTCTGTTTACAGAATCTATAGAGAAAGCAGGTAAACAAATTGCAATGTATTCACAAGGTTCGGTAAAGGGATTGGAATATTGAACTCTGGTATTTTTATTGATTTTGATAGACTGACCTGCATCCAAGACAATAATTTTATCGTCTATAATGAATTGCTTTTTGCCTTTGATTATGTAGGTGTATTCATCAAATTCCGGCGTTTGAAAAGGTTCACTCCATCCCGATGGAGCAATCATATGAGCAATACTTATATGGTTATTGCCGTCACTTGTTAACCCAAAATGTTCTTCAATCAATTTTCCATCTTGTGTTGGAACAATAAAAGGCGATTTTTGAATAGTATAATTCTTCATGTATTATTTAAGAGGTTTCTTTTTTATCATGCCTCCTCTAAGATCTTTTACAAGCCCCATAATTATAAAAGCTTTCTTATCAATTTTGTCGATCTCAGTATTTAATCTGGCTAATTCTAATCTTGTAACTACCGTATAAATTATGTCTTTTTCATAACTTTTTCCACTAGTGCCAAATCCGCCTTTTCCGGCATAAATAGTACAAGCTCTTCTCAATTTATCTACGATCATAATTTGCAATTCATCATGCTTTTCTGAAATTATCGTAACACCAACATATTCTTCAACTCCATCGACAACAAAGTCTACTGTTTTTCCTGCTGCCAGATATGTCAAAATCGCATAAAGTGCTGTTTCTATGGAAAGTATGTATGCCCCAAACGAAAAAATGATAATATTAATAATCAGAAGGACATCTCCAACTGTAATCGAAAATTTTCTACTTAAAAAAATGGCTAATATTTCTGTTCCGTCAATAACACTGCCACCTCGCATGGCCATGCCAATACCCAGTCCTAAAAAGAATCCCCCAAAAACAGCTATCAATAATTTATCTTCAGTTATTGTAGGATATTCTACAAAATGAACTACAATGGCCAAAAAAGTGATGGCAATCATACTTTTTATGGCAAATTTGTAATTAAAAGTTCTGGCCCCGAGGATCAAAAAAGGTAAATTCACCAAAATCAATAAATAACCTAAATTAATATTAGTTATATTTTCAAGTAACAGTGAAATACCTGTGGCACCTCCATCGATAAATCTATTAGGCAATAAAAAACCTTTTAAACCAAAGCCCGCAGAAAAAACACCTATTACAATAAAAATGTATTCTTTTAAAGCGTGTGTTAACTCAACATGAAGATTCTTGACAACCGGTTCAATTTGCTTTTTGGTTACAGGAGAATTAGGTTGCTTCGATTTTATTTTATTTCGAGCAATGTCGATAAGTAATTTGGCTATAAATGGATTCATATTATGGAAACTATGAAATTAATTCCAATTAACCATAAAGTATTTGATCTTTGCATCGTCTGGTATTTGAGAAGCTTCAATTGTTAGTTTCATGTCAAATCTTAAATTGGCCGGTAATTCTTTTTTATCAATAGTAAAATAAGCATTGATCTCGTTAACATTGACATTAATTGAGTTTATCAAATTATCGATCCTATTGATCTTATAAGCTTTTTGAATATCTTTAAATGTACTTAAATTAGATATGTTCTTAACTGTTTTATAGCGTGAATCCATGATTCGGATATTATCAATAACAGCAGTCGAATCAAGCGCTTCATTAGGTGTTAGGGCCAACAAATGGTTGCCGGCTTTATCATAAATATCAATATTGTTGATGTTTCCTGTAAATTCATCTCCACCAACAAATTTCACTATGGAATCATTCTGAAAAACGGATTTAAGATCTTTTACCTGAGTAGAATCTGTTAAGAAACCAATATTATGTTTTTCAACTAAAAAATGGTCTTTTTCTTTTTTACATGAAGTTATGAAAAGGATGATTATTAGGGCAAAAAATATGTTCTTCATTGATACGTTTCTTTTTTTATTTCCATTTAGATGGAAATTTTTATAATTTATTTTTTTTGGAGCTTGAATAAGCACTTCTATCGTCCGAATTCAAGCTTCTAACTTAATTACATTACCTTTTTAAGAATACCAAAAACACTTCTTATGAATGTGGCGCTGGTCAAGACTTTCACAATAGGATTCTGCCTGGTACTTCTTCTGGTCGTTGATCTTGAAGTGGTTTTTCGTTCTTTTTCTTTGGCTTCTTTTGCGTCTTCTTTAGCTTTAACCAATTCTGCCTTTTCAATTTTTTTATTCAGCATTTCATACGCACTCTCCCTATCTATGGTGTCATTGTATTTTAGAACCAATTTGGACTCATCTAAAAGCGTTTGCAATTCGGTTGGTGTTAAGACATCCATTCGGCTCATTGGTGCTCTCATCATTGTTGCCGCCAAAGGAGTCGGCCTGCCTTTTTCATCTAATGCCGATACTAATGCCTCCCCAATTCCTAGAGAGGTTAATACTTCGGCGGTATCATAAAAATCAGTATCCGGATAGTTTTGAGCTGTTAGTTTGATTGCTTTTCTGTCCTTGGCTGTAAAGGCTCTTAAAGCATGCTGAATTTTTAGTCCTAACTGACTTAATACTGCCTCTGGTACATCGGTTGGATTTTGAGTCACAAAGTATAGTCCAATTCCTTTACTACGGATCAATTTTACGATACTTTCAATTTGATTTAAAAGTGCTTTAGAAGCCTCGTTAAATATCAAATGTGCTTCATCAATAAAAATTATCAATTCTGGCTTACCTGAATCTCCTTGCTCAGGAAAGGTTTCATAGATTTCTGCTAATAAACTCAGCATGAAGGTAGAGAATAGTTTTGGTTTGTCTTGTATATCGGTTAACCTGATTATGTTTATATAGCCCTTTCCATCACGAGTAGTCCTAACCAGATCTTCGACATCAAAACTTTTTTCACCAAAAAACAATTCACCTCCTTGTTGCTCGATTTCGACTACTTTCCTTAAAATAGCACCTGTTGAAGCAGTAGAAATTCTTCCATAGGCTGATTCAAATTCTTCTTTTCCTTCCTGTGTGCAATATTGAAGTATCTTTTTAAAATCCTTTAGGTCTAAAAGAGGTAGTTTATTGTCATCACAATATTTAAAGATTACAGAGACAACTCCGGACTGAGCATCAGACAGATCTAAAATTCGGGACAATAATACCGGTCCAAATTCAATGACCGTAGCTCTTAACCTCACACCATCTTGTTCAGATAAAGACATGATTTCAACCGGAAATCCCTTGGCTTCAAAAGGCAAACCTATTTTCTCCATTCGTTCATCAATTTTTGGGTGTCCAGGACTTGGCTGGGCCAATCCACTGAGGTCACCTTTAATATCCATGAGTAAAACCGGAACTCCTTTTTCACTTAGGTTTTCTGCAAGAACCTGTAAGGTTTTTGTTTTTCCCGTTCCTGTTGCTCCGGCAATCAATCCATGCCTGTTCATTGTCTTTAATGGAACATTTACAAATGCATTGGTCAGGGTTTCACCATCTAATATGGCCGAGCCCAATGTTATAAAATCACCTTTGGTTGTATTGCCTTCCGATATAACCTTAAAAAAATCTTCTTTTCTACCCATCTTTATTTGAAATATTCCGTAAAAATAGACAATAAAGTGTAAATCAAAAATTGTTATGATTAAACAATATTCAATTGTCATTTGGTTATCTTTGCAGCTTATGAAAAAAGATGATTTGGAATTAGTTAAAAAAGGGTTGCAGCTGCCTTTAATGGAGGCTTTTTATACCATTCAGGGAGAAGGTTATCATAAAGGAACGGCAGCTTATTTTGTTAGAATAGGTGGCTGCGATGTTGGATGTCATTGGTGTGATGTAAAGGAAAGCTGGAATGCAGAATTGCATCCTCCAACAGAGACCCAAAAAATAGTAGATGAAGCAAAAAAATATAGTAAAACGGTTGTAGTAACAGGAGGAGAGCCTCTTACCTGGGACATGACGGAATTGACTTCGCAATTAAAATCAGAAGGGATACAAGTCCACATTGAAACCTCAGGTGCATATAAATTAACAGGAACCTGGGACTGGATCTGCCTGTCACCCAAAAAACAGAAATTGCCTAAACAGGAAATATACAATAAGGCTAATGAGCTTAAGGTAATCGTTTATAATAAGGATGATTTCAGGTTTGCTGAAGAACAAGCGGCAAAAGTTAATAAAGATTGTATTTTATATCTCCAACCGGAATGGAGCAAGAGAGAAAAGGTCATTCCCGAAATTGTGGATTATGTTATGAATAATCCGAAATGGAAAGTTTCACTTCAAACACATAAGTATCTAAATATTCCTTAGGATTTTAGTTTTTAACCTTATGTCACTTTATCGATAAAACATATTTCAAATTAATATCAATAAATAATTATTAGTTATAAACTGTAAGCATTATAATAATATGTGTTTCTAATCTGATATCATATTTACATTTTTGCTTCACTAAATAAAATAATAAAAGGTTATGTGTGGAATAGTATGTGCTTTTGATCTTAAGCAGAAATCGGATGAATTAAGACCTCAGGTTTTAGAAATGTCTAAAAAGATCCGTCATCGTGGTCCGGATTGGAGTGGAATATACAGTGATGACAAGGCTATTTTGGCCCACGAGAGGTTAGCTATTGTAGATCCGGCCTCAGGTAAGCAGCCCTTATTCAGTGAGGACAAAAAATTAATATTGGCAGCCAATGGTGAAATTTATAATCATAGAGAATTAAGAAAACAATTTAAAGGCACTTATAACTTTCAGACTGAAAGTGATTGTGAGATAATTTTGGCCCTATATCAGAAAAAGGGAGTAAATTTTATTGATGACATGAACGGTATCTTTGGATTTGCAATTTATGATGCTGAGAAAGACGAATATTTTGTAGCCAGAGATCATATGGGAATTATCCCATTATACATCGGGTGGGATAAGCATGGGACTTTTTATGTTGCTTCGGAATTGAAAGCTTTAGAAGGATTTTGTACCAAGATAGAATTGTTTCCTCCGGGGCACTATCTGTCAAGTAAGGATGGTGAATTTGTAAAATGGTACAAACGTGATTGGACTGAATATGATGCGGTAAAAGATAACGAAACGAGTATAAAAGCCATAAAAGATTCGTTGGAAGCAGCAGTTCACAGGCAATTGATGAGTGATGTTCCATATGGAGTTTTACTTTCGGGAGGATTAGACTCTTCCGTAACCTCAGCCATCGCCAAAAAATATGCTGAAATGCGTGTGGAATCTGATGATACCCAAGCTGCATGGTGGCCACAATTACATTCATTTTCAGTTGGATTAGAAGGTTCACCCGATTTGGCTGCGGCAAAACTTGTAGCTGATCACATAGGAACAGTTCATCATGAAATTAAATTCACAATCCAGGAAGGTCTGGATGCGATAAGAGATGTAATTTACAACCTTGAAACTTATGATATCACAACAATAAGAGCAAGCACTCCTATGTACTTAATGGCAAGGGTAATTAAGTCCATGGGAATAAAAATGGTCCTTTCAGGAGAGGGAGCAGATGAGTTGTTTGGAGGCTATTTATATTTTCATAAAGCACCAAATGCTAAAGAGTTCCATGAAGAAACGGTTAGAAAACTAAGCAAACTTCATATGTATGATTGCTTGAGGGCTAATAAAAGTTTGGCAGCCTGGGGAATTGAAGGGCGTGTCCCATTTTTAGATAAGGAATTTATGGATGTCGCTATGCGAATTAATCCTCAGGATAAAATGATCAATGGTGAGCGTATGGAAAAATGGGTGGTACGAAAAGCATTTGAGGATATGCTGCCTAAAAGTGTTGCCTGGAGACAAAAAGAACAGTTTAGTGATGGAGTTGGTTATAGTTGGATTGATACTCTTAAGGAGGTTGTTGCATTAGAAGTAAGCGATGAACAAATTGCTAACGCTCATTTCAGATTTCCAATACAAACCCCTCAAAATAAGGAAGAGTTTTATTATCGTTCAATTTTTGAAGAGCATTTTCCTAGTGATGCTGCTGCTTTAAGTGTTCCTCAGGAGGCTTCTGTGGCCTGCAGCACAAAAATTGCCCTGGAATGGGATGAGGCATTTAAAAACATGAACGATCCTTCAGGAAGAGCAGTAGCAAATGTACATGATGATGCGTATTAATTAAAGACACATTTTGAAGGTTGAATTTATTCGGCTGAAGAGCAAAATCTTATCATTATAGTATATTTTTGATTATAAGACTTCAAAATCTCGCGTTAGCGAGATTTTGTTGTTTTATGCAAATTTCAAAATGACAAAAACAGTTCAAGATCTCGTTTAAGACCTTTTTTAGCCATTTTAAGACACTTTCAGGAAATTAACAATTGTTGATAAATATCCTTTTAAGATCTTAAAATGAGCAAATTTCACCTGTCAATTTCGTATATTTGATTGTATTAGGAAATGATACTTTTTGTGTCATTTTTTTATGAAATAAAAGCAAAAAAAAATAGATAAGATCTATGAGTGACGAAATAAGGAAAGATCAGTATTCAGCAGAAAATATTCAAGCACTGGAAGGAATGGAGCATGTAAGAATGCGTCCATCAATGTATATTGGAGATGTAGGTACTCGAGGACTACATCATTTGGTATATGAAGTAATAGATAACTCCATTGATGAAGCATTAGCCGGTCATTGTGATAAGATTACTGTAATAATAAATGAGGATAATTCAGTTACCACTGAAGATAATGGACGTGGTATTCCAGTAGATCTGCATAAAAAAGAAGGAGTCTCTGCTTTGGAAGTTGTAATGACTAAGATTGGTGCAGGTGGAAAATTCGATAAAGATTCCTATAAAGTATCTGGTGGTTTGCATGGTGTTGGTGTAAGTTGTGTCAATGCACTTTCACAACATTTAAAAGCAACAGTTTTTAGAGATGGTAAGATCTGGGAGCAGGAATATGAAAGTGGTAAACCATTATATCCCGTAAAATCAATAGGTGAAATCAGATAAAAGGGGGACTACAGTTACATTTACTCCAGATTCATACAATATTTACTCTAACTTTGGAGTATAATTATGATACCCTTGCCAGTAGATTGCGAGAACTAGCGTTTCTGAATAAAGGTATTGAGATGATCTTAATTGATAAACGACACAAAAAGGAAGATGGTGAATTTGAGGGAGAAAGATTTTATTCAGAAGAAGGGCTTAAAGAATTTGTTCAGTTTCTTGATGGAAATCGTGAGCCTTTAATGAAAGATGTTATTGCTTTTGAAGGTGAAAAAAATGGAGTTCCTGTTGAAGTAGCCATGATCTATAACACCTCTTATGCTGAAAATTTGCATTCCTATGTAAATAATATCAACACACATGAAGGAGGAACACATTTAACGGGTTTCAGACGTGGATTAACAAATACCTTAAAAAAGTATGCTGATGAATCTGGAATGCTGGATAAACTTAAATTTGAAATTGCCGGTGATGATTTTCGTGAAGGACTTACAGCTATAATTTCTGTAAAAGTTCAGGAACCACAATTTGAAGGACAAACTAAAACAAAACTGGGTAACAGAGAAGTATCTGCTTCTGTGAGTCAAGCCGTTTCAGAAATGCTAACCGATTATCTTGAGGAACATCCGGATGATGCTAAGATCATAGTTCAAAAGGTAATGCTTGCAGCTCAAGCCAGACATGCGGCTCAAAAGGCTCGTGAAATGGTTCAGCGTAAAACGGTCATGAGTATTGGTGGTTTGCCAGGTAAATTAAGTGATTGTTCAGAAGAAGATCCTGCAAAATGTGAAGTATTTCTTGTAGAGGGAGATTCAGCAGGTGGAACAGCAAAACAAGGTCGAGACAGAGCATTTCAGGCTATTTTACCATTAAGAGGAAAAATTCTGAATGTTGAAAAAGCAATGGTTCATAAGGTTTTCGAGAATGAAGAGATCAAGAATATCTTTACAGCGCTTGGAGTTACAATTGGAACTGAAGAAGATAGTAAAGCCTTAAACCTTTCAAAATTGAGATATCATAAAGTCGTTATCATGTGTGATGCCGATATTGATGGTAGTCATATTGAAACATTAATTCTGACCTTCTTTTTTAGATATATGAAGGAATTGATTGAAAATGGACATATTTATATTGCAACTCCACCATTATATTTAGTTAAAAAAGGAGCTAAAAAACAATATGCTTGGATCAGAAAATGAACGCGACTGCAATTGTAGAGAGTTTCGGTGACGGAACTAAAATTCAACGATATAAAGGTCTTGGTGAAATGAATGCAGAACAACTTTGGGATACAACTATGAATCCGGAATTTAGGACCCTAAGACAAGTGCATATTGATAATGGCTCAGAAGCAGACAGGATATTCTCTATGCTAATGGGAGATGATGTTCCACCAAGAAGAGAATTTATAGAGAAAAATGCGGTATATGCAAATATAGATGCATAGAATAAAATATTTTCTTATTTTTTATTCAGCAATATCATTTGCGCAATTTGATGATGTAAGTGATATTGCTTCCGACTTGGTTTTTTTGGCCGATAGGTACGTTTCTCCAGCGGCTGAGGCATCAGCCTATCAGTCATCAGGGGGTTGGTATACAAGCGCTAAGAAGAAAGGTCTTTGGGAGCTAGAGATTTCCCTTCAAGGGAATTTGCTTTTTGTCCCTAATAAGTCTAAAAACTTCCTTTTAGAAGAGGTGAATCTTAAAAATCTATCAATTCAAGGAGATGCAACTACTGCAATTATACCAACTGCCTTAGGTAAGGACAATTATGTGGTTATTGAAGGTTCAATTGGGGATGAAACATTTGAGTTTGATTCGCCTGAGGGGATCAATGAAACTTATGTTAAGCATGCACAAATGCAGGCCAGTATTGGACTTTGGAAAGGTACATCATTTATAGGCAGGTTTTCGCCAAAAATAAAGATCAATAAAACATACTACCAAATATTAGGTTTCGGAATACAACATAATTTGTCTCAATGGTTTCCTTCAATAAGAGAGACTTCTTTTAATTTATCTGGATTGTTAACCTATTCTTTTTATTCTGTAAGTGATACATTTACAGCAGTAAATTTGCCAATCGGGACATTAAACTCCGTTGTAGTGGATGGTGAATCACTTATGTTCAATTTAATTGCTTCAAAACAAATCAAGAAGTTCACTTTTTCATCTGCCATTGGAATCACTTCAAGTAAATTTGACTATCAAGTAGGAGGCCAAGGAGACTTAGTTTTAAATACTTTAAACCAAGCTCTTGGAACAATAAATGAAAGCAAAACTAATTTTAAGGCAGATCTGGGAATAGATTACAGAATTTATGATTTCTCGATTAATACGATGTTAACTTTTGGAAATTACACGAATCTCATTTTTGGTCTTAATATGAATCTCTAGGGAATACCATCTTATCTTCAACTATGTAATAAATTCATTTTAAACACAAACCAATTTTATTGACTTTATCAATTTTTTAGGAGATAATATTATCGTTATGAAAAATGCCGCTATATAGCGGCATTTTTTGTAATAATTTTAGACTAATTTAAATAAATATGAAGGTTTCTACAAACCAAGACCTACTCTAACTCTTGGAGTTCCTAAGTTCACATTTGTTCTTATTGATCTGCTTCTTTGTGGTCTGTCATAGTAATAACCATGATAACCGTAGTAATAAAATGAGGCATGATTGTAATAATAATCGCTATGATGGCAGTGGTGATTACAGTGAGTATAATGTTCTGCGTAAGCATCTTTCTTACCTTGCATATAAGCTCTGTGTGCTTTTCTATCCTTTTGTTTTAGACTTTTTTCATACGCTTTTTGATCTTCCCAAAAAGCTTCTTCGTCCTCTTTGGATTCGGCAGTAAATTGTTGCTCGTATTTGGCGTCTTCCAATGCTCTTTGTTTGTAGTACGATTTTTTATCGACTTTGGTTTCATTTGATGCTACAGAATCTTGAGCTTGTAAAACAAATGAAAAACTTAAGGTTAAAACTAATGCTGTTGTGTTTAATATTTTCATGGTTTTTAATTTTAATAATAATTACTAATTGTGAACTCTCATTAATAAGACAACTAAAAAGTATTTTACCCTACCTTAAATCGATTTTTTTAAATATTTTAAATGGGAAAGAAATTCAGAAAAAAAAGGCTAGTTTAATATTTTGAAACTAGCCTTTTTGGTTATTGTTAGTACGCATTATTAAAAATCAAATCCTATTGAAAATTGCCAAACCCTGTTTTGAGGTTTGCCTTCATCATAGACATCTCCCAATCCTAAATGGTACCTAACTCCAAGAGAAATATTAGGGTCAATTTTAAATCCGCCTCCAAAATTTACACCATAATCAAAACTGTTAGGATCAAATTCCTGAGAGGTGTCAAATACATTGAATCCAGCATCGTAAGATTCTTTGTGTGAAATTGCCAAACCAATTTGTGGTCCTAGTTCTAAAAATAAATTCTCACTTGGATATGCTTTAAACATTAATGGTAGATTTATATAATTAAGTTTTTGTGTAAATGTTCCACCATTATCCTTTAATTCATAACCCTGTTGAGAGTACAACAATTCAACTTGTACAGCTAAGCTTTCATTTATAAATGATTCTCCATAAAAACCTATGTGAAACCCATGTCTTTGACCTGTTTCTGAATCGCCATCAAAACTAACAGCGGCTAAATTATATCCAGCTTTCAGCCCTCCAACAGATTTTTTTGTGTTGGCATCATTTTGTGAATTGCCTTGTATTAGGGCACTAAAAATCAAGACAATTGTTAAAAATTGTTTTTTCATAATAAATTGTTTTTGTTAAGTTTAATTCAGAATTACTCAGTTGTTAACCATTATTTACCTCCATTAGCTTGCAGATCTGCAATGCATAGTGAATCTAGAGTTGGAGCAGAACTTAATCCAACCAGATTATCTATACCAGATCCTGATTCTGCCGACCAGTACATTAAGCAGTCCTCTGCATTACAATGTTTTGGATGAGTAGTATCCTCATGCTCACTTTGTAGCTGTGTTCCCAGGTTTGTTAGTCCTAAAATATGTCCAAATTCGTGATTAATAACCGTTGTTTCTAAAACACTTCTGTTAGGTTCAAAAGCACTATTGCTTAAATCGTGAATAGTTTCTTCATAAATTACAAACGAAGTGTTTCTATAAGCAGTACCTAAAATAACTCCTGAACCGGAATTACTAGCTGATTCACCATCAGCAAAAAAGGCCCAGACTGCAATTTGGTGTTCTGTATTGTACTTTGTTCTATTGAACTCTTCAATTGATACAATTTCTTCAATTGTATATGGGGAGCTTTCAGCTATTTCAATTGGCCTTGTTTCAACTGTTATGCCATCTGGTTTGAAAATTCTGTCATCTAAAAAAGACACAAAATTATCAATCGTGGTTTGAGTTGGAGCGAAACCTTCTACATAAACTAGTTCAATAATTATACTGGTAAATGTGTCATCACTCAATAAATCATTTGAAGAAACTCCGGTTTGCAATTGATTGGCACTAATATCTGGTCCATTATTGTTTCCATTAGTACCAGTATTATTTGAGTCGTCAAGTGAACAGGACCAAAAAATTGTTAAACTAATAAAGACTACTATTATTTTTTTCATATTTTAAATTTTTGATAAATAAACTGCTGCCCAATTCAGGCAGCAGTTTCATAAAACCAAATTAACTAATCAACCTTAAATTTTTATTATATCTGAGATAATACAAGTGTTAATCCGGCATTTGTTGTACTTCGTAAACTTACAGCAGAACTAGAAAAACTTGTTACTTCCCAGCTATTATTCAATAAACTGAAAGTTGCATTTCCTGTAAATGTCAGGCTTAAAAACACTTCCATTTGTGATGTTACCTCATATGTTCCTTGTACATCTTCGGCTGTCGCATCAACTGTATTCTCAGCTACAACAGTTAAATCATTTGCAAAATCTATTGTGTAATCTGCATAATTATTAGCAGTATCAACACCAGAATTAACAAAGGATTCTATTCTAAATAATCCATCTACTAGTATACTTTCTAAATTATCAGCTTCATTTTCTGCATCGTCCATCGCTTGCTCTTCATCAATACAGTCATTAATACTTGATTGTAATTCCAAATCACTGGTAATTGTTATTGTTGTACTATCTGATAGCTCAGCAGTTATTGGATAATTTACAGCGAACAATTCATCGTTACCAAAGTTATTTATATACGCATACAATTGCTGATTGGATTCAAGTACTACACTTCCAGTTTGATCTAAGTTTAAACTATATGTTAAAATGGTGATTGGGAAATTAAAATCAATGCATGATATAGCATCCTGAGCTGTAGCTTCTGCTTGTTCACAAGCATCAATTAAAGCATCATATTCGCCTTGAGTTGAGACCAATACTTCGGTGTAATTACTCAATCTTACAGATAGTGGGAATTGAAATACTATTGTATCATCATCTGTATTGAATTCACTCAAAATATCAACAACTTGTTGGTAATCAGACTGACTGATAATTGAAATCTGGTTTCCATTAACTGTTGCAACAACAGGTAAAAGTATTGATGAACATGATATTCCATCTAAAAAATCATCAAAAGATCCGTCGTACATAGACGATCGTTCTAAATTACTTGCAGTTTGTGAATCTGCAGAATTTGTGTTCGGGTTCTGTCCGTTTTCGTTATCTAATTCATCTTGACAAGATGAAAACGTTAAAACGGTTGTTAATAAGACTGCGGCAATAAATTTTAAATTTTTCATAATTTTAAATGTTTACAAATTTAATTTTTCTTTTTTGTTAAAGTTTTAATTTTTCATAGCGATTTTTTCGCCATTGTACTAGTAAGACAACTACTTTTAAGTTTACCCTACTTTTTTTTTAAATAATTTGAATTATAAGATATATAGATACCGATAGGATGATCATCAAACTAAGTGTTAATGCTATTTCTACTAACCGTATAATTCTTTTTGTTTTCATAATTTCTAGTTTTGGGGTTTATATCAATAGGACACCTTAAAAGAATTTTACCCTACTTTTGTAAAAAATTTATAATTTGTATAGCATTAATAAGACCTGGATATAGAATGAAAAGTAATAGCAATGAGCTTTGTGAAGAATCATATTTCAAGGATTTTTATTTAAAAAATCTTCAGTCAGCAAGTAATTTTGCTTATTACAAATGTGGAGATAGTGAAAAAGCACTGGATTTAGTGCAAGATGCATTTGCCAAGATTTGGGAAAACTGTTCTAAAATTGATTTTAATAAAGCGAAGACCTATTTATTCACTACGGTAAATAATCTATTTCTTAATATTATTAAACATAATAAAGTGGTAATGGAATATGCCAAAGCGGTTCCATATTTGGATCGTGATAATAATAGTCCTGAATATTTATTAGAAGAAGAAGAATTCAAGAAAAAATTACAAAAAGCCATTTCAAATTTATCAGATGCTCAACGAGAGGTTTTCCTGTTAAACAGAATTGAAGGCAAGAAATATAGAGAAATAGCAGAGTTATTAAATATATCGCAAAAAGCAGTTGAAAAAAGGATGTCGGGAGCTTTAAAATATTTACGAGATAGAATAGATAACATATAAGGTAGGGTAAAATGATAGTTAATTGTCTTAAGATTGAAGTAATTATAAAATGAAAGACGAACAAAAAATATTAAAATGGTTGAATAATGAGCTTTCGGAAAAGGAAATCGAAGATCTAAAAAGATCGGAAGACTCTAAAACTCTGGAAAAAATAGCTCATTATGCCACCCAGTTTGAAGCACCTAAAGTTGATGCAAATCGATCATGGGAAGTGTTTAAAAATAAGGAATTAGGTAAAAAAGAACCTAAGGTAATAAACCTGCAACTTAAAACGTTTTACCGAATTGCTGCAATGGTTGTCATTATGTTGGGAGCATCGTATTTTTTGTTTTTTAATAACAGCAAATCTTTTGAAACTAAATTGGCCGAAACAGAAATTTTGACTTTACCAGATAATTCTGAAGTGGTTTTAAATGCAGCTTCAAAACTGAGTTATAACAAAAAGAATTGGAAGACTGAAAGACTGTTGCAATTGGATGGAGAAGCTTTTTTCAAGGTCAGCAAAGGGCAGAAATTTACTGTACATACTGAAATGGGCAATGTACAGGTTTTAGGAACGCAGTTTAATGTAAAAGAGCGGGATGATTATTTTGAGGTACAATGCTATGAAGGCATAGTAGCGGTTAGTTATGGCAGAGAAGAAGTCAAATTAACCAAGGGGAAAACCTTTAGGGTTATTGATGATAAAATAGAGATGGTCGACGAATTCATAGCAAAATCTCCTTCCTGGTTAGAGGCCGAATCTGGTTTTGTAAAAGTACCATTGTCACAAGTAATTGCTGAATTAGAAATACAATATGATATAAAAATAAAAGCCACCGATATAGATCTATCTCAATTATTTACAGGAACCTTTACTCATAAAAATTTAAATACGGCCTTAGAATCTGTTACAATACCTCTAAAATTAAGTTTTAAAATTGAGGAGAAGAACATTACTTTTTATAAATATGGAGAACAATAAATGGATAGTTATACTGCTATTATTAATTTCAAGTTATTGTTTTAGTCAAAATGGAACAGGTAAAATTCCCATTACAGATATTTTAACAAAAGTTGAAGAGAGGTTTAGTGTAAAATTCTCATATTCTTCTGAAGAAATATCAAAGATATCCATTGAAGAGCCAAAAGAGTATTCAAACTTGTCCGAAATAATATCTTATCTCAACTCCAAGACACTTCTTAATTTTAAATCAATTGATGAACGTTACATAACGGTATCTGAACTTGGAAAGACCATTTCAATTTGTGGTACCCTTCTTTCAGATGAAAATGGTGATTCTCTTTTTGGGGCTAATATTCTATTAAAGAATACAAAAAAGGGAGCTATTAGTAATGATCTTGGTGAATTTAGAATTAATGATGTTCCAATTGATGAAACAGTTGCTATATCTTATCTTGGATATAAAAGCTTAGAACTGAATGCTAAAGAATTCTTCTCAGCAAATAATATTTGCAAAAAAATTGTTATGATAAGTGATAATGAAGAATTAAATCAGGTTGTGATCACTAAATTTTTAACGACAGGTCTACAAAAAACTTTAGATGGAAGTATAGTTTTAAATACACAGGAGTTTGGAATTTTGCCCGGACTTATTGAACCGGATATTTTACAATCTATTCAGGCATTGCCGGGAGTAGAAAGTGTTAATGAAAGTATTGCCAATATAAATATACGAGGAGGAACAAATGATCAGAATTTAATGCTATGGGATGATATTAAAATGTATCATTCCGGGCATTTTTTCGGTCTGATTTCAGCATATAATCCAAATTTAACAAACAAAGTAATTGTTTCAAAAAATGGGACAAGTAGCGCTTATAGCGATGGTGTTTCCGGTACTATTAACATGTTTACCAAAAATAAACTTTTGGGAAAATTTTCAGGAGGTGCAGGATTTAATCTTATTAATGCTGATGCTTTTTTGGAGATACCTTTGAATAAAAATTTGGAGATTCATGTTTCAGGACGTCGATCTTTCACAGATCTATTTAATACGCTAACATATGACAACTATTTTGAGAGAAGTTTTCAGGATAGTGAAATTAGAACAAATGAGGATGTTGAAAATAGTCAAACAGATTCTAATTTCATGTTTTACGATTATACAGCAAAACTTTTGTTTGATCTGACTGAAAATCAAAAATTTAGAGCAAACGTCATTGCGATAAATAATAATTTAGATTATTTAGAAAGTATAATAAACAGCGATTCTACCACCGAATCTAAAAGCAGTAATTTATCACAGGAAAATCTTGGTTTTGCTGGTCATTGGGAAGCAAAGTGGAATAATAAATTACGAACTAATTTAATTGGAAATTATTCGAGATATAATGTAGATTCAGATGATTACAGAGTTGAAACCGACCAACATTTAACTCAGGCAAATGAAGTTTTGGAAACAGGTATCAAGCTCAATACTTTTTACTCCATCAGTGATAAATTAATTTTATTAAATGGTTATGAATTCAATGAAACTGGTATTTTAAATGAAACAGTAGTAAGTGCTCCTTCATATAGTAAAACCAAGAAAGATGTATTGTTAAACCACGCCTTTTATTCTGAAGTAGAATATCAAAAAGGAAAGACGTATTTAAGAGCAGGAGCAAGATTGAATTATTTTCAGAAATTTAAAAAGTTTATTATAGAACCAAGATTGAATTTAAGATACAAACTTTCAAATAATCTTGCTATAAAATTAGAAGGTGAGTTTAAAAACCAATCTGCAACACAGATAGTTGATTTTCAAAATGATTTCCTAGGTGTTGAAAACAGACGATGGATCTTGGCAAATGAAGAAAATATACCTATTTCTACCAGTAAACAAGGATCATTTGGTATTGATTTTAATAGAAATAACTTAAATGTTGATTTAACAGGATATTATAAAAAAGTGGAAGGCATTACAGCTTCTAATCAGGGATTTTATAATAATTTTCAATATTTAAGTGCTTCCGGGAACTATACTTCAAAGGGTGTAGAGTTTTTAGCCAACAAAACGGCAAACAATTTTAGTGCATGGGCAAGTTATGCATTCAGCATTAATAACTATGAATTTGAATCCTTTATGCCATCAAAATTCCCAAATAATCTGGATATTAGACATTCTTTTTCGTTGGCATTTAATTATGATATTCTAGAAAATTTGAGTTTATCTATAGGAGGAATCTATCGATCAGGGCAACCGTATACCAAACCCGTGGAAGGCAACGAAACTGTTCAATCAGGAAATAACTTCTTTGTAAATTATGATACGCCTAATGGTGAAAATTTAGATGATTTTATGAGGCTAGACGTGTCCATGAGTTACAAATTCAAATTATCAGAATTTGTCAGCTCTGCTATTAATGTTGGAATTAGGAATATAACCAATCAAATTAATGTCATTAGTCGTTATTATCAGGTCGATTCTAACGATACAAATAAGGCCATTAAAATTGACAATAATTCGTTGAAATTAACACCAAATTTGAGTTTTAGGATCAAATTTTAGTTAAAAAAATATCGTTAAAATGTATAATATTTCCGATAAATTGCGTTATTACTTATAATTTTTTAAATTTGTCTACAATCGAACCCAAACTACTATGAAAAATTTAATTATTAAATTGTCTTTTATTATTGTAACAATTGGTGTTTCTGCCCAGGAAAACATCAATGAAATGTTAGCTGCAGGTATTCAAGATGCAGAACATTTTACAACCGATTATATAAGTCCGGCATCAGAAGGAGTTGCTTTCGCATAAATAATGGCTGGTTTAGCAATGCCAAATCATTAAAAAAGATTTGGATTTGAAATATCTTTTATTGGAAATGTATCTTTTATTAAAGACGAAAAGAAATCCTTTGATCTAAACGTTTCGGAATACGAGAATATTAGGTTTCCGGATGATAGCCCCAGCAAATTAGTAGCGACATCTTTAGGTCATAATGATCCGGAAGTAACAGTTATAATAACCTATGATGATCCAATTTTTGGAGATCAGGAATTTGACCTGGTATTACCAACAGGAATAGGATCGGCTGATGTCAATCTAATTCCAACCGCATTTTTACAGGGTAGTTTTTCACCTTTCAAAGGAATGCAGCTAAAAGGGAGATTCTTTCCAAAGATTGATACTGAAGATGTCGATCTGGGACTTTACGGAATAGGCATACAACAGGAAATCACCTCCTGGCTGCCGGCCGATAAAATACTTCCTGTATCTGTTTCGGCATTAATAGCTTACACGCATTTGGATGCAAGCTACGATTTTACAAATACCAACATAGTTGATGGGGAAAACCAGCAAATTAAGACTGAGGTCAACACTATGTTGTACCAGCTTATTGTAGGTACAAATTTAAAAATCATTAATTTCTATGGCTCAATAGGATATTTGAAGGGAAAAACATCAACAGACCTTTTAGGAACTTATAGAGTATCTGACGGGTTGTTGTTTTCTGAGGAGATTGTCGATCCTTTCGCGATAAAGTCCGATGTTTCAGGAATGAGGACTACAGTTGGGGCCAATTTAAAATTAGGCTTTTTCAGATTGAATTTTGATTATACTCTGGCAGAATTTGACAGTGCTACTGTTGGTCTGACCTTCGGATTTAGATAAAAAAAGACTTGGTTTAAATATGAAGAGCATATGACAAAAATCATATGCTTTTTTTATTTCAAAACAATAATAATTGCT